>NC_002578.1:600000-1200000 GCF_000195915.1 Thermoplasma acidophilum DSM 1728 | reverse complement strand
CATAACCAGCGCCATCATGTACGACATGGTGGAACCGCATGCTTCATGTGTGCCGTCTATTCCATAATCCCTGGCATTTATATTCATGCCCTTCCAGTCGGCCTTTGTATAAAAATGGTGATCCAGAACGATTATGTTCTTCTTCTCCGGTACAAATCTCAGCTGATCGGATCCGGCGTCGGCGACTATAGTTGTGTCATCTGTTATAAGTGATCGGAATCCAGTTTCGTTTAGTTCCTTGATATAGCTAAGATGAAACCTCTTGTTGAGGCGCTTCAGCATGTTGGTGAGTATTATCGCGGAACTTGTGCCGTCACCATCATAATGCACTATTACCCTTAAAAAATCTGATCCAAGGATCAGATCCTTGGCCTCAGCGTATTTATCATAAAGATCCTTTGGTATGAGATCTTCGATCATCTCAGAACCTTACTTAGGTTCCATTTCTCGTCAAGTACTCCTGTCCTCTTGTAATATTTCACGAGGCGGAGCATTTTGGCCATGATGAGATCCCTTCCCCTCTTGTTGGCTTGATCCTTGGGATTCAATTCCACGTGTTTGGCAACGTTGTTGTATCTCTTTATGAGGTTCCCGAGATCTTCTGGCACGTCATCCTTAAGCCCTTTCTCTGAGAGAACCTTTCCGAGTTTCATTCCGAGAACCGCCTTGACGGTGGGTATTCCATACTGATCCCTGAGTTTTATACCTATGACGGAGGGAGGTACACCAGATTTCTTAAGATTAACTATGGTGTTTATAACCTCATCTTTGCTGTACTGTATCCATGAAGGTTGAACGCCGTAAACTTTTTTTGAACCTGATCTTCCTCTCTTTCTTGTGTGCATTCGTGCCATTCTTACACCTGATTTTAACGCAATCTATAACCCATTTATTTACTTTTTCCTTTCTCTCTGGGTCTGAAAAAGAGTAAAATAAGATATTGAAAATGCTCGATCAGCTCAGCTTCTCCAGTATTGCCGATAAGTTCGAATATGTTTCATTCTTGGAAAGCAGCGCAACCAGTTTTACAAGGTTATCACGGTTAACCAGTATTTCCAGCATCGTGTCGCTTGTCAGGAATGATGTTATGGCGCTGATAGTCCGATCATCATCCAGAACTCCTTCCAGTACATCCAGCAATCCAAGTTTCTGAAGTTTTTGCGCAATCCTGGATAGCTTCTGCATTATCTCGATATCTTCAGGGGTAATCTTGCTCAAATTATCCAATTGACTCAACAACGACATATTATCACCAGCTTGTCAGATATTTATCCATGGCAAGGTCGCCCTTGCTCCAGAGGAAGTACCTTGTGAACAGGGTTTTCTTCAGATGGTTAGCCGGAGATGGTATTGCTTCCGAGACGTTTCCGCCATAAAATGTAGAATCCGTCACGGCCACGGCATAATTCCCATAAGGGCTGTCCGCAACGCAAACTATCTTGGGATCATATACCTCCACAGGGATCGACATGCCCAGCCTGTTTGCTATGTTTGCGGCAACTATCCGTGCGGTCTTAACGGCAAGAAACGCCATCTTTGGTACTATGAGCGCATTCACATCGCCCACAGCATAGACGTTATCGTACTTCACGGACTTCATATCCGTACCTGTCAGTACGAAGCCAACATCGTCGCCAAGGCCCGCATCCTTGACAAGTTTCTGCCCGGTGTATGGTGGCAGGATGAAGCTTATATCCGACGGAAGCCGCCTTCCATCCTCGCTTATTACCTCCTTCTCTGTTACCTCCTTCACAACGAAGTTGTCGACCAACTCAATGTTCATGCCTTTGTACATGGCCGCTACAGTAGACCTGCTTGTTCTCGAAAGATCGCTAAGATATTCGCCGGGAGAGTATACGGTCATTTTGACCTTGTCCAGCATATTCCTTGCCTTGAAGTAATCATAGAGCATTATTGACATCTCAAAAACAGGGCCTTCACAGGCAGAATCCGCTATCGGTGCATATCTGTCTGGCGTATTGGTTGGTCTGTTCTTTGTATCTTGGATGAATTTAGCAGAACCAAGTGTTATATTTCCTCCTTTGAAATCTCTTAGCTTCTTCCACATATTTTCCGCCAGATCAGCCTCACACACACTTGACCCATATTTATCAAAGCCAGCTATCAGTTCGCTTGCGAGATGCGCGCCCAGGGCGATCACAAGAAAGTCATATTTTTCCTTGTAACCACCAGATCCCTCTCTGGAATACTCCACAAGGCTTCTCTCTGGGTCTATCTTTGTCACTGTTCCCTGTATATACCCAATCCCTCTATCTGGCAGCACCTGCGCAAGATCTATGCGCAGATCCTCCGCACGCTCCAGGCCTATCCCGACATGCGGAAGGGCCGGCCTGAAATAGATGTACCTGTTCTTTTCTATTATTTTGATATCTGCTTTGTTCTTCAGATATCTCCTGAGGTCGTAGGCTGTTTGCAGGCCTCCAAACCTACCGCCCAGGATCAGAATCTTCACGTCAGACATGATTTAACTATTCATCTTTTTTATTTAAAAATGATTTATTATCACTTTGAACAGAATATATAATAGATCAAATTATCAATTGATATCGCCTAGATGTTGCAAAATTTAAGTGAGCGCTGTTATCTGATCCCTATTTCAAAAAAATCACATTCATGGTCATGGACAAAAACAAAGGATAAAAACAGATGTTGCAATATTAATAGCAATTGGGCCATTCCACCTGGATATGAAATTATTGAATGATTCGAATGTTCATTTTACTATTGGATCAAAAATTCTCTTGCCTAAGTTTTCAATTCTTTTAAACACAAAATAGTTGGATTTCCCCCTTTTATAGGCAACTATGGCATATCCTTTGCTGAAGAGGGCATTGAAAACCTCAAAGGCAGCATCCTTCAACTTAGATCCCAGGTCTGGATATTTGTGGAAATAGGATATATCTGGTGGCACGTAGAAGCCAAGGCATGAACTCTCATGTATAGTACTGATTTCAGAATATCTATCTACATCGTTTAAAAAGTCTATAATTTCACAGTTTCTATCGATCTGAAGGTTTATCCACCATTCTGCCACGACCCTGTCAGTACGCATTCCACGATTTATTCCGTCGTTCATGACGCCGTAAAAATTTTTAATGTATGTGCGAGTTATTGCCCCAAGTTTTGAAATGTTGAAATAGGCATTGAGAGGGTTGAAAGGATCAAATGTCCATGCGATGAGATCATAGCCCATGGATGCGGCCAGATCCCTCTGTTTCATCTTCAGAGAATATCCTACGTTTGAGTATTTTTTGTTCTCAACGACCCCGGCCATGTGGGAATACAGGTATAATTTTCCATTTCTGAACCCAGGATAACCGAATGACATGCCGATGATCTTTCCATCATCATCGAAGGCACCTAGAAGCAGACCACCGTGATACCTCATCGAAGCGATTGTATCCCTAAAAGCACCGTCAACTGATTCGGCCTTCCATGCAGATTTTATAACATCAAGAAAGCCATCGATCTGGTCCGGATCAACTATCCTCTTAACTTCCACGTTTCAGAATGCATTGGAAATATAAATGGTATTTTAGATACATTCGTTTGTATCTTCTTACTCTTCCATTTCATTTTCTCCGCAGTTATCCTCTATGAATTTTTCAAGGAACGCTTTTGCCTTCCCCTCCGTGAGCTCTACTATATTGTTCGCAAATTCACAGACCTCTTCCTTGTGTTCATCGAGTCCGAGGAATTTTTCCTTACCCTTCTCATAACCTTCGAATACACCGGAATTTATTGCATGCATTGCCTCCGTCAGTATATAGAGGTTATCGTTCTCCTTTCCAAGTCCATCCAGGAAGTCATTGACGCTCTGGAAATCGGAATGATCCATCATCTTCGACACTCCTTCCAGTACGTTCGATATGACGTCATCGTCATCTTCACTATTCTCTATGGACGTCTTGAGATATTTCGAAGCAGAATGGACATCGCCCCTGTCCATGTATGCAAGAAACAGCTCATAGGCAACATCTGGATCGTCATCGAATTCTGATAGTGCCTTTATGGACTCGTCAAGGCGTCCGAGCTTTCTAAGCTGTGAACCGTAAAGGCTCGTGTTGTAAGGTGTTCTATCCAGCTTCAACAGATCATCTGCCGTGCTAAGCGCAGCTTTGTGATCGCCCTTCTGATCCTCAGCAATGTACTTTATCTCCAGCACCTCGTCATCTTTTAGGCCGCTCTTCTCTATCTCACCAATCAGACGATCATATGACCCGTCGTCCAGAAGGAAATCAAACCAGTATATCTTTGCCTCCCTATCATCATTGGATTTCAGAAGTTCCTCGTATGTCCTGTATGCATCATCCTTCCTATCCTGATCGTAATACACCCTTGCAAGGGCATCATAAAGAAATGGTTCATCCTTGTAGATCTTTATGAATTCCTTCAAAATGTCCTCTGCGGTATCGAAAGATCCAACGCTCTTAAGGGTCTCAACGAGCGTACCTATGTATTTGAAATCCTCTGTATCCTTGAAAGCCTCCAGCAGCTCCTTAAGATAGTTCTCTATATCCTTCTGCGCAAGAAGTATGTTCAATTTAAGGTCGTGTGCGTCTGTGCTCTCCTTATCTTTCTTTATTGCAGTATTCACGTGCTGAAGTGCCTTCTTGTAGTCACCTTCGTGATATTCCATATCGGCAAGATCCATGTAGGCGTCTGGATCGTTGGGTTGCATTTCAAGATATTTCTGCAGATCCTTCTTGGCGATATCGTACTCCTCAAGGTACTGTTCTGCCTTGGCCCTGTTGTAATAGGCGAACGGATAGTTTGGATCAGCCTTTATTGCCTTGGTCGCCTCGATCTTGGATTCGTTGAACTTTCCCAGAGACCCGTAGCATATGCTTTTGAGCGAAAGCAGCTCAGGATTATTCTTTTCAATCGTTTCCGCAAAGTTCAACACATCGAGGGCATCTTCATAATCACCCTTTCTGTAAAGAGCGTCAGCCTTTATCAGATGGTAAGGAACGCTTCGCGGGCTCGCTTTTATGGCCCTCTCTATATCTGCTATTGCGCCATCATAATCTCCTGAATTCACGGCATTTTTAGCTTTATTCGCAAATTCCTCAGCATCATCTTTATTTGGTATCATTTTTTCACCTTGCATCCAACTCCTCCCATTGTTCATCTGAGAGGTTCCTGCCATGCATCATGAGGAACCATAATAAGAATTCAGCCACAGCAGGCGTAAATTCGGGGCAGTCCACCCTACTCAATTTTGTTAGCCCGGTTCCACAAGCTGGCATCCTACCAATATTTTATTATGGTAGGTTCCTGTTTCATCGACGTTTCCTGCTTCGGGCACCCGAAGACTCGGCTTCGTCTCGTGCCATCCATTTCAGATGGCCTATCAGGCTTAGATTCCCCACTGCCTATGGGTATGCGTTCATTATTATCCTCGTATTTATTATCCTTTCGCAATTCATTTCAGCTTTTGAAGTAAAAGGTCCCAAACCAATGTAAAATGTGTATTGTTTGATTTCCGCTCAATCAGGACATAGTTGCATGATCTTCCGAAGGCATGAATTCCGGATCTAAGAACTAATACGCTGAAATAAGATCTATTTCAGATGTGCATTATCATCCTTAAATGGACAGCCTTCTGCTTCGGAACATGTCCTTCCCAAGCTCCTTAACAATGAGAATACGATGCCTATTCCCTTTTGAGTGTCTTCATCCCTGATCTTATCAAGGACACCCGTCAGGCCTCCAACTGGCCTTACATCTTCAGTTTTTATTGCAGTCTCAATTGATTTAACAGCATTTGTATAGTGCGGAAACATGCTTAGATCAATGGTTGTTAACGAGTTCATTATTATGTCAGAATTGTCAATTATGTTCATCAGAAAGCCGCTCGAAAGGATCCTTTTAACTGAACTGATGATCTCCTCGTCTTTGGCCATCCTATAGATTATATCCAGAATACCACTTTTGTCCAGTTCGTCAATTATCAATAGCAGCTTCTTTATTGATGAATCGTTGAACGATTGTCCGGTTTCTTCATTCAATTTTTCCAACAGATCTACCTCCATTTTCTAGAATCTTTTGAGTGATAGCCGAATGCGAAATGTGAGATCTTTCTGAATAAGCTTTACCAGTTATCATAATATATAAAGTATCAATTGATATATTAACCTTGTTTCTGAGGAAATAGCCAACATCCATCATCGAATTTCCTGAATGAATAGCGACTTCACGGAGCGAATAAGAAACATAATATCTCTGATAAACATCCATCGACATGCTTCATCTGGTAATAGCAGACGCTGAGCTTGAGACAATACCTGAAGAGATGCAGGCTGACCCAGCAATAAGGCGTTTTGCAAAAAAGAGAAACAAGCGCGTGGACAGGATGATACTTGACTCAAACTATATGCATACGTCCATTGATCGCTACTTTCCAAATGAATCAAAGCGTCGGGGCAGACCTGATATCATCTATCTGCTTCTGGAAATGACACAGGAATCGATCCTTAACCATAAGAATCAGCTTAGAACATATGTTCATACAAGAAATAACCAGGTGATACGCATAAGCCCTATAACTAGGATGCCAAAATCTTACAACAGATTCATAGGGCTTTTCGAGGATCTGTTTGAAAAAAGGATAATAACAAACAATGGAAAGGAGCTGCTTTCCATGGAAGAATCTAGTTTGGGGGATCTTATAAATTCTATAAGAAGGGATAGAACGATACTTCTACACCCTAAGGGTGAAATGAGAAAGCCTTCAGAATTTATAAGCAACGCCAATATTCTCATCGTGATTGGTGGGTTTTCTGAGGGAGATTTCATCAGCGATACTTCTTTCATCAATGAAAGATACGCAATATTTGATCAGGAGCTGACCATATGGTCGGTCGCCAATGAAATGGTAGCTAACTATGAGAGAGCTGTAGGGCTGACATAGATCCACGCAGTCGCCGGACTATTTCGCTGTGGAAAGAGTAAAATATCGTTGAACAATTGCCGTTAATGCGGATAGGTGGCAGAGAGGTCATGCGTGGGACTGCAGATCCCATCTACTAGGGTTCGAATCCCTACCTATCCTCTACCAATTTTGATGCAAAATTTTTCGATGTCAATTGTATGATAAGAAACTGCCAGCGGCGATTCCATTAGATGTTGTTATGGAAACCTGAAGCAATTCTGAATCATACCACTTATGAAGGTTGCAAGGCTCAAACCTATGACCGGAATGAAAATGGATGAACTCGAAAGATACGATGGAACTTGCCCGAAATTATTCAAAGAATTTTGAAGACTAGATATTTAATCGAAGATGGAAGGTGAGGGAGAATGGAAATAAAAACTCTGGATCTGATTTTCACCAAACCGTCATCTTCATGTTCGGTAATGGAAACAGAAGCCCTTCAGATGTAAGAAGATATATTACTCACGATGATTTGCCTGCATAAGATGGAACGGGCAAACATTGTGGTCATCGGGGCCGGCGTTGTTGGCCTAGCCGTAGCATTTGAATTATCAAAATACAGTGATTCCGTATACGTCTTCGAAAAGAACAAAATTATAGGTGCTGAAACCAGCAGCCATAACAGCGGAGTTGTACATTCCGGCATATATTATCCAAAGGGATCGCTGAAAGCAGAATTATCCATTAAAGGAAACGCGATGCTGTATCAGCTGTGCAGGGAACATGGAATACCTTGTAAACGGCTTGGAAAATTGATCGTTGCCAATGGAGACCGGGAATTGAGAGAACTCGAAGGACTAATGCGGAATGGGAATAACAATGGAATAGAAGGCCTTGAGATGCTGGACGGTGATGGCGTGAAAAGGATGGAACCATCCATCAAAGCGGAAGCAGCGATCTATGTTCCGTCCACTGGAATAATCGAGCCTACTGAATTGATGAATTATTTTCATGCCGGTTTCACGAAAAATGGCGGTATCGTCGCTCTGAATACAGAGGTGACGGGAATTAGGCAGTCAAAAGAGGGATACATAATAGATGGTATAAGTGCCGGCCAGAAATTTTCTGTGGCATGCAATACAATAATAAATTCTGCAGGCCTTCATTCAGACAGGATAGCAGAAATGGCTGGCCTTGATGTAGATGCCCTTGGCTACCGTCTCAATTATGTCAAGGGCGATTACTTCAGGATATCCGGAAAGCCCCCTGTGAGGATGCTTGTCTATCCCATACCGGAAGCTTCTGGCCTTGGAATACATCTAACGCCAGATCTTTCCGGTTCGGTTAGACTAGGGCCAAATGCCTATCATGTCGTTCGTTTGGATTATCGCGTACAGTCCGATGTTATGGATTTCATAGCATCCGTTAGGAGATTCCTCCCATCCATATCGGACTATAATATACACGAAGATTCCTCTGGCATCAGGCCACAGCTCAAGGAACAGTCCGGTTCCTACAGAGACTTCATAATAAGAAACGAAGCAGATCATGGCCTGCCCAATTTTATCAATTTGATAGGAATAGAATCACCGGGGCTGACAGCTTCACCCGCGATAGCCGAATTCGTTTCGGAGATGTACAGGGATGAGATCAAGGGATGATGTTTCTACATAGCTCCACCGGACTTCTTTTCTATTTACATTTCGTGTATTCTGCTGATAGTTGCGTATAGTGTTGGAAAATACTATCTCTTCATCGGTTCCATGAATGAAAGGTTCGTGGATTTTAAAATTGCGAAAAGAGGAATGAATCAGCAGAAAATATGTATTGTTCACTACCATCTAAATGCTGGCACCATGCCAGCCAATAGAAGGATAGAAATTTCCATTTTGCTGATAATTTCAATTTTGATCAGTGCGGCAATCGGCTATCATTATTATGAGATCAGCGGTTCAGCGATTCCGAATAAAAATACGGAAACAACGGGTCTTATTATCCCGCTTTATTTTGATCCGAATGGATCCTGGGATTATCTGTTAGAGATCCACCAGCAATTCCCAAAAGTTCCGATCATGGTCATAATGAATCCGGACAATGGCCCAGGACAGAATTTTTCTTCTGATTACCTCAACTGGACTCAGAAGATGGAAGGCCTCGGCATCCTGGTACTTGGCTATATTTACACCTCATACGGCAACCGATCCATTGACGTTGTGAAAAACCAGACCATGGAATATCTGGACTGGTACCATGTGAACGGCATATTTCTGGATGAGGTATCGGACAATGCTAGCTACGGGCAATATTATGAAAATATAACAGATATGTGCAGATCCACTGGTGCAGAATACATTGCCGGAAACCCAGGTACTTCCGTCCCATCAGGCATAACAAAATACTTCAACATAACAGTCCTGTACGAGAATCCCGGAGTGCCTCCTGCTGCCAATATTTCCAACATAGTTAATGGCACTCCGAGATCCGGTTCTGCCATCATATGCTATGATATCGAATCACTCGACGAATCAACTGTCGAGGACATCTCGAATTATTTTTCCTATGTCTATTTCACAAATTATGGCATGCCGGATCCTTACGAGAGTCTTCCGGTGTACCTCTGTCAAGAGGCAAGTATACTCTCAAATCGGTGAAAATATAGCGGGATTTTAGATCAAACAGTATTAACGGAGATTGAATACCTGGCTTTTTCATGTCAGAATAAATATCAGAACCCACAGGGCATACGCTGTCGATTGAACACAGTGTGTTCGATTATGCCATTGCGTTCCACCACGAGGAAACCAGTCCTTTCGTTCGATGAAGTTTAGAAGTCAACACCGCGTCTTGCAAGTATCCCCCTCTGGTACGGGTGCCTGGGCGATGATACTTCGGTGATGAGATCGGCCCTCTCCATGATCTCCTTTGGCATCTTTCTTCCTGTGAATACAAGTTCTGTATGATCTGGCTTGGCCTTGAAGATCTCCATGACCTCTTCCATGCTCAGCAGATAATAATAGAGTGCAACGTTGATCTCGTCGTATATGAACATATCCCACTTCCCGCTCTTCAGCTCCTCCAAGGATCTGTCAAATCTCTCCTTTACTGCCCTTCTGTAGTCATCCGGCGGATGCCCCTTCTTGCAGATGACAACGTTTTTAACCTTGTCGAGATCCTCCTTGGGAATTTCGTTTTCCCATGCGATGAAATACGGCATTCCGACAAAATCAACCTTGAGATTTCTATCGAACATTATTGCAGATTTGTTTTCCCCGTACACGCCGGTCTTCATGAACTGGAGTATGTAGACCCTGTAACCCCATCCAAGGGCTCTGAATGCGAGCCCAAATGCAGCCGTGGTCTTCCCCTTGCCGTCACCTGTGAAAACGTCGATGAGGCCAAGCTTCGAGTTCTCTTCCATGATACAAGATCGAAATGGGATATAATAGATATCACTGGATGGATAGGCGAAGAACAGTTTAAATTTGAGATGAGTGTTTATCTCTACTGCTTAACGCTGGTGAAGGTATCCATCCTGATGGATCTGTTACGCATTATGTATATTATGAAGAGCGAGAGTATAACGAGAATCGGAATTATCGCATATACCAGCGATAATGGATATGATAGCCCTGTCAGCGAATAATACATGGCTATGCCTATTATGCCGCTTGCTATTGTTGGGCCTGCTATGTGCACTAGCGGCTTTAACTGCCTCAACCTGTACATGAAGAATGGAAGGCTTTCATTGATTATTATGTGGTATACCAGCGTGAAGGTTGATCCGACTATTGCGTTTATAACGAGAAGATAATACATTCCATAATTTTCGCCGTAATAATGCACCAGAGGAATCAGCCCGAAGCCTATGCCTATGATGGCTATCACGAACACGGTGATGACAGCCATGTACGGGCTTCCGTATTTATCGTGAACTCTCGCAAAAACTGGCGGCAGTATTCCGTCTCTGGCCAGTGAGAAAAGATCTCTGGCTGCACTGTTGCCGAATATAACGGTGGATATCAGCGCAGAAACAAGGAATACGAAGAATGCTGCCAGTGTGACATCCATTCCATAATAGCTCTTTGTGACGAAGAGGCCTGGTGCAAAGTACTTAAGAGCAGCGGGTAAACGAGGGCCAGCTCCGGCCACATTCGCATATATGACGAATGTATCATAGGAGATCATTATGATAAGTGAGGTAATTATCGCCTTTTTTATGCTCGTAGCTGGCATTTTTGCCTCTTCCGCCAGGACGACGATGGATCCGTAGCCAGAGAAGGCAACAAATCCACCAACTATCATACCGAGAAAGAATCCGTGAAGGCCGTCATTTGAATTCATTATGTTGAAATACTGCAGTCCATTGTACGGCGATTTCAGTATTATGGCGATGGACAGTGCAAGGTAGAATGCCAGATCTATGAGTCCAACTGTAACTGCGATCTTCTGGCTGTAGTTGAGGGATAGATATCCCACTATCAGATATATTATAGGAGTGACAAATGAAATCGCTATGACATAGACGAAAGGCAGGGAATATCCGATCATGGTTTCAAGGCCGATCCATGTGAACCAACCCAGCAGTATGCTTGAACCTATGATGCTGCTGAGAACAACGAAGAGATAGTAGAATCCGACACTCTTGCTGAAATACCTGTTGTTGAATGTGGCTTCCACGAATTTGTAATATCCGCCTGCATTGCTGATGCGGCCACTGTAGACATAAACAGCTATCACGGCCAGGAATAGGGTTAGCCCTCCAATCAAAAAGGTCAGGGGTGCAGTTTTTCCTGCATAATCCATTGCGGAAGCACCGGTAAAGGCAAATGGCCCCGCTGGAGAGATAACCATGATTGCATAGAACACAAGCCCCCAGAATGTTATGACATCCTTTTTTAATGTGCCAGCCACGGTTAGAAATTCCATTCGGGCAGATTAAAATGTCGTGAAATTAGTAGCCAGGGCAAGCAAATGCGATGCACGAATGATGATAGCCTGATACGAAAAATCACCTATCATGCACCACATTTGAAGTTGCCCTGACTCTTTTCAATGCAGACAGCGAAGCTCATGGATCCGGAATCCTAAAGAAGGCGGAATTGAGTTCATCTTGCATGCAATTCACTCTCAGAAGCCTTTCTTTCGTTTCTGAGGCTTTCCATAGCAGCGCATGCTGAACAAACATCGTTTTCAGTTGGTGCCCCGCAGATCCTGCATCTACCCAGCGCCTTATCATTTCTCTGCACATCGGATCTGGCCCTCTCAAAGAATTTGAGTATGGAGAATTTGGTGCTCGGATTGTACTCGGACAGGGTGTTGACTACCTCACGGAATATATTGCGCTGTGCGCGTGAATAATATGGACACCAGCTGCTGTCAAAGGGTATTCCATTGATAACCGCATACAGAACAACCTCTTTTTCGAGGACAGATCTCAGGGGTGCGATCCTCCTCACAAGCCCGTCCTTGGCCTCCTTCTGAGGAGACATTCTCAGAAGCCTGTCATAATCGCCCTTTGCGACGTTCATAAGTATGGACTGGCTATAGTCATCCAGATTCAAACCCAGCGCAACGTAGTCTGCGTTCTGGCGTTCGGCCATCTCGTTTATCAGCTTTCTTCTGAGCGGGCCGCAGTATGAGCAAGGTATCCTTGAGGCATCTGCGCCCACTATCGAATCAAGGGTCATTCCAAATGAATCCTGGAATCTGATTATGCTGTGATCAACACCCAGCATTTTAGTGAGCTTTATGGCGCTTTCCAGGCCGGCCGGCCTGTAGCCACTGATGCCCTCATCAACAGTGAAAGCCGTAAGCTCCACGTTTCTCCTTTTTGACAGAATCTTGTGAAGCAGGTAAAGCGTGACGGACGAATCCTTTCCCCCGGAAATTGCTACAGATATCCTCACCATGGGTTTCTTGAGATCCACCTGATTTCTTATTTCGCTCTTGACACGTTTCTCTATCATGTCATTGAAGTGTTCCCTGCATAGGTACAGGCCGTTGTACTTGGCGAAGTAGATGGCCTCAGCCTGGCATTTTGAGCATTTCATCTCCATTCACCTATGCGAACCAGATATATATGGAAGATCTTTCCATAACGCTCCCTACCTCAGCTATTACAGTTTTGATGATGTTGAATATCCTTTTTATAGAAAGAAAAGTAAAAATTTCCATTCGATCTATATTTCAGCCAGTTGTAAATCCAACATAAGGCGTGAATATCCTTGACTGCAGATTGAGGTCGGACCTCAGGTCGAATTCAATCGTTACACTGGTTGTTGAATGTGCCGATACTGTAAATGGATGATTGATGAATGCAAAGTGCGCACTTGTACTGAATGTATAGTTCTGTCCGGCGATGGTGACCACAACCTTCGATATATAGAGCCGTATCATGGTGTATTTTCCTGCGTGCAGGGATATGTTAGCGAGAAGTGAGGCATTGCTCGTTGTTAAACCATAGATGTTGACGGTCTTGTCAACTGTGAAATTCTGCCAGCCACTGGTGTTGCTGTGCAGTGCCACATCTGTGAATGTTATGTATACGGCAGTTACATTGGAACTCGGAAGATCTGAAACGGATATTGCCATATTTCCAGTGCTAGCGAATTCGTAGTAGCTGTACCCACCAACCGCTATTATTATGACTGCAAGTATGACCGCCACCAGGGCAGATGATCTCTTCACAAAACGCGATTTAAAAATCAATATTTAAAATTTGATGCTCCATTCTGATAATTTTTACCTATAATTTTGACAGCAAAAATGTCTGGTTAAGCATCAATTTCTGATCATCGTAGACCCTCAGAAAACAGGATAGTGGTCAATGAAACCGCGTTGAACTCTAGTTCCTGTGCCATGATCCTGCCGCGCATTCTGTTGCTGGCAGAACCCGCGAGTACCCTGGATGGATATTCACCGCCTTCCGGGGAGGCCGCGATGAAGAGATCATGGGAAATGTTCCAAATAGCCTCCCATGATCCGGCAACCATATATTTCGCCGCTAGTTCCAGGTATTTCAGAGCTTCCTCCGGCATCTCTCCAGTCCCCTTTGAGTACAGATCGAGCCTGTGTATTATGGATCCGGTTACAAGAAGCATCGCATCGTGCTCCGATGAGACCTTCCTGATGGCCATTCCCAGCTTCAAGTGGCTATCCGCTCCAAGTGCTGGCGAAATTGAAACGGGAAGAACCCTCTTATCTGCATCAGGAAACATCAGGCGAAGAGGAGACCAGGCGCCATGGTCCAGGCCCCAGGAGGTCGCATTGCCAGCCGGTATTCCTTGCTTCAGCAATTCACGTATGAGCATTTCGCCCATCTCCGGGTTCCCGGGCGGATCATATTTCACCAGATAGAATGAATCTGGAAAGCCATAGAAATCGTAAAGCTGCTTCGGTCTTTCGCTGGCCACTATGCCGAAACCGCCAGAGGTGATGAAATGAGGTGAAACAACTATAACGGTATCTATTCTATCAGCGCATGATCTTCCAATCTCATTCAGGGCCCTCTCTGTTTCGGTGTGTTTAACACCAAGATCTCCGATGAGCGTTGGAGTGTTGGGTGCATAGACCATCGCATTTAGAGTCATCCTGTGAATCAGTGCATACACTAAATTAACATATTGTTATTGTGCGAGATAATAATGCGATTGATCATGAAAATGCATTTTATGATCGCATGCCTGTAATAACGCCATAACATAGAAATCAGTAAAGAAGCGCTGGGAGGGAGATTTGAACTCCCGAGCTCTATACGAGCACAGGTTTTCCAGACCTGCGCCTTACCGGGCTAGGCTATCCCAGCTTTAAATAGCCAAGCAGTTTTCCCTTATGGAAGCTAAATTTATAAAAGTTTCCAGCGTCAGCGAAAAATTCCATTCTAAATAGTTATATATCGGCAAATCATCATCTCGTTGCATCATACGAGGTCTTGATACCAGATGCATGACGCTTGAAATAAAATATATATGCGTTTGGCATATGGGTAAAGCCCGTATATTGAAATGAAGGAGGTAATGATATGGAAAAGAGCTATGTGAAGTTTGAAACTCCCGAAGACGTTTCGCAGAAAGCACTGGATCTTGTGGAGAGTTCATACAGAACTGGAAAGGTCAAGAAGGGTACTAACGAGGTTATAAAGTCTATAGAGAGGGGCGAAAGCAAGCTTGTGGTTATTGCCGAAGACGTTAACCCGCCTGAGGTTGTGTACTACCTGCCATCCCTCTGCGAGGACAAGAAAGTTCCGTACGTCTACGTAAAGAAGAAGGCGGATCTTGGCTCAAAGGTCGGCATAGCCTCTGCAGCTTCTGTATCCATAGTTGACTATGGAAAGAATGAGGAACTCTACAAATCCATAGTTTCTGCTCTGGAGCAGATAAAGAAGTGAAGGTGAAATAGATGCCCAACGAGGCGACACCCGCTGAGGTTGTCGAGATAATAGGAAGAACGGGAATGACCGGGGAAGCAACGACGGTTAAGGTCAGGGTACTTGCAGGTAGAGATCAGGGCAGGATCATAGCGAGGAACGTTCTGGGTCCGGTTAGAGTAGGTGACATACTGATGCTCATGGAGACCGCAAGGGAAGCCAAGAAGCTTTCAATAAGGTGATGGTATTGGCAAAGAATTGCAGTTTCTGCGGCAAGGCAATAGAACCGGGGACAGGCATAATGTACGTCAGAAAGGACGGCGCGATACTCTATTTCTGCTCAAACAAATGCAGAAAAAACATGATAGAGCTGAACCGCGTTCCCAGGTATGTGAAGTGGACAAATGAATACCACGAACTCAAGAAGATGAGGGCAAAATCATGACGGAGCGTACGCTTGTGCTTCTCAAGCCTGACGCTGTGAAGCGAAGGCTGATCGGGCGCATAATCTCCAGGCTGGAGGATAAGGGCCTGAAGGTTGTCGCACTCAAATTCATGCAGATGACGAAGGATCAGGCTGAGAATCACTATTCGGTGCACAGATCCAAGCCGTTCTTCAAGGATCTGGTAACTTACATAACATCAGGCCCCATAGTTGCGATGGTGCTTGAAGGGCCAAAGGCCATAGAGGTCGTAAGGATCTTAGCCGGATCCACAGACGGTTCAAAGGCTCAGCCAGGGACTATACGTGGAGATTTCTCAATGGGCATAGAGAAGAACATAATACATGCATCCGATTCCCCCGAAGCCTATTCGCACGAGATGCCCATATTCTTCAACGAGAGTGAAATAGTAGAATGGTCCTATGGCGACGAAATCATCTACTAGCCAGGCTGTCTCCAAGCTGAGGCAGCCCATAGTCTGCGTTTTAGGCCATGTAGATCATGGCAAGACAACACTGCTAGATCTAATAAGGGGTACCTCTGTTGCCAGTAAGGAACCAGGCGGCATTACGCAGAGGATAGCGGCAACGACCGTTGATATTTCCAGAATCCTGAAGGAAACGGAAAAACTGAACACGAAGGGGCTGAAGATACCGGGGCTGCTGTTCATTGATACCCCTGGCCATGTTGCCTTCTCGAATATGAGGGCGAGGGGCGGAGCCCTAGCGGATCTGGCCATCCTTGTCATTGATATAAATGAAGGCATAATGCCACAGACCGTTGAGTCCATCGATATACTCAAGAAATTCAAGACTCCATTCATAATAGCTGCGAACAAGATCGATCTGATACCTTTCTTCACAGACGTTAAGACCAACCTGTTCACCGAATTCATACGGAAACAGAGGCAGGAATATGTCAACGAACTGGACAACAGGATCTACAGCATAATGAACAAGCTGTATGAATTCGGCCTCAACTCGGACAGGTTCGACAGGATATCAGATTTCACAAAGACGATAGCCATAGTACCCGTGAGCGCAAAGAAAAATATAGGCGTGCCGGAGATACTCATGGTTCTGGCTGGCCTTGCACAGCGCTTCCTCGAAAGGGAGATAGAGTACAGGGACATAAACGGCCATGCCACAATAATAGAGGTGAGAAAGGAGGAGTCTGCAGGTATCACCCTTGATGCAGTCCTCTATCAGGGAACCATTTCAGTCGGGGATTCGATAGCTGTCAATACGAAGAACGGCCCAGCGGTGACCAAGGTCAAGGCCCTCTTCGTTAACACCGGAAAGGGGCAGCGTGCACTCAAGGAGGTAAAGAAGGTATCCGCAGCTGAAGGTATAAGGGTGCTCATAAGCGATAAGATCGATGTTATATCCGGTTCACCGATGATAGTTGTCAGGGACAACCTGGATCAGGTCATGAAGGAGATTGAGGAGGAGAGCAAGGTTGATATCCCCCTGAGTGAGGAGGGCATATACGTAAAGGCTGAAGCAATCGGATCGCTCGAGGCCATAAGCTATGAGCTCAACAAGCAGGGCATAAAGATAAAGCAGGCCCAGGTCGGTGACATCACGAAGAGGGACATAATGGATGTATCCACCCTACCCGATCCTATCAACAGGATCATCGTAGGCTTCAACGTATCTGTTCTGCCGGAGGCAAGAGATGCGATGTCTTCATCCGATGTGAGCATCGTAACCGGTGACATCATTTACAAGATCGTAGAGGACACACAGAAGGTTATGGACGAAAGGAAGAAGATGCTCCTGCAGGGAAGGAAGATGTCCATGCCGGTTCCATCCAGGATCAGGATACTCCCGCAGTATATATTCAGGGCATCAAAGCCTGTCATCGTTGGTGTCAGGGTGGAAACCGGGCAGATCAAGGTTGGGGATAATCTGATAAGGGGCGACGGAAAGTATGCCGGTACTATTAAGAGCATAAGGAACGAAGATGTCAGCGTTCGCTACCAGGACGCACCTGCTGAGGTTGCCGTGGCCATAGACAACGTAACGCTCAACCGCCAGATATTCCCGGACGACGTTCTGTATGTGGATATAACCGAGAACGTCGTGAAGGAGCTTCGCAGGGCTCCGATGGAAAAGGAAATAATGGACACGCTTGAAGAAATTATAAGGATAAAGAGAAAGGATAACCCATTCTGGGGAACGAGGGTCTGAAATCCTCGCTTAGACCAGATGCTTTCTGCTCACTCCCAATTTTTCAGATATATGATCTATCATATCATCAACGGTTCTGTCAAGGTCGTAGTCATACCTGAAACCCCATTCCTTTATGGCATCTGATGAATCTATGCTCTCAGGCCAGGTTGCCGCGATACCATCTCTGTAATCTGGCTTGTACTCGATCTGGAAGCCGTTTATTCTCTCCGCTATCTTTCCATACAGTTCCTCTGGCGTGAAGCTGTAAGCCTGAACATTGTATCCGTTCCTCAGGCTGATCTTATTCGAATCTGCTTCGTAAAGATCAGTAAGGGCGCGCAGAGCGTCAGGCATGTACATCATTGGCAGCCTCCTGTTCTTCTGCAGATAGCATGTGTATTTCTTCATCCTCACCGCATAATAGAATATCTCCACGGCGTAGTCTGTGGTTCCGGCTGTGGGTTCAGCCATATAGCTTATTATGCCCGGATAGCGCAGCGATCTGACATCCAGTCTGAATTTCTCATAGTAGTACTGGCCCAGGAGTTCGGCAGCGACCTTTGTTACGCCATACATTGTCCTCGGGCGCAGTACAGTTATGCTGGGCACATTGCGCTTTGGGGTTTCCGGGCCAAAGACGCCTATGGTGCTTGGTATTATGACCTTATCGAGAGAATGGCGCCTTGCCGCCTCCAGCACATTGTATGTTCCGTTCAGGTTCACCCTGTAAGCCAGATCAGGATCCTTCTCACCCTTGGCCGACAGTATCCCTGCCAGGTGGAATATGTCTGTTATGCCGTACTTCTCGATCGCACGATCAAGAGAATCCCTGTCCGTGACGTCAAGACGTATGTACCCTGTCTGTGTCCCTGTGGGTTCCATTATATCCGAAGAGATGACGGAGTCCTTCCCGTATTTCTCCCTGAGGTATGGAACAAGTTCAGTGCCGATCTGACCGGAAGATCCAGTGACAAGTATCATAAGTATGCATCGAAGATCAATATAAAAACAATTTTACCAGGCGTGGTATGATTTATCTTAGCCTGAGTACGCTCTCCACGATGCCGCTGTATCGCGGATTTATGTGGTAGAATGTGAACTTCTTCACCTCACGTTTCTCTATAATCCCTGCTTCGTAAAGTTTGCTCAGATGGATCGTGATGGTTGGCTGCGAAAGGCCGAGGGCAGGCACAAGTTCGCATGTACAGACCTCGCCGTATTCCACCATGAGGTCCAGTATTGCCAGCCTGACCTTGGACGCAAGTGATTCCACGATCTTTTCCCTATCCTCGTAATCGCTCAGATCGGGGCTTCTCAGTTTTATGACCTTGCAGGACGATTCCATGATGCTAATATAATGGCTCATGAAACATATAATTTTCTGAACATGATATGGCATTGCATAGTTAAATAGAAATATATCTATATGATGCTAGAAATCGGTGAAAACGCATGGAGAAACTGAATTTCGGAATTCCAGAGTGGGCTTTCGAGTTTCATGGGCACAAGTGTCCGTACATGCCCATGGGCTACAGGGCCGGTTCCTATGCTCTGAAGATCGCAGGCCTGGAAAAGGAGAAGGATCACAGAACCTACCTTCTTTCTGAGATGTCCCCTGAGGATATGAATGGCTGCTTCAATGACGGTGCACAGGCTGCAACCGGATGCACCTATGGAAAGGGCCTGTTCTCATTGCTGGGATACGGAAAATTGGCATTGATACTTTACAGGCCAGGAAGGAAAGCGATCCGCGTGCATGTACGCAACAGTTTCATGGATGAACTCAGCACCAGGGCTTCAGATTTCTTCAGATACAGGAAACAGGGATACGAACCATCGGAGATACCGGCAGGCGCAATAGATCCTGTGCTTGAATGGATCTCATCGCTCGAGGATGAGGAGATATTCGAATACCGGGAGATTGACGGTTTCACCTTTGAACCCGTGAAGAAAAACGGTGCGAAGGTCAGGTGCGATGTCTGCGGAGAATACACATACGAAGCGGATGCCAAGTTGCTGAACGGAAAGCCTGTGTGCAAGCCTGATTACTACGGCAAGAAATGATGCCTATGATCGGGGCCCTGTACATTATAATACTCATTCTGACCTGGATTCTATCAGCGGTATTCGCCATATCAGGCGTGGGGGCGGCCAATACCCTCATACCCATCTACTATTCATTTGGCATTCCGTTTTCCATAGCTGCCGCAGCCGGATTGCTGCTCAATGTATTCTCCCTGTCCAGCGCAACGGCGAACAACGCAAAGCACAGCTTCATACTGTGGAAGATAGGGGTGATATTCCTGATACCTGCGGTCGCCATGGCCCCTGTTGGAGCGATGGTAGGCGTGCACACACCCAGAAAGTACCTCCTCATCATATTTGTCGTTTTCCTGTCCTACACGCTGTTCAACCTGATCAGTGGCAGAAAGAAGGGCAAAAAGGATGCTGTGTTGACCGGCATAAGCGGCGCCATAACCGGGATTTTCATCGGCGCTCTTGCAGGCTTCCTCGGAGGGCTTCTCGGTGTTGGAGGGGGCATGATCATACTTCCTGTTCTCACCTTCATGGAGAGCGATTACAAGAAGATAGCAGGCACATCGGCGTTCATCGCCCTGTTTTCCTCAGCTTCGGGCTTTCTCTCCTACCTGGCCATACTCAGGGGCGTTAATTACCTCCTCTGGATCGTTGTACTCATCGGTGGCATCGCAGGTGGCTTCACCGGCTCATTCTTGATGCACAGATTCGACAGCAGGAAGGTACGCTTGCTCATCATAATAATAATACTGTTCGTAACCGTGAAGACAGCCTACTCCGTTTCCATGATGTTCCATTAAATTATTTATTTTTTAACGGCATACGATGCGCATGAACATAGGCATAATAGGCACAGGACAGCTTGGCTTCATGATGATAAACGAGGGGCGCAGGCTGGGCAACAGGTATCTGGTGCTGGATTCCAATGGCGTTGGCCCGGCATCGCTGATAGCTGACGCTCATTTCAGCCCCGAGGAATACAGAAAGTTTGTAGATCAATCGGATGTTGTCACATTCGAGTTTGAGCATGTAATGGAAGAGGCGCTTGAATATGCGCAGTCCCAGGGAAAGCTGTTTCCTGGCATACAGTCTGTTGAATTGAAGAAGGATCGATCAAAGGAAAAGGATTTTCTTACCGACAACGGCCTTCCTGTCGCGGAATACCACGTTGCCAGCAGCTTTGACGAGGCTGTGAGGTACGCCAGGGACATGGGAAAGGCGGTCATAAAGAATGCGTATGGCGGTTATGATGGCAAGGGGCAGATCGTTTACGACGGCGGGGTAAGCGAAAGGCTTCAGGGAGACAGGTTCGTGGTGGAAGAGTTCATAGATTTCGACTACGAGGCCTCAATAATTGCCGTTAGAGATCGTGACGGCAACTTCACCTACTTTGATCCCACATACAACTATAACAGGGAGGCGATCTTCATCTACAATGTTGCACCCACAGACGAGCTAACAATGCCGGCTATCGCAAAGAAGCTCATGGAAGCGCTGGATTACCATGGCGTGATGGGCATTGAGTTCTACGTAAGGAAAAGAAAGGTGATCATAAATGAATATGCCCCAAGGGTGCACAATTCCGGCCATCACACGCTTCTCGGCTCGTCAGTGTCGCAGTTTGAGGAGCACGTGAGGGCGATAAGCGGCCTTCCTGTGCCGAAGCCTGTGCTTTACAGGCCATCCTCATCCGTGAATATACTGGGCCAGGACCTGGATCAGGAGAAGGTGAAGAGGATACTGGAACTGGGGGAAGCTGAGATATACTGGTATGGAAAGGAGGGCATCAGGCGCAGGAGAAAGGTGGGCCATGTCAACCTTACAGGCTATACGAGGGACAGGCTGGATGATCGCATATCCAGGGTGATGGACATACTGTACCCAGACGGCGTCCAAAACTATATTTGAGAAAAACCGCACGATCACAGTATGGTTATTGCACGCACGCCCTCAACCGATTTCAGTTCCGGTATGATGTCGGGCGGAACCTTCTGCTCGGTTACGACAACAGCCTTCGGGTCTTCGACCAGTTCCGGATCATCAACTATCACCTGCCTTATGCTTATGCCTCTCTTTGCTATTATGCTTGAAACGCCCGCTATGATCCCGGGCTTGGAGGCACTTTCGGGCAGTATCTCGATGACCCCGTAGCCGAGCTTGGAACTTACCTTCCAGAGGTTGGCCACCGGTTCAAGCTGAGAGAATACGGGATAAAGAGTTTCGTCGTTTATGATGCGTTCTATCACGCTCATCACGGATCTGCGATCCGTGCCTGTGGCCTTAGCAAGCGTGTTCGGTCTTATCTCTATGTCTCCGCACATCAGTACAGGCTCATCGTAGAGCTTCGTAACACGTATGCCTATGGAGAACATCTTCTTGACGATCCTTAGCTGTGAAGGGCTTCTGGAAAATTTATCGTAGATATAAGACCACATTCATAATAAAATACCCTTGCAATACTTAAATTTTTCAGATTCCGCAGGAAACCTGCACGCGTGCGCAATGATGCGAAGAATGCAATGGTGCGCATGATATCCAGTATCCTCCTATCGTGGCATCATGCTTCGAAGGTATTTTGAATGCGAATGCCCATGGCAGGTCATGAGGAGGATGCGAGAGTTCCATTATGGTGTGCACATGCTGGCTGTCGAGGTTGGGGACATAACGGAATCGGATGCCGAAGCAATCGTGAATGCAGCCAACTCCTCCCTTATGGGAGGCGGGGGTGTCGATGGCGCAATACATTCGGCGGCAGGCCCGGAACTGAACGGGGAGCTTGTAAAGATAAGGCGGGAACGGTATCCGAATGGCCTGCCGCCAGGAGAGGCCGTGATAACCCGCGGGTATAGACTGAAAGCATCACACATCATACATACGGTTGGGCCGGTGTGGATGGGTGGACGTAACGGTGAAGACGATGTTCTCTACCGATCCTACAGGAGCTGCCTGGATCTGGCAAGAGAATTCGGTATACACGATATTGCATTTCCGGCCCTAAGCACAGGAGCTTATGGATTTCCATTCGATCGCGCGGAGAGAATAGCGATAAGATCCGTCATTGACTTTCTTAAGGATGAAAGCGCAGGTTATACAGTGAGGTTCGTATTCTACACAGAGGATCAGGGAAAACGATTCCTGTTTATCCTTTCTGACCTTGGGCTTCCGGTGAACTGGAACAGGGATGTACAGGAAAATACTTGAAAAATAGAGATGTCCGGTGAGAGATCACCGGAGATCATGTACCGTCGCTGACGCCTTCCTCGCTTATCTGTATCACCGTTTCCCCTTCCGGCAGATAAGGTGAGTCGATGAGTCTGGCTATCCTCTTTCCACCCTTGCTCTTCCTCAGGTATATCCTGAAGGTTGCAGTGTGCCCCACTATGTTTCCTCCGATGGGTGCCATGGGATCGCCGAAGAAAACGTCCGGCCTTGCCGAAACCTGGTTTGTTACTGCGATGACAGCATTGTATATGGTTCCAAACCTGAGCAGGTCGTGCATATGCTTGTTCAGAAGCTGCTGTCTCTCCGCAAGAGATCCACGGCCCACGTATTCTGATCTGAAGTGAGCGGTAAGCGAATCGACTATCAGAAGCTTAATGTTATACTCCTTTGCGGTGTCCTGGGCCTTCTCCGCCAGCAGTATCTGGTGGTGGGAATTGTAGGCCCTTGCAACGTGTATCCTCTTCAGCGTTTCGTCCGGATCCGCGCCCTTGCTCTTTGCCATCTGTATTATGCGTTCCGGCCTGAATGTGTTCTCGGTATCGATCATCATCACATCGCTGTCGAAACCACCCTTCTCCTTTGGAAGCGTGCAGTTGACTGCAAGCTGGTGCATTATCTGCGTTTTCCCTGAACCGAACTCACCGAAGAATTCCGTTATTGCCTGCGTTTCAAGGCCGCCACCGAGGAGATCATCGAGATTCTTGCTCCCGGTCGTCAGCTTCTGTATGCTCTTTCTCCTTTCAAGTATCTCTTCACCAGTTTCGAAATTACCTATATCCGCGAATTTTCGTGCCGCCGCTATTATCTTTGCAGCTGCACCCTCACCAATGCCCGTTACATCGGAAAGATCCTTCGGAGAGGCCACGGCGATGGCCATTATGTCATCGTATCCGTTCTCCCTCAGCTTCTCTGCAGTCGCTTCTCCGACACCCGGTAAATCCTCAATGGTTTTCTTCTCCCTATTCTCCTCGTTACTTTCCATCAAAACACCCTCTTCTCTATCTTCAGTTTGCTGTCTGTCATCGATACGGACCTGTCCCTGTCCGCTATATCGAACATGGATCTTATGGCATCTACATTCTCTGGAACCACGTCACTCTCCTGATGCACCGCCTGAATATAAGAGACATGGTTTCCCTGAACAGACACGCTCTGGCTCCATACGGCTATTTCGTACAGATCGGATCTATCCCTGCCGAACTCCCTGGCAAGATCCATCATCTGCCCCGTGGACGTTATGCCGCTGTTCTTTCCTATCTCCATTATCCTTCTGTAGGACCTCCATGCTTCAATTACATCGTTCTTTGAGGCATCCTTCTCCAGCTCAACTCTGACAGCATGAACGTGCATCAGGGTCGTCGGCGCCTTTATCGCAATGGTGCTCACATTCAGACCGCTCATTACTGTCCTGAGGTCAGGCGCATGATGGGACGGTATGGAGAGACTTGGCTCCACAGCGTTTATCGGCCCCTTCTTGCTGTCGTTGGGATCGGTTGCCCGCCTGACTATCGTTGCGTCCACATACCTTATCCCAAATCTTTCTCTGAGTGGATGGAGCGTTCTGGCCAGCGCGGTAGTGTTGCATGACACCACCCTGACGTAATCCTTGGATCGGGCCTCTTCGAAGTTTGAATACGCATTGAAGCTGGCCTGCGCGATCTCTGGCTCCTCTCCCCCCTCAAATATGGCCTTTATCCTTCTCTTGACGTACAGATCCTTGTTCTTCTCTCCCTGTCCCTCTGGAGTCGCATCAACTATGATCTCCGAATCATCGATCAGATTCTCAACAGTACCTTCAACCTTTATTCCTGCATCCTGAAATGCCTTCTCATAGGATTTATCGGGAACAAAAATTTTGAAGTCTCTGGATGCAACCATGCTGACGTAGTCGGGTTTTGTCTTCACTATGCCCGTTACGATCATGTCATCCTGAAGAGATACTGCCCGAGCAACCCTCCTTCCTATGGTTCCATAACCGTTAATGCCTACTCTGATCATTCGAGTTTGTAAGTTATATAATGATATAAATCTATCCATGTGATTCGCAGCCTTTTAATGCGGGTTTAGCGTGAAATTTGTATTACATTTTCACTTGTCGATACCATTCACGGTAAAAATATAATTTTTATATTCGTTAAATTTATGGTCATATGAACAAAGTTATAATTGCTGTAATAGTTGCAATAATTACCATACCGTCGTTCACCCTCATCAGTGCGGGGCATGAATATTACAATTTCTCAGGACAAAGCCCCGGATCATTTCCTGCGAATAGCACCAACTTCTCCTTCAGCGTTATAAATGACGTGAGCGGGGCCAAAATTGGAATAAAAGACATTTACGGACGACTTGGCCTGAACATATTTTCGCTTGACCTAGATTCAAATGGTACATACCTCAATATATCGTTTGACAGGAGGATCGGCCAGGATCTCGCCTTTGTATTCAACTATTCTGAAAATGGGATCGGCGGAGCCGATATCAACGACATCATACTGAGATCGCAAGGCTCCGGCATCGCAATGGATTTCTCGAACTCTCAGAATTTAGAGGAGTATTCTCCTATCACCGCACACACAGGAACTACGGTTTCTGCAAACATCATTTACACAATGAAATTCGCATTTTTCCACAATCAGACTCTTGTGTTTCTGAACACAAGCAGCGATGGGTTAAACATGCCAATAGACTTCAACACCTCCATACCTGCCGGTGAAACCAGCCTTCTGATAGGATCCAATGCCGTCAACATGACCCTCTACAACATATCGCTCGGAAATTATCCAATCAATCTCACGCAGGATTCAGGCCTTTACAGCACGTATTATACGGATCTACCGTACGAAAACGGAACCTATTACTATCCAGATTATACCAGAAATTCCATCATCGGCATCAATGAGACCGGGATATACGTATCGAACTATCTCAACATGAGCACGTACAGGATATTACATGATGATTTTACCACGTTCTCCGCGTACGGAAATACGCTTTACGCAGCGGAGGCTGCGGGAAACGAAACCGAAATCGTATCGGTCAACCTCTCCACCCTTACTGTTGCTGAAATTGGAGACGTGCATCTGAACCTCACGGGATACCGGGAGTATGCTGCCTTTGACTACATCTTCATGTTCAATAAATCGACAACGTACGCATACTCCCTTGAGAATCGAAATGTGAAGATGATCGGATACGGCACATTCGAATACTACAATGCATCGAACAGTTCCGTATGGATGTACAACGATAGCTCTAGGGAAAACATCGCATACTTTATGAGCAACGGCACGGTAGTTGAAGGGGCATTCTCCAATACCACCGACCGGATCGGTGGCATTTCAGATGGGTCCACCTGCATCCTCTACAATGCAAACGGTATTGGCGTCTATGGCGATCATATGATTTTTGGCAAGGTAGATGCATCCGTTGGCCTTTTCTATCAGAACAGTGATGTTATCATTGGAAATAGGATCATCGGCACCGGAACGCATGTATATTATGCTTCAGCTAGCAATTCAAGCTATATTCTAGTGGCCATTGGCGGATCCATAACTATCCTGTACACCGGTGTTGTTGTGCCGATCAACGGCAGCATCTCAGTTAATTTCTATCAGCCTCGGTATATAAGGGGGTATTCCTGGCTCAACTTCACCGTGGATTCTGCATATCCATACCGCGCAATACTCAGAATAGGGAACATTTCGGAAACAGCATTCGGCAATTCCAGTTTTCCGATTGACAGCGCATTGCTAAACAACGGTACGCAAAACATATCGCTCTACGTGAACAATTCCATTGGATACCGGCGCGAATACAGCGGGTCTATCTTTGTGGACAACTATGTCCCGCTGATAACAAGTTCACTGGGCAACGGTTCATATGTGCTCCTGGATCAGAACGTATCCATAGGCATCGAGGATGATCCGATAGTATCTGAGGTGGCGATATCCATAAACGGCGTTGATCACCTGTATGCGGGAAACGCGAGCCTGGTACTCAACCAGACAGGTATGGATTATGTGAATGTTTCTGTTATTGATAGATTCGGAATCGTATTCAGGGACGATCTCGTATACCATGTGTACAGAATGGAGAATTTCTCCGTCAGCATATACAGCGGTGAGTATTTCAGCACATCGGATATTCCGGTCACTCTTTATCCCGCAGGCTATAATTTTACCGTAGCTTCCGCCGGTGTGATCGCCCATGGTAACGATACCGTAATCATTCAAGGACATGAGGGTATCAACAACCTGACCGTATACGTTTCATACCATGGCAAGAACATAACCGTTTTCACCGGGTACGTGAACGTGATCACCTTTGCGCCGCTTCTCACCGTGAACAGCACAGAAAGCAGATTCTACTCATTCTACGGGAATTCCAGAAACAACACGATGCACCTGAACGTATCTGCGAACGTTTCATCTGACATTTTCATACACATACTGTATAAGGGTGGTGAGATCGCCTCATTTTCTTTCGTTAATAGAGCATCGATCACATTCAACGGATCATCTCCATACTTTATAACCAACGGTAATTATACAATAGCCATAGAGGCAGTTTCACCCAGCGGTACTGAATCCTACCAAAATATATCAATATATGAAAATAGCACGGTGCCCGAATCCCTATCATATAGAATTTTCACCAATTCAACAAATGTTACGGTTCCTTTCAGTACCAGAAACCTGATCTACAACTTCAGCATCGATGAAAACGTCCTGGCACTTCCAGGCTATGGAAATTATACCTTTTTATTTTACAATTATACATCAACGGGCAACTACGGAGTCATCAAGCTCTATGTGGAGGCATCGCTTTGCCGTCCACGTATTTACGCGGAGTTCGCCAATGAAACGGCCAATGGATCAGCATACCTTCTCGTATCGGTACGGCAGCAGAATGTCACCGACATAATGATAAGGATCGGAAATACAGCATACTACGCGAATAACGGCACCGTACTTTACAGAATAAGATCGGACGGGAACCTTACGGTAAACGTATCTGGCAGAAACGTCTACGGAAATGCGAATTATTCTGTATACGAACTGCAGGAGTATCCATATCCAGAGATACGTTCAGTAAGCATAACTTCCCATGTTTCGCTTTTAACCACGCGGTTGCGGATCCAAGTCCATGGATACCATATTTCCGGTTATAAGGTCACATGGTACATCAACGGAAGGCAATACGAAGGCTACAACGTAAGCATGGCAAATAGGCCCGGCCCCAACGTTGTCATCGTCAAGGTGTCTATCGGTAATGCCAGCGGCAAAGCGGCTTACAGGTTCTATTCGCCATCCTACATGGCATTTTCACCAGCAGTCATCGCCGTAGTGCCACCGATTTACCTTGCCACGAGGAACAGGGATCTGGAACACCTCCATGAACTGATAACGAGCTCCGGAGGATCATCTGTAAAGGACGTTTTAAGGGTTGCAAGAAGGAAGAGGTTCACCAGGAAACAGGTGGTGAGAGCCATAGAAGATGAGAGGGCCCGTAACAGCATATCAGTAGAAACCGATCCGGATGGACACGAGTTCATAGTCGGAAGAGAATGATCCTGCGGATAAATATTTAAACAATATTTTCATTCTCGTCCTGAATGAGATTCAAACTGATCACAGCACTCATACTGGCACTTGCGCTGCTTTCCTTGCCAGCTGTATCTATGGCCAGCACTCCGACGCTTCCGCCTCCCCCCTCGTCGCTACCCTCCATAACTTACTATTATGGCTCAACGCATTACAGCATAACACAGACAGAGTGGAACTCATTCTTCAGCGATGTTATAGATAACAAATCGCTGATATCCTACAACTGGACCAACGTCTCAACGCAGGATCTAATAGTATTCGATCTAAGTTATACCGGACTTAACCCATACGGTCTGGAGCTTGTGGTGGCGCTCTCCCAGATAGGCTTCCCAAGCGTTCAGAATATGACAAAGGCCTTCATATCCATAGAGAATAAGCCATCGCAGATATCTGGCTACACCAACATACAGGCGTTAGATGCCGGCGCGTACCCTGGATTCTCGTTCTCAAAGCCGGTGGTAAACCACACTGGTGAATACATAGGCATAGGTGTAATAGTCGTACTCTTCGCATCTATATTCGTGCTTTACTATGTTTTTAATAGGAGGAAATAATCAGAAAAAATAATGAGAATAGTCGTCGGCATATCTGGCGCGTCAGGAATCCCATACGCGGTCAGGTTCCTGGAGAATCTCCGGGGCCATGATACCTACCTTGTCATATCCGAAGCGGCAAAAAAGGTCATACAATATGAATCGGATGAAAACATCGAATACATAAGATCACTCGCCTCCCATAATTATGAGGACGATGACTTTTCAGCTCCAATAAGTTCTGGAAGCTTCCTCTTCGATTCCATGGTCATAGTTCCATGCTCTATAACGACCATTTCCAAGATAGCTGCCGGAATATCAGACACCCTCATAACAAGGGCGGCAGCTGTTTCCCTTAAGGAGAGAAGGCGCCTCATCGTTGTCCCGCGTGAAATGCCGCTTAGCACGATAGATCTGAAGAATATGACTTATCTATCTGAAAACGGTGTTATCGTGGCGCCGGCGTCGCCTGGATTTTACACAAAGCCCAAGTCGGTTGATGATATGGTGGCGTTCGTTGTATCTAGAATTCTCGATCTGGTTGGTGTTGGAAACGACCTCATCAAGAGATGGTGAAATAAAATTGACGGTTGACCAGATGCTTGGAAAGCTGGCCAGATGGATAAGGCTCATGGGATACGATGTATACTACCCCTCAGGTACCGTACCTGACGATGAGATAATAACGAAAAGCAGGTCGGAGGGCAGAATAATAATAACAAGGGATTACGGGATGTACCAGAAGTATCCAATGTCCATTTTCGAGCCCTATGATGACATAAATGATCAGCTGCGTGACTTCATAGCTCATTTCTCATCGAGGATGAAGGACAGGTTCATGAGATGCCCCGTGTGCAACGGCAGACTTGTAAAATTGAGGTCAAAGATACCCGAGTACCTGAGGAATCACAGGGACGTATACATATGCACGGGTTGTCATAAGATGTACTGGAAGGGCAGTCATTACAGACGTATATACAGAAAGATAGAGAATCTAAGGCCGAAAGGGGAATGAACTCACCATGCGAATTTTGGAAGAGGATCTTAAGAACAGCACGTACAGAATACGCATTGAAAGCCTGGACGATCTCTGGTATCTGAGAAATATACTCTCTGAAGGCGATGAGGTTTCAGCAATCACATTCAGGCGGGTCGAAGAATCAGCCGATGTGCAGAGATCGAGGGAACGTGAAAGGATCCCGATAACGATAAGACTCAAGGTGGAGAAGATAGAATTCCAGGACTTTGACAACAGGCTCCGCATACTCGGAACGGTTATTGAGGGGCCGGAGGATACGAAGGGTAAGCACCAGTCCATAACGGTCACGGTGGATAGCGAGATATCCATCACCAAGGAATGGGACGACCAGCACATCGATCTTTTGAAAGAGGCGACGGATGAAAAATACGTTACGGTATACACCGCTGTAGCCATGGATGAGGATGAAGCGCAGATTTTTCTGATACATCCGTACGGAATCCAGCAGGTCGGCACTGTCTATTCAGGGAGATCCGGTAAATACGCAGAGGGCAACTATTCCGAAGCCTCATATTTCGATCAGATTGTGAACGCGCTGAAGAACTACAGCAACAGTATCATTATTCTCGGCCCGGGATTTGCCAGGGACAGGTTCGCAAGGTACTGCGCTCAGAGGGGAGTAAATGTCATCGGCAGTTTTCCGGCAAACAGGACTGATTCTGGCGCTGTTTATGAATTCATAACCTCCGCCGATGGGGCGAAGCTGCTGAGTAATGAAAGGATCGCCAGGGACAAGGAGATAGTGGATGAGTTTCTGGTCGCAGTGAAAAAAGATATGGGGGTCTATGGGAGGGACCAGACTGAGAGTGCTCTGCAGATGGGGGCCCTGTCAGACCTCATAATAACCGATGAAATGTTCAGAACAGAGGATGGCAGAAGATCACTGAGCATTGCTCAAACGGTTGGGACGAGAATACATATAGTGAGCGTGAGCAATGATCCGGGGCAGATAGTGAAGAAATTCGGTGGATTTGCAGGTATTTTGCGCTACAGGGTGCAGTAATTGCGGTTCTATGTTTCATGCCATAAAATTACAATTATTATATTTTATATGGAAATCCGTGTTCTGAAAAATTAAATATACTCCTTTTAAATTCACTCTTGTCGCTCCGGTGGTGTAGTCCGGACAAGCATATCGGCCTTTCGAGCCGACGACCTGGGTCCAAATCCCGGCCGGAGCATTTAATCGTTTATTATTATATTTAATCCCTCTGCGAGGCTATGGCGCAAATGCGCAATACACTGCCGTAGTCATATGTCACTGAAGCATAAATCTCCAAAGCTTTAGCAAAGAGAAGATTTCCGATTAACTCATTTTGCAGGTCATTGTAGGTTGATCTAAATGAAACATAAAAATAAAGTTGATTTTTCAAAATATCATGGTGGTTTGAGCAGGTGCTGAGGCACAGCTTCTATTGCTGTCAGGGCGGCCAGCACTGCAGATACCACAAGGCCTATCCAGAAAATTACCAGAACGACCATCCACAGTTTTGAAACCTTTGCTTTTCCCGGCAATAAATCGTATATCAATGTGGTGGGATATGTGAAGACGCCTGTCAATCCGAAGGCAATGTAAAGCCCGAGCATCGCTATTGGGCTGGCAGTCATCTTATCTATGTACGCATTTGCACCGTAATATATGGCTATCAGCCCAGCGAAAAGTGCAATTATGCCTGTGTACTGCAGCTTCTGCTTTAGAATGAGTGAGATGGCAACCATCAGCAATATCAACCCGAGGATAAGGTAAGGATCGTAGAACAGTATGTTGTAGCTGCCGGGAAGAGGCCATGTCATTTCTCCGTATATGCCCATTATTGTTATTATCATGCCCAGTACCAATAGCGGGAACGCCCCAGGCTTCATGACTTCTTCAATATCTTTGACACCCTTTCTATAAGCCAGATATGCTGTTCCCGTGAGATACAGCGAGAGCACACCTACCAGCGACAATGTGAAAAGCTCCATCGCAAGATCATCTATGAATGCCATATCAATCCCGATCTCATTCTTCTTTATTTTATAAATATTTTGCCGTTTTTAGAAATATAATGATGTAAATCCTAATTTCATCAACTGATTCGTTTCTTTAACTATACAAGGTGAATCATGATCGTCACCTATATTAGAGGCCTCTTACACGTACGACATTGATTTGGCCCCGTATGCTTCAATGTCAGCTCAGGCTATGTTAGATCGGCACTTCTGATGGTTATATATTAGGATGCCATCCCATGCATCTCTTTACGGCATCCTTCCATCCCACATAGTTCCTTTTCCTTTCCTCTTCTGACATCACTGGCCTATACACCTTCTTGAGCCTCCAGAGCTCGCGTATTTCATCCTTGCTCTTCCATAAGCCGGATACAAGGCCGGATAGGTAAGCTGATCCCAGGGCCGTAGTTTCCGATGATTCGGGTACGAGCACCTCCGCATTAGCAATGTCGGCCTGAAACTGCATCAGAAAATCGCTTCTTGATCCGCCCCCATCGCACCTTATCTTCGCTATATTCCTTCCGATCTCCTTTTCTATTTCCATAATCACGTCGGTGGCCATATAAACTTCAGATTCCAGTACGGATCTGGCCAGATGATCGGCGGTCGTGCTCTCAGTAAGCCCAATGAACAGTCCTCTCGCGTCCTGATCCCAGTATGGAGAACCAAGGCCGGAGAATGCCGGGACAAAGTATACTCCATCATTGCTCTTCAGCTTTTCTGCGGCATCCTCTATATCCTTGGCTGATCGGAATAGATGGAGACTGTTCTGAAGCCATCTGAGCACTGATCCAGATGCAAGTATGCTCCCTTCGAGCGCATAACTCAACTCCCTGCCAGATATGGAATAGAATATGGTTCTGAGCAGAGTTCCGGAGGTCTGCGGAACCTCGGTTCCTGCATTGGAAAGGATAAAGGTTCCAGTTCCATACGTTGCCTTCACGTCGCCTGGATTGAAACATCCCTGCCCAAAGAGAGCCGACTGCTGATCCCCTATATCGGCGGTAATGGGCACTTCCCGCCCATCGAATATCGCTGAAGTATCCTTTGAGATGTAGCCGTACTCAGCAGATCCTGACGACATAACCTCAGGCAGCGAAGTTTCAGATATTCCACCAAATATGTCGAGCAGATCTGGATTCCACCTCAGCTTAGCTATATCATATAACATGGTTCTGGATGCATTGCTGTGGTCCGTAACGGTGATGCTTCTATTTACGGAACCGTTCAGATTCCAGATGATCCACGAGTCTACAGTTCCGAATGAGACATCACCATCGGCCATCTTTTTCCTAAGGCCCTCGACATTTTCCAGCAGCCACTGTATCTTTGAAGCCGAGAAATATGAATCAGGTCTCAACCCGGTGGTTTTCATTATCGAATTTGAAGTCTCCTCATCGAGATCCTTTATCCTCCTGGATGTTCGTTTATCCTGCCATACAATCGCGTTGTAGAGCGGCCGGCCAGTCTTACGATCCCATACGAGGACAGTCTCGCGCTGGTTCGTCACGCCAGCCGAAGCAATGCCAGTCAAATCAATTCTGGATTCCTCTATGGCCTTCTTCAGCGTGATCCTCACATTGCGCCAGAGATTCACGGGATCCTGTTCAACCCATCCCGGCGCAGGAAAATACTGTCTGTTCAATCTGTAGGCAAATGAGACGATACGCCCATTAGCATCCACGATAGCAGATCTTGTCCCGGTGGTACCGACATCTATTGCGATAACGTAATTTTTCTCTCTGATGGCATGACAAAAATAGTAGCATACTTAAATTTTATTTCAGCTGGGGCTTTTCATAACAACAATGGATCTGTGCCTTCAGGTTATGGTTATTTGATTCAAAGCATTTGCGAAGGATTTATAGGAAATTTAAAAGTTTGGGAGAAGCCATAAACTCAGATCGTTATAGAAGATATACACGCCTACGCCAATAGAAAATTCCACAATAACTATGGGGAGGCAAAAAGAGCAGAGCCGGTGGCACCCGAACTCACGCCGGCGGAGATAACGGTTGCGGGATACCTGAGCCGTTGGGATAATGGACATTTATCGTTGTATTATGAATCTTCGATCCTTACGCACAGAGGTAGCTAATTATATTTCTATGAAATAGATGTAGTTGCAGATGGAAAGGAGAGGTATATCAGCACTGCCGCTGCATTACGGGCATCCTCCTGAATATCTGTTCAAGAGAGCGGTGAAGCTTTCGGGCATCATGGCAGAGATAATAGTGGACACATACGGGCAGGGCGAGCTCATACGACGACTGGCAGATCCATTCTGGTTTCATTCCCTTTCTCTAGTAACAGGTTTTGACTGGAACTCCAGCGGTACCACAGTATTCACGCTTTCTGCGCTGAAAGAGTACCTTTCCACCAGGGACCTTGGCGTCAAGGTCTGCGGAGGAAAGGCCAGCGCCATGGCTGATATGAGAGCCGATCTACTGTCCTCGGTCGAAACTGGCATTCTGAAGGAGGATGATAAGGAATATGTATACGAGAATGCCAGAAGGATCGCGAAGATAGACAACTCTCTGCTGCAGGATGGATACGATCTGTACATGCAGTTCGTTGTCGTTTCAGACCGTGGCAGGCATGCTGTTATACAGCAGGGGATGAACTCTGAGGACAGAATGGCCAGAAGATACCACTGGCTGATAGGAAATGAACGCGTGGACGTAGAGGGCCGCTATGGCCTATCAGCCGATAAAACCAGTCTGAACGTTCTTGATCTTTCCGCAACCGAAAGCAGGGATAACAGGTCGGCGATTGTGGCCTCGGTCAGGGAAGGGGAGGTGTGGCGCTTCAGGAGCGGAGCACAGAGCACGCTCGACAACTTCTCCCTGCCATTCCTTGATCTCAGTGGCAGGGTCAACTGGAAGAAGCTCAGGGATCTCTACGAGTACGGTGTTGACGATTTCGAGAAAATATATATGGAGAAGGGCATCGGAAAGAGCACTTTGAGGGCGCTCTCCTACATAGCAGAAGTCATATACGGTCCGAAAGCATCATTCAGGGACCCGGTCAAGTTTTCGTTTGCGGTTGGCGGCAAGGATGGCATACCCAAGCCAGTCAACACGTATGACTATGATCGCGCTATAGAATTTTTCTCCGATCTGATCAGGGAGAAGGATCTGAATGTAAGGGAGAAGGAGACGATAGCACGGTCACTGGCCCATCTGAGTCAGATGAAGACAAATTTTTATTCATAACTGAAAAGAAATGGTTAAATTTTGTCAGGTAATCCAGGCGCATGGCAGAATTTAAATGCTATGTCTGCAACAATTCAGTGAAGACTGGCGAGAAGTTTACGTTCACAAAGAAGGGATCGGTTCATTATGACTGCTACGTGTCATCAAAGCGCCAGCAGATTGGGCAGGACAAGGCTGAAGAATTCAGGACACTTGCAATGCTTCTGGATTACAGCCTTCAGGGGCTTCTTAACGCCATGAGCGTACAGGCAGAAAAAGAAGCGGCTGCTGAGGCAAAACGCCAGAGCATACAGGCCTATGAGAAACTTGCCGGAGATATAACGAAAAAGATAGAAGAATTATGATTTACTTTTCTTTGCCTTTTTGAACTCTGTATATCCACACCTTCCGCAGGAATAACGATCGGCGTGTTCAGCTAGGAAAACGCCTGGACCGCACCTTGGGCAGAACCTGTGTTTCCTCACGAGTTTTCCATCTGCTATTTCATAAAGTTCTCTCTTCTGCATCAGGACCCCTCATTTTGCCTCTTTCTGCTTCAATCCATTCCTTATTAGCTCATAGTCCGGTTCATACAGCATTGCGCTTGGCTTATCGGCGTATATCTTTGTATATCCCTCTATTTCGTGCTTTCCTGTCAGCTGTTTGTTGTTATCCACTATAACGAGTTCCTTGTCAACGCCTTCATGCTTCGCTATAAGTTCCTTTATCTCCTCCCTTGACGGGGTCCTGCTGCTGTCGAATTTCAGGACGTACTTTATCTCCTTCCTCTTCAGGATGGGATTATCTCTTTTTTCCTTGATTATCAGATCCACCATACCATTCACCTTCAAGCAATGGCCATCTCGCTGAGAACTTCGCAGACATGGCACTTCAGGTCGAAGTCCACAGTCAGAATGGCCATACCGACATCGGGTATGCCATAGGCAATGACCGTATCCAGATCGGCATAATAAATTATCGGAAGCACTGCCAGATCCTCTTCGCCGATCACCTCTATCCTGGTCTTCTTATCGCTTAAAAGTGCCGACTGTATGGCCCTTATGAGGTCAAAGGATATGGTTCCAGGGTCATTCCTTATCACTATGCTACCCTCCTCATGGGCAAAAAGCAGGTCGCTCCTCTTTGTCCTCAGGTCGACGATCTCAAGCAGAACCCTTGCGTTAACCTTCCTCAGGTTATAAGCCGTCACATCTCCAACGGCAGCGACAGGATGATCCACTGAGAGATCCCTTACCTCATCAGGATCAACAACTCTGCCGTTTCTGCCCTTTATCTTCTGCCTTGCGCTCTCTGTCACTATGAATTTACTGCCTGACCTTGATAGCATACATACCAGGCTCTGTTATCCCGGTTCTCTTGGCTATGGCAGAAAGCTCGGGTTCAGTTATCAGAAGAAATCCAAACCATTCGGTTGTTGTCTTCTCGTCGCCGTGCACGGGGCATGTCTTTTCGGGTGTCAGTCTCTTGCATTTCTTGCATGCTCTGTACTGTACCTTCATTGTGACGCCTCCTTAGCCAGCCAGTCCAGCTTTCCAAGGCCGACCTGCTTCATTGTGAAGCCGATCTTGCTGTCCGATATGGATGATGACGCAAGATTCATTGCTACTATCCTGACACGCACGCGATCCCCAACCTTGAGATCCCTCTTCGTTTCCTTTCCTATAAACCTCTTGTTTTCCAGATCTATGTCGATACGGTCATCCATTATCTGACTTATGTGCAGAAGTCCCTCGAAGGAGGAAAATTTGATGAATGCGCCGAATTTCTGTACACTGACAACTTCACCGTCAACTATCTCCTGCATCTCGGGGTAATATACCAGGGCACGGTATTTGACCTCCTGATACACGCCCCCATCTCCATGGACTATGGTACCTTCACCTATCGATTCAGTATAGAGAACCGATATGACCAGGTATTTCCCTTCATTCTGGGAAGTTTTCTCATTGATCACGTCCACCAGGCGCCCCTCAAGAGATCTCTTGGTGACTTCTCTGACCGCGACATCATAATCCTCGCCCAGCATCTCGGGCGGAACCCTGGCTATATATTTGTCCTCAACCAACATGTACACGATTATCCCTCACAATATTCATATTCATGAATGAAGATGCAATATTCTTTACAACCATCAAAGCTTCAGTGATATAACTAACATAATAATTAATTTTGTCTTCAATGTATTTTCAAATGTGGTACTCAGTGAAACCATGATCTGTGGTTTTCCTTTATATCGAATATCTCCCTTATCAGATCCTTCTGTTTTTGCGTGAGCCTCTTCGGTACCTCCACGTTGACGCGGACAAGGAGATCGCCACTGCCATGACCGTTTAGATGGGGCATTCCTGCACCCTTGATCCTGAGGACTTCGCCCGGTTGTGTCCCTTCGGGTATCTTGAGGCTGTATTTTTCCCTGAAAAGATTTACCTCTATTGTATCTCCAAGCGCAGCCTGAGCGAAATTTATTTTCTGGTCAATCATAAGATCGTCATTTATCCTCTGCACATTCCTGTCATTCCTGACACGTAAAACAACGTACAGATCTCCAGTCCGGCCATTGTATGACTGTCCCTTGCCCTGAACCCTGAGCCTCAGATTGTCGGTGGCTCCCTTTGGGATCTTCACGGATATGTCTTCATTGACGACCACCGTTCCAGTACCATTGCATCTCGGGCACTTCTCTTCCGGTATCCTGCCCCTGCCACCGCAGGTCTGGCATGTTGTAACCGTGACCATCCTGAAAAATCCCTGGCCTCTGACTATCCTCTGCTGTCCGGTTCCATTGCATGTTGGGCACGTTATCAGTTTGCCATTCTTGGCTCCAGTTCCATTGCAGTCAGGGCACATGGCATTGCGTCTGTACTTTATCCTCTTTTCAGTGCCGTAATAGGCATCTTCCAGTGTTATGTCAAGGTTCGTGTAGAGATCCAGATCGTACTGTTCCTCACGCTGTCCCCTACCAAAACCTGAGAAGAAATCGGAGGCGAAGTTGCCTCCAAATATGTCGTTGAATATATCATTCAGATCGCTGTAATGCGTGAAGTTGTCCCAGTTGAAGTTCTGGCCTCCAGCACCGAAGTCAACGGTGCCTGTCTGATCGTACATCCTCCTCTTCTGCGGATCAGACAGCACCTCGTATGCCTCACTGATCTCTTTGAATTTTTCCTCTGCCTCCTGCTTGTTCTCTGGATGTAGGTCAGGATGCCACTTTTTGGCAAGCTCCCTGAAAGCCTTCTTTATCTCCTCGTCTGTGGCATTCCTGTCCACGCCCAGTATCTTATAGTAGTCCTTTGCCATCTTATCGTTCTTTTAATCAGCTTTTTTCCTTGTATTCAGCATCCACGGTCTTACCATCAGACGATCCCGAATTCTGGCTGTTTGACTGTGCACTCTGCTGGGTGTTCGCTGAAGCCTGCTGGTACATCTTGGCCCCGACTTCCTGTATGTCCTTTGACAGCTTGTCCATCAGCGTCTTTACGTTCTCCGTGTTCTTCTCCTCTATGGCCTTTCTCAGATCCTTTACCTCGTTGGTCAGCCTTTCCTTAGTCTCCTTGTCCACCTTGTCTCCAGCATCGTTCAGCGTCTTCTCAACACTGTAAGCTAAAGACTCTGCATTGTTTAGCAGTTCTATCTGTTCCTTCGCCTTTCTGTCCTGCTCAGCGTATTGCTCGGCTTCTTTCTTCATCCTCTCTATCTCCTCTTTGGAGAGCTTCGTGGAAGCCGTTATCGTTATACCCTGCTTCTTTCCAGTAGCCTTGTCCACCGCGGTCACGTTCAGAATGCCGTTTGAGTCGATATCGAACGTCACCTCTATCTGTGGAACGCCCCTTGGGGCCGGCGCTATTCCGGTAAGATTGAACATACCCAGCGAAACGTTATCCTTCGCGAGCGGCCTCTCACCCTGCACCACGTGTATGGTGACCGTTGTCTGCATGTCCTCAGCTGTCGTAAATATCTGGCTCTTTCTCACCGGTATGGTGGTGTTTGCAGGAATTATCGGGGTTGCGATGCCACCAAGCGTTTCAACGCTGAGCGTGAGCGGGGTCACATCCAGCAGAACGATGTCTTTTATCTCTCCCTTTAGGACTGCGCCCTGTATTGCAGCACCGATGGCCACAGCTTCCATCGGGTCCACTCCACCCTCGGCCTTTATGCCAAGGTAATCCTCAACATATTTCCTAACATATGGTATCCTGGTCGGCCCGCCCACGAATAGCAGCTTTGTGATCTCGGTTTTCTTGAGCTTTGCGCCTTCAAGAGCCTTGTCTATCGGGCCTTTCACCCTCTCAACTATTGGAGATATGAGCTCTTCTAGCTTTGCCCTTGTGAGCGTCATCTTTATGTGTTTTGGCCCGCTGTTTGTTACCGTTATGTACGGCAGATCGATATCTGTTGAGAGCGTAGTTGAAAGTTCTATCTTGGCCTTTTCAGCCGCATCCCTCAGCCTTATGTAGGCGGATCGATCCTTTCTGAGGTCTATGCCCTCCTTCTTCTGGAAGTCATCGGCTATATAGTTGACGATGGCCTCGTCCATGTCAGTACCTCCAAGCCGTGTGTCGCCGGATGTTGAAAGCACCTGGAAAACGCCATCACCGAAATCCATTATCGTAACATCCAGAGTTCCCCCTCCGAGATCGAAAACGAGGATCTTTTCGGATTTCCCGCTCTTATCTACACCATAGGCGAGTGCAGCGGCTGTTGGTTCATTTATTATCCTCTTAACATCGAAGCCAGCTATTGTACCGGCATCTTTGGTTGCCTGCCTCTGATTATCATTGAAATAAGCGGGCACAGTTATAACAGCTTCATTCACTGGTTCGCCGAGGAAGGCCTCAGCATCCTTTTTTATCTTCTGAAGTATGAATGCAGAGATCTGCTGAGGCGTGAACTCCTTATCAAAAACCTTGAACTTGTAATCTGTACCCATCTTTCTCTTTGCTGCGAATATGGTGCCTTCTGGATTGAGTAGAGCCTGTCTCCTCGCAGGTTCGCCCACAAGCATCTGCCCATCCTTCGTAAATGCGACATAGCTGGGGAAAGCCTTGCCTCCTATCGATACCCCCTCCGAGCTTGGGATCACGGTTGGCTTCCCCGATATCACAACTGCAGCAGCAGAATTGCTTGTACCCAGATCAATACCAATTATCTTTGACATACATCATCACCTTTTGACAACGATTACCTTCGAAGTGCGGAGCACCCCATCGTTAAGGGTATACCCTCTCTGAACTTCATATTTGACCATGCCGTCTTCACCATCGGCCGTGACTCCGACAACCTCATGCAGGTATGGATCAAACTTGCTCCCCTCTGCTTTGATTGGTTTCAGGCCATATCTGGAGAGCACGCCAAGCATCTGATCCCTGATCCTTATCAGGTTGTTATCCTTTTCTGCCTGTATCGCAGCATCGATCGAATCAAGCACTGGCAGAAAGTCCTTAAGCAATTTTTCATTGGCGTTCTTCTTTGACATCTCAACTTCGCGGTCTTTGATCTTTATGAAGTTCTCCACTTCGGCCTTCTCACGCAGATATGCATCCGTAAGCTTCGATATCCTGTCAAGTGCTTCTGAATATTTTCTCTGGGCATCATTGTACATCTCTTTATAAACCATGCTATTTCTTTCCTTGCTTCTTTGCATTTCGATCCTCACTGGAGTCCTTGCATATTCCGACGGTGTTGGCTGCATCTATCAGGTATATTTGTTCTTCTATATAAAGATAGTTGGAATAGTGATCTCAATTATCAATGAACGGCGGATGCATTATTAATGGTGGAAGAGGTTAAGAGATAGAAAGTAATCAGCCTATAGATAATGGCTTATTCATATGGTTTCAGTGGCCTGGATAGGAGGGTTCTCTATCTGGGCATTTCAAGGTTCATACGTGCCTCGGGGAGAGTATCTGCATTCATATTTCTGCCTCTGATATTCATCAGTGTCTATCATATCTCCTTTCTCATAACCGGCTTGATCCTCGGATCTTCTGCCATTGTGATGGCCATAGTACAGTACTATTCCGGAAAATGGACAGACAGAATTGGCAGAAGGGCATTTCTCATAATAATACCAATACCGGCAAGCATACTCTATTTCCTGATGTTTGTGGCGGTCTTCTTTCACCTCAGCTTCATCTATCTGGTAATGCCCTGGTACGGCACAATAATACTGAACTCTCTCCAGTACCCGGCAATAGAGGCAGCCGTGGCCGATATAACCAGCCTCAGTCAGAGGCTCTCCGGATACACGCTCATAAGGATACTTGCAAATCTTGGGGCTGCAGTGGGTCCACTCATAGGAGGCATTCTCAGTTCGATAAGCTTCTCTTATATCTTTATACTGGCCTCTGTTCTCACTGTGGGAGAACTTCTCATACTGTACTTCAACGTAAAGGAAACATACGCGATCAGCAGCTTCAGAAAGGAGGAGATAAAGCTCAGGATATTCAAGACAGACCGGTTTTTCTTTCTCTTCACGATAGTCGGCGTGGTGCTCGGGTTCACGCTGAGGCAAAATGGCCCGACAATGACCGTTTACGCCTTCGATCTGAAATCCCTTCCCTTGATTGATATAGGCCTGATATACTCCGTCAATGGGCTGGCCGTAATCGCACTGCAGATGCCAATTCTCAGGCTAATGTCTTCCAGGATGAACGCGGTGTTCTGGAGAGGCATAGGCACCATATTCTACGCAGCCGGTTTCGTTGTACTGGCCTTCAATGGAACATTTGAATACTTCCTGATTGCCATGCTCATATTCACAATAGGGGAGGATTTTATGGCTCCGACTACACAGACCATAATAACAACGCTTGCTCCTCCAGAAAAGAAGGGTACATACATAGGATCCTATAACCTTCTCACGAGCTTCGGAAGGTTCTTTGGAACCATATTTGGCCTCTACTTTCTGTATCTGCTGCGGGCATCCACTCTCACGTTCTGGGTTTCAATCGCAGCCGCCACGCTCATGACTGCCCTGGCCTATATATTCATGGGCAACAGTTTTCTGAGGAGGACAGCCCCGGCGACAGGAACTACAAATCGAGCCTGAAGGCAAGTTCATAATGCGTGTTAAAACGTTTGAAGTGATGCGCTGTCCAATCTATCGTTCAAAACGTTCGGTGCTTTTGCAAAGAATAATATAATGATAAATACATGAATAGGTCATATAGTGATCAGGCAGAGGTTGATTGTATGGAGGTCAAGGTTGAGGGTTTTGGTAAGGGGTCTCAGATACCCGTTGAATACACATGCGATGGAGAAGACAGGATGCCAGCTATAGCTGTAGAGGGATTTCCATCAGGAACGAAAAGTCTTGCGCTGATCGTGGATGATCCGGATGCTCCGTCGGGCCTATTCACCCACTGTATCATCTACAATATTCCCACTTCGGTAAAGGTTATAGATTCTTCAATTCTTAAGCAGACTGGCGTGTTAAGTGGAGTTAATGATTTTGGGAATAAGGGCTATGGAGGTCCATGCCCTCCGCCAGGAAAGCCCCACAGATATTATTTCAAGGTGCTTGCTCTGGACACAACTCTTACAAAGGCCGGAATGAAGCGGAAAGACTTCGATAATGCTGTCAGGGGCCATGTGCTGGGGCAGGCCGAATATATGGGTACATATTTAAGGAAGCATTGATTTATTATACTGATGCATCGCCCATTCATCATAGCAGTTATGGCGGTATTTTTACTCCTATTACTGGTAAGTATAGCGGCTGATTCTCAGGCACAGCCGCAGAAGAACGTGGTTGTGATATACCTCGACGAAGAGATAGATGCAGGTTCCGCCGCCATGATCACCAGCACAATGAATTCCATATCAAACACCACAACCGCAGCAGTGGTCATAGATATGAATACGCCCGGCGGTGAACTGGAAAATATGATACAGATGGTATCATCCATAACAAGCGCAGAATCAAGGGGTATAATAACCATCACCTATGTACCGCAGAACGCCATGGCAGCTTCTGCAGGATCCTATGTTGCCATGGCCACGGATTACATCTTCATGGCCAATGGGACGTATATAGGGCCTTCCACACCCATTGTTGTGGGCGGAACATCGCTGGAGCAGCAGCACACCACAAGTGCCATGGAACAGTACATGGTCAGTTTAGCTGCGGAACACGGAAGAAATACCACTGCGGCGTACTCAATGGTGAGCAACAATACGGCTTACAATGATACGGAGGCGTACAGAATACATCTCATAAATGGGATATACGGTTCCCTTGATAAGGCACTGGCTTCATTATCCCTATCATCCTATCCGCAGGTGTCGGTTTATCCCTCAGCATACGATAACTTTCTCAGCTTTCTGAGTAACGCTTACGTTGACGGAATATTTATATTGCTTGGTTTCGTAGCCATAATGCTTGATATCTATCACGGGAGTGTGGTTCTGACGATTGCCGGCATAACTCTGCTTATACTCGGCTTCCTTGGCCTTCAGTTGATATCAGCTTCATTGGTTGGTGTGCTGCTGTTGCTCATGGGTTCTGTCCTTATTATACTGGAGGCCAAGATGGGCCACGGCTTCGCCCTTCTATCTGGAGTTGTTGTCGGTCTGATCGGTACGTTTCTTCTCGCCTCACCGTACTATTCATCAAATCCAGGTTATTCTCCGTCGCCATTCACAACATTCGATCTTCTAACATCTATACTAATAGTGATCGTTGCCGGATTTCTCGCCTTCTACATAAGAAGGATAGTGCGCACATTTAAATTCAGGGGAAAATGGACCGGTGCCGAATCCCTCATCGGAAAGATGGGATACGCCGTGGAGGGTATAGATGAAAAGGGCTGGGTTTCGGTTGACGGCATAGAATGGCAGGCAAGATCTTCGAACGGATCCCGAATACCCAAGGGTTCCAGGGTCAAGATCGTTGGTAGAGACGGATTAATACTAATCGTGGAAAAGCAAGAGGACGAACAGCTGAGGATCAAGTGACGGTGTATATACCAAAAAAATTTAAATACTGTTTATGTCATCTTCATTTATGGAACCGATAGTCGACGGGAACATATTAAGGTCATTGAACAGGAGTGAACTGAGGAGAAAGGTCCTCTTCTATCTTCTCTCCATATACCCTTACAGATCCTACTTGTCGGAGATATCGAGAGCTGTTAAGTCGGACCCCTCGAATGTTAAGGGGTGTCTTGAGGGACTTGGAGTCAGGTACACTGGTGAGGAGAGCCTCATAGGGCTTGGACTTGTGATCGTAGAGCAGTCCAAGAACGGTTTCAAGTACTTCAAGATCAATCCAGAGATAGTTGAGGAAGTACGAAATATGAAGAACATGTTCAGCGATAAGAAGGTTTACACTGTGGAAATTGGCTGATCCTTCTAGGCCGCTTCCATTTTATTTCCGAACTAATTTTGCGAAAATTTGTTCATTGTTTTTTTGCGTATTATACTGGACTTTTGATTTCACATAGGGCGACATTTTAAACGTTCTAATTTAGGAAAGGCTTATTTATGAAATTTTGATTATGAAGTTGTGGAAGAAAACATTGAGAGCGTCGAGGAGTGGGTCAATAAACTTGACATAGAGACAACCAAAGATATCCATGTGCCTAAACTCCTTTTTGATCAGGTCATCGGGCAGGATCAGGCCGGCGAGATCGTTAAAAAAGCCGCCCTTCAGAGGAGGCACGTGATCCTGATAGGAGAGCCGGGTACTGGAAAATCGATGCTTGCACAGTCAATGGTTGATTTCCTGCCCAAGAGTGAACTGGAGGATATTCTCGTTTTTCCAAATCCGGAAGATCCAAACAAGCCAAAGATCAAAACTGTCCCTGCAGGGAAGGGCAAGGAGATCGTTAGACAGTACCAGATCAAGGCGGAGAGGGAGAAAAGGGACAGATCCAGAAGCATAATGTTTGTGATATTCTCAGTTGTATTGCTGGGTATAATAGCTGCAATAGTTCTTCGTTCCATAACTCTGATATTCTTTGCCATAATGGCCGCGGCCTTCCTGTACATGGCCATGGCCTTCAACCCTGTGATAAGAAACGAGAGGGCCATGGTACCGAAACTGCTCGTTTCCCATAACCCGAACGACAAACCTCCATTCGTTGATTCTACTGGAGCGCATTCGGGTGCCCTGCTGGGAGATGTCAGGCATGATCCTTTCCAGTCCGGGGGCTTGGAGACCCCAGCCCATGAGAGGGTTGAGGCGGGCAACATACACAAGGCCCACAAGGGTGTCCTATTCATAGATGAGATAAACCTTCTCAGGCCCGAGGATCAGCAGGCAATACTTACTGCACTGCAGGAAAAGAAGTACCCGATTTCAGGCCAGAGCGAGCGCAGTGCAGGCGCCATGGTGCAGACAGAACCTGTGCCATGCGACTTTGTACTCGTTGCTGCCGGAAACTATGATGCGATAAGAAATATGCACCCTGCGCTCAGGTCAAGGATACGCGGATACGGTTATGAGGTCGTTGTGAACGATTACATGGATGACAACGACGAGAACAGGAGAAAGCTCGTTCAGTTCATAGCACAGGAAGTTGAAAAGGACAAGAAGATACCGCACTTTGACAAGTCAGCCATAATAGAAGTTATAAAGGAAGCTCAGAAGAGATCCGGAAGGAGGAACAAGCTGACCTTGAGGCTCAGGGAGCTGGGCGGACTCGTCAGGGTAGCCGGAGATATAGCAGTATCGCAGAAGAAAACTGTCGTTACAGCAGCCGATGTAATAGCCGCTAAGAACCTAGCGAAGCCTCTGGAGCAGCAGATAGCTGACAGGTCCATTGAGATAAAGAAGATATACAAAACATTCAGGACAGAGGGCAGCGTTGTGGGAATGGTAAACGGCCTGGCTGTTGTTGGTGCGGATACCGGCATGTCTGAATATACCGGTGTAGTTCTGCCAATAGTTGCAGAGGTCACCCCGGCCGAACACAAGGGTGCTGGAAACATAATAGCTACCGGAAAGCTCGGAGATATTGCCAAGGAAGCTGTGCTCAACGTATCGGCGGTATTCAAGAAGTTGACAGGAAAGGACATATCCAATATGGATATTCACATACAGTTCGTTGGAACTTACGAGGGAGTTGAAGGAGACTCAGCCAGCGTATCAATAGCCACTGCAGTTATCTCAGCGATAGAGAACATACCAGTGGATCAGAGCGTTGCCATGACGGGATCACTCAGCGTCAGGGGTGATGTTCTACCGGTTGGCGGCGTAACCGCAAAGGTTGAGGCAGCTATAGAAGCAGGTCTGAACAAGGTCATCGTCCCAGAACTGAATTACAGCGATATAATACTGGATGCAGATCATGTGAACAAGATAGAGATCATACCTGCAAAGACCATCGAGGACGTACTGAGAGTTGCTCTTGTCAATTCGCCCGAAAAGGAGAAGCTCTTTGACAGGATATCAAACCTGATCAACGCGGCCAAGATCATAAAGCCGCAGAGGCCAGCCACTCCAGCAACCACAAGAGCAGGAAATAATGCAGCTTAAAACAAAATTTTTTTATTGCAAAGATACGGATATTTCCAGCATAATCAAATTTGTAAGATCCAGGCGTTCTGTATTTCAACCTGTGAAACTGGACTGTATAGCTTCAATTTCCGCTCTTGAATCAGCCATGGAAAGGGCCATAAGGCGTTCAGAAAATGGTAGCAGGATCAGGGATGTCGGTATACTGATACTGATGTATCTTTGCGGGTGCGATCAGATACAGGACGCCATAAAAAAATGCGGGGTTTCTGCTGGGGACAGGTCATTTGCGCTGGTCTATGAGGATGAATCCGATATAAGTGACTTTATTTCGCAATTTCCAGAAGTATCGGAGACTCAGGCATCGATTCCGGCCGATCACAGTGATGACATGATCTTTGAAAGGATGTCATACGTGGACAGTACGCTTGACTGAGCCATGATTAGCGAGATCATAAGGAAGATCGATCTTCCAAGCTCGCCAATGAAACCGGCAAGATCTCCGTTTATGCCTCCGAATCTGCGAATTACCGCCATCTTAACTATTATAAAGATGAGAAACGCAAGTGCAACGGATATCATTATAGACGCACGAGAGAGAAGAGCGAGTACAATGGGTATGACCACGAATTCCACGGTATACAGCGAATCATGCTTTCTGTACAGGTCTATGAACAGACTTCCAATGCCCTGAAACAAAGGCCTGGATCTGTGGAGCGTTATCATCATCATCGACTTCGATAAGAATTCTGCCAGTATAATGGAAAAAATCCCGATGTAAAGATCCATGCTGGAAAGGGAGATCAGGGCCAGAAGGTATACGAAGATGAGTGTGAAGACGCCGCCGGCCCCCACATCGTGATCCTCAAACACCTCCCTGATCCTGGACCTGTTTCTTATCATCATCGCGTCGCCCGCGTCCGCTACCGCATCAACGTGGTTCAGGCCGTTGACAATGTAGATGGCCGATACTGAAATGAATGAAGCCAGGAGTTTTGAGATCCCGTAAATTGCAACGTAAAGGGAGGCAGCCAGAGCCGCATCAAAAAGTGCAACAAGCGGCACGTAGGCTATAAGGTGTTCATCCAGTTCAGACTTTATCGGTATTATGGTGAAGAAGGAAAAGGCAGACCTGAGACCCTTCATTTCCCTAACTCTTTCTCAGCAAATTCCCTGAATGCCGCTATATCTTCCCTTGCGTCCAGCGCAGTCAAACAGACGCGCAGATACCCGTCCAGTCCGAAGTAGGATCCAGGCGCAACGAGCACGCCATAGCCACTGATGGCTTTGGAAGCCATCATCTCCGAATCGAACCTTCCGTCACCGACGAACATGAACGGTGCACCCTCATATTCGTCTGAATAGAAACCGAAGTCAGATAGTTCCTTCCTGGCAATGTCGGCATTTTTCCTGACGATGCTGTGCGTCCTTTCCCTGAACCTGTCCCACTTTTCAATTGCCTGCCTGGCCAGAAACAGGGAAAACCGCGCATTGTTTATGGTTGTGAGATCCTTTATTCTCCTGATGGCATCTATGTTCTCCTTATCGGAAACTATCCAGCCAACTCTGAGACTGCTCAACCCGTAAAATTTCGTCATCGTGTTGGATACTATAAGGTTCTTTGAACCATCGTAAAGCGATGAGCCCCTATCATCCGTGAAATCGTGGAACGTTTCGTCTATGTATACGTAGCGGTACGTTCTTCCTGCATCCCTGACCAGATCTGCGATGTCTCCGTATTTTCCCGTTGGGTTATTTGGGAGGCTGAGGGCAAGGCTTTCGCTGTTTTTCTCGGCCTGGCCTATCTTCTCAAGCTTTACCCTTCTTACCCTTCTATCGAGCGATTCTGGAACGATGAATATCGGCTCGTATTCAGGAGAGGGTACTGCGATCACTTCGGAACTGGCGCTGATGAAAGCGGAGGCCAGGAAGATTGCCTCGGTACCACCGTTCGTTATTATGACGTTGTCCCTATCGACACCGTATCTTCTTGCCACGGTATCCCGCAGGGCTGCATCAAGATCTACCATCTCATTCAGATAGCTCTCATATCTCGTGTCTATGCCCATGCTTCGGAGGTCTGGCTCCGGCATTCCACTGTTCGAAAGGTTGTGCTTCGCCATAGAACGGTATCTATCGAGGAACTTCAGCCATTTGAATTCCACAATCTCCATGGAGATCATCTTTGAACTTCTGTACTGCAACATCTGCAGAATGGATAAAAAGAATTTGTTTGTTGAGCACAATTTAAAAAACTGTCCTTTTTATTTCAATCGCCAGAGGCAATGCTGAATTCATCTCTTCGCGCCGTTATTATGGCGGCCAACATCATTGTTTCATGCCGTCTCGTTCTCTGGCTCAGGTATAAGCTTGCGAACGTACCAGTTCCTGTCAAAAGGCATTATATCATCCAGGCCCTGCCCGGTACATACGAAAAGTACTGGCTTTTTCAGGTCATGATATATGGAGAGTATTGAGCCGCCTCTGGCATCAGTATCAAGTTTAGTTACTATAACGCCATCGTATCCGACGTTCTCCTCAAACATCCTGGCCTGGTTCACCGAGTCCTGGCCGGAAACAGCATCGATCACGAGCAGGGTAAGATCAGGCTTCGAAACCCTCTTTATCTTCTTCATCTCATCAAGGAGGTTCTTGTTGGTATTCATTCTGCCAGCAGTGTCTATCAGAACGTAGTCTATGTTTCTGGCCCTGGCATGCTCTATCGCGTCAAAAGCGACAGAAGAAGGATCGCTCCCCCTGTCGTGCCTGATGACTTCTGTTCCTGCCTCCCTGCCTATGAGCGATATCTGTTCGATCGCACCGGCCCGAAACGTATCAGCTGCTGCAATGACGACGCTTTTGCCGTTGCGCTTGAGATAATGGGCAAACTTTCCAATGGTTGTGGTTTTGCCGGTTCCGTTTATACCCAGGAACAGCACCACGAACGGTTTCTTATTCACATTAAGTACATCGAACTTGTATTCCGGCATCATCTCCAGTATGGATGATGAGAGAACCTCATTTGGATCCAGGGTGGTATCCTCCTTCAGTTTATTCCGGACAAGTGATGCCAGATCCTCTGCAGCTTCGAGGGACACATCAGCTTCTACAAGCTTGAGCGGTATTTCATCCGCCACCTCGTCCGGATCGATCTTTTTACGGTGAAATATTTCAGCAAATTTCTTTTTCAGCTTTTCGAACATATGCCATCATTTCACATTTCTCGTTGCCTCTGTGGCGTAGACTGTGTTGTACTGATCAACAAGCGTTTTCCTCTGATCCAGGAGCTTCTGTATCGAGGCCTTTATATCCTCAAGGTTTTTCTTCAGCCTCTCCACGGATCTTTCCTTTGTCTCAGCAACGTATATCCCGGAACCAATTGGAACGATGAGATCCTCATCAATAGTTATGTTGCCCTTGGCGAAGAGTCCAGATCCTATTGAAATGAGCTTCTCCGGGCTGCTGGCAAGATCGCCGTTGGACAGAAGGTCTATGGTGCTCTGCACCTCAATCATCGCCTTGTTCAGGGTATCGATCTGTGAATCAACGGATGATATAAGCGATTCGATATAATTCAACTGAGCTTCAACATCTCTGGCCATAATTCATCCCTCAAACAGCTTTTTGCTTTCCTTCAATGCCTCAAGGACAGGCATTGTTTCACCACTTAAATAGCTTATCAACGCACCACCTCCGGTGGATGCATGATCGATCATCTTGGTCAGACCTAGTTTGTCAAGGGCGCTGAGCGTGTGTCCGCCTCCTGCAAGCTTGAATGCCTTGGAATGTGCAACAGCGGTGAACACTTCCCTGGTACCGGAAGAATAATCCTCTATTTCGTACATACCCATAGGTCCATTCATGAATATGGCCCTTGCTCCGTCAATTATCTCGGAATATTCTACAATGGTATCCAGCCCTATGTCAGCCAGTATCTGGTCGTCCGGGATCTTCTCGTTTATCGATATCCTCTGACCCGATGGATTCATCACGAAATCCGTCGGCATAACCAGTTTATCTCCGTATTTTGAAAGGATTGCCCTGCATTTGTCGAGCAGCTTTTCGTAATCTCCGTTATTCTTCATTATGAATTCCCTGTTCTTTTTTCCTATATCAAATCCGGATGCCCACAGGAAAGCGTTGGCAACGACTCCGCCAGTTAGAATTTTATCCACGAACCCTCTAGATAGGAAGTTCTCCGAGACTGCTATTGAATCCTCTATCTTAGCCCCGCCAAGTATTGCAATCTTCGGCTTTTCCCTTATCTTTCTGAATCGTTCTATCATGCTGACCTCCCTTTCTATGAGAGTGCCGGCTATGTTTGGTTTTATCCTGTGGAATCCAACTAGAGTTGTCTGTGCCCTGTGTATTGCAGCAAAGGCATCTATGATGAAGTAGTCAAACAGCGGAGACAGGCTTCTCACTATGTTTGATGATTCCATGCTTTCGATCGTGGTTAGGTCAACCTCCTCCGAATAAAACCTTGAATTCTCCAGCATCACTATGTCCCCATCTGACATTTCGGATACCGCCCTGTTGACCTGGCTTCCGAAGAGCTGATCCACGAACTGCACCCTCTTGTTGAGAAGGTGCGAAAGTATCTGTGCATGCTGTCTGAGTGAGATAAAATCGTCCTTTCCAGGTCTGCTCTGATGGGCAACTATGACGACCTTGGAATTTCTCAAATTCCTTATCGTGTCTATGTGGGCCCTGAACCTGTCAATACCCATTATCTCACCGGTCAGCGGATTGACGGGTGCATTTATATCCACCCTCAAGTATACTGTTTTTCCCGCAAGATCGAAAGAATTCATCAAGAAGAACTCATCCATAGTAGTGAATATGCCCGGTTATTAAATTTATTGCTGAAAATCGGCATGATTAATAAATTGAGACACGATACAGTCAGGATGGATGGCCTGATAACGGCGGCCGGCCTCGGTACGCGCTCAATGGCTTCAAAATATTACAGAAAAGAGATCTTTTCCGTTTACGATGAAAGGGACGGTCAAATGGTCATAAGGCCCATGCTCGATGCCGTCATTTACCGTATGAAGTATGCGGGTATTGATAACATATATGTGGTTCTCGATCATGAGGATGGCGTTACCAAAAAATTTATAGAAGAGAGCTATCCCGACCTCCACATAATTGAACAGCGGGAACGAAGGGGTTATGGATATGCGGTATACCTCGCAAGGGATCACATGGATTCTCCATTCGTGCTGAATGCAGGAGATGGGATGCTTCTTGATCCTGATGTTGAGAACACCATAGTGCACAGCTTTAAGGGCGGTAACCTCCTCGTGGCATTTCAGGTTGATGATCCAAGAAAATACGGTGTTCTGGAAATGTCCGGAGATAAAGTGGTCGGGGTAAGGGAAAAGCCTGAAAAGCCTCCATCAAACCTGGCGCTGGCCGCCTTCTATGTCCTCGATCCTTCAATATTCGATCATATAGATATAGATCGGAAGGAGTCGGAGCTCACGCCTGCCATAGATGCAACAATAAAGGCTGGAGTGAAAACAGAAGCCAGAATGATAAGGAAGGATGAATGGATAAGCGTCGGCCAGGTATCCAGCTATGTTGACGTGGTTAACAGGACATACAGTTTTGCCAGAGAAAGGGCAAAAACAGGGGATTTTAAGAAATAGCATCAATTGTACGCTGACAGCTTCCAGAATGTCTTAGGCATAAGCGTGCCCCTGAGGTTATATATCCTGTCTCTAAATTTTGAAAGATCTGATATGGCATCCACTATCTCTTCTTCAATGATCTTCGTCCTCCTGTAGCCCATTTCTTCGAGCTTCCGGTGCTCTGGATTGTAGTAATGTTCCTCCTTTTCTACCCTTGGATTGTCCAGGTGTGCAATTTCGGGCCTCTTTCCGTACTCATTTTCGAATATCCTCTGAACCATCTCAGCCAGCTGTCCCACACTGTATTTCTCGTCGAACTGATTTAGAACCCTGTATTCTCCAGCCTTTGGAGGTTTCTCAAGTGCAAGCGTCAGGCACTGAATGCTGTCGTTCAAAGACAGGAACCCGCGCGTCTGGCCGCCCTTTCCGTACACTGTGAGAGGCATATCGATTATAGCCTCGGCGGTGAATCTGTTGAGGGCAGTTCCATAAACCTCGTCAATATCGAACCTTGTGTACAGGCCTGTTTCATCAATCTCCTGCGTCTTCGTTCCGTAAACGACACCCTGCATTACATCGGTCACCGCCAGGTTCCAGACACGGTTCGCGAACATGAGATTGTTTGAATCGTGAACCTTTGTCCAGTGATACCACGATCCGGCGTTCTTAGGGAAAGGTAGCACATCCCTTCTTCCATTGTACTCGATCTCGAAAAACCCCTCTGGAATGTCTATGTTCGGAGTGCCATATTCGCCCATGGTGCCAAGCTTCAGGATGTGCGCCTCCGGTACAATGTCCTTTATGGCATATATGAGATTCATCGTGCTTGTAATGTTCTTCACCATGGTCTCGTTTGCCTCTCTGAGGCCTATCATGGAGTACGGTGCGGATCTCTGTTCAGCCAGATGCACAACCGCATCCGGCCTAATTTTTTCGATCACCTTGTACACAAAATCCGGATTGGACGCATCGCCATAGAAGAACGGTATCTGATGTCCAAAATGCCTTTTCAGCCTCCTATTTCTTTCATGGAACGATAGTATCGGAAGTGCAGAATCAGAACCGACCTTTGAAACACGCCTTCTCGTTATATAGTTGTCAAGGCCGTACACCTGATGCCCCCGGTTCAGGAGCCTCATAGCCAGCGGAAAGCCAATATATCCGTCTATACCCATTATCAATATTTTCATTCGAGATAGAATTTTACAGAGGTTAAAAATCTTTTATCATGTTTATGGCTAATGCATGAAAAAGGATACATCTGCCTGCATAAAAGGGAGATTTGAAATACGGGCAGTCAATTAAGCGCAAACTGAGATAATACTCCGTCTTTCCTCAGAGGTGTATCAGTTGGTGTATTATGAGGCATTTTCAGCGCGCGAGGCACTGATAGAAATACGCGGATTGAAAAAGGTCTATTCCAGCGGGAAGGTGGCACTTGGCGGAATTGATCTGGATATACCGAGTGGCATCTCTGCTATCATCGGAAGGAACGGAGCGGGCAAGACCACGCTCATGAGGATACTCTCGACGCAGCTTCTGCCGACATCCGGTAGCATCAGGATAAATGGCTTCCACGTGGTCAGAGAGGCTTCGAAGGTCAGGAAAATAGTGTGCAGCATTCCGCAGGAAGCTTCCCCCATTGGTGTTCTGACTCCGCTTGAACAGGTGAAGATGTATCTTGTTGCAAGGGGATTCTCGTATTCAACAGCAGATGCAGAAGCGAAGAGGGCTCTTGAAGAGGTCGGCCTCGCGGAAAGCATGCGGGTGCCTGCGGACACGCTATCAGGTGGGATGAAGAGGAAAATATTCGTGGCAATGGCGCTTGCATCAGGCAGCGAAATCGTCTTCATGGATGAGCCGACCACCGGTCTTGATCCGATATCCAGATACGAAGTCTGGGCTGCCATAAGGAAACTCGGATCCAACGTCCTTCTTACGACTCACTACATGGAGGAGGCTGCTTCCCTGTCATCCTATATCGTGCTCGTGGAATCAGGAAGGATCATGAACAGGGGAATGCTGAGGGAACTGCTATCGGTCTTTTCAGGAAAGGTCAGGGTAGAATGCAGGCAGTATCAGGAAGAATCAATAGAAATTGGTGGGATCTACATAAAATATGTGGATTCTGACGAAGCTGAAGCTTATGTGAAGATGGGTTGCGACGTGAAGAACATAACGCTTGATGACCTTTTCATAAAGGAGAGGATACAGCTTGAACCTTAAATTCATTCTGCTGTTTGCATGGTACTATGGATTCCGTGCAGTTAAGCGTGGGCCATCCTATCTCATATCAGCCATGAGCACACCTCTTGCTCTGTTATTTCTGATATTCGTAATTTCTAAGGGCCGGCTCCTCGACTACGCACTGGTTGGAGGCTTCATAGGCCTGGTATCATCGGTATCGTTGTCCAGCGCAGGTGATGCGGCATTCCTGAGGCTTCAGCTGAGAATTCAGGACCTTTTTGTGGCCACTTCGATATCACCCACGGATTATATGATGGGGCTGACGCTGAGTTACCTGATCTTTTCGATCCCAGGCCTCATCGTTTATGGAATTCTTGCGGCTATATTCCACATCTTCACTCTTGCGGGTGTCCTGGCCCTTTTCGGTATCCTGGTTCTGCTTACCGTCGGAACAAGTTCCGTTTCGTTCATAGTTTCAGGCATGATAAAGCACGTGCGGAACGTATGGGGAATAGCTGGGATACTCTCTGTTGTGATGACGGTACTGCCCCCTACATTCTACCCATACACGATCATCCCAAAACCATTTCTATACGCTCTTTCAATATCTCCTGCTACCTCCGCCTCGGTAATAATGCAGGGGGTACTTGGCCTATCCCCTATGATGCTGACAATGATTCCGATATTCATAGCTGAAACTCTGATCTATGGTTTTGTTGGCAGAATAATGATAAAATGGCATTCAGAGGAATGAACGAGTTTCGGGATGGAGTGCGGGGATCTACGGATCAGGTACCGATTCGGAAGAAAAATATATTTGGGAATATTATACCGAAAGATGAACCAGGTTGTCGAATTCCTCAAGATATTCATACCTCTTTTCATCGTGATAGATCCTTTCGGAAGCCTGGTTCTTTTCACCTCCATGACATATAATTTCAACGAATCTGAGAAGCTCAGGGCCACAAAGGATGCCGTATTCTACGGTGGCATTATTCTGGTCCTGTTTGCCCTGGCTGGAGAGTACATAATCTACTTTTTCGGGATATCCATAGAAGCCCTCGAGATGGCCGGCGGTATAATACTTCTTCTCATGGCGGTGGAGATGATAATGGAGGGAAACCGGCCGAAGTCATCCGGATCGGAGATAGTCGATTATGATATAGGCATAGTGCCATTTGCAACGCCTATGCTCGCAGGGCCGGGTGCAATTTCACTGGTCATAATACTCATGAAGGGGCCGATCATAGCCAAAATCTACACCATAATATCCATAGCTATAATATTCGCGATGGTTTACATCTTTTTCAAATGGTCATCCGTGGTCTCCAAGTTCATAGGGGCCAAGGTCATGAAGGCCATATCGCGAATATTCGGCCTTCTGCTTGCTGGATTCGCCATTCAGTATTTCATCGACGCGATAGTTGCCCTGTCGTTGCTGAAGTGATGTCAGTAGTCGCTGCGTTGCACTTAGTTCATGTGCATTCAACACGCCTATTATCTTCATCATCCACATCAGTATCTCCGCAGCAGCTTGAAGTAAACGAAGCCACCGACTATCTGTATAAGGCCGCCGATCTCAACAGGCAATGGTGGATAATAGTCCATCAGATACCCGGCGATTCCTGAAGTGCTCTGCATTATTCTGGAAGGGGCTCCCTGTATGCTTGAAGCAGTCCCCAGATCCTCGTCCTTGATTCCCTGTATGTTCACTACATTCCTTATGGGCGTGCCGAATCCCGCGACGACCGTCCTGACGATGTAAATGGTCGATCCCATGATGAATATGGGGCTTGCTGCCATTGCTATAAGCAGAATGCCCTGCAGTATGCGCGTAAGTGAACCGAAGTAAACGGCACGCTCTCTTGATATGTGTATCCTGCTCGCCAAAAGCGAACCAATGGCAGTAGTTATGTATGAAATCGTAAAGACAAGGCCTATCTTCGATGCACTGACGCCGTACCTTATCTCGAACCATGCAGATATGAGCGCCATTGAGAAGCCTATGGCACTTCCATTTATCACATTGGTTATTATCACTCGCGCAGAGAATTTCATAGTCTCCTTTCTGAGGAACTTCGTGGTCTTCTTCTGCCTCCTGTCCCTCCTTATCATCGTGAGGGAAACAAAGGAGAGAAGTATCAGTATAAATGCAACATGATAAAGTATCTCGAAGGCGCCAAGATCTCCGTATATCCTGGTGATAAAACCGTGCAGATATAACAGTAAGCTTCCGCCAATGCTGGCTATTGAGGCAACGAAGGTGATCTGGGCCATTCTCTCTATTCGGATAGACGGTTCCTGCCATATCCTGGCCAGGTACGGTGTTATGCCAACGGAGAATGATCCCCTCATGCCGCCTGGAGCACCCGCACTTCCTGATATGACGGTGGCTATCACGATCAGGGGTACGGATCTTGTGAACGCAAGGATCCCAGACGCAAGCAATGCAGGGATCTCTCCGAATACAAGGGAATACTTGTACCCTATGCGGTCACCAAGCATGCCTATGGCTATGGTCACCGATACATTTGCAAGCGCCGTGCCGACATATATTATCCCAACGTTTACAATGCTTATCCTGTTTAAGAGCAGGTAGAGTGGCAGAGACAGGGCCATGAATATGAGGCCGGCACTCCTGAAGGCCCTTGATGCGAGGATCAACCTGAATGAATTTAGATATGCGTCATCACCCATAGAAATCATTGTTCCAAATGATGGTTTATCACTAAACAATATTTATAGGCAACGACGGAAGGGAAGACCTGCAGGGGGATATCAGCGCGATTTTGCTGATCGAAGGGATGCTTGGAACGCTAAACTAAAATGCATGTCCGTGATCTCTCTTCACGGTGATCAGTACTGGACAGCTCAGAGTGGCCTTTTTCGTCAATCCTCTCGCAGGATACGGATCCTTCTTCAATCTTAAGGGGTCAGACGGTCTGAAGATAGAAGACCCAGAAAAATCTATATCCATAAGAAGATCAATGGAATTTCTTCGTCTGGTGGATTTTTCAAGGTATTTTTTCATCGTACCATCAGGGTATATGGGGGAAAGGGAGGTCTCCGCCTTCACCAGCAGATACAGCGTCATATATCAGGCGCATTGGCCAAGCACACGGGATGATACACTTGGATTCCTCAGGAATGTGGGAGATGCGGACATACTCGTCTTTGCTGGCGGCGATGGCACGGCAAGGGATATCCTGTCCGCAGGCGTACGCATTCCAGTGATAGGAGTACCTGCAGGCGTTAAGATGTACAGCTCTGTCTTCGCCATAAGTCCGTCACATGCTGCCCAGAGCCTGAACGCAATATCCAAGCCAGACATCAGGACGGCCGATGCGGAGGTCATGGATATAGACGAGGAACTGTACAGAAGAGGGGTGCTCAGTGCAAGATCCTACGGGTACCTCAAGGTCCCAATCCTGAATGATATTGTGATGAATTCAAAGGCAGAGTATGATATGGGCGGCGTAGAGGACATTGCAGAATACATAATCGATCATATGGATGACCGTTACTATGTGATAGGGCCAGGAAACACATGCAAAACCATAGAAACTGAGATGGGCATAAATACGAATCCGCTGGCATTTGACATAATCAGAAACAGAAAACTCATAAAGGAGGATGCAGCTGAACAGGATATATACGATGCCTGCAGGAAAGGATGCAGATTGATCATATCACCGATCGGAGGTCAGAATTTCCTGATAGGGAGGGGAAACAAGCAGATATCCTCAAGAGTGCTTGAACTGTTGGATGCAGAAGATATAATAGTTGTTGCCTCGCCTTCCAAGGCTGAAACCATCAGGGCGCTCTACGTAGATTCGGACGTCAATCCATGGAAGAACGGATATGTGAGGGTTCTATCAGGCTACGGCAAATATAAAATTGTTCCTGTAATATTGTGACAGAGGTAAGAATTGAGAATACTTTACTTTACTGACACCTATTACCCCACTCCGGACGGGGTTTCTGTATACCTCAAGGAGGTAAAACAGAAGCTTGAGGATGAGGGGCACGAGGTGATGATCTTCTCGGTCACCGGAGATTCCAGGGAGCATAATGTGTACGTACCGAAGTACACGGCTCCATTCTTGCCATACCCACAGTACAGGGTGCCGGTGTCATTCATACCATTCCGGGTATTCAGGAGAGCGCTGGAGTTTAATCCAGACATAGTGCACCTGCACAATGCATTTTACATGAGCTCCGTGGGGTATCTCGTCGCAAGGAGGATCGGCGTCCCGCCAGTTGCCACATTTCACACGGACGTATCCAGGATGAAGGAAAGCATAAACATGCCATTCAAGAACCTTGCCTTCGACCTGGGAGAACGCTACAGCCTTTTTCTTTACAGAAAATGCAGGATGGTAATGGCACCAAGCGCAACGGTTGAAGAGTACCTGAAGATCAGGGGGGTGAAGAATGTGGTCACTCTCCCGCTCTTCGTGGACACCGATAAGTACAGGTATGTTCCGGCGGATTCCGGAGAGAGATACATACTCTACCTGGGTAGAATCACTGTTGACAAGGGCATTTACAGGGTGCTGGATCTCGCTGAAGCAATGAAAAGCGAAGATGTGAGGTTCAAGATAGCGGGAGTTGGGCCGGAGCTGGATAGGATAAGAAGAATCGTGAAGTATCACGGCATGAAAAATGTTGAGATACTCGGGTATGTAGATGACCAGAGGAAGATGGACCTCATGGCAAATGCAAGCCTCTTCGTCTATCCGTCTTCGGCTGATACCTTCGGGATATCCGTCTTCGAGGCGCTGGCCTCCGGAGTACCCGTCATGGTTTCTGAAGACTTTCCGGTTAAGGAGAATACCGAAGCCATATCATACGTCAAGTTCGGCGATATCAGATCAGCGGTGGAGACCGCAGAGAGAATTTTGCATGAAGATAGAAGGAAACTTGCAGCCGAGGCCAGGCATCTCGTAGAGTCAAAATACAGCCTCGAGAGGCATATATCATCGTTGCTTGAGATCTACGATTACATCAGGGCTGAGAGAAGAAAAATGGGATCTTCAGAGAAGATGAGAGCGGACAATTCCGCATACAGATGAAAGTGCTGTTTTCTCAACTGATTTATTAATGAAGACCGCATGCCCCATGGATGATTTTCAGGACCATCAGGATCAGGGATGCGGATGATGCCAGGCTAAAGGCAATAAGCAAGAGGCTCGGGTTGGCTCTCTCTCTGGATGAGATGAAAGCCGTCAGATCGTATTTTGAGAGGCTTGGCAGGGATCCAATAGATGCCGAAATCCATGCCGTTGCCCAATCCTGGAGTGAACACTGTTCATACAAGTCATCTAAGTACTATCTCAAGAAATATCTTGGTTCGTTGAAGACAGATTACACGATCCTTGCGATGGAGGATGATGCAGGCGTCGTGGATTTTGATGGGGAATACGCTTATGTGCTGAAGATGGAGAGCCACAATCATCCCAGCGCCGTTGAACCCTACGGCGGCGCAGCAACAGGAATCGGAGGAATAGTCCGGGATGTACTCTGCATGGGAGCACAGCCGGTTGCCCTTATAGATTCCCTGTTCTTGGGCGATGTTTCGTCGGATCGCTATGAGGGGCTGCTCTCACCGAGATACATATTCGGCGGTGTGGTAGGAGGCATAAGGGACTACGGTAACAGAATAGGCATTCCAAACGTTGCCGGTTCGCTTTACTTCGATAAGCTCTACAACTCAAACCCTCTTGTCAATGCCGGTTGTGTAGGTATAGTGCGGAGGGACAGGATCGTCAGGTCAAAATCCTACAAGCCGGGCGACGTCCTGGTACTCATGGGGGGCAAAACCGGAAGGGATGGCATACATGGCGTGAATTTTGCGAGCACAACCCTGGGCAAGGTCACAAAGAGCAGCAGGCTGGCCATTCAGCTGGGAAATCCAATAGTGGAACAGCCGATGATAAAGGCCGTTCTGGAGGCAAACGACGCGGGGCTGATACGTGCGATGAAGGATCTCGGAGGCGGAGGGCTATCGAGTGCGGCCACGGAGATGGTTTATGCTGGCGGGTTCGGGGCCGAAATAACTCTGGATGACATAAAGCTCAAGGAGTCAAACATGTCAGGATGGGAGATATGGATAAGCGAGAGCCAGGAACGCATGCTCATGGAGTGCTACCCTGAAGACGTGGAAAAGATAAGGCAGATAGCCGAAAAGTGGAACCTCGATTTCTCCGTGATAGGACAGGTAACAGCGGATCGCAGGATAAGGGTGTATTACAAGAAGAGAAAGATCATCGACATGGATATAGAATTTCTCGACGATTCGCCCGTCTATCAGAGGCCATACCGGATTAAGGAAGTGGAAAAATCCGTGACGGTTCCGCAGGAGCCGGAGGATCTGAACAGCTTCGTCAGGGATTTCATGGCAAGGTTGAACACATGTGCGAGGTTCAACGTTGTGAGGCAGTACGATCACACCGTCAGAGGATCTACGATAGTGACACCATTCGTGGGCCGGCCAAACAAGGAGACGCATGCAGATGCAACCGTCATAAAGCCTCTGGAAAACTCGATGCGTGGGCTTGTTCTGACTTCAGGATCAAGGCCAAACATGGTCAGCGTTGATCCGTATGCCGGAACGCTTCTGACGCTGGCAGAGGCATACAAGAACATACTCTCAACGGGGGGAAGGCCACACTCCGTTGTAGACGCCCTGAATTTCGGGAATCCGGAGCGCGAGGAGATCATGGGGCAGTTCGTAGAGTCCGTCAGGGCAATTGGTGACTTCTGCAGGAAGATGGGGTTGCCAGTTGTTGCTGGAAACGTGAGCTTTTACAACGAATACAGGAAGACCGATATAATGCCCACGCCGACGATAATGATGGTCGGCCTCATAGATGATGTGCGGCGATCTCGGACAACTTACATGAAGGGATCTGGCAACGCGATCTATCTCATAGGCGAACCGTGCGACAACTTAACCGGAAGCGAATACAGCAGGATGCATGGATATACAGATGGATTTTTACCGGCGCCTGATCTGGATGAGCTGACGCGCATACGTGATTTTCTCTCATCGAAGGCTGACATGATCCTATCAAGCCACGATGTGTCATCCGGCGGGCTGTTCGCTGCACTTTCAGAGATGTCCTTCGGTTCTGGTATAGGATTCCACGTGGACATAAGCAATGTATCGGCAGCCAGGCCCACTGTGAAGCTGTTTTCGGAATGCGGAAATGGTCTTGTCCTGGAGATAGCCAAGGATAAGGAAGAACAGTTCGTCGATGGTTCTAACGGACTGGCCATCAAGCGCCTAGGTGAAACCGGTGGTGACCGGATAATCGTGGACGAGGCCGGCCTGAACATTATAGATGTTGCAGTAGATGATCTCAGAGGGGCCTGGGAACATGGCCTCGATAGGTATATCTGATCATGCGGTGATTCGATGGAAGAAACCGATACGCTTGAGGAAATTCAGTATATAGAAGAAAAGGACGTGACAGTTGTGCTGAAGTACATGCTCGATTTCGACGCGGGAAGGACGTGCGGTACAATAGCCGTATATCAGGGCAGGGATGTGGGAGAGGATGCCTATGAGATATACATGGAGGTTCTTGACTGCAGAATGCAGAAGGATCGCGTTATATCAGCATTCCAGCGCGTCATAGATGAAATAAAGAGAGGCGACATTGAAGTCTAGAAACTGTATGGTCCTACAATCACCATTTTTTTAATTTGCATACCGAAGATCACGTGTAAACCTCGACGCTGACGCGATCCCCGTCATGGAGATTGATCTCTTCACGGAGATACTTATCGGATATGATCTCTATGACATCTGTGTAAACGGTTCTTTCTGGCATTATAACGAAGCATGGAATGTTCTGTATCTTGGCGGGAAAGGCCTTCACCGATCCGAACGTCCTGTCTTCAGTCTTGAAACCCTCTATGTGTATTCCCCTGAATCCCCGTATCTTCCTTAGCTCTGGAAGGCTGGCCTGATCAACCTTGATGTTAAGGGTGCCAAGGTAAGGTATAATGCCCAGTTTTTCCTGGAACTGGATTATGTATTGTTTTCTGGCCACGTAATACCTCCCCTCACCCATGCCAGAGGTTACCGTTCCCGTGATCACCACGTTGTTCTTTATGGCGAGGATCCTTGAAAGGTCCGCAAACTCAGTATAGAGAACGTCCAGGCCCTTTTCCGTTATATTCAGTATCTGCCCCCGCTTCGTTACCGTTCTTGTTATGTATCCATTCTTCTCAAGGTCTATGATTATCCTGGATGCCGACTGCTGGCTTATGCCGAGCATGTCCGCAAGTTTAGATGATGTCAGGTAGGCCCTGTTAGAAGCCTCGGCAGCCTCCTTTATCTTTTTTATGGCCCTGTAGTACTGATCGTCAGTTTCCATTTACAGGTTATTGTTGCCTATGATTTATTCTTTTTACTGAGAAGGTGATGGGAAAGCGTCTGATCAGAATTGGATGATGAAGTGAACGCGATGGGTTAAAAGGGCTTCTGGGCTGAATCTGCAGTGCATGATCAATTTGAGCAATACAAATCCTTGCATGCGGAAGCCGGGATTTGAACCCGGGTTAGGAGCTTTTTCCGAAGCTTGGGAAGCTCCTGTGATGCCAGACTACACTACTTCCGCTTTGCATCTAAGAACAGGCTGATGGTGTATATTTCATCTACATATATGGATTTCGCTGATTACCTTTAGTTGTGCTAATAGATCGAAGTAAGAATAAAAATTTGTTATGTTATTCGTTAGCGGGGATGTTTCAGCGCTTCTTCCTCCTTACACCGGCGTATATCCCAAGGCCGATTATCACTGCAGCTATCACAACAAGAACTGCGATGGTCACAGGCGTGAATGTGAAGGCCTGCGTTATCTTCTGCTCAACGGTGGGCGACACCGTCACATTGGTGTCAAAGGTCTTTGTGAATTGATATGGCGTGTTGTTGTAATGCCATCCAAGGAACAGCTCTATGGGATAATTTCCGGGGGCTGCGGCCGAAGACGTATCAACCAGGAATATGAGATCATAGGTCTGCCCTGGTTTGAGGCTCGGTATGGTTATGTTGTCGGCTGTCAGAGCCCCGAGCGGATTTGAAGATGGCACATGTATCGTTATTATTCCAGGCAGCATTAAATAGGCCCTTATATCGTACATGGTAGTGTTTCCATCGTTTGTTATATTGAAGGACAATACGGACTTGTCAACGCCAGGCTGGAGAACAGACTCATGGAAGCTTATGGCGGTGTACGTCTGGTTGTGCACGTAGACGATCACCGGAAAGGCCATTCCGTTTATCAGCACAGAAATGGTCTGTGGGCCGGACGATGACATGGAATTCAATAGGAAGGTGAAGTTGTAGAGTCCCGAAGAGACGTACGAGAGATGGTATTCACCGGTCATATCGGCGAAGTCGGATGAACTGACGCTCACATTGAGATATCTTGAGATGGAGTTTCCAGCTACTTCAACGAAGGCCTTAAACTCAATGAATTTTTCATTTGTGTACACAACCGGTGGATTCAGTTCAGTATTCACCAGGGTTATGTTCGTATAGCCAGTTATCCCCGGTTTGAACTGCACGAGGCTTTTCTTTCCGTAGACCGATGTGGAAATATTCTGGATGTAAAAACCATCTGAAGCATTGCTGAATATGCTAACGGATAGGGTTATTGGAACAGTTTCATCAGGCGGTATCGCACTTATGTTGAAGTACTGCGGGCTGCCATAGAACGGATAGGATGGAGTGTATCCCACAGAAACATTCTGATCGATGACATTTCCTATATTTTCAAGCACCACAGTCATTGGAATGTTCTTCATTCCAGGTGATGCCGCGATGGGCGAGGATGCTGTACCAAAGTAGGATGCTGCAACGGATATCTGCGTAGAACCGAGAATGTATGCGGTGAAGGATACATTCCAGGTATTAAGCGCAGAAGCGTTGATGCCCTGCACGTAGAGATCCTCCCTGTATCCACCAGTTGCAGCGCTGGCGGATACGTTAACAAGCTGCATCACAGTTATCCTTTCACCTGCCGGGATCTCGGTGAAGTTGTATACCGTCGGGCCCGCCGGGTAACCGTGCAGGTTAACGTAGTTTAGTATGCTCGGGTTGTACTTTGTCAGATTCACATACACGCTGGCGTCCAGCAACGTCAGTGGAGAAACAAATGAAACGATGAGCGGAACATTACTCATGCCGGGGGCCACAGGTTCTGTGGAGTTTGGTGTGAACCAGCTCACAGATACAACCTGCGGGCTCGCCTGTGATCCAGACGCTACGGATATCCCTGCAAGTCCAGATATTATCACTATTGAACTGAAAAGCATTGCAAGCAGAAACTTAATCTTCATCTCTTTTCACCTCCAACTATCACATTTTTCATAAACATCGACAGAATCATGGCTATTACGACAAAGGCCATGCCTATAACGTAGATGGCGTCGTAGGCCTCAGAAGAAGGAAAATTCTCCATTATTGGCGTTATTGGCAGGCCATGGAATTTTACGGGTATTGCGCCGACTATGACATACGTCACGAACATGGTTTCCATCACGCCGCCTATTGCCGGAGCAAGCGAAGTACCTATGTTCCTGAACACCACGTTCATGCCTGTGCTTTCACCCGATCGATCTCTGGGCACTGATATGAGCAGTATGTTGATTATTCCAACGAATATGAATGAAATACCCATGCCCATAACAGCAGAATCTTCAAGTATTGCTATTATGCTCGACCTGTTGTAGTAAAGCCCGAGGTAGCTGAACAGGAGTATGAACAGCCCGATTATTATAGCTGTCTTTGGTCCGCGGCTGGTGGTGATCTTGGCCGCCAGCGGTGCGAGGGCCATGTTCAGCACCGCAGCAGGCAGAAGTATTAGACCTGACTCCACGATGGATATACCAAATCCAGTCGGTTCAGGATCCTGAAGTAGTGCAGGTACCGTGTAGAACAGGAAGAACATGCCAGACATGGCGAAGAGTCCAGTCATATTTGCAAGCAGAACGTTTCTTATGCGCAGAAGATCCATCCTTATAAATGGTTCCGGCGTGTTTCTCTCGTAGAGTACGAACGCGGCGAACATAGCTGCGGAGAACAGGAACAACCCGATTATGGAAGGCGACGCCCATCCCCAGTACTCGCCTTCGGATATCGCAAGTATGAATGATACTATTGCGAGTCCGAGAGACCCAACGCCTATGAAGTCTATCTTTGCCGGTTTACGCTCGCTCTCATCATGCAGATAGATCGATGCGACTATGACCAGCAGCACTGCAACAGGTATGGATGAATGGTAGGACCACTGCCAGCCGTAGTTCTGAGTGATCCATGCACCGGCCACCAATCCGATGGCAGCGCCTCCAGAAAATGTGGAGCTCACTATTCCCTGAGCCAGTGCAAGCCTATGCTTTGGCACCTGGTCGTTGATCAGCGCGAAGGATACCGGGAACATGCCCATTCCTATCCCCTGAACGGTACGGATTATGATAAGTTCCTCGAGCGTCCTTGCAAATCCACCGAACGACACTGCGATCGTATAGAATACTGCAAGTATGACGAAGATGTTCTTCTTTCCATACATGTCTGCGAGTCTTCCGAATATTGCAGATGAAACTGTGCCTGATATGATATAGGCTGTTATAATCCATGACAGATGGTCGTAGTTTGTATCGAAGAATGAAACCAGTATTGGCAGTGCAGGGGTTATCATCGTTTCTACGTATGTAACGAGGAGTCCAGCAAATGCAGATATTGCTATTGTCCTAGCTGAGTGATTGCTCATCATCGATCTCACCGTATTTTCGCAGCAGATCCCTTGCCACACCCTCCACTTCTTCCCTATGGCCTTCCATCAGCATTCTGAATGCGTACTCAACCTGCGCGATTATTGCTGGCAGCAGTATCTGTATGGCCGATTTTATTGCCTCTGAAGTATCATTCTTTGAAAGCAGGTTCAGATAGAAGAACGCATCACCCATGGTCCTGGAAATGAGGTTCTGTTTAACATCCTCCTCTATCTTTCCTAGGGATTCAACGAATCTGGACCCCCTCTCCGTAAGGTGGTACACCTTCTCCCTGCCGCGGGTTTCGAAGTCTATGTACCTCTCCTGCAGCAGCTTCCGGATCATGGGCATCAGCGTTCCGTGCGATACCTGGACTCCTGTGGAAATTTCTTTGGACATCTGGTATAGCGTCCTCGGTTTCTTGCTGAGCAGCACCAGCGCCTTAATCGCGTATCTATCCATAGGTCGAAATCGACATATATGATCGGCATATAAATGTTTCATGCGGATCATCTGAACGGAGTTTCTAGAACTCAGCAAGTTTAAGTAAGGAATAACGAATAGCCCCGCATGAGCACTCTCATAGAGAACGCGCTGATCGTAACGCAGGATGAAGGTCGCAGGATATTCCATGGAAATGTGCAGTTCGAGGGCGACACCATCACTTATGTTGGCACGGGACGTCCTGCAAGTGACGAGATCATAGATGCAACAGGAAAGGTGGTGATGCCGGGCTTCATAAACACGCACGCACACGTCGGCATGTCAGCTTCCAAGGGGCTTTTTGACGATGTAGATCTTGAGAGATTCCTGGATATGACCTTCAAATACGATTCGCAGAGGACCGAAGAGGGAATATTCAACTCTGCCAGGCTGGGAATGTATGAGATGATAAACAGCGGAATAACGTCATTCGTGGATCTGTATTACTCTGAGAATGTAATTGCGAGGGCAGCCGAGCAGGTGGGCATAAGGGCTTTTCTCTCATGGGTTACACTGGACAGGGAATTCACCACGCAGAAGGGAGATCCGCTTGATAACGCCGAGAATTTCATAAGATCACACCAGAATATGAGGTTTGTGAAGCCTTCTGTCGGTGTTCAGGGCATATACGTGGCCAGTGATGAGACATACCAGCGCGCAAAGGAAATAGCGGAAAGATACGACACCATAATGCACATGCATCTGTCCGAAACGAGGAAGGAAGTCTACGACAGTGTCAAAAAGATCGGAGAGAGGCCCATAGAGCACCTAGATAAAATTGGAGTTCTTTCCAGCAGAGTCATCGCTGCGCACTGTGTCTGGGCAACGTACCATGAGGCAAAGTTGCTTGGAAAGAACGGCGTAAACGTATCTTGGAACGCCGTAAGCAACTTCAAGCTTGCTACGGGCGGAGTTCCCCCCGTTCCGGAGATGCTGGATGCAGGCGTCAACATAACCATTGGAACAGACAGCAATGGCAGCAATAATTCCCTCAACTTCTTTGAAGCGATGAAATTTTCAGCTCTGACCGTTAAGAATGCGCGATGGGACGCATCGATAATAAAGAGCCAGCAGATCTTGGATTTCGCTACCATAGATGCGGCTAAGGCGCTGAGGCTCAATGCCGGATCGATTGAGGTCGGAAAGAAGGCTGATATTGTGATCCTTGATGCGAGGAGACCGGAACTGATTCCAACAGATAAGAACAACGTGGTCAACAATATTGTCTATTCCACCAATCCAGCGTCCGTGGACAGCGTTATCATAGATGGAGTATTCAGAAAGAAGGGAGGAAGGCTCATTGGTTTCGACGAAGGTGGCGTAGCATCGGCGAATGTCTTCGTCTGATTTCCGTAATTCAGTTTCAGAACTGCGAAGATTAATGCATAATTTTAAGCTGGCAGCAAAAGTGGTAAGAAAGTATTTAAAGGGTAATAAAATTAGGGGCAGATATTAATGAGCTGGCAAGAAGCTGAAGTACGTGAACTCAAAGTTGGAAGATACATACTGATAGATGACGCACCATGCAAGATCGTCGAGATAACGATGTCTAAACCTGGGAAGCACGGCGAAGCCAAGGGAAGAATCGTTGCAATCGGAGTGTTTGACAACCAGAAGCGGAGTGTCGTATACCCCGTGAAGCACAAGGTCAAGATACCCATAATAGAGAAGAAGAACGCCCAGGTCCTCTCAGTGCAGAACAACGAGGTGCAGCTGATGGATTCAGAAACCTTTGAAACGTTCGTGCTGCCTCTCGATCCTGAGATTGCCGACAAGATCAAGCCAGGAATGGAGGTGCCCTATTGGGAGACCATGGGGATGCGAAAGATCATGCTTCAGAACTGAAGGATATTTTTTCGCTGAAGAAGATCGCGGACGCCAAGTACAGCTATGAAGACAGCGACTATGTGATATTTGGCGTCCCATTTGACAACACATCAAGCTACAGGCGGGGCTCGAAATACGCCCCCGATTCCATAAGATCGGCATACGTGAATCTGGAATCGTTTGAATTCTCCTACCGGTTTGACCTGCTCAGGGCCAGAATATCGGATCTTGGTGACATGGAAGAATCCGAGGACGTGGAGTACGTTGTCGACCAGGTCGATCGTGTAACGAAGATGGTATTCAGCGATGGAAAGATACCTATAATGCTGGGCGGTGAACACTCCATAACCGTTGGTGCCGTCAGAAACTTTCCTGAAGACGTGCACATGGTAATAGTGGATGCGCATTCCGATTTCAGGGATTCGTACATGGGAAACAAACTGAACCATGCCTGCGTTACGAAACGCGCGCTGGAGATACTGGGCCCAAACAGGATAACCTCAATAGGGACAAGATCGGTTTCTCTGGAGGAATACCAGGATCCTGACTTTGAAAAGGTGGAATTCATACCGTCATTCAGCGTCCGGGAATACGGCATCGAACGGTTCATAAATGACATAGAGAGGAGGCCCGGAAGGGTTTACATATCCATCGATATGGACGGAATAGATCCAGCGTATGCGCCCGCTGTGGGAACACCGGAGCCATTCGGCCTTACCGATTATGAGGTCAGGCGGCTTGTGGAGAGGCTTTCCTACAAGGCCATAGGCATGGATATAAACGAATTTTCCCCGCTGTACGATAACGGCAACACGTCCATGCTGGCGGGCAAATTAATACAGGTCTTCATAGCCAGCAGGGAAAAATACAGGATAGAGCATATATAAAAATATGTTTTTTATTGCAAATTAAAAATCTGAAAAATAAAGAGATCAGATCCCGAGAGAACCGGCTATCTCCTTACCCTTCGTTATGACAACCTTGCACGGGGTCGGAAGTTTAATTGCTGCCTTTCTCAGGGCTGTTTTCAGCTCCTTTGCATGGGCCTCGTCGGTTCTTGCGATCATTATGACATCATCTGGATAAACTCTGGCAGCTGTACCTACGGGCCTTCCGAAGGCAGCCCTCATACCACTGGATATACGGTCAGCACCAGCTCCGGTGGCCATCTTGTGTTCTCTGAGCACGTGATGGGGATACGGCACAACCTTCAGATAGAAATAGTCCAGACCGGCAGCCTCAGTCATTCTCCTGTTGACAGAAACCCTTGCAGCCTCGAGGGCTGTGTGCCTTATCTGGCATGGCTCCTCGGCCACGAGCCTCATCTCTATGGGGAAATCCTTCTTCTGGTTTCCCTGTACAAAGGTTGTGATCTTTGGATATGGAACGCCGCCCATGAACTCCTTCCTCGTATAGGCAGGTCCGGTTATGCGCGAATACATTCTAGCAGGCTTAGTTACCATGAATACACCTTTTCTGACAGCTAATTATATGCCGATATTTAATTTTTGGGTGAACTGAGGAAATATCTACTGGGTTTTTCTCAGTATAACAGCGATCTCTCCGTTGTTCTCCTGAAGATCTACGAGCTTGAACTTAGAGGTTCTTGCTAGCCCCTCATACACCTCACGCCCGAAGGGAAATTTTTCCTTGAGGAGCAGGACCTTGACGTCCTGTCCAGGTTCAAGCTGGAATGCCAGACCTTTCAGGGTACTCTTGAGGTAATTGAATGGATCGCCGCCGCACGTTATATTCCTCTGATCTTCAACCATCATAATCAGCGTAACCATTCTGGATATATATACAGAACGTCATTTCCGGAGGAACTAGAGATGAATGTTTGCCAGTTTAAATACCCTGTGGACGAACAGGGTGATGCATTAGGCATCAACGATCCATCATAAAGATGGAAAAAATACTGAAAAATACCGAAATTTCACCTTCCAGCGATCTAAATATTAATATGTAAACAACAAATAGGGACTGGAAATGACCGAAGACAATTACGACTCTTCACAGATACAGATACTTGAAGGGTTGAAGGCTGTTAGAAAAGTACCGGGCATGTACATAGGCTCCACCGATACAAGGGGCCTGCACCACCTGGTCTATGAGGTTGTGGACAACAGCGTTGATGAATCAGTTGCGGGATACTGCAGCAGGATATACGTTGTCATGGGGAGCGATGGTTCCATAACTGTGGAGGATGACGGCAGAGGTATACCTGTCGATATACATCCCAAGTACAACAGGCCAGGACTGGAGATCGTTCTTACGGAGCTCCACAGCGGTGCGAAGTTTGATAAAAAGGTTTACAAGATAACCGGAGGCCTGCACGGGGTGGGCGTTCATGTCGTGAACGCGCTTTCAAAAAAGCTTATAGCAGTGGTGAAGAGAGACGGCAAGATATACTACGACATATTTGAACAGGGTATACCGGTGTCTGGCCTGAAAACTGCCAGCGATGTCTCTGAGATTGAAAAACTTGGAATAAAGATTCAGTTCCCAGATCACGGTACCATAATAAAATTCTATCCAGATCCTGACATATTTGAGACGACCGAATTTTCATACGAAACCATACTGGCAAGGTTGACCGATCTCTCGTATCTGAATCCACAGCTCACGATAACATTCTTGGACGAAGCATCTGGAAGGGAGGATGTACTCCATCATGAGGGCGGTCTGATAGAGCTGGTCAGGCACCTGTCCGAGGGAAAGGAGGTGTTGATGGATCCGCTGTACCTCAAGGAAGAGGTAGACAGCCACATGGTAGAATTTTCGCTATTATACACAACGGATGTTCAGGAAACGCTCATGTCATTCGTGAACAACATAAGCACGCCGGAAGGAGGTACCCATGTGGCGGGCTTTCACCAGGGCCTTTCGCGTGCAATACAGGACTACGCCAGATCGAACAACAAGATAAAGGGTGTTGAGGACATAACTGGCGACGATGTGAAGGAAGGGGTCATTGCAGTGCTTCACGTTAAGATGCAGAATCCCCAGTTCGAAGGCCAGACAAAATCAAAGCTTGGAAACAGCAGCGTGAGGGGCATCGTCCAGTCCGTAACATCAAAGTTCATGAAGACGTTCATGGAGACGAATCCGCACGTTGCAGATGTTATAATAGGAAGGGTTCTATCCGCTGCGGCTGCCAGGGAGGCGTCAAGGAAGGCCAAGGAGCTTGTGAGGAGAAAATCTGCTCTTGAGGGCGGCGGTCTTCCAGGAAAGCTTGCCGACTGTTCATCGAACGATCCGTCAAACAGCGAGCTTTACATAGTTGAGGGAGACTCTGCTGGAGGATCGGCCAAACAGGCGAGGAACAGGCAGTATCAGGCTGTACTTCCTCTCAGAGGAAAGATACTCAACGTTGAGAAAGCTTCGGACATGAAGGTTGTGGAGAACGAGATCATTCATGACCTCGTTGTCGCCATAGGTACAGGCGTCAAGGAAGACCTGAATCCGAAGAAGCTCAGGTACGGGAAGATAATAATCATGACCGATGCCGATGTGGACGGCGCACATATAAGAACGCTGCTGTTGACATTCTTCTTCAGGTACGCAAGATCGCTGATAGAGAACGGAAACGTGTTCTTTGCAGAACCACCGCTGTACAGGATACAGAAGGGGCAGAACGTCAGATACGTTTACTCCGATGAGGAGAAGGAACAGGTAAGCCGTGAGTTCGGACCGAATGCAATAATACAGAGGTTCAAGGGTCTTGGCGAAATGAATCCCGAGCAGCTGTGGGAGACGACCATGAATCCCAAGACTAGGAAGCTCGTTCAGGTAACAATAGAGGACGCTGAGGAGGCGGAGCGCATATTCACAATACTCATGGGAGAGAAGGTTGAACCAAGGAGGAAGTTCATCGAAGAAAACGCGGTTTATGCTGAGAACATAGACCTCTGAGGTGCATATCATGGAGAAAAGAGCAGTTGAAGTTGAGATCAGGAAATCATACCTTGAATATGCGATGAGCGTCATAGTTAGCAGGGCAATTCCAGATGTGAGGGACGGCCTGAAGCCGGTGCAGAGGCGCGTTCTCTATTCCATGAGAGAGCTTGGAGTGACGCATGATAAGCCATACAAGAAATGCGCCAGGATAGTCGGAGAAACCATGGGTAAGTACCATCCACACGGCGATATGGCCATATACGATGCCCTTGTCAGAATGGCGCAGGACTTCTCGCTTCGCTACCCGCTGGTGGACGGCCAGGGCAACTTCGGATCGATAGATGGCGATTCACCGGCGGCCATGAGGTACACCGAAGCAAGGCTCACGCAGATAGCCGAGGATATGATGGATGATATTGATGAGAATACCGTCCCGTTCAGGCTGAACTTCGACGGGACACTCTCAGAGCCGGAGTACCTTCCGTCGAAGATACCGAATCTGCTGATCAACGGCAGCTCAGGCATAGCTGTGGGCATGGCAACCAACATGGTGCCGCACAACCTGACCGAGATATGCGATGCGATCCTCTATGAGGTCGATCACAGGGATTCACCGGTTGACGATCTCCTGAAGTACGTTAAGGGGCCGGATTTTCCAGGAGGGGGCATAGTATTCTACGGAAAGGATCTGATAGAAGCATACAGGACTGGCCGTGGCAAGGTGATAGTGCAGGGCGAGGTCGACGCAACGGAGGATCGCAGGTTGATCATAAAGAGCATTCCGTACGGCGTCAACAAAGCGGATCTTGTCCAGTCTATAGCGGATCTGGCCAAGAACGAGGTGATAAAGGACATAACGGACATAAAGGATGAGAGCGACAGGAACGGAATACGCATAGTCATAAAGGTCAGGGATGACGATATCAAGCCGCTTGTCCTGAATCAGCTATATGAACACACGGCCCTTGAAAGCAGCATCGGCATAATAAACCTGGTGCTTGTGGGTAACCAGCCAAAGCTCATGAATCTCAAGGATCTCATAGATTCGTTCATAGATCACCGTTTGGACGTAATACTTCGCAGATCGCAGTTCAGGCTTGACAGGAAGAAGGAACGGCTGGACGTGCTGACTGGCATACTAACCGCCGTGGAGCACATAGATCGCGTGGTGGAGATACTCAAGTCTTCGAAAGACGCGGATGAGGCAAGCTCCAAGCTCAGGAACGAATTTGACCTGAATGACAGGCAGATAAAGGCAATACTCGAGATGAGGCTCCAGAGGCTTGTGAACACGGAACAGGAATCGGTGAGGTCAGAGATAGCCCAGATCCAGGCGGAAATAAAGGATCTTGAGGAAATTATACTGTCGGAAGACAGGAGGATCGATGAATTCAAGAAGGAAATAACAGAGATACAGAAGAAATACGGCGATAAAAGGAGATCAAGGATCAAGTTCAGGGGCATAACCGAGAGGACCATGGAGGATCTCATACCGAACGAGGAATCACTGATCATGCTTAGCTACGGCGGCCTGGTAAAGAGGGTGCAGGCGGATGAATACCGGTCTCAGCGCCGTGGAGGTAAGGGAGTCAACACCTCGATGAAGACCTCGGACAGCATCAAGAGCATGATCCACTGCTTCTCACACGATACGGTTTACTACTTCACAAACACTGGAAGGGTTTTCAAGTCAAAGGCCTATGAGATCCCTAAGAAGAGCAGGACGTCACTGGGCGTATCGGCTGCGGCCTTCCTTAAGCTGGCCCAGGGAGAGAGGGTGACGGAGATAATGAAGGCGCCGCCGGAGAAGGGGTACTACCTGATACTGGTTACAAGGGATGGATCTGTGAAGAAAACCGCTGCGGATCCGGTATTCGATTCCAAGAGCTCAGGCCTGAAGATCATAACGCTCGAGGACGACGATGAACTGGTGTCCGTATCCTACACGGCTGGCGATAAGAACATGTTCGTGCTGTCATCGAAAGGTAAGGCATCGGTCTTCAACACCTCTGAGATCAGGGAGACCGGGAGGACAAGCATGGGTGTCAGATCCATGCGCCTGAACGAGGGCGATACCATACTTACCGCATTCGTTGTGAATTCGGATGAGGACATTCTTAGCATATCCGAGAAAGGGTATGGAAAGCGCACGAACATTTCAGAATTTCCGATACACCACCGCGGGTCATCCGGTGTGATGGTCTACAGGGATACGGAAAGGACCGGCAGGGTGAGTCATGCGATACCCGTACGTGATGAGGATGAGGTCATCCTTGTTTCGATGAACGAGAAGACCATAAGGATAAAGGCCTCTGAAATACCTGAGACTTCGAGGGTAACCTCAGGCGTCAAGCTAATGGATATCGATGGCGATGACAGGGTCATAGCCGCTGCTGTGATAAAGTGACAACTAAATATTTCATTGAAAAATCTTAATATCGATTAAGGGATGATCCATCATGGTCATAGAGGGCAGAGTATACGAAAATCTGAAGGAAATAGTGGATCCAAAGCACAGCGTGCTTGTGGTGTGGGACGTACAGAACGCGCTGGTAAACGGAATTTTCAATAAGGATCATTTCATAGGATCTCTGAAGAAGCTACTTTCTGAGGCCAGAAGCCATAAGGTGCCCGTGATTTACACCAAGATTACGCCGCTTCCTTTCGAGTTCGAATCCGGCTACAGGCTTTATTCTTCCATGAAGAGGTACGGCATTTCCGATCCGAAGAAGATCAGCTTCATGAAGCCCGGTTCACCGGAGGCCGAAATATACGCAGAAGTAGCTCCAGTGGAGGGCGACACCGTGATCAACAAGAACACGGCGGATATATTCGTAGGAACGAACGTTGAGCTGATGCTGCACAACGCCAGGATCGACACAGTCATATTCACGGGCATAGCAACCGAGTTTGGAGTAGAATCGTCTGCACGCAGCGCGGGCAACAGGGGGTTCTATCCTGTGGTGGTTGAAGACTGCGTATCATCGTCCAGCGAAGAGATGCATTCTGCCGCGCTCAAGGTCATGAGAACACAGGTGATCGTTGCGAAATCAGATGAGATCATCCAGGCATGGAAATGAGCGAATATTTTTAAGATTTCATAACATTATCTTTTTATGGAAAATCCTATAAAACCTGTGGCCACCAGGTCGATCGGGATAGCGGTCGTTCTCCTGGTTGTTGGCATAGTGATAGGTTTTGCGGTGGGGCATTACACTGTCGCCACAGCGCCATCCAAGCCTGCGATAAACACATTTGCCGCCGGTTCATTGAAATATGCGCTTGGCAATGACTTCAATCCACAGTACACCAATCTGACAGGCGTCAGGGTCGGAATGACATTCTCTGGATCGATAAGCGGTGCCAGAGAGGTGCAGGAAGGCAAGAACTACAGCGTCTTCATATCTGCGTCAGCACCAATACTCTATCAGGATCTGATGAACGATACTCATTACGCGTCATGGCAGATAATATTCTCAGCGAACGAGATGGCCATAACGTGGACGAATCCCAAATACAGCATACTGCCCAGCTGGCCGTACTGGTTCGAGAATATAACTGAAAACAGCACCATAGTGGCCGCATCAAACGCCTCGCTGGACCCAAGCGGTTTCCAGGCAATTGAAACGATGAAGCTTGCCGGTCTTCTGTACACCGGCTGGGACAACTCGTCGATACTTGTCGGGAATGAGCCGGTAAGCTATTACGTGAGACTGGCCTTCGATGACAATTTCGCCATGTATATGAATTACAACAAGGCTTATAACGACTGGTTCCACGGGCAGTTCGGATATCCGGTGAACGATTCTCTGGCGCTCTATCATCAGATATTCATATCGAAATATCTGAATGGCACAACGAAGCTCACCACCGTGGAGATAGGCCTGGATGGATACCTGACGGCAGGTACAGCGGACTACGCCCTTACATACGTTTCACAGGCCATAAATCAGGGCCTGAGCTACTATGAGAATTCCACGGGTGGCAACGGCCTGCCAGCATGGATAAACCTGGGCAGCGTCAACAAGACCATCGATGATTTCTATGAGCAGATAAACGAGTCAGGTCCTGCATGGGACAACGTTGGCAATCTTCCGGGTGCCCCGATATTCTACAGCATAACTGTGATCAGCAACTACACGAATCCCTATGCAATACAGTACGTCTATGACCTGATAACCGGCCTTGGCCAGCACTATCTCTCCATGAGCAAGTTTGATCCGCTGGCCCAGCCGTTCTACGTCGGAGACGTCCCTGCACAGTTGAAGCCACTGGTCGTGGCTCCACCGTCATATCTGCCAGTATCATCGTACGACTGAATATTCTGCGCAATATCACAAAAAATCAATTATATAAAATTTTACAATTTTTTGAGAACAGATGTAAATAAGATGAAGCACATGCTGTAATGGAGGTAAAACCAAAGGATGAAGAGCAGAGGTCGTCTCATTTATCTGTTTTTTCCCATTTTCGTCGTATACCTTCTCGTCCTCATCGTGCCCCTCGTGAGGGCTTTAACCTATTCTTCACTCTCTGAGATAATCACGGATCTTCGTTCCGGCATAATCCCGTCAATAGAGTATACGTACATCGTATGCGCATTTGTCGCTGTCCTCGCAGTTCTGGCAGCACTTCCATATGCATACGTCATGTCCAGGCACAGGTCAACGTTCTTCAAGGCCGTCGACAGCGTTGTCGAGATTCCCATAATGATTCCGCATACCGTAGTGGGAATAATAATGCTGCTCACATTCGAACCATCCATGCCGCTTGGCCATATACTTTCAAAATACATACCCGGATACTCGTTTGATGACACACTGTTTGCGGTTATAATCACCCTGTTTTTCCTCTCATCGGCATATTCGATAAGGGAGGTGGGCGTGAGCTACCAGCGCACGGTAGTTGATTACGAGGATGTCGCCAAAACCCTTGGTTTAACGGAGGGAATGAGCTTTCTCGTCGTATCAATGAGGCTTCTGGCAAGATCGATGATGAAGGGCTTTCTGCTTTCCTGGGCCAGATCTGTTTCTGAGGTGGGTGCGATACTCATAGTTGCGTATTACATCTTCCCGAGCTTCATAAAACTGGCCGGAGTTTTCATATATTCTCAGTGGCTCGGCTTTGGCCTCTACCCCGCTGCAGCTTCATCTGCAATATTGATAGTAACCGGCATAATTGTAACCGGAGTATTCCGGGTCGTTGAAACGGTCGGCGTCAGATCTTGAGGGTGCCATGAGAGATGATTGAGATAAACAACCTGCATGCACGTCTTGGCAAATTCGATCTCAGCATAGATCATTACGAAACAACTGGAAGGCGGAATTTCATAATGGGCGAGAACGGAGCAGGAAAATCATCGTTCCTGAAGGCAATAGCCGGAATAATAGATTCTACCGGTGAGATCATAATCAACGGAGATCACGTTGAGGATCTTCCGCCGTGGAAGAGGAGGATCGCCTACATACCGCAGAATCTTCTACTTTTTCCGCAGTACAATGTGAAGGGTAATCTGGCCATATCCATAAGATACGGCCACGGTGATTATGATATATACAGGGAAGTTGTTGAGATGATGCATCTTGGCAATCTGCTGGAAAAGAACGTATGGGAGATCTCAGGCGGCCAGCAGCAGAGGGTGGCCGTTGCCAGAGCAGTTATTTCAAAGCCAAGACTGCTCCTCATGGATGAACCTTTTTCCATGCAGGATGAACGGTCGAGGATGTCGCTTATAATGAACGTCACAGACATTCTTGACAGATATGGCATAGATTTCATATATGTGACGCATAATTACAGAGATCTTGACCTTGGCTTCGATATGCTCTCAATAATGTACGGGGGCAGGATAATAGAATCCGTGACCAGCGTGGACGACCTTCACTACTATGAGGGGATCTCGCTTATGGACTTCAGAAACATCGTGAGGATAGACGGCAGATATTACAGGTTAAACGAGACAGCCATTGTGCCTTCCGATTCCGGATATCCAGCAAAATGCACCAGATCTGGGGATAGATACCTCTGTTCCGTGAGGATAGAGGATGAAAGTTTCTTCATAATATCAAGAGAGGCCTCCAGGTTTTTCAAGTTCGATCTCACAGCTGCCAGGGAGATAACCATTGCAGGAGAGAGAAAAAATGAATGATTCGAGGTTGATTATCTGATGCGTTATCATGCTGGTTCAATCTATCCTTCTGGCAGAATGGATAATTCCGATGGCACTGATTTTTAAGCCCTAATTTGAGGAACGTCCGCATCCCCAACATTTCTATAATTCTTCTGGATATCTAACCGCTGGAAACAGCTGGCGGGAAAGCGCGAGGGCAGCTGACGCCCTTGAGGTGAGGAAAGTCCCCCCTCCTCGGCGGTATCCGGCTGGCGCAAGCCAGCATCCTGAGAGGGATGGTAAAGGCAAAAGAAATAAACGGTCTCCGGTAAAGCATGATTCCGAAGGGATGACGTTTCCGGAGGATCCGATGGAAAGCCTCCCCGGATGGAGAAAGTCTAAACGGATCCTGTGAGGCCGCCGTGAGGATCGGGTAAGACGAACAGTCGAATGCTGCCAGCCCATTGGGTGAACAGAAGGGGGCTTACTCCGCGGATTCCCGCCAATGATGTTCACCGGCCTTGTTTTCCTTCCGAGATCCTGGCCGATAGATACCCGGCTGCACCAGAGACCATATGGAGAAAATCAAAGAAATTATGGCCGAGCCTTACTCTTGTGTTCCTGGTTATACCTGGATGCTTCATCTCCAGCTGATACCGCCCATATCCGTTCCAGTAGGCCTGCCTCAGGAACGATGCCAGATTTTCCCTCACCTTCGCATACACGACGCATGAATCGCAGGTTGCAAACCTGAACCCCGCCTTCACTGCCCTTATATTGAGATCGATATCCTCAGCAGTTACGAACTTAGGATCGAAGCCCCCCAGCTGCCGGAATCGATCCTTACGGTATGCAAGGTTTACGGATGGTGCAGTGACCTCTATTCCTTCAAGAAAGATCTTGACACGTTCCTGCATGTACCTTCTCTTTCCTGTATAAAGGGTGTTTCCTATTACTGCATCGTTGCCTGCGGCCAGCGCCGATACCATGCCGGATATCCAGTGTTCGGATACCTTTGCATCACCGTCCGTAAAGAGAATATACCCGTATCGGGAGAGATCAACCCCTATGTTTCTGCCCTCTCCCCTTGAGCATGCGATCCTCTTGTAAACCGTGAAACGGTAGCTCTTCACTATATCCTCGGTATCATCGGTGCTGAGATCATCCACAACTACCGTTTCAAAATTGGTAAAATCATTTTTCTCAATGCTCTCGAGAAGTTCCCGGAGGTTTTTTCCTTCATTCTTCACCGTAACGACGATCGATGCGCCGGCTTCAGTCATTGCCCATCTTATCAGACCCAGTCTGCCCTGTCGATCTTTCTGTCTTCTTTTGTCTTCTTCTTGTATTCCTTGTAATGCTCCTTGCAGAGGTGAACCTTGGTTTTATCGCTGGTCAGAGAAAATACCTTTCTGGCCAGTTCTGCTGGTACGGTTTTGAAACTGGGATTGCTGCAGCCAGAAACCTCACATGTTTTTTCCATCCTGTTGCAATGTGTTGTATGATTATTAAGCTTTTTCTGATCACTGCTCTATCAGCTCGATCAGCAACGGTAGGGATTTAAGGTAGAAGTAATCGATCCCGAAATGCCCGCTGTCATATACCTCATAGAAGTGCACAACGTTCTCCTGTTCGAGCTTCCTGTGCATTGTACCGATACCTATGTCAGTGTGAAATTCATCCTTTGCACCGACTTGAAGAAAGATGGCCATATCTCTGAGCACGTCCATGTAATCCGCAATATTCCTTGCAGGATCAAATTTCAGCCATCTGTTCCACACGGATTCTATGAGTTCGCCCGTTTCAATGTCAAAGGGGAGGCTTATGCCCATGGGCGATCCTGGATCAGGGCTGTAAAATGCCGACATCGCCACTATGTTGGCCACCTTTATATCCTGGTTCTGAAGCGATAACTTTCTGTGAATCTCATCAAACCACCTGTACAGGCCCTGCCTTCGTATCTCCTTGTAGGTGTCCGGAAAATCAGGAATGTACACGTATTCGAACGCAGAGTCGCCTGAAACATCTATGAAGCCCGAGAAGATGTCGGGATGCCTGACCGCCAGTGTGTAGGATCCGAAGCCACCTGACGATTTTCCGAATACACCCATCGGCCTCTCTCCGAACCTCTCCCTTATGATGCCTACAATGTCCTTAACTATGAAATCTTCGTAGTTCCCGACCGCGCTGGAGTTGAGGTACTGATTCCCATATAGCCCTGTCATCACGTCTGGAAGAACAATGATGAAGCCAAGGTCTGATCGCTTTTCATCAATTTCCTTCAGCGCCGTAAGAAAATCCATGCTCGTGTATGTTCTGTTCAGAAAACTTCTCCCAGATCCGGTGAAGCCAGCGAGTCCTATTATAACGGGCGATCTCTCAGTTGCATTCACCTTGATGATGTTAACATCTCTGACTGCGGGATCTCCAAGTGGATTTTCAGTAAGGCTCTTCGCCAATACTTTTTCCTCAGAAATCTCTATCAAGCTACACCTCATGCAATATAGTCTCCAGGTCTGGAGAGCGAATCGGCCTGTATGAGTCGAACGCCTTTATCGGTGATGGCGCCCAATACAAGCACTTCTGATATAAAATTAGCAACCTGTTTAGGCGGAAAGTTTACAACGGCTATTATGTTCATGCCGATCAGTTCTTCCTTCGTGTAATTTGTGATCTGGGCTGACGAATTCCTGTATCCGATATCCTCGCCGAAATATATGCGGATCCTGTATGCCGGTTTCCTTGCTTCAGGAAAGTCCTGCACATCCACTATCTTTCCGACTCTCATGTCCACTTTGGAAAAGGTCCCATAATCTATCAGATCCTTTGTCTTCATCCATCGACCTCCATAATCGGAGCCGGTTTCGAAATCGATCACCTGCGTCTCCGGTCATTTACAAATCCATATTTGATGTTAAATATTTACTACGTATTTTTTATTTTCTGACCTGCCGATGTTATGAAGGTTAATTGTGGCTTCAGAGGCCATAAATGCGGAAAAGATAGTTCTTGATGGTATCCAGAACCGCCATCCAAGCGAAGGCAAAGCCAAGTACGATCAATACGGAATAGAACGGTATGCCAGTTACTAATATGCCGAAGGTCGATATCAGGCTTATTCCAACAATGTCGCCCGCTATCGAAACCAGCAGATAGCGTGAGGGCCTTGAATGCCAGAAGCGCCTCCTCTCACGCACCATGAAGACGTTGAACAGGCCGCTGAACACAAGCATATCGAATATAAGCGTATGTATCATATCTTTTGAGAAATGCAGGTATATCCCCAGGTAGAGTATTATGAAACCTTCAACAACGAGCAGTGCTGCTATCAGGCCGGAAGTAACGATCAGTGCCTTCACGTTCCATTTCTCAGGTCTGTTGGAGTATCTTACGTTATCTGTTGCGATGGACATCGTGACGAAATCATTGGCGAATAGGAGCAGTATGATGTCAAACGGTGTTGTTACAAAGTAGCGTACTGCAAAGAATGAAGCTGTCAGAAAGATGACGACCTGTATCGTCTTCACTATCTTGTTCATCGTGTATGTGAGCATCCTCTGGAAGATCTTACGGCCCTCCTTCACAGCTTCAACGATATCAGATATACCCTCATGCGTGAGCACTATGCTTGCTGATGCCTTGGCAATATCCGTTGCATTGCTGACCGCTATCCCAACTTCAGCCTGTTTTAGAGCGGGTGCATCATTTACGCCGTCACCGGTCATTCCGGTCACATGCCCCGCTTCTTGAAGGGATCTCACGATTTTGAATTTATCTTCAGGAAATACCTCAGCATATATCCCGCACTCATCGGAAATTTTCTGATTCCCATGGAGGCTGCAGACCTGGCCTTCGATCCCAACCTGGTTAGCTATCTCCTCCGCAATGGGTGCATTGTCCCCTGTAACCATTTTAACTGAGACACCGAGATTTTTCAGATCCGAGATCAGCTTTCTGGAATCATCTCTGGGAGGATCGTAGAGAGGTATAAGCCCGACAAGGTGCATGCTATTCTCCCCAGCTCCCACGGCAATTACGCGGTAGCCTCTCTTTGCTATTTCGATGACTTTGTCCATTATATCCTCGTATCTCATTCCACAGAGTTCGCTTATTATCTGCGGCGCTCCCTTGGCCACCCTCAGTGTTTTGCCCTCCACCTTGATCGTGGCCTCGGTCCTCTTCGTCGATGGATCAAATGGTAAGAAACTGGATCGAAGAGAAAGATCAGGCAATAGATTCGCATTTTTTGCGTATTCTAGAATGGCCTTATCGATAGGATCATCACTCGCCATTTCTGAGGCGTATGCCGCGTACCTTATCAGATCCTCTCTGGTCGCATTGAGTGGGAGTGGATCAGATACGGTGAGATGGTTCTTGGTGATGGTTCCAGTCTTGTCCGAGCACAGGACATCCATGGATGCTGCGTCTTCAATTGCGCTGAGTCTCGTAACAAGGGCCCCCTTCTTTGAAATGTCGAGAGCACCGTAGGCCATTGCAATGGTAAATGTTGCTGGGAGCGCAACTGGTATAGAGGCTATGAGCAGAACAAGTACGAAGGGAATTATGGTAGGTATGGGTATGTGAATGAAATAGGAATAGACCGCAGTTATTATGACGAGCAGGACATCGATCACTATGAGATCCCGGACTATATTGAATATCAGCGATTCAATATGTGATTTTGATCCAGCTGACTGCACCAGGCTGGTTGTTTTTCCGAAATAGGTTGCTGATCCGGTTTTATAGACTATGGCTAGGGCTTCTCCGCGCCTCACCACCGAGCCCGAGTAAGCTATATCCCCAGTATCCTTCGTAACAGCAACGCTCTCACCTGTGAGTGCGGACTCATCTATCTCCAGACTGCCGGATAATATTACGGAATCAGCAGGAACCACATCTCCAAGGCGTATGTCTATTACATCTCCGGGTACAAGAACACGCGCCTCAACCTGTTTCCATACGCCGGAACGCTCTACTCTGGCCTTCACGCTAAGCTTCTGTTTCAGGAGTTCTACTGCGTTCTCCGCCTTAGACTCCTGAAAGAAGCCTACAGCTGCATTGAAGACGAGAAGAAATGCTATTATATAAGTATCCAGCAATTTGTCAAGCAGGAGAGTTATGACTATTGTGGCTTCAAGCATCCACGGTACAGGCGCCCAGAACTTTTTGAGAAATTTAACAATGCGGCTCTCTTTCTTCTCCTGTATCTCGTTATACCCATACTGGGATAATCTCCTTTGGGCTTCCTCTTCGGTCAGTCCGGATTTTCCGGAATTAACTTCCTTCAGGATCTGATCGATATCCACCTTCTGGGACGCCATATCCATTACATAGCATCATTCTATTAGAACAGATCGAGGAAATTGGCAACTTGATATCATAGCTCGTTATAAAGCGCATAGGTTTAGAAAAGTGAAACGCGCTGTTTATCTATGGCCCATATACCTGATTTATGATCGCGTGAGGAATTGAAACATCAGCAGAGGATCGATGGCAGGGAAGAGGACAGTTCTACGCAGGAGACGCATGATCGCCCATAGTTAACATATTTAACTGTGTTCGTATACTCCATCATGAAGTTTCGAGTTGAAATAAGGTACAAGGAAGGAGTTGAGGATCCTGAGGCTGTGACTATCCTCAAAAACTTTAATATTCTTGGATACAAGGGAATAAGGGACGTCAGGACATCAAAGGTTTACTATATAGATGCTGACGATAGAGACGAAGTTTCCGAGATAACCAGCAAAATACTTGCAAATCCCGTCATACACACATATACCATAGAAGCGATTGAAGGGTCATCTCATTAATTTGTTAAAAGTTTAACAAAATAAACTTTTCCCGTAAATTTCAACATAACGCATAAAAAAGAAATACTTCTCTTTATTACTGATTTGTTGTACACAGAAAAACAGAGATCAATAGATGATCTTTCGACATTTGTGAGGAAATCCATATCGCCGAAATACTTTATCGCACCGTTGATAGCGATAGGTCTGATAGACTATTATTTTATAAGGGATATAACCACCACACTCCTGATCGTTCCGGGCACCTTTTTAATTTCCATTCTGCTTGATTTGTTTTTCACAAAGATATCGAAGATAGTATTCCCGGTTAAGAGGAATGTGTATCTAAACTTCGTGTCGCTCGTCATATGGAATGTTTTCTTCTGGATACTCATACTGACACACGCGTTCAGATCCTATGATTCTTCACTTTTACTTGCGATTTCGTCAACTACGCTGTTCAGGTTTCTGATATTCTACGTATTCTACCCTGCGGACGGAATAAAGGATCTGATCCCTTCCATGAACTATGTTTATTCGATGCTCATCATATTTATACTGATCTTCAGATCGCAGTATCTGCTCATCGTACCGTTCATAATATCGTCGCTTGTTTATGCCCTTGCAGCTTATTTCCTGATAAGAAGGGCCACGGCCAAGTTCGTGAAGAAATACAAATCGTCACCATCCAAAATACTGGAGTTCTTCCTGAACTCCGGTAAGAGGTTGGAATCGAATATATCGGTAAAGCACTTTTTTGACAGGATCTACAGCCATGAGCGCAAGATTCCTGTTAAGCTAGTGGAAGTAAGGAGGATGGATGGTAGCATAAAGGTGAGCATGATATTTCCATACATTCACCCCGGACCATTCGGAGTTCTTGGGAGCAGCAACCTGCCTGAAAGACTCAGCACCAGGCTTCCGGAGCTGGGGGATCTGATGGTTTTCCACACAACAACCAGCAACGATAACAATTGCAGGGGAGACCAGGATATCGACAATATAGCCGAAGCTATAAGGTCTGCCCACCAGAAGCTGGTCTTCACCGAAAGGATGGCCAGGCCAAGGAAGGTTGCGGCCGGGAAATTTGTCATATACGTAGAGAGGTTCGGTAATTTTGGCCTTGGCGCAATAGTGCCAGAGAAAACAGCCTTTGATGATGTTGCCCTAGAGGAAGGGTTGAAGATAATTGCGCACATGAAAAAGATTGGGGCTGACGACTTTGCAGTGATCGATGCACAGAATAATTTCAGGAAGAAGGCCCCAGAGCTCAAGAACGCCTCACCAACGATAAAGGCATTCGAAAGGGAATTTTTGAGGGACGAGCCAAAGTACGAGACCAGAATAGGATATGCCAGAGTTTATGAGGATGTTCCCGGGCTTGCATCAATGGGAATACAGGCGGCAGTTCTGCAGACAGGCGATAGGTACGATGCAGTGGTTCTCACCGATTCGAACAATATAACAACCGATCTCATAGAGAGGGTAAGATCAAGATTATCGGATACGGTATCAAGCGTAGAAATATACACCACCGATAATCACTACGTCAATGCCAGCGTACTCGACGTCTTCCCACTCGGATCCAGGGGGGATGCTGATAGGATAGCGGATCTCATTGCGCTGGCAGTTAAGAGAGCAAAGGCCGATGTGGAACCTGTAAAGGTAGGCATGGCCACGGATTATGCCACCGTGAAAATGGGAGAAAAGAACAACTTCCAGACACTCATATCTACGGTATTTTCCGCGGTTCGTACGGCCAAGTTCACAGCGATATACACCATACCGACAACGATCGCAACAACGTTCCTGATTTTCAGATTTATATGAGATCACGAAAATCCTGATAGAGATCCAGAATCAGCCAGGATAAACTGATCATGATTTGATATCATCTGAATGGGAAGATTCATTTTTCTTCCTTTAGTCCACTGCTGATCGATTTCATATGCCTTATGTCACGGGCATGGAAAATGAGATTAGTATAAACTGCATATAAGAATGATTTGGAATAGATGAAGCCAGCAGATATCGATAAGCTGATTTCGGAAATACGCACAGCAATATATGCCGAGCAGAGCCATCGCAAGATCATAGAGATAGATCCGGATATATACCGGAAGGTACGTGCTGCTCTGTCGGATCTGCAGGCGGAGGCCTCCGAATACTTCCAGAAGCAGGACATAGAAAATTACCTAACGATGAACAATCGCTTCCAGACCTTAAAGAGGGATTTCAGAAGCCTGTTTCAGCGGAGATTTGAAAAGATTGTTGCGAAGGCCATTTATGACATAAGTGGCGAAACATTATCGCTTCTTACCGACGAGGAAAAGGAATTCATAGAGAAAATCCACAATATAATAACTGAAGAATTTGAAAGCTTCATACCTAAGCGCGAAGAGAAAAATGAGGCAAGGGCTGAGGCACAGCCAGCCCCTGCGGACGAATCACCAACGGCCATTGCTGATCAGAAGCCACAGGAAGAACCACAGGTGGTACAGGATCAGCATCAACCACCGGCGGAGATCCCCAGCGAAAATATAGAAATCAAAAAAGAGGATGGTAGATACGTTCTGGTTATGATCACAGAAGATCTGCCGCCCATTGCCCAGCTTGACAGGAATTATTCGCTGCACAGCAACGATCTGGTTTATCTACCTCAGGATCTGGCATCCATCCTGGCGAAGCGGAAAGTGGCGCTGGTTCTGGATCAATGATTCAGTGATGGTGTCCATGATCGTGCGTCGGAGCGGTTGCAGGGCTGACCTTGCCTTCGAGTATCAGCTTAAGGGCATCAGCAACTGGCATTTCCGGCACAATGTATACGTCCATTTTATTCTTTATGAAATTGAAGCCGGGTGATCCTATTTCGCTTAAGACCAGAGCGTTTGCCCCATGATCCAGGGCGGACTTCAGCATGAATACGCCGCGCGCCGCTGTTGCATTCAGGGCTGGATTGCTGTATTTCTCTATCAATCTCACGTTTCCTCCATCCGTCTCATATATCTGAACTTCCTCTGACTCTCCGGGGCCATTGACCCTGTCTCCTGAAACTGCTACTGCGAATTTCATAGATAGGTATGTCACTTAGCTATATAAATGTAATCGATATTCCGATATCATTCGCGATTGTAACAATGGGATCGATGGAATGCGTGGAAATGTGTGAGAGAGAACCACTAATGCGACGCGATTCCGCACAACGCTGCGCTTGCCGGGATCGGAAAAGTTGATAAAGTTATATACAATAAGCCATCACCGATAATTCCATCAGCAGATCCAACTGGTGGCCATACTGCAGGAGCTTCGGTTCCTGGCAGAACTGATCTGCCATAATGAGCCAGCCATCCGTTTGCAACTGCTGAAAGGGGATGATATAACAGGTGAATGCATGACGATATTTCAGGGTAAATCTGGTAAGAAAGCTACCGGCGGAAGCCTAAAGCAGTCCCGCAAGAAGAGAAGATTTGAGCTCGGAAGAGAGCCGACGCTGACGAAACTGGGAACAAAGACAGAGCGCAAGGTAATTCGCACAATGGGCGGAAATACAAAGGTTATACTTTTCACCGCAGAGACTGCCAATGTTTACGATGCATCAGAGAAGAAGATCAAGAAGGCGAAGATCATAACAGTGAAGGCGAATCCGGCCAACAGCCACTATGTGCAGAGGAACATAATAAATAAGGGTACGGTCATAGCCACGGAAATAGGGGACGCAGTAGTCACGTCCAGGCCCGGGCAGGACGGCGTCATAAACGCAAAGCTGCTGAAGTAAAATGAGGTGTGCGCTCTACCTTCAGTATTTTTCCAGGGATATACCCAGATCGAAGGGCAGGCGTCTCTCTAAGCGTTCTCTGGCTAACTTCTCGGAGGAGAGGCTTCGCAAGATCCTTGACGAGGCCGGCATAACTTATGAGGTTAGGGAATGCTACTATCCCAGGATACCCTGGCAGAAGACAAAGATGTATATCCTGGAATCAAATCTGAAGAAGAGCTCCATCATGAAGCTAATAGAAAAAAGGCTTTAGGCGTTCATCTGATTTTCCGGTTTCTTCTCTTGACCTCATAATAGGTAAGCGGATGTTTCATCCATTCTCTGTGGCAGAGAGGATCGTCATCCATATAGCACAGATGATTTGATCGCATTGTCTCACACTTCGGCGGAGTGTATTCTGTGCCGGATATCTCGCCAGATATGTGTTTTATCTGATATCTGGTTATGTTTTCGTCAAAATCCGGTGCATTCCTGAAATAGGGTACGATCTCATCTTCTGAGTAGCCAGCCTTGTGCAGAAAGCTGGCCAGCGCAAGCCTTCCCATGTGCGACACATTTACGCCGCTCTCAAGATTTTTTATGATCTCCTTCATGCAGGGCGGGAACATGCTCGCGTCGCCCTTGCCTGCGATCATCCGAACGTTGTGGGCCTTTCTGTAGCTTTCCCTGATCTTTTCGAGGTCATCCAATACGCTTTTTATAGTTTCTATGGCGTCTTCCTTCCTTATCTGATCAAGTGTGTCGAACATGAAGGAAACAAAGGCCTCTCTCAACACCTTGGCCATCACATCTTCATCGACATAGACGTAACCTTCTCTGACGATCTGGTTCGATAGCCTGTACTTCGATCCGGTAACCCTGCTTGCATAGGTGGCAAAATCCGCAACACCGATCCTATACAGATGGTCCTTTCCGATCTGCTCGCCAAAAACCGATATTTCTATGCCAAGCCTACTTCCAAACTCCTCAAGATCTTCATAATGCTCTACCAAACGCAACTGCTTTTCTACAGTGTCTCTCGCCTTAATGATGGTTCTGGCCGTTATGATGTTCTCGTCAAGTGCAGCCAGGATCCAGACGATGAAGGCTAGTTCCGCGTTCTCAATGGGGGAATAGGCCTGATCGCCCAGAACGGCACTCTCCACAAAGGCAAACGCTGCCTTCCGAATGGATGCGTATTCTGACAGTCCGTCGGAATGGCCGGATCCTGATATTGTGGTATCTGCGATCCTACGGATCAGTTCTCTGTCAAGTATCTGTTTCCTGTCCGGAAGTATCATGATACTTCTATCAGTTCGTATGTTGGCGCACTGGTTATCTTTTCGTACCCTTCCTTCGTCACAACAACGTCGTCTTCGATCCTCACTCCGCCGTATCCTGGAACATATATACCGGGCTCAACGGTAACAACCATGTTTGCCTTAAGCGGGAAGTCCATCGTCGGGGAAAGTGCTGGATGATCATGAACCTCGAGGCCGACTCCATGGCCCAGGGAATGAATGAAGCGCCCCTTGTATTTTGTGGAATCTATTATATTTCTGGCTGCAGCATCCACATCCTTGCCGTTCGCTCCTTCCCTTATGGCCTTCATTCCGGCAGCCTGTGCCTCCTTGACAGTATTGTACATCTCCTTCTGTTCTTCCGTAGCCTTTCCGAATACCACCGTCCTGGTTATATCCGAGCAGTATCCCATGTACCTGGCTCCGTAGTCCATTAGGACGAAATCGCCCCTCTTCAGCTTTGCCTGTCCGGGTGAATAGTGAGGCATGGCCGCATTCTGTCCGAATGCAACTATCGTATCGAATGACGGGCCTGAGGCTCCATTCTTCATCATCAGGTAAACGATCTTCGATGCAACCTCGTATTCGGTCATGCCCTCTTTCAGGCTATCCAAAACATCTGGCAGCACCTCACTGCCTATTTTTGCTGCCTCTCTTATTTTCTTCAGTTCCTCGGCCTGTTTTATCTTCCTCGCCTCAAGTATGCTTGCCGATACATCAAGGAATTCCTTATCAGGTACTATCCTCAGAAGCATCTTATACGATGACAGTGAGAGTGATTGATAGTTCAATCCAACCGTATTCACGTCTCTGAGCAATTCCCTGAGGATATTCTGAAAGTCTGTGGAATTCTTGAATATTCTTACATCCAGGCCTGTGGCCCTAGCAGCCTGTTCCTCAAGTTGTGATGTCACTATGGTCGTGCCATTTTTTCCAACGATAAGTGCAGAACCTTCAAATATGCCGTTTGTCGTTTGCGTCACATAGGTAAACGTCGGATCCCTTGCGCTCTCCGAGGCATTGTATATAAGAAGTGTGTCGACCTCTCTTGCGTATTCGAAAACTCTCTCTACATCCATGATGCAAGATTTTACCTGTGAATATAATCCTTTGCAATCCGGTGCGAATGGGCTGAAATGTATGGAGGTGTATGCATCATGGAAATGAAAATATACCTTATGGATATATGAATTCCATAATGGATGAGATCTCGCTACAGCAGGGTGTAAGGAGGATTCAAACCGGCGTAGGTTGCATCGATGCCTTACTCAATGGAGGACTGGAGGGCGGGATAATAACCGAGATCTTCGGAGAGGGTGGATCCGGAAAAACGAACATATGCATGATAGCATCATGCTCAGCGATGAGCCAGGGGCTGAAGGTTATATACATTGATTCAGAAGGGCTATCCCCTGAAAGATTCCTCGCGGTTTGCCGTTCGGATATCTCCATGTTCAAGCTCTTCAGGGTCTATTCTCTGGATGATCAGGAGGTGGCCATAATGAAAGCCTCCAAGATGGCTGACAGGGATCAGAAGATAGGCATGATCGTACTGGACTCCTTCTCGGAGTTCTTCAGGCTTGAAAAGAGCGATGACAGGCAGGCGAGGATAGCCGAATTTCAGAGGCAGCTGTCACTGCTCTCCTCCGTGGCGGCTAAGAAGAATATTCCGGTTCTGATCACTAACCAGATATATCAGGACATAGACAATGGAACGCTACTCCCGTTCGGTGGCTTCCTTGTCGATCATGCCATGAAGGCAATACTGAGGATAGAGAAGATGCCGGATGGCAGGCGAAGGATAACGGTGACAAAGCACAGATCCGTAAGGGAAGGTGTATCGGCAATGTTTCGCATAACGGATGACGGAGTTAGCTGTGAGGGATGATGCATGGGAACAGATATATCGGATATAGTTGTGAGCCACGAGACTTCTCTCAAGGATCAGGGCAATCAGACATTCTCGATAGATACATACAACATACTGTATCAGTTGCTGAGCAACGTAAGGCAGTATGATGGGATGCCACTGATGGATTCCCACGGCAATGTGACTTCGCACCTCTACGGCATATTCTACCGGACGATCAACCTTCTGGAAAACAGGATAAGGCCGGTATACGTGTTCGACGGAAAGCCAAGCCCACTGAAGAACAGGACTATAAGCGAACGGCAGATGATGAAGGAGAAGGCAAAGGCAGAACTGGAGGAGGCAATAGAGAGAGGCGAAGAAGATCTAAGGCAGTACTACTCTCGCATAAATTACATAACCCCGCAGATAGTCGATGACACGAAGAAACTCCTTGATTACATGGGGATACCTTACGTCGATGCACCATCTGAGGGTGAGGCCCAGGCCTCCTACATGACGAAGAAGAATGTCGATGGGGTCATATCCCAGGACTACGACTGCCTGCTCTTCGGAGCAAGAAAGATTCTGCGAAACTTCGCGATATACGGCCGCAGGAAGGTTCCAAGGAAGAATATATACAAGACCGTATACCCGGAGTACATAATACTGGATGAAGTGCTCTCTGCAAATCAGATAAACCAGGATCAGCTGATAGGCATAGGTATACTGGTCGGCACCGATTTCAACGAGGGGATAAAGGGAATAGGGGCAAAGAAGGCCCTTGCCCTGATAAAGAAGGAAGGCGACATTAAGTCTGTTTTGAAGCACATAGGCAAGAACATTGAGAACCTGGACGAGATAATAGACTTCTTCAAGAATCCTCCGGTAGTGGACTATGATTTCAAGTTCAGAAAGCCAGATACGGATGCAATAGAGCATTTTTTGTGCGATGAGCATGATTTCTCAAGGGAGAGGATAAGGGATCACCTGGAATCGCTGAGAAAGAATGATCAGGCGTCGACGCAGTTCAGGCTCGATAGTTTTGATTAACATAATCCTAATAAAATTTGTATTTACTAAATATTTATATAGATAAATGAATTACCGATAAAGGGGTGTACATTTGGATACGAACATAGCTTTCAGCGGAGAGGCGAAGATCAGATCCCTGGTATATACGTCGCTGGGGCACTTCACGAACGATTTCAACATACTCCTGTTTTCTGTACTGATAACTTATTATCATTCAGATTTTGGTATAAGCCTTGCGCTGCTTGGTGCGGTGGCCATAATTTACAGCATAATCAGCGGGTTGCTCAGCACACCCGTGGGGCGATATGCAGATAAAACACGCAGGTACAGGTTTCTCATGATGGTCGGTTTTATAATACTTGGTGTTTCTATATACCTGTTTGCCCTTTCGTTTGTCTCAGCAAGGATAGCGCTTCCCGTGATGATAGTTGCATCGATACTGTTTGGTTTTGGGCAGGCATTCTACCATCCACTTGGCAGCTCCATACTGAACCTCACGTATGGAAATGGATCGGCATCTGCATTGGGGATAAACGGGGCATTCGGAAGCATAGGGAGATCCGCTCTACCTGTAATACTTGTGCCTCTGATAATACTGGTCGGAGAAAAATACGCGCTGGTTATACTTGGCACGTACATGATCCTGGCCGGGATCATAATATACGCAGGCCTTGGATTCATAAGGGAACATGAGATACCTGAAAAATCAAGATCCGCAAGTTCATCAAAGAACCGCGACATGCTGTCAAGATATTCGGGTGTTCTGGCCATCATCGTGGCCATGGTGTTCATAAGGGCCATGTTCTTGACCGGTACGACCACATACATATCGCAGTTTGTACTGGACAGGGTTAAGTCGGAGACCATAATGAGCATAGTGCTTACAGTCAGCTTCCTCACGGCCGTCGGAGGGCAGCCATACTTCGGAAGGCTAACGCAGCGGCATGGGGGTAAGGTCACTATAGGACTGACAACTGGTCTTTCAACCCTCTTCTTCATCTTCTTCATGCTTGCCGGTACAAATCCCATCATAAATACGGTAACGTATGCCCTGTATGTATTCACGGCCTTTTCCGGTTTCCCAGTTCTCATGGGTTATGTTAACCAGATCGTTCCACGGGACATATCGACAACAGCCGGAGGTATGGTGTGGGGCCTAGGAAACACTGTTGGCGGTGGCATAGGCATAGCAGTGATATCCGTGCTGCTGTATTTCCACATAACGCTGGCCGAAACCATGTGGATAATGACCATATTCGGCGCGGTCTCTCTGGTCCTATTCCCGTTCATTCCCAGCAAAGATGCTGCTGCTAGATTGAAGGCATCATCCACGTGACGATCCGTTAAGGATCGCCGCCGGGTGGATGAGGGCATCGCACCTGAACATTTCATTTCAAACTGATAATGTTTATATGACGAAAAAATATATCGAACGGACAGGATGATCTAATGGCTAAGGGATCTGCAAATAATGTTAAGGTCAATCAGGATGCCGGCAAGAGTCAGCCGGAGAAAAAGGAAAATAAGGACTTCCAGTATATAGTACGTATCGCCAACAAAGATCTGAACGGAGAGCGCCTTCTGCCACTGGCACTGTCAGATCTGAAGGGTATAGGTGAAAGGCTGGGCTATGTTATAGCAGAGCGGCTGGATCTTCCAATAGATAAGAAGATCGGAGAACTCAAGGAAGAACAGCTGGAAAAGCTCAGAGAGTACGTAGAGGCCAAGGAATATGATCTTCCAGAATGGCTTCTGAACCACCGCAGGGAGCCGGTGACAGGCAAGAATCTAAATCTAGTTTCGACCGATCTTGAGATTCAGGTTCAGGAGGATATCAACCTGATGAAGAAGATAAGATCGTACAAAGGAATAAGGCATGAGAAGGGCAAGAAGGTAAGAGGCCAGAGGACAAGGTCAAACGGAAGGAAAGGGCTCAGTATCGGTGTAGTCAGAAAGAAGGAATGAGGTTGATAGTATGGGAGATCCTAAATTTCATCACAAGAAGTATTCAACGCCTCGCCATCCATGGGAGAAGGAGAGGATCGATGAAGAGAACAAGATCGTTGTCAAGTACGGTCTAAAGAACAAAAAGGAGATATGGAGGAGCGAGGCACTGCTTTCTTCGATAAGGTCTCAGGCAAGAGATCTGAGGGCAAGGCTTAGAACAAACGATGTAAATGCGCAGAAGCAGCTTGAAAGAATGATCAAGAGACTCAACAGATACAAGCTCCTCAGTGAGAATGCAACCCTTGATGATGTTCTATCACTCACGGTTGAGAACATACTTGACAGGCGTCTGCAGACCATAGTTTTCAGGAAGAATCTGGCCATAAGTGTGAGGCAGGCCAGGCAGCTCATAACCCACGGCCACATCTCGGTGGCTGGCAGGCGTGTCACAGTACCTGGCATGCTGGTGGAGGCCAAGGACGAGGATACCATAGCATATGAAGAGAATTCACCTGTGGCAAACGAGCTTCATCCAATCAGGCAGGCACTGCTGGCCCCCGCACAGAGATCTGCCGAGATGAAGGAGGGCCAGGGCGAGGCTTCGGAGGAGGGTGAGACAGATGAATAAGACTGGAATAGCCCATATCTATGCATCGCAGAACAACACTATAATACATGTAACTGATCCGACCGGCGCGGAGACCATCGCCATGGTTTCCGGCGGAATGGTCGTAAAGAATGACAGGGACCAGGCAAGCCCGTACGCGGCAATGAAAGCCGCCGATATGGTTTCCGAAGCCCTGAAAGAGAAGGAGATAACCGATCTCATAATAAAGGTACGTGCTCCGGGCGGAAACAAGTCAAAGATACCCGGTCCGGGTGCTCAGGCAGCCATAAGGGCCCTTTCCAGGGCAGGTTTGAAGATCGTCCGGATAGAGGAAGTGACTCCTATCCCCCACGATGGTACCAAGAAGAAGGGGGGAAAGAGAGGGAGAAGGGTCTGAATGGACGTTAAGATTTTCAAGCTCTCAGATAAATACATAAGATTCGAGATCGATGGCATAACGCCGTCTCAGGCAAACGCACTCAGAAGAACTCTGATAAATGATATCCCAAAGCTTGCCATAGAGAACGTCACATTTCACCACGGCGAGATCAGGGATTCTGAGGGAAATGTATATGACTCATCCCTACCGCTTTTCGATGAGATGGTGGCGCACAGGCTCGGTTTGATCCCTCTCAAAACGGATCTGACCATGAACTTCAGGGATCAATGTTCCTGCGGGGGCAAAGGTTGCTCTCTCTGTACCGTTACTTACTCAATAAACAAACTCGGACCCTCCACGGTGTTCTCTTCCGATCTTCAGGCTGTAAGCCATCCCGACCTTATCCCGGTGGATGGTGAGATCCCCATAGTGAAGCTCGGTCCAAAGCAGGCCATACTTATCACCGCGGAAGCCATCCTTGGAACAGCAAAGGAACATGCAAAATGGCAGGTCACATCCGGCGTTTCATATAAGTATCACAGGGAATTTCACGTTTCCAAGAAAGACTTTGAGGACTGGCAGAAGCTGAAGGGCGCCTGTCCGAAGTCCGTCATGTCAGAAACGGACACTGAGATAGTTTTCACGGACGATTTCGGCTGCAACGACCTGAACGTGCTGTTCGAATCCGATGGAGTCAATATGATAGAAGATGACAGCAGGTTCATCTTCCAGTTCGAAACGGACGGATCGCTTACCGCAAAAGAAACGCTTCTGTACGCACTCAACCGCCTCAAGGACAGATGGGACATACTTGTTGAGAGCCTTTCAGAGTGAGCAAATATCGAGACATTGCAAACACCGGCACAAAAGAATTTATATTTTTGATATTAATTCCGTAATGCCCTCAGGGCATTGATATGAAAAGCGGGTGTGGTGTAGCCTGGTAACACGCGAGCTTGCCAAGCTCGTGCCTCGGGTTCAAATCCCGACATCCGCATAGCTATCGATGTTAAATGCGTATAATCTATTTCTCATTCATCTCCTGTGGGTGGTCTTATGGTTGTAGGATCAACATAATCATTACAAAAAAGAACTGAAACGGGAATCTCCGACGCTTTAGCTGAGGAGCAACTCACATTATATATCATCGTAAGCCTTTCAAACTATGAGATTTATGATATTAAAGAATCATACAGAGAATCGCAGCGAAACTCGATATGAGCAATGCCAGTTTACATAAAATAACCACCCATCGGGAAGATGTAGAATAAAGAAAATAGAAGATAGTGAAATGAAGTCCCCATGCCCACTCTCGCTTTTAATGTAGAATATTAATTAAAAAACACAAGTGGAAAATCGAATCTTCAATTTGTCCATTTTTCTTTCATCCCGGATCCTCAGGATCGAAACCTTTCGGTTCGCCTTCGGGTAAGTCTCAATAGTTGTGAACCTAGGAGGGCAGAATCGGAGGGCTGTTCAATATGAGAATTTTCCATTCTGGACATCAAATTTGATGGGTCCGCTGACAAGCTCGGATGAATTGGAGGATTAAAATTAAGCTCAGTTCCTGTTTTTCTATTTCCTTTTAATTCTTGACCTTGCCTTCACCGTTGCTGTTGTTATTTTTGCTGCTCTCGTTCTTCGGTTCCGAGTTTTCAGGATTATCTTAGATAGTCACAGCGTCATCTTCGCTTTCTGACATACTCCCCTCGCTAAGGCTTCGGAGGTTCTAAGGTCTCCATCGTTCTTGGAGTTGCCTCTTTAGGGGTATCAGTGCTCCCTTTGCATACATCTCTGTCTGTATGCAATCGACCTGCGCTTTCCTTTAAAGAGGACGCAACGCTATATTGAACGAAGCGTTGGCGTCAGCGTGGTCAACGTGTCCGCATTTCGGGCACTTAAATGATTTATCTTCCCTAATACCTATGCTTCCACACCTAGAACACTCTTTCAATGTGTTTTTAGGATCAACACAGGTTAGGGGGATGCCATCTATCTTTGCTTTATATTTACTCAACCTGATATATTACAGCCATGAATACATGATTTTACAATTCATCTCCTCTCTAAAGATCGGAGCTTTCTTGCTACTTCTATTGTAAGGTATCACTGGAAGGCGGCTCATTTTAATCGTGTAACAAGTCTTTTGTTGGGGCTTCTGCTATTTTCGGTTCAAAATCTGAGAAGAGGTTTTTATTTTGTTCGTCCTGTTCCCTTACCTTGCTTGCTGACCCTCTGAAATACTGGCTAATATTCTGCTTCATTGATTCCGAGCCATATCTAATTTTCAGTCTTGTTTTGAAAAATAAAGGTTAAAAATTAACGAAAAGAGAGGTAAATGGTAATGCTGGAAAGGAAGAACATGATTATAATCCTAGACAATGCAAGCTGGCTGATAAGCTACGTCGAACAGAAGCTATGGTCTCTTTGAAAAAATGAACAACTAGAGAAAATGTTCAACTTTGACCGTATTTATCTGCTTCAATTATTAGAGCGCTCTATTGTTAACGACCTTCTTCCCTCGGTTGTTATCATAGTATCGTTCGGAAGGCGATCTAATTTCGATCATAAACGTAAACAGAATTGCTTACAATGCAACAGAATCCAGTATTTGGCACTTTCAGAGCGATTCGATCCTCTTGCGGTATCCTGATTTGCTATAGCCCTATAGATGAAGTAAAGCTTCTTTAAACCTCTTAACAATTAAAGATCCATATATCTGGGTGTTGTGGGATCTTCGATCTCCTCGAATCCAATCTTTTTTCCGGCCAGAGATCCACTGCTCTCGTCCATGGAAAAATCTATGCACATGCTCATTAATCTCTCCAAATATTACCTCACAGTTCTTCTCACTAACCATTATTATATCTTATCCATGCCATTCATGTTTATTCATCCTCTACGTTCACAAAAGTTATAACTCCTTGTGGGAGAAATTCACTTCTCTTGTTATAGAAGTTGACATAAAATTCGTAGCACTACGGGAGACACTGAGACCGATAAAAAAATTTAAATATTTTTTACAATTGTTTTTTTATGGGTCATGAAGATGTGTTAAACAAGAACATCTCCATTAAAGATATTCTTGGAGCAGTAGTTGGGGTTTTTGCATTTCTAGGGGTGTTTGCGATCCTAACTTCAGCTAATGGAATCCAGAATGTAAGCAACAGCGCCCAGAGTGTGACCTTTTTGCCGAGCATGATCAAGGGTCCAGGTGGCGGAGGAGGCGGGCCCTCCGTATCGTGGGCTTCAATGGAATTTAACATAATTAACAAAACACCTTGGTATAGCTTTTGGTACATAGTGGACTCTGACGAAATATCTTACTTTAACGTGACGAATTATTATTGGGGTGCTACAATTGCTAGTCCCCCTTCAGTATCGCTAACGGCTTACGTTTTATGGTTTCCTGGAGGAACAGTTTTGAACAAGAATGGTCCGTATTCATTCGTTAATGGAACAAATAGTAATGGTATCCAGTATGAGATTTTCTCTGCTGATGTTGAGATGGTAAATTATGCAATAATATACGGTGAAAACGGGCCAGTGAATAATATGTATACGAATATACTCGTTAATTACGAAGTGATGGGTAATGGAAATATCTACATCAAATACTGGGTGTCCTATAACAATGTAGTAAACTCGGAAGTTGCCGCTTGGATGGCAATTACTAATCTAGCGAAAGAGTTCGCACAATCCGGCGGAGGATAATTGGAGGAGAATAATGCAAATGGATAGAGCCAATTCATGGCATCGGCAGATAGCAGTTGAGGAGCATCAATAAAAGATACAAAATTTTATATCTGCTAAAATTATTTATCACTGGTACCTAGTCTGAAATATCAAAATGTGAGGGGCTGAAAAATGAAATTAAAAAGATTCTTGATATTGCTCACGTCCGTGCTTGCAATTGTTTCAGTAATTCTGCTGACCTTACCGCTTCTTGAGGCGTACAGCCTGAACAGTTCGCTCGTTGGCGGGGCGGTAAGTCCGGGAGCCACATACAGCTACAAGATGAACGCAGTGTTGATAAATTTTTACCATAATAATTCGATCAGCCATCTCCTAGGCAACTTTAGTTTTACCACTGGCTACATAAATATTACAATGGAAAATGGCTATGCAACGTTTTCTGTGAAACTGTACGGCCAGCCGGCAGGAGAAAATGTAACCCTTGCAGATTCGTTTGTACTGAAAGCCAGCGATCACTCCAGTCTCTTCGAGTCATTCTTTCCGTCAGGACTCGTGGAAGCAGGAGAATTTGTTAACGTGTTCAACAACACCGGTCAGTATTACGGCGCTGCGAGCGCATTCTCATCTGTAAATGTCGGCAAAGGCACTCTCTTTTCCACATCACAAATGGTGAAACTGATCAACGTTCCGGAACAGCCTTCCGGCTACTTCGAAAATGTGTCCCGGGAATTAAATGCGAACTCTGTCTATTACATCGAATCCCCGTCGCATTCCTTTCTTAGCCACATTGTTTTCACAGGTAATTCCACCGTCATCTCCGCTCTGCTCGGCTCATCGTCCGTCTCCAACGTGACTCTGCTTTATATCTCACTGGAAAAGACAGATGTTGCCGTCGAAACACTTAACGTAATGCATTATGTGATGCATTACATCGCTGTGGTGGTGATACTGTGGATTCTGGGTGTTGTCTACATGATCTCTCTGTACAGAAGAGTCTCGCTGAAACAGAGGAGATAGGATGGGGTCGGGATCCGCGGAAACGATTGTTTGCAGAAATCTAACAAAGGCGTTCAAAAAGCGCAGGATTCTGGACAATGTGAATTTCAGCCTCAGCGGCGGCGTCAACATTCTTGTTGGGGAGAATGGTGCAGGAAAAAGCACCCTTTTCTACCTGATAAGTGGCATAATGAAACCGGACGGCGGCATAGCCATGCTCAACGGGATAGACTCCTGGAAAAGCCATAGGCAGGCAATGAGAGGAGTTTCTTTCATGCCTGAAAAACCTTCTGTACTTGGGGGGACATCAGTGAGAGAACACATCTACTGGTTCTCGGCTTTGAACGGTACCGGTATGGAACGCATAATCGATTACCTGCATTTCTTTCGGGTCGATTACGTACTACAGGCCACTTTTCAGTCCCTGAGCTTGGGTGAAATGCAGCTTGTTATGATTGCATGCTATCTCAGCACTGAATCTTCAATTTTCATTCTTGATGAGCCAAATTCCAATGTGGACGTTCATAAGCGATCACTGGTATCTGAAGCGATTAGACAAAAGGCGGATAGATCCAACAGCCTGTTCCTGATTTCAACACATGTGCTTGACGAAATGCTGACGATCTATGATAGGATGCTGGTGCTGGATAAAGGTACCGTAAGATTTTCAGCGGAATTTGGAAAGGCATCCTTTGTGAGCGTACTCCGTACCAATAACAACAATCGAATGCTTGATTCCATCAGGGAATGGGATGGCAGTGCAGTGCTGATCAACGGCGCTATTTTCACGTCACTGGAAATAAAGAGATGCGCAGAAATAGCATCCGAAAATGGGGTTGTCATCATGTCTTATTTTCTTATACCTGCTGAAATGGTGAGGATCTATGGGTAGACTTGCATTTCTTAGATTGATCAGCGTTGAAATGGATCCGTACTTTCTTGTTGAACTTATTATTATCTTCTCTGTCTTTATAGCTGATTATTCGCTAATATTCTTGTATGGCACGCAGGCCGGAGGTTCCTCTTTACAGGTATATAATTTTACTGGTTCGCTCTTGAATTCCATCTACTTTCCTTATGTATTGGTGCTATCTTTGAATATTTTCATGGTAACCATTTTTCTCGAGAACGGAAAGATTCTCACATTTGTGGCATTTGGGAGGAGTGTAAGAAGGGTACTAACTTGCATGTTCCTCTGGGCGGTACTATATTCAACGGTTATAACTTCCCTTATTTTCACAGTAAATGTCTATTTCTTTGAATTCACAGAATCTCCAGTGGTCTTTGCAGAGATGGTGTTCTATCTTGCTTCGTTTTCAGTCCTGTTCACAGGTGCGGGATTTCTTATCGCCACTTCCATACGAAGCCCAATCGTTTCTGCAGGATCACTCATAGCTTTTTTCATCTTTATTTCACCCACCTTCTTCGGGAAAAATGCCGATACCAACTCTCTTTCTTTCGCCCTTACCGGATTCTCACACATAGGCCTTTACACACCGTTTTCGAATGTGTTTGTGGACGGGGGCATACTGGAATTTGTTATCGGTGCTGTCCTGTTTGCACTGGCGCTGATGATTATTGAAAGAAGGAGCCTTAAACCAATGAGGAGGTGAGAACGTGAGATGGAAGCAATTTCTGAGACTGACGGTTATTTCACTCGCATTCGTCGTGCTGTTTTCAAGTCTATGGTATTACTCTAGCTCACAAAACTCTCCTGCCAGGGTAGAAACCACAACCTATCTCGATTTTTATAACAGTACCTTCTCGAAGAACATACCCTTGTCGCTACCCGTTACAGAACAGATAGTTTCCTACGGTAGTGGAGGTGCCATCTCCTATTATGACGGGATCAAGATCAACGGCACAATCACGAATGCATGGGATGAATATGTCATCTATGTTAACTCATCATCCTCAAGCACCATGCTGGTATTGAACAACCTAAGTTATGGCAGCTACGGGAATTTGAGGCTATCACTCAGGCCAGGTTTTTACAACATAACTGCGATGTTCAGGATTAACATACCTCTAGAGAATGGCAAAAACCCTTCTGGCATTCAATATGAAATATGGCGAAATATTTCTGGCAATTTCATAACAATTCTTATCAAGCCTGATTCAACAATATATATCTATCCACTAGCTGCTTCTTTTTTTGCTGCGGCCATCCTTATGGGGTTGTCAATTTTAGAGATTCGAAGATTCAACAGAAATTTTAAGCGGAGATGAAGACTATTGCATAACGCATGCAGCAATATTTCGAAACTCATACCATATATTCTCCTTGAGTGTGTTAGGTAGAGGTAGAATAAACCTTCAAACCCCAGGTATCCTGCCGTTGCCTCCTGGCCATTTCTCGTTGTTTCAGGGGTTGCAATAAACCAATATTTTCACGGTACTTCATAGACTGCCCTTTTGACTTATCCAAGCCCAACTCTTAATAATATCCGCATAATTCTTTTCGGTAAAATTCCTTAAAATTTTTCATGAGGATCGGAAGTATTGAGGCGATGCACATAATTTCCATCTGGGTGCTAAACAGGCTTTGAATTTCTGCAATATCGTGATTTCGGCTTGCCTTTCTGGCATATTGCAGATCTGCGACATAGTGAATAGAATTCAGCATAAGCCAGCCATATTATGTAGGTTTATGCGCTATGCATTTATAACTAAACCTTTTATAACAATAATTAATATCTTCATGTGGTACAGTACAAGTGGATAGCACTCTCCAATACCAGTATCGGTGTGATGATGGCCTCCATCAACAGTACCATAATAATGATATCACTGCCGGCCATATTCAAGGGAATAGACATAAATCCTCTGGCCCCACAGTCGTTTGCCTATCTGCTGTGGATACTTATGGGATACAACATCGTTACGGCTACGCTCCTCGTAACATTCGGAAGGCTGTCGGATATATACGGGAGGATGCGTCTCTTCAATTACGGCTTTGCGGTGTTCACTGCAGGGTCGATCATGCTCTTCCTGACTCCCGGAAAGGGCAATACCGCAGCATTGGAGCTAATATCCTTCAGATTGATACAGGGTATCGGTGCTGCGTTCCTGTTTTCGAACAGCACAGCCATTCTTACGGATTCATTCCCATATAATGAAAGAGGAAAAGCTCTTGGCGTAAATCAGGTCATAGGGCTCTCCGGTTCATTTCTAGGTCTGATTCTGGGAGGCATCCTGGCCACAATAAACTGGCGTTATGTCTTCCTCGTGAGTGTACCCATAGGTGCATTCGGAACGGTGTGGAGTTTCCTGAAGCTCAGGGAGACTGGAAGCCTGAAGCACGACAGGATAGACATTGCAGGCAACTCCCTCTTTGCGGCCTCGCTCACGCTAATACTCATAGCCATAACATACGGTCTGATGCCATACCATGGTGCTCCGACAGGATGGTCAGATCCGTATGTCATCTCCGCACTTGCAATTGGTTTCGCGATGATGATAGGATTCATCTTTGTGGAACTCCATGTTTCCAGCCCGATGTTCAACCTTGCCCTTTTCAAAATAAGGGCATTTGCCCTCGGTAACTTATCCGCCCTTGCCAGTGCAATTGCCCGTGGCGGCGTAATGTTCATGCTGATAATATTCCTGCAGGGTATCTGGCTCCCGATACACGGGTATTCATATTCGTCTGTGCCGTTCTGGGCTGGCGTTTATATGATACCGATGACTGCAGGTTTCCTCGTTATGGGTCCGATCAGCGGTACGCTATCAGACAGATTTGGTGCTAGAGGCCTGGCCACTGCTGGTATGGCCATAGTGGCCGTCACATTCGTCCTGCTGGCGCTGCTCCCCTTTGACTTTAACTATGCAGAATTTGCAGTTTTAATCTTCCTTATGGGTATAGGAAACGGTATGTTCGCTGCGCCCAATACCAGCTCCATAATGAACTCTGTTCCGCCTGAGGTTAGAGGAGTGTCCAGCGGCATGCGATCAACGCTGCAGAATACCGGTATGACTGTTTCCATGGGCATATTCTTCACGATCGTTATAGTCTCGCTTTCGATCAGGATGCCGTCAACGCTCTCATCAGCACTCGGCAGCGTTGGTGCGGGCGTCCTGATACCGTACCTGACGAAGCTTCCGCCAACGTCTGCTCTCTTTGCGGCATTCCTGGGGTATGATCCGGTTCACACGATGCTGAGCTATCTTCCACCAACACTCATATCAAGCCTGAGCTCCTCCACAATCGCCGCCATGGAGAGCCACACCTGGTTCCCATACGCGCTCGCTCCAGCACTCATGGGCTCGCTCTCGGTTTCATTTTACATCGGTGCCATACTCTCTGCGTTTGCTGCCGTACTGTCGGCTCTGCGTGGCAAGCGTTTCATCAATCCGGAGGCCATGAAGCATGCAGAATTCGCCGATGAGAACACGACTGTCAAATCCGAAGACGCGAAGACAAAGATACCTGTGAGTCCTGGAAAAAGGGCATGAACACATACTTCAATCCAAACACAGAAGATCCTTTCAAGACGCTTTCAGGTTAGGCATGGTTGCCGGAAACGCCATCACATTTAGCATTCGCGGATGATATGAGACCATAATGCATTCCCTGAATTTCACTCATCTTCATAGATCGGAATTTTCTCGCTTTTATTTGTTATGATCGTAGGGCCAGCCACTCCCTGAATTTTTCACTCTGGGCGGGCGATAACGTGATATTCAATAAAGCATTGCATATGCATGGAATTCAAGAGCCTTACACCCTATGGCGAGGCTATCCGTATGGCATCAGGGTTGAGGATCAATGTCAGGGAGTCATACGTATCAGTGGCGGAATCTGTTGGGCGATACTGTTCACGGGACGTTGTGAGTCCTGTGGACTTTCCTGAGGCCGACAGGAGTGCAGTGGATGGAATAGCCCTGAGATATGAAGATAGCCTTAGCGCCTCCAGATCCAATCCCATTCAGCTATCGCTTGTCGGAGAGGTCAGGATCGGAGATTCTCCAGCTTTCAGGATTAATAGGGGAGAGTGTGCCATAGTCTATACGGGGTCACCGATTCCTGAAGGCGCCAACGCAGTCCTGATGAAGGAGGATGCATCCATCGGCAAATCCATGGTATCCGTATACAGGCAGATGAAGAAATTCCAGAACATATCGAGGGCAGGAGAGGATTTGAAGAGGGGAGATACGATAATAAAGAGAGGATCCAGGATCATGCCGTGGCACCTGCCGGCATTCATCGAATCCGGAATAGATAAGGTTCCGGTCATGGACGCAGAGATTGGCATAGTATCCACGGGCACCGAGATAGTCAGAGGTCTCGTCAAGAATTCAAGTGCCCCTATGCTGGAAGCAATGATCTCTAGGATGGGACTGAAATCAGCATTCTACGGAAATGTTGAGGATGATGAATCCAGGATCAGATCCGTGATCGAGGGGATGAAGTCAGACATCATAATAGTGACTGGAGGTTCAGGGCCAAGTTCACAGGATCTCGTACACGATATCATCGCGAGCAATGGACAGCTTATATTTCATGGCGTGCGAATGAAACCTGGCCGGACAACCGGTCTCGGCATGATGGACGGAAAGCCAGTATTCATGATCTCCGGCCTTCCTGTCGCCGCACTTATTGCATTTGAAAACATAATAGATCCGGCCATAAGGTCATGGTTCGGCATGAAATCCTTGGAAAGAAGGACTAGGCGTGGATACCTGACCAGATCCATTTTCAACAATGAGAACATGAGGATGTTTGTGAGGGTCAGAATGTTTGAAGAGGATGGTAAGACGATGGTGGAACCGATGCGAACCACCGGGTCGGGTGTGATAAATTCCGTCATATCCGCAGATGGCTATCTGGTGATAGAGGAGAACAGCGAAGGGTATCCGGAGGGCGCGGAGGTGGATGTTCTTGAAATAGGTGATGGGCTTTGAAGGTTTTTCACAGACTCGTTTCTGCTGAGGACGCCAGATCCATAATGGCTGGTGAGATGAGAAAGCTGATGAGGGTAGTGGAGGTGCCGATAGAGGAGGCGGTGGGGCTGACCGCAGCTGAGGATATATTCTCCCAGTATGATGTACCTCCGTTTGACAGGTCAGAGGTTGACGGCTTCGCTGTGGATCATGCCGATGTGGACGGAGCTCAGGAAGACGCCCCTGTTACTCTCAGGATAGCCGGCAGCATATCTCCCGGGGAAACGGGAAACGTAACCGTGGAGAGGGGAAAGGCCGTCTACATAGCAACAGGGTCGGTCATGCCAAAGGGATCAGATGCGGTCGTGATGGTAGAGGATACAAGGCAGCATGGGGATTATGTTGATATCTACAGATCCGTATACCCTGGAGAGAACGTTGCATTCGCCGGCACAGATATCTCGCTAGGTGACATAATAGCCAAAGCAGGAACAGTCCTTACTCCAGAAAAGCTTGCCACGCTTGCTGCATCAGGTGTGGCCAGGGTACGCGTGTTCGACAGGATACGCATCGGGATATTCTCAACGGGCAACGAGATCGTCAGGCCAGGAACGAATCTGAAGCTCGGCCAGATATTCGATGTGAATGGATATTATTTCCAGACAAAGCTCAGCTCCAGCGGTGGAGTGCATGCGGTATTCCTCGGCTCTGTTCCTGATCGGGAAGACGATATGGTGAAGATCATAAGGGATAACTTAGATTCATTCGATATTCTGATGGCTTCAGGATCTACTTCAGCAGGTTTCTTGGATATGCTCTACAGGGTGATCGAGAAGGTCGGTGGCAGCATACTGTTCCACGGAATAAACATGAGGCCGGGAAAGCCAACCTTCTTCGGAAGGATAGGCGAGAAACTTTTCATAGGCATGCCTGGTTTTCCCCTTTCCTCGGCTGTTATACTGAACTACATCGTGATACCGTCGATCCGAAAGGCTATTTCCGGGGATTTTGAAAGGCCAAGGGTGGTGAAGGTGCCTGTTAAGATAGCGCCTGATCACATGCAGGAAACGGTTTACCCTGCCATAATAACAAGAAATGGCTATGCTTTCCCGATAATGGGCAACTCAGGTTCAATAAGCAGGATCAGATTTGCCGATGGCTTCATAGCGATACCTGGTGATCTCAAATATGTGGATCCAGGCGATAACGTACTTTATTATCCGCTCAATGAAAGAGAGGCCTCCGTAATATGTATCGGAAGCAGCGACCCCCTCATGGAAATGGCGGTGCTGGAAACGGACAGAAATGCGAAGATAGTAAACATGGGATCATGGGGCGGGGTCAACGCGATGAGAATAGGCATCGCGGATGTATCCGGCATACACATATTGAAGAATGGAACCTACAACATACCTGTGCTTGACGAAAGCCTGAAGGAACGTGCTATGCTCATCAGAGGATTCAGCAGAAACAGGGGGTTCCTCTCGAAGTCAGGCATATCGTCATTCGAAGAGATACTTGACAGGGGTCTCACGTTCGTGAACAGAAACAAGGGTTCCGGTACAAGGGATCTGATCGAAGAGATGATAGGGAACAACGAGAAGATAAGGACCTCGATGCACGGCTACCTGTGGGAATCACCATCGGAGGCCGGAGTTGCGCAGGCGGTGGCGCAGGACCGTGCTGATGCTGGAGTGGGCCTGGAGTTCTACGCGGTAAAACTGGGCCTCAAGTACCACCACATAAAGAAGGAAAACTACGATATCCTCATATCCAGAGAATTCTACGCTTCCGATGCCGGTAAATTATTCATAAAAGCGCTCAAATCACTCAGGGGAATGGAATCGAAGTATCCGGGATACGAAATACCTGAAAACATAGGGGAGGTAATTGCTTGAGACGGGATCATGCGATCAATTCTGCAGAATCACCGCAGATCGAAACTTCCTGAGATCGTGTATCCTTCGAACACGCTCATAGGCCTCATGCCGAACGTCTTCAGAGACCTGGATGTATCCATAGTGTAATTGCCAAGATCCTCTCCGCTGTCCTCAAGGGTACATTTGAGCCCGGCCATATCGCAGAGACGCTTTGCAAAATCGTATGCTGTACTGGCATCTGAAGCCACATTGTATACACCGGATATATTTCGTTCGATGGATCTCATTATGAATGATGAAAGATCCGCATTTCTGATGAAATTTCTGATCGTACTTTTAGACAATGACAGGCGCATTCCCGATCTGACCATGTTCAGGACATTCGTGTAGAGATTCACCGAGCAGAGGCCTATGATGAAACCTGTCCGGAAAATGGCATCCCTTTCTTGATTCATCAGACTCTCCGCGGTCAGGAAGATCCTGCCTTCATCCGTGATCGGTTCTGTGCGTGAATCCTCGGCCTTGGGATCGTTGGAAGGGGTGTAAACAAGATCGGATGAGATCAATATGTATCTGTCCGCATCCAACTCCTTTCTGGCTATACCGATCGCCGCCAGTGCATTCTCAGGCTTTGCATTGGTCACAATAACCGCATCGTAATGGAATTTCCTGTGCGCTTCTACGGATCTTGAAATCACCGCTGGATCGCTGCCAAAAAGTGCATCAACCTGGTTACCATTTTCAAGCGCGAATTTTACCAGATTGAATCCTGAAACGGAATTTCCGTCAGTTATCAGTATCCTTGCCGTATACCCGTTATCCCTATCTCCTATGTTAGCTTTACCGGTTATGCCTTCACGTGTCTGCGGTTCCCATGGAGAGATACTCTGCCATCTCCTTGTACGTCTTTATTAATGTCACCTCGGTTATGCCAGTCTTCTTTACGACGTATCTCTGAACGAGATGTTTCGACAGCCTTTCCGATGCAAGGTATATTGCAGATATTGCGATGGTTGATGGAGCCTTTCTCATTATCCTCATTTCACGCGAGAACTGCTGAACAAGCGCTATGGCCTCGCTCCTCACATCATTGTCCACGTTGAGAAGCTCGGAGTACCGTTCGACAAAATCCATCGGCCTGGCCGATATAGACGGGGTCTTCATATTCTTGACTATGGCATTCTCTGTTCTCCATACGCGTGATGGATCCGTGTGCATGCTTCTGGCTATGTACTTGAGCGTCATTGGGTTTGCCTGCCTCCTTGATGCTATCAAAAGGCATGCTGCGAGAACAGCGACACAGCCCCTGCCACGGGAAACACCTCTTGAAGAGCTCTCAAGGTAGAGCTTCAAGGCGTCCACAATAACATTCTCCGGAAGGTCTGCCATCAGTCCGGATCTCTTCAGGTATGGAGCTATTCTGTTCAGGTTTTCATCCTTTGATATATTCTCTGGAATCCTCAATCCCTTGTATCTCTTCAGTCTGCCCAGAAAACTGGATACAAGTTCATCTCTATCTAAATCTGTTTCTGGTCTCTCCACATATGCATATAGAAACAATGATATATAAACATAATGTAATTATTTGACATATCACATCATTTTAGGGGCGTCGGAACAGGCAAATAACGGTTCACTATGGGAAAATTCAAGGACCCGCGAGAACGCCATAGGGATCCGGCCGTCAGGAACAATGAAAACGCCTCGAGCAATGGAAAAATTCAATATCCAGGGCAAGCGATCCCTTCTGAAAAAGTTAGGAGTTTGTTGGAAGATGTAAAACTCCTATCTTCAGAGATGAGATACGCAAACTTCCCCCAATAGAAAAGTCCGTATCCGATTGATCAAGATCCAACGCTGAGGCACAGGTGCAGCTCATCCGCCAGAAACGTGAGGCATTATTGCCACGACGTCCCCATCTGAAAGGGCCTCGCCACGATCTGCGTATCTGTAGTTTCTGGCCACAAATAGATTTTTCTCATTGAATATCCCCGGATAGCGGGCCATGAGCATATCTATGAGATCGGATATGCGCTTGCCCTGATCCAGCTGGATCTTCTCGCTATCCTTGCCCACCCTCTCGCGATAGTAGGCAAAGTACTTCACGGTCACATCCATCTGAACGCACCTCATCTGCCATGGCTCAGATCGTAGAGGACCTGCTGCGCTCTCCTCACACCTTCCCCTATTCTGACCTTCTCGCCGCTCTGTGCTGCAGCCCTCTCTATGACAGACAGAGCAGACAGGGCATCAAAGTCGTTAACGTAGCCCATGTGCCCTATTCTGAAATATTTTCCCAACAGCTTGGGGTGGACTCCCGTGGCGAATTCTATGCCAAGATCCATGGATCTCCTGACAATCTCATCGGCGTGATCGGAAAGAACAGCTGTTACCGTATTGCTCCATAGATCCCTTTCGGCTAAAACCTTCAACCCAGCCGCCTCTATGCCTTCATTGAGTGCAAGGCTGAGCCTGCGGTGATCATCTATCCTGGCTTCTAGACCGGTTGTCCTTATGTCCGAGAAGACCCTGTTCAGGGAAAGGATGACTCCCACTGGTTCTGTGGAGAGATAGCCATTTTTTCCTTCCAGGTAGCGTTCCATGGGTGTGATCCAGTTCTTCAGGTTGAAAAAGTAGCTGAACTCGTTTATATCTTCTAGAGCCGATCTGGAAGCCACTATCAGGGCAGCACCCGGAGGTGCGCCAAGTGCCTTCTGGCTTGCGCTGATGATAGCTGTTATTCCAAGCCTGGCTATATCCTCCCTCTCGGCTCCAAGACTCGCGACTCCGTCGACTATTATGCGTTCCACATGCTTCCTGGCGATCTTGGAAACGCCTTCTATGTCCATGCGGACTCCGGTGCTTGTCTCCACATGGGTCATTATGAGGTTCTGATAGTCTCCGCCTTCAAGCTTTTCCTCTATATCCGCCATGGAAACCGCGTGTCCAGGATCAGCCGATAATACATCCATCTGCAGGCCATGTGCGGTCAATATGGGTATCCAGCGGTCTCCGAAGACTCCGTTTGTAAGGAGCAACGTCTTTGATCCCCTTGGAATTAAAGAGGTAACGGTTTCCATGGCAACCGTTCCGCTGCCAGGCAGTATAAATGGCATATATGAATCGTCCGCACCTGCCACATAGAGAAGCCCTTCAAGCGAGTATTTCATTGCATCTAAAAAATCAGGAGACGCAAAACCAGTGTTCTCAGATACACCGGCCATCTGTATTCTGTAGCTGGTGAAGGACGGGCCAACATGCATGAGCTTCTTCTGCATATCTTTGCATTTATGTCTGAGTAATAACCTTATCGATATCTATGGGCTGCAGGGAAGATTGAAAATTGTATGTGAGTATAATATGAAACGTTTAAGGTTACATGGCCAACTCCCGTTATGCGTCTTATTCTGAAAATGGAAACGCATCAGGTGGAACGGACTATCTCCGGCAGAATGCCATTCCATTTGATTCTGTATCCGATCTTTTCGAGGTGAGACAGGGGGATGCTGCGGCTATCAAGCAGATCCAATATTGCCTCGGTATTCGGATAGAGGCGGTCGATCTCTTCCCTGAGTGCATCCGTGGTAGCAGGGTATTCCTCTGAAGCTTTGGCGATTATGGCATCCCAGTCTACCCTGTTCCTGAAGCAGAGTACGCCCTGAAACTTCTTACATTCGCCCACAACCGCGGTTATCCATTTTATACCGGAGGACCTTATCATTTCATCACGCCTTTTTATTGCTTCAGGGCTCATGTGGTATACGATATCAACATAGACATCCTGTCCATGCACATTTATGATCCGTGTCGGGAAAAAGACCCTGGTTCCGATCACAACGGGATCCGGTATGGCCTCTTCCTCCTCAATATCGGTCTCCGGTAGATAGTATGATATGGAGCTGTCAAGATCCACGCTGTAGACCCTGTCCTTTATCTCCACCTCTGCGTGAAGCTTCCACCCGGGGAATGCGGTCAATCTTTCAACCACCCTGGCCATTGAAGACCCGTATCTCTCCATGTTGTTGAACACTGAATTTGGGCCGTCTATGCGCACACTCATGAGGGGGTTGCCCTGTGCCTCGAAAACCAGGCCCTGACGTTTGATGAGGGATATGAAGCGGTACCAGTTGTTAATGCCTGAGACCTCAATAAATTTGGATCTGTACATCAGAGTGGTGAGCTGTTCCAGATTGTATCGCCTGTTCAGATGCTCGGGCGTTATCGATGGGCACTGATCCAGAACATTCTCAGAATCCATATCGCCATAAATTGCTTCTTCAATATCCTGCGGCGACACCGAGAAATGCTCGGCAGCCAGGGCGATCTTTTCCTGCCTCTCTTCCGGTGATACTGCCGGTCCCATCTGGAATAGAAAACCTCTCAGCTGCTTACTGTCTACACGGGACCTGTTCCTGAATGTGGACATGCGATCCATGATGAGGGCAAGGCCCCTCACTATCTTTGGATTCTTTATTCCGTATTCTATGGTGACAATATCCTTTGAAATCTCCTTCCTCGTCCTTCCCGCAGAAGATCGGTATATCTCTATGACCTTTTCGGCTATATCTACGTGATCCGGAGCTATCATCAGCGGTCTGATGGTACCGTCCTGCGCCTTACGTACCACCATCAGTTCTGCCGGGAACACCCTTTCTCCTCCTCCTTGAAACGCCAAATTCCGAAGTCTCTGCCGTGACCAGCTCGTACATTACAGCCTTCTTTCCAGCGGATGGCCTGAGAATACGCCCCAATCGCTGCCTGAACTGCCTCATGCTCCCGGATCCGCTGACAACTATGGCAACCGATGCATCCGGAAAATCTACACCCTCATCCAGGACCCTCGAGGTTGCTATTGCCGTTATCCTGCCCTCCCTGAACATTGCCGGTATCTTCTCACGTTCTTCCTTGTCCGTAAGGTATGTTATGGCCGGTATAAGAAATTCCTTCGATATTGTGTACGCCGTCTCAGTATCCTCAGCAAATATCAGCGTCTTCTCTCCGCGGTGCTTTGAGAGTATTGTGCGGATCATCTCCATCTTGCCCCTGGAGTTAAAGGCGATCTCCCTTGATTTCCGCCAGGCTATGAGGGCCTCCCTGCCTTCAGGTGTCCACGAACTCCTTATGAACTTCTCGAAATCCCATGGGCCGCGCATGACCATCCTGTGCCTCCTCAGGTATGATACGAAGATCTCGTGGTAACGCTGGTAATCCGCATATTCTTCGTCACTGAGCTCTATGGGTATCCTTGCTATGGTATAGTCGGCCAGGTACTCATCGATCTCCTCATATCCCAGCTCGAATATCTTTCCGCCCATGATCTGTTCGAGAACCTTCTGGAGTCCATCCGTCCTCTCGTAGGTTGCCGTCAGGCCCATTCTGAAAGGTGCAGTGTACATGAGCGGTATCATCCTGAGTTTTTCAGATGCAAGGTGATGGACCTCATCGGCTATTATGAGCGAAAATCTGTTGCCGTATTTCTCCGCCATGAGATAGGCTGAATCGTAGGTGGATACCGTGATGTCGCGCTCATCGTGTTCTCCGCCACCGATCTGTCCCGGCTCTACCCCGAAGGTTTCCTGTATCCTCTTCTTCCACTGAGACAGGAGGTCTATGGTTGGGACGAGTATAAGCGCCCTCTCAGAAACTGCCTGAATTGCAGCCATTCCTATATGGGTTTTGCCTGCTGCTGTGGGAAGAACAACGGTTCCCCTCATTCCGTATTTTTTCCATTCTTCCAGCGCCTGCAACTGGTAAGGCCTGAGTGATATCCTGCCGTTCAGGTTGAGATGCTTGCGATCCATAACCCTGTCAACTGCATCTATTCCGGCATCCCTGAAGAATGACAGTATCCTAGGATAATTGACACCCAGGGATCTGTAACAAGCTATCCTGTGGTCGAAAACAGCAAGATCTTCCGGTATATTCCCATCGTATCCCTTTATGAGTATGGATCCTCCAGAATAGACGATATCGGGCACAGGAGACCATACGCCTGCAGATAATAAACATTTCCCGGGGATATCGCATCTGTTAACGCAGCATTCGCCGATAAAAATCACATTGCAATAATCTGTACGGCGAATCACAACGATTTTCAATGTGGACGAAATGGGGTCTCAGGATCGTTTCGCATCCAGCTGGTGCAGATAGAGAATGAAATACATGCCTGAGCTGAAGATGGAGGACATACTGGCAAGGTGCCTCAGTGACCGGGCTTACAGGAAAAGGGTAAATGATAGGATAGATGAACTTGTCAAACTGATAGATGCCGGGCACCTCGTTGAAGATTCGCCAATAGGTGAACTGGCAAGGTCGAGGGTGCGAATAAGAAAAAAGTACAGTATGTGGAACAGGCTCTTCATGGATCGGTATTCGGCGCAGTATTCAACCCCTGAGATCATAGGCAGCTACAGATCCGCCAGGATTGATGATGATGTTCTGGACATAGGATCCGGCGCAGGCATGCAGTGCATAATGTTCGGCCTGCGATCAGGGTGCATCGGCATAGAAAAGGATCGGATAAGGTATCTCTCATCCCTGCTCAACGCGGAAGCATACGGTTCAGGTGCGAGTTTCAAGAACGAGGATTTCTATTTAACCGGTATAGCATCTGCGCGTGCCGTTTTTTCCGATCCGCTGCGAATGAACACGCGGAACGTGCGTGATATAGTGCCATCCCCATACCATATAATGGAGAAAATTCAGGCTGAGGCATACATCTTCGATCTACCGCCTCATGCCGACCTCGATACCATCGAATTCAGCGGCGAAAAGGAATATATATCTGTTGGAGGCGAACTATCAAGGTTCACCGTGTATACTGGCAGATATGCAGAATCAGATTTTTCTGCCCATATAATACCTGCCGGTGTGCACCTGAAGGGATCTAGATATACGGGCGGTTTTGCAGAACCGCACATATATGATTACATTTACGTCGTGGATCCGGCTGTATCCAAAGCAGGCCTCCTTGAAGATTTTTCAGACATGTCAATGATCTCGAGGGATGAGAGGCGTACGGTGCTCTCCTGTGCGTCTTTGAGGAAGAATTTTCCGGGCATGGTTTTCTCTGTACACGGTACGTATGACTGGCCGGGCCTGCAGGCGGAGATGGCCAGGATGAGACCAAAGAAGGTGTATCTGAGGTATGGCGTTTCCAGTGAGGAATACTATACAATTACGGAAAAACTGGAGCATGACGACGGTGAAGGGGATGCCTATATATTCAGATTTTCGGAGAAATACATTATAGCAAACAAAATTTTCGATATTAATTATAATAAGAATTCCAATTTATAATGATACAAAACAATGTTTTTATAAAGGTAAGGAATTACTTTTGACGCAAGGATGATCGAACTTTACTCAAACGCAAGGTTGCCAACTGAATTTGGGCTTTTCAGGATATATACATTTGTAAATGATGAAAACAAGGACCATGCCGTTATCGTACGGGGAGATCCGAGGGGAAAGGAGGATGTACCTGTAAGAATACATTCCGAATGCCTCACCGGTGACGTTCTCGGATCGCTGAGATGCGACTGCAGGGATCAGCTGATACAGTCCCTGAGATACCTCGGCAGGCAGGATTACGGTATGCTGATTTATCTGAGGCAGGAGGGCAGAGGCATCGGACTCCTCAACAAGATCAAGGCATACAGCCTCCAGGACAGCGGTGCTGACACTGTCGAAGCGAATCTGAAACTCGGCCTGCCGGTAGACAGCAGGGATTATTCATTTGCTTCAGAGGTGATAAAGTTCTTCGAAATAAAGTCCATATACATAATGACAAACAACCCGGAAAAGATGAAGGCGCTTATCGAAAGCGGCATTAACGTCAAGGGTAGAATACCGATTTTCAGCGATCCAACGCCATACGACAAATTCTATCTTGAAACCAAGAAGATAAAGCTTGGGCACGAGATAGAGAACATATGAAATCAATGATTTTAAAAAATCTTGAATTTAGCATGCGCTGGCTTCGATCTATCCGCAATATCGCGGAAAGCAGAATATACGTTTGATCATTCTTTTTTAGGCGAAATGGTTCGTTTAGGCAGGCATCATCCTGTAACGATTTTCTCTGGGGCATCTGTTTTCTTCGCTGTCATGGCTTCCGCATAACCGGCATTGAAGCACCTTACATTCGGATCGGTTATCATGGCCATCTCGAATGCTTTTTTCTGCATCTCCCCGAAAAATCCCATACCCACCATGAATCCTATGAGGACAGCATTGGATCCTTTTGGATTTCCCGCATCCCTTGCTATCCTCTCGCCGTCCACAAGGTAATATCGAAATCCATGAAGCCTCTGTAAAACTATTTCCAGATCGGGTGTGTTTACCTTTGGTACCACAGGTTTTATCGTTTGCTTGTTGAGTATGAATACCGTGCCCTTCCCTGCATATGATAGATTTCTAAGAGCCTCGCTAGCCTCCAGCCCTACGATGTAATCAGCCTTCCCCTTCTCGATGAGCGGGGCCATTACGTTGCCTATCCTTATGTGCACCTGTACCGATCCACCTCTCTGGGACAGGCCGTGAGTTTCCGCAACGAATACTTTTATCCCTGAATTAACCGCTGCGTTGCCTATCATCTTGCCCATAGTTATTATTCCCTGGCCGCCCACTCCAGCTAGGAGAATGTTTATGCGTTCCATGCCTCCTCCCACCCCGCTGGTTTTTCTCCCTTTACTGATATTGCGTTGAAGGGGCACACCTCTACGCATGCGCCGCAGCCAATGCAGCTGTCATCGATCGTAGCCTTTTTGTTTGATAGCGGAAGGATAGATGGGCATGTGAAGAAATCATAGCATATTGTACAGCCCGTGCATCTGTTGGAATCGACGTAAGCCTTCGGTGTTTCGGAATCAACCTTTTCGAGTACCTCTAGAGCACAAGCCCTCTTCGCTATTATCACGGCCGGTTTAAGGGTTTTCTTCACGTATTCTGCAGCTTGTTGTACAGCCTTCTCACCGGCATCAACGTCGAACGGATCGAACGTCTCCACATATTCAATGCCCATTGCCCTGCAAACATTCCCTATATCGATTGCCGTTGACGGGCTCGGCTGCTGCCCGGTCATTGCAGTGGATCTGTTGTCAAGAACAACGATGATCTCCGCAGTATTATTGTAGACTGCATTGGCAACACCTTCTATGCCGCTGTGGAAGAACGTTGAATCCCCTATTACCGCAACCGGAACCTGATCCGTTGATCGGAATACTCCATTGCTTATACCGAGGCTTGATCCCATGTTTGTGGCGGAATCCTGCTCCCTGAACGGGGGCAGTGCGCCCAGAGTATAGCATCCAATATCTCCGGAGAAGAAGGAATTCTGCATTGAAACCCTGCTTAGGCCCTTTTTTATATCGAAGAACGAGGATCTGTGCGGGCACCCAGGGCACAGTGCAGGCGGTCTCGGTGTTAGTGGTTCATCCTGGAAGTATGAACCACTATATTTCATGCCGAAGAAGGCGAAGAGCCCAGCCTTCAATTTTTCGAACGTCATCTCACCCTCTATTGGGATCAGATCTTTCCCGTGGAATTCAACTGCCTTTCCATTCCGCAGAAGTATGTCAGCAACTTGCATCTCCATCACTGGATCATTTTCCTCTACCACCAGCACTCTCCGTATGCCATTGATGTGATTGAGTATTGCACTTTCAGGTATAGGAACTGTAGCATCCAGGCGCAGTACATTCGTGTGAATGCCTGCGTCCTCAAGCGCCTCTTTAAGATAGGAATATGAAATACCACCTGTTATTATGATGGAATCTCCACCATCAGGTTCATAGGAACACAGTGAAGATAGGTAATCAGATATTTCACGCCATCTCTCCAGCTGTTTCTTGCGGTCGCTTCTTGCGTTCTCAGGAGCTAAAACGTATGTATTCGGATCTTTTATAACCTTTCCTCTCAACGGCTCATGATGGTCTTCATATATCACGTTTGATCTGACATGGCCTATCCTCGTGGTGGTCCTCAGGATCACGGGGTGATGGAATAGCCGGCTTACCTCGAATGCCTTCAGAGTGAGATCGTATGCGCTCTGGACATCGTATGGCTCAAGAACAGGTATTAGTGCATGCAATCCATAAAACCTGTTGTCCTGTTCATTCTGCGACGACCACATCGACGAGTCATCAGCAGAGACAATTACAAGAGAACCTGTGATCCCGGTGTAGGAGGAGCTGAACATCGGATCAGAAGCCACGTTCAGACCTACATGTTTTACTGCTACAAGCCCGGTTCCGCCGCTCATGGCCGCACCATAGGCGGTCTCGAACGCTATCTTTTCGTTGACGCTCCATTCCACATACACATCAGGTCCAAACTTTCTGACGTTCTCTATTATTTCGGTGGACGGTGTGCCTGGATAGCCTGCTGCAACGCTCACGCCCGCATGAACAGCGGCAGCAGCGATTGCTTCGTTGCCGATCATGAATTTTGCTTTCGGCATCATTTATAGTATCGCACTTGTGGTATGTAAATATGACGTATCTTGATGAAAGAATTTGATTGGAAAGCTTGTGATAAATTCACATTTTAAGATCGGGGCTGGCGGCTGCTTTGTATTTCGAGAAACTTTTATATATAAGATGCAAAATAGGATTATTATCTATATTTTATATATAAAAAAGAATGACAAACCTAAAATAGTGATTATATATAACCTTCCAGTTTAAAGGTGAAACAGTTGAATGATGGAGATTTCATAAAGATCGAATTCGAGATGCGTGTTGGTGAAGAGAAAAAACTGGTATCTACCAGCAAGGCCGATCTCGCAAAGGAGAATGATATTTTTGATGAAAATGCAAGATATGGGGACATAGTTGTAATAGTTGGCCAGGAAGGTATTTTCAAGGAGGTTAATGAGGCTTTCAGGAAAGCGGAACCAGGCCAGGAAGTCGAAGTTGAAGTCCCACCAGAGGATGCCTTCGGTCAGCGGTTGCCATCAAATATAAAGATACATACGATGAGGGAGTTTCAGCGCCTGAACATAGACCCGCAGGTAGGAAAGGAAGTCGAGATAAACAGGAGGGTTGGGAGAATAATTTCCGTTACTCCAGGAAGGGTACTCGTTGATTACAACCACAGGTGGGCAGGAAAAACCGTATATTACAAATTCAAGATCAATGGCGTTATAACGGAACCGGTCGAAAAGGTCAGGGCCATAATAGCGAATAATTACAATCCAGAGGGCTTCAATGTAACGCTAGACAGTGATATAAAAATAGAGATTCCTGAGGGCGCGAAGTTCAGCCTTCCCTGGCTGGATGCTAAATACAATATAGTAAACACGGTCAGGAAATATGTGCCAGGATACGATATAGTTATTCTTGAAGTCTATAAGAAGCAGGAAGAGCAGAAGGCTGAGGGCGAACAGAAGAAAGAAGAGAGTGCACCAGCCGAAGCTAAGACAGAAACCAGCGAAAGCCAGCCAGAGCAGAAGCAGGAGAATGTCAAGAACTGATTATATATCAGAGAACGTCTACATAGTTCTCGTGTACCCTAAATACCAGGGTAATATAGGGGCTGTGGCCAGATCCATGTGGAATTCTGGCCTTCGGCACCTCATAATAATAGGCAACAGGCCTGACGATGAGGCGTTTGCCCGATCCATGGGCGGAAGGTTCATTTTAGAAAACGCGGAGATCTATGATGATTTCGCCTCCGTAATATCAAGGTTCAATGTCATTGCAGCCACTTCAAGCACGGCCTCCAGTAACGAAAAACATTTCAGGAGGTTACCGCTGACACCTGAAAAATTCTGGGAAGAAATGTCGGATCAGGGTGGCAAGATAGCGCTCGTATTCGGAAGAGAGGATGACGGGTTGCGCAACGAGGAAATAGAGAAGTGCAACTATTTCATAAATATACCGGGAAACCCAGAGTATCCTGTTTATAACCTGTCTCATGCGGTCGCAATAATACTTTATGTTATGTTCACAAGATTCAATCCGCCGGAGAATATAGAGATAAGAGCTATAGAACCGGATCATGAGGATCTGATGCTCAGGAATATAATCGAAGTTATGCGCCTGACCTCGTATCCGGAGCACAAGATAAGAAACACGGAACTCCTGCTTAGGAGGCTTATAGCCAGATCCCGCATGAGCGATAGGGAGTATTTCAGAATGATGGGTGTGATCCGTAGAGTGAAGGAAAGCCTTCAGAGGCCTCTGGAAAATGAAAGTGATCATCAACGTAACTGAGATGGAGAAGGCAAACGGCACGATTAAAAGTGCATTCAATCTGCTGAAAGATGATCCTTCAGCTGTCATTGAAATAGTTTTTCATGCAGATGCCATAGGTTTTCTCAGTGATCCAGGAAATAGAAATGCGATACTTGAAATGTTAGAATCTGGCATGGACGTTGTAGCTTGCAGAAATTCTCTCGTATCCAAGAGGATCGATGAAAGATCTCTGATGGATGGCGTGCGCATTGTGAACGCCGGGATATATGAGGTTCTAAAGAAGGAATCCGAAGGATGGCTCTACATAAAGCTTTGATCCTTTCTACCTAAGTGTATTGAAAAATTCATGTATATCTGTTGCATCACATCCTATCTTTGCCGTCGTAGCTCAGCCTGGTAGAGCGCGTGCTTGGTAAGCACGAGTCGCGGGTCCAAACCCCGTCGGCGGCTTTATTTCATCCGTCTACAACTTGCCTGATTCTTGTGCGAATACATTTCACCTTTTCATATATTATGTGCTTGTCTCCTTTACTACGGAAATGCCTCCCTTCAATCTTGACAGGAATATGCCTGTGAACATTACGATTACACCGGCTATTTCCATTATGTTTGGAATCTCATGATCTATGAATATTGACAGTATCATGGTGAATATAGGTACGGAGAAAGCTAACACCGTTATCTTGTTAACGGAGCTCATCTTTATCATCACGTTCCAGAGGATAAATTGAACAGATCCGCCTAATAGCGCCATCCAAAGTACATCGGCTACGAACGAAAGGCCTGGATCGAACCGAGTATCAAACGGAATGTATGCAAGTAGAATCGCACCACCGATGAAGAACTGCATCGTGTTTATGGAAACCGGGTCTTCTTCCTTGAGCTTTCTGTAATATACTGTGAATAGCGCCCAGAAGACCGCATTGGCTATTGTTAGTATGGCACCGAAGAGTGTGAATCCGTGCATAAGGGGCATTCCATAAAGGATAACACCTGCGAAACCTATTGAAATACCCGCAATTTCTATCGCAGACGGTTTCTCCTTCACCATGAGGAATGCTATTGGCAAGGAAAAAACTGGCATTGAATAGCTGAGAATAGCCGATTCGGCTGGTGATACGTATATCAAGCCATACGCCCAGAGTGCTGTGCTGGTTGACGTCATTATGGAAAGTATCAGTATGCTCCATGAGAACTTCAAATGCTTTGCGAATGGAAGAAGCGTGAGGCCAGCGATAAAGTATCTCATCGACATGAATATTGCTGGAGAAACCTGATCGACTCCATTTTTTGCGAAGTAATAGGAAAATGAACTTATGAGAACATATGGGATGAGATACTTTATCTCCTTCATTGAAAGGGGAGATATCAGAGAAGATAATAAATTAATGCGATTCAGTTTTCCTGATATGCTGATATTTCGGCGTCCAGATTAAAACAAATCATTAGGATCAGATGATTTACAGTAAAAATACGGAGAAACGGATTAAAATGCCTAAGGCTGTTTAAATCCGCAATATGGGCAATAAACTGAATCTGCCGGTATATCTTTTCCACAGTTTGGGCATTTCTTGGTCTTTGGAAGAGATGGAGCTTCGTGGGCTTCAAATATATTTTCTTTTTCTTCTGAGACTGCAGATTCAACGAACTTCGGAATATTTTTGCCTTCATCTTTTTTACCTGCATTTATATACATTCCGATGTTAGCCGTAGGAGCTTTGGCCCTCGCGAGCTCTATCTCTCTTCTCCTCTCCTCCTCAATTTTCAGTTTCTCCTCCTGTTCATGCCTGCGTTTGGCGTCGGTCGTCCACCTCTCCATCTCCTTCTTCCATTTTTCCGGATCCTTGAGAACGAAAGTGGCTCTATCATCGCCTTTATCCGTGGTGAATTCGACAGATAATGTTTTTTTCGTTCCGAATTTTATCCTTGGAACTGCTGTGGAAATATTCAAAATAAGGTAGAGTGGAAGATCAAGGAGGATCTTTGCCGGATGTGCATGTATGAAGCCCCTGTGTCCCTTTTCTTCATATATCAACCTCTTGTCCGTAAGATAAAGCGTACCCTTGAAATACTGTTCCCCTCCACGCGTCATGCTGGATTTTTCCTGGAGGATCTCATGCTCATCTGGTTCGTAAACAGGCATCGTGTAAGTTAGTAAAGATTAGATATAAAAGTTTCTTATATTCAGTGCGGCTTCAATATTCTCTCCATCTATAGCCGCACTCTTCGCACGTGTAGAATTTTGTTTCAGGTTCATCTGCAGATCTTGTCTGCTTCAACACGTATCTGGCCCCCTTATGATGGCAGCGAGGGCAGACTGCATCTGAATCAAGAGGTTCGGCTGAGACTTCTTCTTTTATCATTATTGTCTCCTTATCAGCACTCTTCGAAACTATTTTTATGGTTTCCTTGTTCTTCGATATTTCATATCCACATGATGGGCACACATATTTACCATTTACAGGAGTCATCAAGGAACCACACTTTGGGCAAAACATAGATGTAAAGAATTACAATTTTATATTTAAAGTATACTTTAATATGCCACAATTTAAATATATGAGCTGAAATTGACCAAAACTATCACATGCATATTTCCAGGTAGAATGTAGCTCTCAGATTTTACGATATCTTAAATAATCCTGGCTGTATCATTTACTCGATGGCGGACGATATTGAATGGATACTGAATAACAGCAGGAAGATAGCAGTCGTTGGTATATCAGATAAGCCTGATAGGGATAGCTATAGAGTTGCAAAGTACCTCTCAGACAATGGCTATGAAATAATACCTGTCAATCCTATGATTCAGGAGTGGAACGGAAAGAAAGCCTATCCAGATATCCTATCAATACCAGAATCCATAGATGTGGTTGACGTCTTCCGGAAACCTGATGCAGTGCCAGAAATAGTTAATCAGGCAATATCCAAGCGAGTTAAGGCGATCTGGCTTCAGGAAGGAATAGAGCACCCAGATTCTGAGAAGAGGGCAATGGCAAATGGACTCAGGGTGGTGTCAAATCGCTGCATGATGAAGGAACACAGGAAACTGCACAGAAAATGAGGATATTCAAGCTTCCATTGTTAAATGAGACACAGAGGCATTTATTGAGCAGTTGAATTAGCCAATCAAAGGATGATGTGCGACCTTCTTTAAATGAATGATCAAAAAATCTGGTTCAAAACATAGCCGTCAGTAAATCTAGCAGAAAGTGGTTGAAAGGCTTAATGAGGCCTACGCTAGCGCATGCCAATTTCATGTAGTTTAAATATCCGCATATGTACTATTACGCGCAGCTGCTGGCCTTCGGCCATGTAAGAATTGAGGTCTCAGCTGAGTGGCAATTCAAGTGGATTTATATTCCATGCTGGAATGCACCTACGATGGAAGATGGCGTTTGTCATATTGAAGATAAACGGCAACGATGAAACCGCAGTTAATGAATTCCTTCAGGATGACAGAGTATCACGTATGACCGTACTCAAGAGAGATGGATCTATCTATGGTGTTGACGGAACTATATTTCTCTTTGAGGGAAATGATGAAGCAGTGAAGTATGTGAAGTCAAAGAAGCCGGAAATCATGAAGGAGCTTGATCCCAAAGAGTCGGAAAAGATATATTCAAAAATAAAGGAAGAAAATGACAATGCCGAACAGGGCATGGGATTTGTTTTTGGATAAAAATTTTTATCTTTTATAAAAAATTTTATGTGGGAACGGTCATCCTTGCAACCAGCAGAGCCAGTATCGTCCCGTATATTATGGTTATAACGTATATGACCATCAGAGCTATGCCTATGTTTCTCTTTGCCTTCTCGCTTATACTTGTGTCCGCAACTATGTGGTTCAACCCATTTATTCCATGGTAAGTGATGATGTAAACGAAGATCAGGAAGAACGCCAGCCACCATGGATTATGCAGTTGATTAATTACGGAACTGAAGAATGCCACTGGATGGCCAAAGTCTATGTGCGCGACATACAGGTGCACTCCAAGGAAGAATAGCAGAAATAGACCGGTCACGGCCTGAGCAAATCTGTTCAAAGATCCATACTTCATCTTTTCCGTCTCGGCCATCAGAAACCAACCCCCACAAACTGAAGCGCATAATAATCGAAGAGCCCCAGCAATATCATGGCTATTATCTCGAAGGTGAAGAACAGAGCCTTGTGATGTTGCATGCCTATGCCAAACTCGTTCAGTGCAAGGCGAACACCATTTGCTCCATGGTAGAATATGACAAGAGCTAGCAGGAAATCAAGAGCGAGAAAACTGTCATATGGCCCGTAAGTTATCGATTTTACTATTGCGTTATAGGTTGCCTGTCCTCTGAGCAGATTCGATAGAACAGCGTAGTGCAGGTACAGATAGAATAGAATGACTAGGCCGGATAGCCGATGAAAGGCAAATGCAAAATAACCAGTACCCTTCCTGTAGAACTTTGCCCACGCACTTATGCCTTCTTTCATTTCTTTATTAGCTTCAACCATTACTCATCTACCTCCCAAATATGCTCGCAAGTTCGATCTTCAGAGCGGTCCTCCTGAGCTTCTGTATCGCAAAGGATGGATCTACTCCTTTCGGGCATACCTCTGTGCATTCGCCTGCGAAGTGGCATCTCGATGTACCCTCCTCGCCGTCTACGATCTCGACCCTATATTTTGCCCCCTTATCACGGTTATCAGCTATGTATCTCCAGGCGGCAGCCAGTGGAGCAGGACCCAGATACTGCGGGTCGGATCCTTCTATCGGGCATGCGGCCATGCACAGACCACATTTTATGCACATGGCGAAATTCGCGTATTCATGGAACTGCTCTGGGGTCTGCGGAAGTTCCTTGTCGTATTTGCCATCATCGTCCCTGATTATGTATGGTTTGACCTCTCTGTATTTCTCGAAGAACGGATCGATATCCACTACAAGATCCCTTATCACCTTATAATGTCTGAGAGGTTCGATCCTTATCTTATCCTTCTTGAGATCCTCAACTATGGTTGAGCATGCCATCCTTGGTTTCCCATCGATCTCCATGCCGCAACTTCCGCAGATCTCCATCCTGCAGGAATACCTGAACGATAGCGACTGATCGAGATTCTCCTTAATATACAGAAGGCCCTCAAGCACCGTGGATATCTTGTCTTTGGGTACCTTGTAGGTGCTGTAATAGACCTTTCCGCTCTGATCCTTCCTCTTTATCTCAAATTCATATTCATCGGCCATGGTACCACCTCAGTATGTCCTGACTGTTGGCTGCCATTTGGTTATCACGACTGGTTTGTACGTTATCTTCGGTCCATCCTTAGTGTATGTAGCAATTGTATGTTTCAAAAAGTTTTCGTCATCTCTGTTTGGATAATCCTTCCTGTAATGGGCGCCTCTGCTCTCTGTCCTCATTATCGCGCCAACGGTTATTATCTCGGCCAGATCCAGCATGAAACCAACCTCAAGCGCCCATTCTAGCTCCATATTGAACGTGCTTGACTTGTCCTGTATGGAGATCTTCTGATACCTCTCCTTGTATTGCTTTATATTCTTCAGAGATGTGTTCAGGCCATCTGCGTCCCTGAATATGCCCACGTTTTTGTCCATGTTGATCCTGAGATCCTCCCTTATCTTGGCAACATTCTCGCCGCCATCTCTCTTTAGCAGGTCGTCCCATATCCTCTTCTCTTCGTTGTTCACGTTTTCAACTACAAGATCCGGGATATCATGCTCCATAGCGTACTTGGCGGCGGACACACCAGCCACGTTTCCAAGGGCAAGACATTCATTGGTCGAATTCGATCCGAGCCTGTTCGCCCCATGTATGCTGACGCATGCATTTTCGCCTGCTGCAAAGATGCCGGAGAAATCAGTGGTTGTCTTCACGTTAGAATCGATGCCACCCATTGTATAGTGAGTTGCAGGATGCACAGGTATGAGCTCAGTATGGGCGTCTATGCCGTTGAATTTTTTGGCTATCTCCGTTATCATCGGTAGCCTTTCATCTAGGATATCGGCCATGTGCCTTAGATCGAGATAAACATATTCCATGTCGCCGTATTCTCCCTTTGCTCCCCTGCCGGCCTCTATCTCCCACATTATGGCCCTTGAGACGACATCTCTCGATGCCTTCTCAAGCTTGTTAGGTGCATAGGCTTGCATGAACCTCTTCTTTTCGCCGTTGAGAAGGTATCCGCCATCGGCTCTGGCACCCTCCGTTATTAGAATGCCTGAAGGTACAAGACCGGTTGGATGGAACTGTATGAACTCCATATCCTTCAGCGGTATACCGGCCCTGTAGGCTATGGCATCCCCATCTCCGGAAACAGAATGGGCATAGGTGCTGAACTGGTACAGCCTTCCCGCACCGCCAGCCGCAAATATTATTGACTTTCCTTGAAATACGACGAATTCCCCCGTTCTCAGGTTTATAGTCGTCAAAGAGTTGAATCTTCCTCCATCCAGGAACATGGATGTTGCGAAATACTCATTGTAGAAGTGGATATTATCGTACTTCAGCGCCCTGCTGAAGAGGGTCTGCATAACGTGGAAACCAGTCTTATCGGCTGCAAATGTAGCTCTTGGAAAGCTCAGCGCTCCGAAGTCCCTTTGAGAGATGGTGCCATCTGGATTCCTGCTCCATGGGCATCCCCAGTGATCGGTAGTGTAAATCTGCTCTGGAACCAGCCTGACGAACTCCTCTACGGCATCCTGGTCCGCAAGGTAGTCTGATCCCTTGATGGTATCGTAGGCATGTAGGTCGAAACTGTCCTTCGGATTTAGAACCGCACTTGTTCCGCCCTCCGCAGAAACAGAATGGGATCGGAGGGGGTACAGTTTGGAGACCACCCCAACTGAGATGTTTTTGTTGTACTCTGCGGCTGCGACGGCTGCTCTTAGGCCAGCCATCCCGCCACCAAGGATGATCACATCCTCCTTAATCTTCTCCAAGTAAATACACCGTGGTATTATCCCTGAAACAAATATATTTTTTTGCCTTTCCATACACATAGGACGAAGAAAACCGTCTGTATCTTTCCTCGCAAATACAAATATAGATGTTATAAGCACATGTAAAGTTGAAAATCATAATTGTGCATTTTTTCCTCGATATTGAATGACGATAGTGCAATTTAAACTTATTCGCTTGTTATTGCAGCGTCTGATCAGGAATTGCCACAGCTATACCTGAATTCCTTCATTCAAATACTATGCCCTCTAACTAATGATGGACAATACCAATAGTTTTATTTTGCAAATTGGCTTGATCAATGGTGAACGCAAACGTTGTAATAGCTGGACCAGGTACTGGAAAGACAACGAGCATATCGCAAAAATATCTTGAACTGGTTCAGAGCGGAGTGGATCCAAACGATATTCTGTGTATCACCTTTACCAACAAGGCAGCTGAAAATATGAGGAGCAGGATAATAAAGGCGCTTGAACGTTCCGGGACGCAGATCGATCTAAGCGTCATAAACGTTTACACCTTTCATTCCTTTGCCAATTCTGCAATAAGGAGGTACGGATACAGGGGAATCGTGAATCAGAATTTCCTCAGAAAGATCATATTCGATTACCTGATAAGGAACAGCGTTTTCAACTATGAGAGAGAATACCTGATCTCAAGAATAGTACCACAGCTAGAAAACATAATCAGGTACCTGGGAAGCTTCGGAATAGATCGTATTGAGAATCCTGAAGAAACTGCGGCATCGCTCAGAGAGATCTTCAAAAAGCGCAGAGAGGAAAAGAAGATAAAGGAGGATCTCGAAGAAATAACCGCCATCTTCATCCATTTGAGCAAGATCATGGATGAATATCGCAATGCCAAGGAAGCGAGAGGGGTGATCGACTACAACGACATGATAATAAAATTTCTGGAACTTGAGAAAAAACCGCATTTCAAATATGTTCTGGTGGATGAGCTGCAGGACGCAAGTGATCTGCAGGCAAGGCTCATAAAATCAGTTGCAGATGATATATACGCGGTTGGAGATAGAAAGCAGGCCATCTTCGGTTTCCAGGGAGGAGGGTTTGGAAATTTCAGCAACCATTTTCCAGACGCCCATGTAAACTACCTGCTGACGGATCACAGAAATTCAGAGGCCGTTCTCAATTATGCGCGTGAATTCTTCCTTAAAAACACAAAATATCCAGACCAGTATAGGACCGAACTAGATCAGCTAAAAGCCTCTAAAGCCAGGGGCGGTTCAGTTGAAGTCGTCAGCGGAGAGGAAGAAGCAGTCTTAGATCTCTTGAAGAGATTTCCAGAAGGCAAAGTGGGCATACTCGCAAGGCGCAATGACCAGGTTATAAAGATATCCGAAATACTGGACAGCAATGGGATGAGATATGCGTCCAGTGCACTTTCTGCGGCAAGTGATCGGGCGAAGAAGGATGTCATCGCATTCCTAAAAATGATAATCTATGGAGATATGCAGAGCGTTATAGATGCGCTATTCACACCATTCAGCGGGTTACAGATAAGCGAGGCGTATGACATTAAGGAAAGCCTCATAAGCGGGAACACTAGCTTACAGAACTATGATCTACTGAACAACCTGAGAAGGACTTATTCAGCCCCAGGAATAAATGGGCTCATCGACATGTTCGAGAAACTGATAATTCCCATCGCGTTGGCTTTCGATCAGCGCTATTTCCTGACGGTGGAAAGGATATATAAGAACCTCAGAGAATACTTAGATTTCTATGGCAACGAAGATAGATCCGACCTGATAAACTATCTGGAGATCTGCGACGATGAGGTTCAGGAAATAGATGCGGATGAAAGGATCTCTGTTCTGACTGTTCACAAGGCCAAGGGGCTCGAATTTGATCATGTTATATATCTTCCGAAAGCCAAGAAGGATGAAAAGATGAGCGCCGTGGATCTTGTGGCCGAGCAGATGATCAGGTTAAAAACAGGTCGGGATATCTCTGTGGACCTTGAGGATGAGGACACACGGGTAGATTTTGTTGCCATAACACGCGCAGCCCAGAATCTTGTGATCGTTTCGGACGACGAACGGTATCTTAACCGGTTTTCAATGAAGGGGGGCTCAATCACGGCATCTACATCCACAATGAGCAAGGATTACTATGATATCAAGAGGGAACCATACCTTGCCTTTGTACGGGGAGACCTGAAGCATGCCTCGGACATGATACACGAAGAGGGCAGAATACGAAAATTGATATATTCTGGCATCAGGAAGAACAACGTGATCTCATTTTCACTGCTTGCGTCACTTGAGGATCCATTCAGGTTCCTCAAGGACCACATACTCGGGCTCAAGTATACGAGTCCTGCCATGGGATTCGGTACCTCCATACATTCCATAGCACAGGATGTTTTTGAAGGCAATGTACAGGCAGAACAGATACCTGAGAGGCTGAGGCCTTACTACTGGAATATCCTAAACATAATGAAGAAGATACAAGATGTTTACGGCATGAGCCAGATCGGCAGCGAACTGGAGGTCAAGATACCGGGTTCTGCCTACATGAGGGAGGCAGATGCATTCATACTCTATGGGAGGATAGATGCGGTCTTCAGCGATGGTGAGAAATATCTCATAGTAGATTATAAAACAGACAAGAGGAAGAACTCTGGGAATCATTATGGTGATCAGCTCGCTTTCTACAGAATGCTGTATTCCAAGGCCAACCATATAGATCCCAGCAGAGTTAAGACTGCCATAGCTTATATAGGTCTACGTCCAGGGGTGAATACCGGCAGGATAGACTGGGACCTTTACCCCATGGAAAAGAACGATTCGAAGATAAGGGATCTCATACGCAAATACGTTCAGTACTGCACAGATCCGGAGGCATTCATAGACGATCTGATAAGTATGGGTCCGGACAGAACAGAGGACACGCTATACGATCGCATAGTTGCGATACTCACCGCTGGAAGCAAGCTGTAAGAACTAAACTTCGATTTGAAGAAAGCCTCATCACGCGGAAATATGACATTAATACTTCATGTCATACCTATTATTTATCTATAATTATGTTATTACCCCATGATGAAAGATCCAGCATCGCACTATTTTAAATGTACTCCGAGGGAGAGAGCTGTTTTCGAAGCTGGCATCAAACTCGGAACGGTGTATCATCATATACGTCGGCATACCGATAAACCAGGGAAATATAAATTACATAGAGAAGGCCATAAGGGAAAGCATAATGGTGCAGCCCTTTGTGGAGGATGCAGAAGTTCATATTGATCCAACGGTCAACAACAAGAAGCCCGGCGTTTACAAGTACCTCACGCTCAGCGGGGAAATGCTGGATGTAAGGATAAAGATAAATTATGATGGAAATGTAATTGTTGCCCGATTGAAGTATATTCCAGAGATGGACTACCCATTGATGTACATAGAGGAGTGATACCTTTGGCAATAAAAATTGGGATCACCGGTCCCGTTGGATCGATAAAATCAGAGGCTCTCCAGAAGATCATAGACATGCTGAAAAATGATAATCTCAATGTGCAGGGCGTTCTGGTTTCAAAGGTAACAAACAATGGTAAGCTGACTGGTTACACCATAGAGGATATAGAATCTAAGAGGAAGGCCCAATTCTGTTTTGATAACTTCGTTTCCAGGGTTAAGATAGACAAGCTAGGTGTTGACACAAAGATACTGGAGGAAATACTCATCCCCAGCCTTCAGAAGGCCAGAGAGACTGCAGACGTCATAGTGATAGATGAGATAGGTAAGCTAGAGAATACAACGAAAAAGGTGCATGCAGAGATAGAAGAGACGCTTAAATGTGGCAAGCCCCTCATCGTTACGCTGCACAAGAGATCCAGGAATCCAGTATTACAGGAGATAAAGAGCCTGGAAGGCGTCAGGGTTTTCGACATAACTCCGATAAACAAGAACATACTCCCGTTCAAGGTCATGCACGTCCTCAAGGGTGAGGAATGATAGTGAGGGAGGGTTCAGCTGAAATACTCGTCCCAGAAGTTTACCATGGCCCTGGAAAGAGAGGTACGGGTTTTTACAATGCCGACCAGAAGATAAATAGGGATATAACCATTGAATTCATAAAAAAGATGGGAATAAGGAACGTTCTGGATGGATTCGGCGGTACTGGCATAAGGGGCATCCGGATATCCAAGGAAACGGATTCAGCGGTGACGATATCGGAGGTTTCTCCAGATTCATACCGCCTGATCAGGGATAACGTAGAAAGAAATGGATCACAGGCTTCAGTCATCAACGATTCATTTGAATGCGTGCTCCAGCACGGCGCTTATGAATATGTGGATGTTGATCCGTATGGTTCTCCAGTACCATATCTTGACGCTGCACTTATGGGTGTAAAGCGCAACGGTTTTCTTGGAGTTACCGCAACTGACCAGTCGGCACTAACAGGATCGGTCCCCCACAAGACACGCATAAGGTACGATGCACTAATAAAAAATGATACATTCAGGCATGAGATGGGCATCAGGCTCCTGATAGGATATATGGCCAAGAGAGCTGCATCGCTCGGCCGGTTCATAGATCCATTGATCTCGATATGGCATGGCCACTATTACCGTGTTTTTGTAAGAGTCAGGAAGGGTTTTGAGGGGGCAGGAAGGATGATGCAGAATCTTGGCTACGTGAACAAGCATAACTTACTATCTGGCATATACCAAGATATGGACGAGGGACCAGTATGGAAGGGAAATTTACAGGACAATGCAGTCGCCGAGGCCGTTCTTGCATCCGCAGGCCACAAGGCCTTCAATCCGGAGGAAAACCGGTTGCTCTTCTGCGACCTGACGGACATCGCAAGGGCGAGGCACACAAGCCTACCTGACATAGAATCGGTTATAGATGCACTGTCATCTTCAGGCCATGCCGCGTCAAGGACGATGTTCTCACCCACTGGAATTAAAACGGATGCCAGCTGCGACCTGGTGGAAAGCCTCATGATGGATACACTGCACAGACGATCGCCGGCATAGGCAAAAATAATATATTGCGTAATGTTCAGTTTCCGTAAATGAGCAGGTTCTCCATAATAAGGCCGGTCAATGGATTGATGGGTTTCATATCAACTTACATTTCAGCGTTCATAGCCGTGGGAAGCAGGATAGCGGATCACATCGTTGCCGTGACGATAGCGGCAATTGCGGTTTTTCTTGTAACATCGGGCGGAAACATAATAAACGACATCGTTGATGTGGAGGTGGACAGGATCAACCATCCCAGGCGTCCCCTTGTTACCGGAGAGCTCTCTAAGAAGACAGCTCAGGCAATGTTCATAACTTTTTTTGCTGTTGCAATAGTCATATCGGTTTTCATATCCATAATCGCGATGCTGATAGTGATACTGGCCGAGGTTCTGCTGGTGTCATATGAGTATGCACTTAAGAAGACCGGCCTACCAGGCAATGCAGTTATAAGCCTTCTGATAGGCCTTATATTCATATTTGGAGGCGTATCCGTCTTCTCATATGGAAAGATGGTATTTCTCTTTCTTTTGGCGTTCACCTCGAACATGTCACGCGAGATCATAAAGGATGTGGAGGATGTGAACGGTGATTCCGATAGAATAACATTTCCAAAGAAATACGGAGTGCGGAATGCCATTATATTATCCGATGCAATAATAGGTCTTCTTGTCGTAATATCATACATCCCATTCGCGATGCACATACTCTCGAGATTCTACCTCTATGTCGTTGTAGTTGCAGACGCGCTCTTTATAGTGTCTGGAGCTATATCGTCCCGCAATCCAACCTCAGGCCAAAAGGTGTCGAAGTATGCCATGATAGTTGGCATGGCATCATTCCTCGCAGGTGCGTTATGATGACCGTCCTCGAAGACATGCTGAGAAAGACGCGAAACGGCAAGGTTCACATGACTCTCATAGATCCAGGGGCAAAGCCGCCTCAGGAATGCGCGCGCATAGCTGAAGAAGCCGAGATGGCCGGTACAGATTTCATTATGGTCGGTGGATCCACGGACATAGATAGCAGGGCCATGGACGAAGCCATATCGGCCATAAAGGCAAAAACTGATCTAAAGGTCATAATATTTCCAGGATCGTCGTTGATGATATCTCCAAAGGCAGATGCCATATTCTTCATGAGCCTTCTGAATTCAGGGAGTCTCGAATACGTCGTTGGACATCAGGTCAAGGCTGCAATTCCACTCTCTGCGATGAAGATAGAGAAGATACCGATGGCATACCTTGTCTTTGATCCGGGAATGACGGTTGGCCGGGTTGGTAAGGCGCACCTCATACCGCGTGATGACGAAAAAACCGCGTTGTCCTATGCCCTTGCCGCCCAGTACTTTGGCTTCAGGCTTGTGTACTTCGAGGCAGGAAGCGGTTCACCGTACCACGTTGGAGAGAACGTTGTTAGAAGGGTGAAACAGGAACTGGATATCCCAGTTATAGTCGGTGGCGGAATAAGGACGCCAGAGGCGGCCAAGGCTCTCGCACAGGCGGGCGCAGATATGATAGTTACCGGTACTATAGCAGAAAGATCAGTAAATGTTTATGAGGCGCTGCATCCGATAGTGGAGAGTATAAAGGAGGTAGGAATATCAAAAATACAATGAAGCCGCAAACATGTGCACGCAATGTTGGTCTTGAATATTGTTGGCGCATCCATCGATAACGGTTTCAGGAGTAAGGTATAGCTATGCCGTCTCCCCGTGGATCAGCAGCGCCAACAACCACATCGCCACGGATCAGAGTTGTGATCTGTGCGGTTCCAAATTCCTGAGACACATCGCGCAGGACTACCTTTCTTCCAGAAATTTGCTTCGATACGTTACGGTACAGTTCCTCAGATTCCACGTACACCGCGCCCGGTGCTTCGTATATGGTGTATGGTTCAGTCCATCTGGGCTTGTCTAGTATGGCCTGTGGATCGGTATTGTCCTTCAGTATTTCCATCAAGATCTGCATCTGAACCTGCGGTTGTATATCGCCGCCCATCGATCCAAGCGAAGCGTAGAGATCATGTTCTTTCTCAACCATGCACGCAGCAAGCGTGTGGAACGTCCGCTTTCCGGGCATCAGAGCGTTTGGATGATCCCTCTGCAGTGTGAAATAGGAGCCTCGGTTCTGGAGGACAAAGCCCGTTCCCTTTGGCACTATGCCGGATCCGAATCCCATATAATTGCTCTGGATTATGCTCACGGAACGTCCCTCTGAATCACTTATAGAGAAGTAAGTTGTGTCACCGATATCGTTATGATCCCTCTTTGGCAGCCCATCTTTTTTGCCGTTAGCCGAATCATGTTGCGCTATGTTCATGTACGATGGATCTGTAATTTTTCTCCTTTTGTCATAAGCTTCTTCCATTGTTTCGAAGATATCCTCGATCTTCGCTTCCCACATGGTCCTAGAGTCATAACCGTGGCTTTCCATTCCACGGATCCATTCGATGACTGTGATGCCTTGGCTGTTAGGCGATGTTTCATAGATGCGGAATTCATCAAGATCTGTGAATACAGGTTTCCCAATCAGAGGCCTGTATACGCGAAGATCACGATCGCTGAGTGGAGATCCGGTTCCTTCAAGTCCTGCGATTATAATGTCTGCAAGGCTACCATCATAGAATGATCTGAAGCCCTCCTCTGACATCAGCCGAAATGATTCCGCAAGATCGGGTTGCTTCAATATCTCGCCTGCGACTGGTACACTTCCATTGGGCATGAAGATCGATGACCATCCTCGATACTGCCCAATCACAGGCGCACTTCTAGCAATGGAATCCGAATAGTTTTGCGTAATTGGAAAACCAGCGCTTGCCGTTCTGATAGCAGGTTCCAGTATATCAGCGATGTCCATGGTCGCGAATTTCCTGAATATTTCGTCCCAGGATCCGGCGATCCCGGGGACGGTTATGGCAGCGTATGGCCCCCTCTCCGGTATCTTAGTTAACCCCATCGATTCGTAGTAGTCTATGCTCACAGCCCGTGAAGCTTGACCGCTCCCATTCAGATCCATTATCTGGCCATTTTCATCCCTGATCAATGCGAATAGATCTCCACCTAGGCCGCAAAGATTATTCTGCGTCACGCACAGCATGGCGCTGACCGCTAACGCCGCATCGAAAATGTTTCCTCCGCGTTTAAGAATATCACGTCCAGCAAGGGACGCGAGCTCACTTGACGAAGCAATTACAGATCTCTGTGAAAGTGCATTAGGTCTACTCCTAAACATACATGCCCATGGAATAAATGTTATTTAGAGTTTTTAAAAATATGAAGGGATCACTTGGCTGATGCCAAGGATCTAGAACTTCTGTAGTTTACGTAGACGTACAGCGACAGCATAAAGGCCAGTAACGTGAATCCAACAGCGGTTGTCAGTATGGTTCCCAGCACCATTGGGCCCCTCGTAACTACCTCTGAAAGGACGAGCCTTCCATGCATAGCCGTGGGATACACGGTGAAATACAGCGAATATACGGCTATAACAAGCAACACAATGAAAGCAGCTTTGTTGGTAAGCATACTTCTGGCAATGTTGAACCTGTAAAGCACCGGGGCTCCGATAATTATAATGGCAGGTATCACTATCACAGGATTGATGCTGACGCCCATCTGAACTAGTGAGATAACTCCAAGTATGAAGCCTATGACCGATGATATTATTGCGATTCCAGAGAAGCGTTTGATATCATATAGCACTGGAGCGAGGCCAAAGGTGATAAAAACCGCTGCGATTATGAATAATATATCGCCTGGGCCTACTAGCCACTTTGCAACGTTGAAGCTAACTTGTGCATTGCTCACGGACAAAAGTGAGTTCACAGGATTCCCTGATATCAATAGTGTCACGCCATTCCCACTGATTACGGCCGATACAAATGCAAGAAATATCACGGAGAGCAGGAGCGTAGCGATCACGTATATGTAATAAAGCTGCCTGTCGGTCAGAATCTGCCTCTTTTCTGCAAATTCGCCCAGTATTATGGAGAGGTTCCTTATTATGAACAGTATCAGAAACACAAGGAGCAATGCAGCAAAGGCAAATGCGACTGGCAGGAGAATACCGGCAAATGTGGCGTCGGTTTCAACCACGAACATGGCCAGAAATGTGCCTGTGACCTCCCACACCGGCGCAACGTAGGACATCACGCGCTGTCCGCTGTTCCTCCAGTCAAACAGAAGCATCATGCCTCCCATGAGTTCGGTCAACAGAAATGCTACTGCTGCAGCAGCGGTAAAAAATTCTATTGCAAATAATGTGAGCATATATTCACCTTCCTGCAACGGCTGAAAAACCAGAGGATGAAACCTCGGATTTCACGTCGCCCTTCTTCATGAGCCTGAAAGCATACCAGTAGGAGAATGGCATTATAACCGTGTAAAACGCCATGATAAGATAGCCTGGCACAACGATCGACGGTGAATAGTTGGCTGCCTGATAAACAGTCATCACGTTGTAAATTATCCATGGCTGTCTTCCAACCTCATCCGTCACCCATCCTCCTATGTATATGGGTATAGTCAATATGGCGAAAAGTATCTGAGCCACCAGGAAGCCCTTGTTCTCGTACGGCTTCTTCTTTAGTATCCATGCAATCAGCGTAACGAAGAGGTATAGGCCCAGGAGCGATCCACCCAGCACCATAAGATCGAAAGTATCGTGTACTGCAAGAGGTGGCCATGTGCTAGGATTGAACTGTGAGAGCCCTGGTACTGGCGTATTCAGATTTCCATTTCCAGCAAGCAGGCTCTGCAAAAGCGGTATCTTGAAACCGCCCACTATGACATAGTGCCCGTTCTGTTCAACGATGGTTCCAAATATATGTTCAGGTGCATCTTTTGCCACAGGGTATGGATCGAGATCCAGTGCAGCATACTTCTCAGGCTGGTATGTAAGCAGGCCACTCATTTCAAGCGTACCGGAAATGCCTGCCATTATTATGAGGAACATGTTCATTGGGAACGTAACCTTGAGTCCCTTGCGCCACAGATTCTTCTCCTCAAAGGTCTTGGATCTGATGTACTGGTAGGCAAAGAAAGCTCCAAGGACCATAAGTCCGGAGAAAGCCGTCACTATGGCAACATGGAAGATCTCCCTGCCGGTTGATGGTGTCATGGCTGTTATGAATGGATTCACATCTATGATCTTCCCCGTCTGTTCGTAGTAGCTTATGTTGAATCCGTTTGGTGTGTTCATCCATGCGTTAATCATTGTTATGAATACGGCTGATCCAAGGGTTCCACCAGCCACACCAAAGGTGAGGAGCCAATGGTGCATCCGGTTCTTGAAGACGTCCCAGTAATAGTAGTAAGAGACCAGCATTATGGTCTCGAGGAAGAAGGCAAATATCTCATAGTAGAAAGGAAGCACACCGACAACTGCAATCACAGTCATGAACTTTGGAAACAGGTCTATCAATTCAACGGCCATCACTGCTCCGGATGCCGTACCCACGGCAAAGAACATGACCAGTGCCTTCGCAACACGACGTGTCAGTATATCGTAGTAAGCATCCTTGTACTTTATTGCTATGTACTCCAAAACTGGGAGTATCACTGATAATCCAATACTCATCAGAACGATAAGGATATGCGAACCGATCGAGTACGCGAAGAGTAACCTGTCAAACGTACCTATGTTCATATCAATAAGAATACATAAGAAGTATTTAAAACTAAAATTAAATGATTATAAAATAGAAATGGAGCAAAATAAATACTCATGAATAACATGTTTAAGTCATGATCATGATTTAATTTTATCAACCGCCTCTTCTATTGTATGCGCTGGCGGAAAGCACATCCCATAGCCGCATATGACGTATTGATCTACTTCCTCCAGACTGAATAGAGCGTTATGATAGATGGATTTCTTCATAATCGCATCTATCATGTTCTTGTTGGAAGATACATGCTTTCCCTTCAGATGAAATTCTGCAGTTCTAACGATGGACGGGTAAGCTGCAGGAAATGACTGGGCATTACCGAAGATTGATGTGAGAAGAGAATCCGATCTTTCATGCAGATCCATATTGTCCATGAGCAAGGATAATTGATCGAAGACCCTTATCATCACAGCGTAAGGAGATTCAACCTCACCATCTGTGGGATCCGCATCGAAGACCTCTGACGAGTAGGAGATCTTTCCTTCTTTAATTAGCATCATTGCCTGTTCTGCATATCTGTACGCATCTTCCAGATACTTCCCGTCAAAGGTGATCTGGAACATATCGATCATCGCTTCGGAAAGAAATGCATAATCCTGAAGGGTTGGCGTTTCTATTATATTTCCATTGAAGACGCCGTGGCATATGCGGTCTTTGTTCAAATCCTTGAGCCAGCCTGAAACTATCGTCGCACGTTCAAGATACCTCTTATCATCCGTAGCTCGGTAGGCCCAAGCCAGCCCTGAAACCATCATTGCATTGAGATCTACCAGTTCCTTTTTATCTATAAAAACGGCATCCTTCTCCCGGATATTTCTTAGTTTTTCCAAGCCATGCTGAACTGATCTCTGAATCTCCGGGATGCTCATCAATTTTATGAATTCCTCAGGAGTACCAGCGAAGTAGAGAAAATTTTTACCCCTGTTCTCGCCATATGGGTCGGAAAAATTCCCATTTTCATGCACTTCGAAGACCTTCGTGAACTGAGGAAAATCGTCCTCCAGATATTTTCTGATCTCTTCATAGCTAAATAGATAGTGGCCGCCCTCAATTCCATCGTAATCTGCATCCATGGAGGTATAATACGAAGCGCCGCTGTACATGTACCTGTCCATAAAACTGAAAATATCCTCCACGATCCTAAGGTAAAAATCGTCATGGAAAAGAAGGTACATCTTTGCATATGCGCGCATGAGCTGGGCCTGGGTGTACGTCATCTTCTCGAAATGCGGTATAATCCACATTGAATCGGTGGAGTACCTGAAGAAACCTCCGAACAATGGATCATGAACGCCTCTCACCGCGATGGTCATCAGAGTAGTTTTCAGGAAATCTGACACGTTTTCGTCATGGGTTTTCTCATAGCGGTCCATGAGGAACTCTAGAACCGGAACGTTGTAGAATTTTGTCTGGCCAAAAAATCCTCCATCAGTCCTATCCAGATACCTTGATATGGAATCGTAGAGGCGATCATCAATGCCTGGCGTAACCTTCGATGGGACACTTTCCCTCTCCTCCATTGCATCGGAGACAGCCTTGGCCTGATCCTTGAACTGGTCTGGATCCTTCAAATACATCTGGGAAAGCTGGATTAGTATAGTCTTCAGTCCGGTCATCCCATTACGATCTTCCTTTGGGACGTACGTCATAGCGAAGACGGGCCTGGCATCTGGGAGCAAAATTATGTTAAGTGGCCAGCCGCCATTCCCATTTATGACCTGCGATACCTTCATGAAATATGAATCCAGATCTGGCCTCTCTTCACGGTCTACCTTGACTGGTATATAGTTATTGTTCAGGATTTCAGCGACATCCGGATCCACAAAGCTCTCCTCGTGCATCACATGGCACCAGTGGCATGACGAATACCCTATGCTGAGAAATATGAGTCTATTCTCCTCCGTGGCGATCCGCAGTGTCTCCTTAGACCACATTCGCCATTCAACAGGATCGTTTGCGTGCATCAGAAGATACGGGCTCAGACTTCTGGAAAGTTCATTAGGCATGAGGTTCCATTTGTTTTTCAATTAATAATCTTCCCTACCATTCTCAGCAACAAACATGGATGCTATTTTAGATCATCGTATATGGCTTTTATTATAAAATGAGATTATTGATTATCGATTTCAGCATGATTGCATTTTTGGGAGCGTAGCCGCTATAATCATTATTGAAATATACGTACAATGACTGAGGTTTTACATCAATTATCCTCTGTGCCAGATCCGTCAGATACTCCTCATTGTAATCGGTAGCATAGCCATTCACATTGCCGTGCAACCTTACATATACAACGGAATCTTCTTTGATCCACAATGGAATCCTTTCAGAGCTTACAGCGACTACATGCAGATCACTCTTCTCCAGATCACACCTGGCATCTTCAGAGAACCATGAAATGTTCCTGAATTCCACAACGTTGCAGAATCTTTGGTCCAATGCTTTTTCTATCATGATTAGATTATCATGCGAATATTTGAACGATGGGGGGAACTGGAAGAGTACACAGCCCAGCATTTTCCCAAGTGACCCAATGATCTCATAGAACAGACCAATTTCTTCGTCACAATCCTTCAATCTTTTCACATGCGTTATGGTGCGGTTCACCTTCACGCTGAACACAAAATTCTCTGGAGATCCCTTGACCCAGGATCTTACGCGGGCTGCATTTGGAAAAGAATAAAACGTGGAATTTATCTCCACCGTGTCGAATTTCTGTGCATAATACCTGAACCACTCGCTTTTATTCAGGTCAGAAGGGTAGAACTTGCCGGCCCAGTGCGGATAATACCATCCTGAACAGCCTATTCTGATGTTCATCTGATCTATACTCTATATACTTTATGTGGAAAATATTTTAATAATATGAACCTTTGTTTTTTCCATGCGAGTGCTCATCATCAGCGACGCCCATGCAAATATACATCCCTTGAAATACGTCATTCAGCGTGAAAAATTTGATAAAATTGTATTCTGCGGGGACGCTGTAGATTATGGCCCTAATCCAGGTGAAACGCTAGATTTGTTGAAGGAGAATGCAGACGTGATGGTATCGGGCAATCATGATTATGCTGCAGCTTATTCGGTTGACTGCAGGTGTGGAGAGGAAAATCATGAGCTATCCGTATTCACAAGAGAGAACATAACGTTGAAAAAACTCGGAAAAAATGACATCTCATTCCTGCGATCTCTGCCGAACAGGATGGACATGGAAATTGACGGCATGAAATTCCAGGTGATGCATGGATCCCCCAGAGATGAACTATATGGCTACATGTATCCTTGGTCTGTTCAGGATCATTTAAGAAGCATGCTTGGATCGCCCCTTGATCCGGCAAATTATGTGGTTGGGCATACGCATTACCAGTTTTTGATTCGATATGCTGGCAACCTTGTAATAAACCCGGGATCAATAGGGCAGCCTAGAGATAACCCAATGCCATCATATGCCGTATACGATTCCAGCAGGAATTCAGTGGAGTTCCCGAGATTTGATTATGACAGATCCAAACTTAAGGAGGATATAAGATCGATTATAAGTGATCAAGAAATCCTATCAGGATTATACAGGTTGTTCAGTCTCTAATATGTTCACAAATATTTTTAAGAAAGTTAAAAGTTTAAGTGAAGCAGTAAAACTCAGATCTTCAGCGATGAGATGCACGGACTTCGCCCAGTAGAAGAGTTTATAATGCCTATTCAGGCATCGAACAGCAGGGTCGGTGCGGTCAGAATTGACGCCTGTGGAGATACTCCGACGGGATACCATCATGAGGGTATTGGTCACGTGTCGTTGAATCAGGAAGAAGATCCAAAGCTTCAGCTGAGGAGTAGCTCACAGAGATTATTTCAGGTTGATGATCGTAACTCAAACCCATAAAAAAGAAGTACCAATTTGCAATATGCATATGATAATATAATGAAATGTGTAGTCTGCGGCAAGAATGAAGCGGTTGAACATGGGGTATGCAGCCAGTGTCTGTTTGACCGTGCAAATATAGAAAATATAGGGAACGTAAATATAGCCATATGCCCAAAATGCGGTTCAGTAAGGATCGGAAAGAAGTGGTACCGTGAGGACTATGCAGACCATCTCCTTCCGCTGATAATGGATGAGGTGAAATGCAGCGATCCGGAGGCAAAGATATCTGGAGATCCAAAGAGCGTATATTTTGATGAATCGAATAGAAACCTCGTTTTGAAGGTGAATATTACCAGAGATCACATGGATCCAAAGGTGCAGACAGTATCTGTTCCATACTCCGTAAACTACATCAGTTGCCCGACCTGCAACAAGTTAACAGGATCATACTTCGAGGCAACCATACAGCTGAGGACGGTGAGCACAAAATACGATGAGATACTCTCCGAAGTTCTGGATTCTATAGAGAAGATCATGGAAAAACGCAGAAAAATGGATGCCTCATCGTTCATATCGAAGATAGAACGCAAACCAGAAGGAGTGGACATCTACCTTGGCAAAAAAGGCGATGGAGACCTCGTTTCTTCATTCATACTCGATCATTACTTCGCAACTCTGATCGTTTCAAAATCGCTTGCCGGTGTGAAGGAAGGCAGGAAGTTTTTCAGGTTCACCTATTCCTTGAGAATACTGGACGCACCTGAAGGTGCAATAGTATCGGTGGATAAAAGAAAATATATACTTACAGCCATCAGAAACAGGCACATAGATGTTATAGATGTCGAGACTGAGGAACGGGGACGCATAAACAGAAATGTATTCTTTTCGAACGATGGAAAAATAGTGACAAAGGAACCGCAGGTGAAAAACTTCATAGTCATATCGAGAACCGAGGATGAGAGTCAGATCATGGACTCGCAGACCTTCAAGATAATAACGATAAAGGGCAGAGCAGAGGGAAATGAAATAAGAGTGTTTACTTACAGGGGCAAGTATTTCATCTGAATAGACATGCCTTATTTCGTATCAAATATGCAAATCATCCAATTTGATATTGTTTGATGCGGATGGTTTTCTTCGATAAGGCAGATTCGTATATATCGGGCAGTGCAAGTTTCAGAGATCCGAATTATTTCGAAATTGTGTACCATCGCGCTGACTATGCAATATAAAATCGAAGCTATCCACTCATAACTGAAGATCGGAGGCAGCCATAGGTTGAACGCATTATGAATAGAAAAGATGGTTGGCCATTGATTATCTTAGCTTTAAATTGATATAGTCAATGATCACATATCCTGAAAAGAATACTAGATTACTAATACCCAGTGAGTATACTGTAACATGCGTTCTCGGGCTGAATGGTATCCTCTGAAAGAGGTTATGATACACAGACCCTCCATTGAGATCGAATATGCAATGCTTGCTCCAAAGCCCTTTCTTTTTGAGCGTGCATACAATGTTGGAAAAGCTATCAAGGAACACCAGCGGCTGGAGGAGATACTGAAAGGTGAAGGGGTAAGGGTAAGGCGGCTGGAGAGCGAAATCATTGAAAACGCCGAAAGATCGGAGGATTTCCGGCGAAAACTAATAGAGTATATAACGCAGAACGTTCATTTCTATGGAAAGGTTGACGAGGTCAAAGCCGCGATGCAGGATCTCAAGAAAAATCTGGAAAGACTTGACAGCGCCACCATCTTCGATTACATGGTACTGGAGCCGTCGATCGATCTCAAGACGGATTATGAGAACAGGGCGGTTTATCCAACGGTATACTCGAATATTCCCCTCGCCAACCTCTACTTCATGAGGGATCAGCAGGCCGTTGCTGACAGTGGCGTAATCATTGGGAATATGAAGAGGGATCAAAGGAAGAAAGAGACCGAGATTACCGAATTTCTGTTTAGGAACACACTGGGTGTTTCTAACATCTTCAAGATTCCATCGAACTCGCATTTTGAAGGTGGTGATTTCATGCCAGCCCGTGATTTCAGTTTGATAGGCGTAGGATTAAGAACGGATTTGAACGGTGCCTTCTCAGCAATGCATTCTGGCATGATCACGACCGATGAGGTTGTGCTGGTTGAAAACCCATCTTACGATTTTTCGAAGGAAGACAACATGGTCAACATGCATCTAGACACCTATTTCAACATCGCAGGCGATGGCATCGCGGTGACTTCGGAATACCTCGCATCGCGCGCCAAGACTACGATCTACGGCAGATCTTCCAACGGCAATTATGAGCGTGTTGGCGAGACAACACTGTTAGAATATATGAGATCGAAAGGGTTCAATATTATCGATCTCACCATACCGGAGCAGCTGGCATATTCATCGAATTTCCTGACAATACGGGATCGGCGCATCTTAGCGGTGGATGTGAAGAGTGTCATAAGCAGGCTGATCTCTGACGGGGCCTTCGATCCTGTTACTGAAGATATAGTTAAGAGGGAGCTTCCCAAGATAGGGGAAAACATCTTTCCAGAGAGGAATGATGTCTCAGAAGCTGGAATAGAATACGTTAACGCTGAACTCATAGAGTTAACAGGAGGCTATGGCGGTGCACACTGCATGACGGCCACACTGAACCGGGAATAGGACCCGAATTGGCATCAATAGCCAACATAATATTTCCCTATTTCTTGGAAGTGTGCGAAACGTTCTGTCCATGAGGATGTTTCACACTTTTAGGACTCCAACTCAGTACGTAAATTATCACAGCAGCATCTATTATACATATCCCGAATATCTCGCTTTCTGCCACAGATCCCCATCTCACCAGGTATTCAACAATCCAAGAGGTAATGAGCATGGACAGAATGATCATTCCAGTTCCATACCGTTTACGAATGAGCCTTGAGATACCTAAGGTTGCAAATGAGATCGTTGAGAGTATGAAGAACCAGATGGATACAAAATCGTGTGGATAGGTACCTTCGTGATAGATCCCGATGAGACATAAAAATAAACCTGATATAATGAAGAACGAGAATCCTGCATTTTCGACTTTGTCTTGTGCGTTTATGATACCGTCCACGGAAAACAGCGCAATGAAAACACCTGTTAATATCATACCTCCATTGTACACAAATGGGTCTGTTGGTGCAGGATGGCCATTCTGAAGCAGGTTACCTCCACCCAGATCGCTTAGCGCATTATGCGTCACAGAGAACCATGGGTTGAGAAGCGCTGATATTAATATGGTTATCCAAGCAGATGCAATGGCAATTGACGCGATAATTATGAGGAACTTCGGGGTTTTATTATAATTCTTAATCATCAAAAATATATATCAATACAAATAGATAAGGTATTCCATAAATAAAGGCACAAAGAAGGGCCGGGACCGGGAATCGAACCCGGGTCCGGGGATCCACAGTCCCCAAGGATATCCACTACCCCACCCCGGCCATTGCGAAAGATCAACAAACTGGGAAACGTAATATTCTAGCAATTGATAAGCTTTTCCTCGTTTTCCACACCTGTGAACGTCATCATTCAAGAAAGTGCTGGTCTATCATGCTCATGGTTAATTAGTATGAATCCATTTCCGGCTTATGCCTTTGATACTCATCCTCCTGCTGATCGGCATAGCAGTAGGTGCGCTCACAGGAATAACTGGAAGCAGCGGTGTTCTCATCGTTGTTCCAGCGCTGAGTATTATGGGTCTCAGCTTTCAGGATTCTGTGGGCACAAGTCTGCTGGTCGATGTCATAACTACGTCAACCGTCATATATGTATATCTCAAAAATAAAAATATAGATATAATTCCTGCAGTTATAATGGGTATTGGCGCCCTCGTAGGCACGCAGATAGGGATAAGAATTGCTATAAGTGTATCAGAGAGACCGCTTGAAATAGCATTTGCCATTCTAACCATAATACTTGCAATTCAAATGTTTAGAAGATCCCGCGGCCACAAAACAAGCATCAATGGGAAAAAGGAGTATAGGAGGGCAGCATGGGTCTTCGCATTTCTCCTCAGTATACCTGTGGGCATATTAACTGGCACATTGGGAACGAGTGGAGGCATAATGTTTATAGGAATATTGATGTTATTTTTCTCGCTCAGCGCTCAAAAGATGGTCGGGACTGCAACCTTTGCGATGTTGTTCTCAGCGCTTAGCGGTTCGGCAGGATACCTCATAGTAGGCAGAATATCGATATTAGATGCTGTTGTAATAGGCATTATTTCCTTGATATCTGGCTACCTTTTTTCTACCACAGCAAACAGGATCAAGGAGAGAATCGTTTATGAGGCCATAGGTTCAATATTCGTAATAGTTGTTATAGTAGAAGGGATGAAGATAATGGGCTTCATATAGCATGATGATGTTCTAATCTATTCTCAACATACGCTGAACCGGATAAAACCAAGCGAATACAAAGCGAAGCTTCACTGCATTAAAAATCTGAGTTTATTATAAAAAATAATATTTATAATGATGGTGTCATTTTTTGGATATAGAATCAGAATACAAGGAAAGCGCTGCCTTGCAGCCATCTCCAACGGCAGAGGCAATCTGTGCGAAGTTGCCGGATGTAACGTCTCCTGCTGCATATACCCCTGGAACGCTAGTTCTCTGCCTTGAATCCACCACTATGTACCCTCTCTCATCCAGTTTTACGCCACTATCCTTGAGAAATGAAGTCTGCGGTATGAGGCCGACGTATATGAAGACGCCGTCAGTTTCTATGAGTTTTTCTTCACCCGTTGTCCTGTCTTTGTATTTAACTCCGGTGACCTTCTTTCCATCCCCAACGATCTCGGTTACCTGAGCGTTCATTATGTAGGGTATGTTTCTTTTCTTGATCTCCTGTACGTAGGCGTTTTCGCACATGTACTTAGGCATGTATTCAATTATGGTGACGTTTTTGACGTATTCACTCATTGATATGGCAGCTATGGCCCCTGAGTTTCCGCCACCTATCGTGACCACACGTTTTCCCTTGAAGAGGTATCCATCGCAGGTAGAGCAGTAAGAGGTACCCTTCCCAAAGTATTCGGATTCGCCTTTGACACCTAAATGCTTATGCGTTGTTCCAGTCGTTATTATCACATATTTGGCATGGTACGTATCGTCATTTGTCTCAATGTCAAAGCCGCCTTGCGTTTTCTTTATGGATCTTACCTCTACGCCCTCCCTTATCTTGGCATAGTTCGCTGCATGGTCGGCGAAAAGTTTCGCAAGCTCTGATCCGACAATGCTCTTGAAACCAAGATAATTCTCTACCAGTGGTGCCTCTGCAGTAAGGCCTCCAGCTACGGCCTTGTCGAGAATTGCAACGCTGAATCCTGACCTTGCAGCATAGACTGCCGCTGAAAAACCGGCAGCACCGGCGCCGACGATGACAACATCAAAATCTCTTTCTTTTTCCTCTGATGATACTGCATGCAGGTTAAATTCCATGCGCCCTCTATTATTACTTTATTAAAAAGATTAACTACTGCCCAATAACATGATCTTCATTTTATACGCCGAGGCGTTAAAGAAGCTATTGGATGAGAGCTCTGACGGCCTTTCCCAGGCTGAAATCTATGCCAAAATGTTTCATATCTTTTGTTATGAGGCTCGCATAGCGAATATTCGATGGACGAAGCAATTTTCCTGTCTGTACTTTCCTCACAAAGTCTGAAAGCTTGTAGTAATGGGAAAAACTTGTATTCAACTTCTTTAAGTATAATCTAATAGCTTCATTCGGATCAGATTTATCCGAAATCGCTTGATATAAAAGTTCTGCAGATTCTATCGACGGCAGTATTCCTTCACCCGTAAGCGGCGATACGGTACCTACTGATTCTCCTATTCCGACTATGTTTCCTATAGAAGCTACTTCAAAAAGCGGTTTCATCCTTATTCTGCGGCCAGTTATTCTGATGCGGTTATATCGGTCTATCCTGTTCAAATCATCACGCCTTATCGATCCGATGCCAACGTGAAAATGCCCGCGATCTAGCGGGAATTCCCACAAGTAGCCAACTCCTCTATTTAAAAATAAGAAGTAAAAATCTCTATGTATCACGTGATCTGTCAGATATTCTTTTGTGTAATAGGTGAGGTCTCCGTTGATCCTACCCAGATACGACCGCGAAATCCCTGTTGCATCCACGACCAGATCTGCTTTGGTTTCGGTTTCCATCTCAATTCTATTCATCATGTCTCGCTGCAAACCGTTTCGGTCAAAGGTTACAAGACCAGCGGACGGAAATTCAATTTCGCTGCCATTTTCTCCAGACATCGTTATGGTTTCCGATCTAAATAGAACGTAATTATCAAAGTCAATGCCTATTCTTGACATAAAAGGCTTCATCAGGTTAAAGTTAGTGGCATACGCGCATGGGATGTAAAAATCACGTCTCCTTACGTCAAACGCGGTGACATCGAATCCACTCTGTTTCAGTCTTTCGTACAGGTAGAGTCCAGATATGCCGAGGCCCTTAATAGAAATCCTCATCAGTATCACTGAATGTTTGCATCTTCATACGCAATACGCATATTTTTATTATTCGTATCAGAAGACTGTTCAGAAAAACCAGAAGGTAATATCTCAATAACAAAACAAATAGCCATTGATTGTTCTTAGCAGAGCAGTCCGATATAATGAGCTACACCTTCGCTAAAAACATTGGAGTTTCTTAGTTCAGCTGCATAGGATCAATCCCCTCATAATCGAAGTATTCTGACATCGATATCTACACAGAGGTGGATTCAGTTTCTCCCTAACCCTAATCCTCTGGTTACTATATACGATTATAGTCTTTTCTATTTGGGGAAGTCCGCGCATCTGCCTCAAAAGATCTGAAATCTACAGCTTCTTCCAAGCATATGATATCGATAAAAACATGAATTTACAGTTCAAAGGCTCAGGGGTTGCTATCGCACAAGTATTAAGTATATTTGACATAATAGTTTTAAAGTTGGTATTAGAGAGTTCAACAGAAATCGCAATTGAGCGATGGATGAAGGCTAATTTCAAAAAATGATCTAAGGAGAACTCCGGTAACGATTTACGGTGATAATATGCCAGATAATCTAAGCAATGCCAGCGTGCTGAAGATAAGGCTTCAAGGTGGATCGCAGTTCACCTTAGTTGGCCAGATCGCAGAAAACATCATCGACGGAAGCGAGAAGACAGGAATTCCGCTTATTGAGTACGTCAGAAAGTACACTAGATACAAAAAAGCTGAATATGTGGAGATCATACGCAGGGGAATACCTAGGAGCGTCCCCACGGAGAGAACACAGAGATCGATTGAAATATTTTTCAATTCATACGCGTGTCTTGGGATAAGGGATAGGATCAAGATATCCGGTCAAGAGGCAGAAAGAATAATCCAGGAAGCTTCGAAGAGAAACATTAAGGTTGAAGATTATCTGAGAGGGCCGGATTCTCCGTATATTGGAGTCAAAAAGGCTATTGTAATCTGATCAGCGTATCTGTATCAAGAACACCGTCTATTTCCCGGATCTGGTCAACTATCCTGTTCAGATTGTCCGTCGAGTCTGTCCTAATTCTAATTGCAACATCTATCTTCCCAGTGAATTCATAAACCTCTCTGAACCGACTCTTTATCCTCTGCAGAGCGTCCCTGTATCTCTTATTATCTATCTTTACTAGAACTAGGGCGTCGATTGTGTCATCACTGGTCTCAACGGTGAACCTCTTTATTATTCCGTCATCCATCATTTTTTTTATACGTTTTCTTACCGTACCTTCCGATACATTGAGAACCTTCGCTATTTCGGTGTTGCTGATCCTTGCGTTATCTACAAGCAGATTAAGGATGTCCCTGTCTTTTTGATCCACGACCATACAATTCCTTTCATGTTAAAAATTTAACTGTATGTTTACCGATTGAACCTTAGCCATTTTAACAGGATGCACGGTATATTCGCCGCGAGATTATTTGCATGCCGGTAATGAATACGCAGTAAATTTCGACGGTATTCATTGGTGCTGGATCTTCGTTCCACAATTGATAGAAATGTCATGACTCCAGTTGGATATCCCATATTCCGGCATTTTGTCATGCCAGTGACTTCAGCAAAGTTTATATTGAAGAACATATTTATCCGTCTGCTAGGTGATAAGCAATATGATGACGGGACAGGTTCCAATTCTAGTTCTGAAAGAAGGCACACAGAGAGAGCAGGGTAAAAACGCACAGAGGAATAATATAGAGGCAGCAAAGGCGATTGCCGATGCCGTCAGGACCACACTTGGCCCAAAGGGAATGGACAAGATGCTGGTCGATTCCATTGGCGATATAATAATTTCAAATGATGGTGCAACGATCCTCAAGGAGATGGATGTGGAGCATCCAACGGCGAAGATGATCGTAGAGGTCTCCAAGGCGCAGGATACCGCCGTGGGTGATGGTACAACGACTGCTGTTGTGCTCTCTGGCGAGTTGCTCAAGCAGGCTGAGACACTGCTCGATCAGGGTGTGCATCCAACCGTCATATCCAACGGATACAGGCTCGCGGTAAATGAGGCAAGAAAGATCATAGACGAAATAGCTGAGAAATCAACAGACGACGCAACCTTGAGGAAGATAGCTCTCACCGCACTGTCAGGGAAGAACACAGGTTTGTCAAACGACTTCCTGGCTGATCTTGTCGTTAAGGCGGTCAATGCAGTTGCTGAGGTCAGAGATGGAAAGACGATAGTTGACACAGCCAACATAAAGGTGGACAAGAAAAACGGCGGAAGTGTCAATGACACTCAGTTCATAAGCGGTATCGTCATAGACAAGGAAAAGGTTCATTCCAAGATGCCTGATGTGGTCAAGAACGCAAAGATCGCTCTGATCGATTCCGCGCTTGAGATAAAGAAGACGGAAATTGAAGCCAAGGTCCAGATATCGGATCCAAGCAAGATACAGGATTTCCTTAACCAAGAGACGAACACGTTCAAGCAGATGGTCGAGAAGATAAAGAAGAGCGGTGCGAATGTCGTCCTCTGCCAGAAGGGCATCGATGATGTGGCGCAGCACTACCTTGCCAAGGAAGGCATATACGCTGTTCGCAGAGTCAAGAAGAGCGATATGGAGAAGTTGGCCAAGGCCACAGGTGCTAAGATAGTTACGGATCTTGACGATCTTACTCCATCCGTCCTAGGCGAGGCGGAAACCGTTGAGGAGCGCAAGATCGGCGATGACAGAATGACCTTCGTCATGGGATGCAAGAATCCAAAGGCGGTCAGCATACTGATCAGAGGAGGAACAGACCACGTTGTCTCGGAGGTCGAGAGGGCGCTTAACGATGCTATAAGGGTCGTTGCTATAACAAAAGAGGATGGAAAATTCCTCTGGGGCGGAGGAGCAGTTGAGGCCGAACTGGCAATGAGGCTTGCCAAATACGCGAATAGCGTCGGTGGTAGGGAGCAGCTGGCTATAGAAGCCTTTGCGAAGGCCCTGGAGATAATTCCGAGGACGCTGGCTGAAAATGCGGGAATTGATCCGATCAACACCCTGATAAAGCTCAAGGCGGAGCATGAAAAAGGACGCATATCCGTCGGAGTGGATCTCGATAACAACGGTGTCGGGGACATGAAGGCAAAGGGCGTCGTAGATCCTCTTAGGGTCAAAACACACGCGCTCGAGAGCGCCGTCGAGGTCGCAACAATGATACTGAGAATCGACGATGTAATCGCAAGCAAGAAGTCCACGCCGCCTTCCGGACAGGGTGGCCAGGGACAGGGAATGCCAGGCGGCGGAATGCCTGAGTACTGAAAATTTTTCCATCGTCCTCCTTTTTTATTTCTTTTTTTTGCGATAAAATTTCGTAAAAATCAATATACTTTACAGTCCTGATGAGATCTGAAATTACCTTGAGTAATTATTTAGTAAGAAAACTTTATTTTCATTGCTGAATAGGAGAAAAGAAATGCTTTCCAGCAGCATAGGAAGTTTGAACTTCGTCAAATCGGTTGAAATTGTTCCATCTAGGAATTTCGGTACGGATGATCTGATTGCTGCAGCGGATATGCTGGATGGCAGGGTCAACGCTCTGACGTGCCCGGAGAATCCCAGGGGAAGTCCTGGAATAGATCCGATAATGGCACTGTATATAATTTCCAACGAACGCAACATAATACCTGTACCGCACATTACCCCAAGGGACAAGAATAGGGTACATATTCTCTCTCAGATAGAAACTGCCCAGAAAGTTGGCATCAGAAATTTCTTTACCATTGGCGGAGATCCGATAAATCCAAAATATGAATCCAGAGAAGTCAGAGAGATAGATGTCATGGAGATAATAAGGATGATAAAGGGCAGGGAAAATGCAATTGTCGGTGCCGCTCTAAATCCTTACCGTGACGTCGAACCAGAGATCGTCGGCGCGAAGATCAAATCCGGAGCCGATTTCTTTATCTCCCAGGCCGTGTATTCGGCTGAGTACCTCCAAAAGGATTGGATAAAGAAGCGGAATTTCAAGCTGATCGCAGGATTTCTTCCGCTGACCAAGAAAAGCCAAGTTAAATTCTCGGAAAATCTGGGCATTGTCATTCCGGATTCAGTCAAACAAAGATTGCTCAACAGCGAGGATGTGATCTCTACTAGCATGAAAATAATAACCGAGGTGTTTGACGAGGTAAAAGAATATGTAGATGGCATACATATTATGCCGCTTGGGCATAATGAAATTGCCGCACAGATATTGGAAACTATTTGAGGTGTATCTATGGTGAAAACATTGGTATATGGTCTTTATCCAAGGACAGAAAAACTGCGACGCAGTTACAACAGGTGGGAAAGAGGGCTAATGAAGAGCCAGGAAATAGCAGAGATCGTCAGGGAAGAAAAATACGAATTCTATGATCTCCTCGAAAGGTCGGGGATAGACGAATACACAGATCCATTATTCAATTGGTATGATATTCTTCGCCCTATAATCCTGTCTATGGAAAATGTCAAACTAGGGCCGCTGACGAGATACCTTGAGACAAACACGTTTTATAGGATGCCGGAATTCTATGGTATTCCAGCTATAAACAGGAATCTTGTTGAATTTGGTGAGATGGATGAGAATCCACCGTTGCCCGCATATCACCTCGATAAAAATGCATCAATATTTTTGCCATCTCCATACTCAGTTTTCAAGATGTCAAGGTTCATGGAAAAAATCTCTGAGAATGATTTCTACGCGGCACTTGTGAGGGAATACGGGAAAATTGCCAAAACGTTCGGCGTGAGCAAGGTTGTGCTGTTCGACGTTTTCGAATATGGAAATCACAATGTCTCCTACCTTGATCCTCTTCTGGATTCTGCAAAGGTTACTTTGATAGCTAGGGGATCGCCTTCGGCTGATAACTTTGCTGGTCTCGGACACAGATTCGAATACATAGTGGCAGACAGTATGAATGGAGATATGCGGAAGTTTACCAGGGGCATAGGTGCAAAGGTGGTAAGTGCGCATAGAACCAAAATAGAAGACGTTGCAGCGGGAAAGAGGCCGCGGGATGATTCAGTTGAGCTGATAACTCACGATGATTATATGGACTTTCTTCCAAGGGAGATTGCTGACATCAAGGTGGAGATACTGGGAAAAATGGGTGATGCAGCATGACAGCGCTGATAACGCAGGAGATTGGAAGCTTCAGAAAGCCGGATTATCTTGCCAAGGAATTTCACAAGATAGAGCGGACACCTAAATTCACAGAACTGGCGGAGCGGGCGACAAGAGAAACGTTAGAGGTCTTTGAGAGATCTGGGCTGGACAATATAGGTATCGGCGGAGAGATGTTTCGCTGGGAGATGTATGAACATCCGGCAGAGCGCATAAAGGGTATAATCTTCTATGGGATGGTCAGATCCTTTGATAACAGGTACTACAGAAAGGGTTCCGCCATAGACAGGCTTGAGAGGAGGGAGCCGTTCCATGTGGATGAAGTTAAGTTCGTTGCCGGGACAACGAAGAAGCCCTTAAAGGTTCCAATAACTGGCCCATACACAATGATGGAGTGGTCGTTTAATGATTACTATGACAGTAGGGAAGATCTTGCCATGGAGTTTGCCAGGATTATAAATGAGGAACTGAAAGATATAGCAAGTGTATGGAAACAGGTTTCCGGTGGTCGCAGGCTTGAAATACAGATAGATGAGCCAGCAACTACAACCCATCCGGACGAGATGGATATAGTCGTTGACTCCATAAACAGGTCAGTTCAGGGCGTTGATGGCGAGATAAGCATGCACGTATGCTATAGCAGTGATTACAGACTCCTGTACGATCGGATACCGGATCTGAAGATAGATGGATATAATTTGGAATATTCCAACAGAGATACGCTGGAGAGAGGACTGACGGACGATAAGAGAGTTGGCTTTCAGGATCTGAAGTACTTTGCACAGATAAACGAAAGCCTGCAGAGGAAGAAATTCATAGGTATAGGAGTAACCGATGTGCACATAGACTATGTGGAGCCAGTAGAGCTTATAGAAGACAGGATAAACTATGCCTTGAAGATAATAGGCGATCCGGATCTTGTAAGGATAAATCCTGACTGTGGCCTGCGGACAAGAAGCAGGGAGATAGGAGAACAGAAACTTAGGAACATGGTGATGGCCAGAAACAATATCCTAAAACAGCTATAATTTTAATATAACAAATATTTTTAATCCATTCATTTCAACATTGTATTTCTACATCAAGTTGAACGGAAATTTTCATGAAAATGCGATAATGATATTAACCATATTTGCAATATGAGGTTTAATGCAAATGCACGGGAGGATTCTGGTACTGGTCATTGTAACTGCTTTGGTATTCTCATCATATGCCTACCTGATAAATGAGGATCGTGGTCAGGCTTCAGTAGTGGTCAAACAACCTGGGAATGAATATTCAGTGCGCATGGTAAAAAATTATGGCATGGAGCTGATGATAAATTCCAGCGATCTGTCCTATTCCATAGTTAAATCCATGGGGTTGAATTTTAAAATCTATGGACAGTACCTAATCCTCTCTGGCTTATCGTCTTATCAGTTCTCATCTCTGGTCAGAACCCTTGATTCCTACGGTATTGGATTCATAGAGATGCCGGAGAATGCAACTGTTACCCCATACATCAATGCCACTCCAATGCAGCAATCCAACGGTCTTGTATATTCTCCGGCACAGGTTTATCAGGCATATGATTACCAACCTGCATTTTCCAGGGGTATCAACGGCATGGGCGAAACAATAGGGATAGTGGACGCATTCGGAGATCCATACCTAAACTACGATATATACGCCTTCGATCAGCTTTCGGGCCTGCCACCTGTGAATCTCAGCGTAATTTACCTAAACTTCACAGGCTTCAACCTAAATTCGCACTGGATAGAGGAAACGAGCCTTGACGTTGAATGGGCGCATGCCTCCGCCCCATACGCCAGAATTGTCCTAGTTATTTCGAACAATGATACGGTCTCAGCACTCACCTCTGCACTGAATTACATGATAAATGATGTCAGGCCGAATGTGATCTCGCTTAGCTGGGGGATAGCTGAGGATCAGCTTCCAAAAACGGATCTTATCGCCATGGATTCGATATATGAGGAGGCTAGCCAGGAGGGCATAACCATAGTGGCTGCATCTGGCGACAATGGTGCATATGATGGCACCGGAAACCTCACGGTCAATTTCCCCGCATCATCCCCTTATGTGCTATCTGTCGGAGGCGTTTCATTATTCGCATCAAACGGAAGGTTTTCGGAATCAGCGTGGGGTGGCATTTCTGACGGCAAAAGCTACGGAAGCGGTGGAGGGTACAGCTCAGTTTTCGCAAGACCCGTATGGCAGGATCCTGCAAATTACTCTTCGCAGTTCAGAGGCGTGCCGGATGTATCCATGCTTGCGAACCCAAATACCGGTGTTTTGATGATATCCGGCGCCAAGGCATATGATGCAGGCGGCACTAGCCTTGCATCCCCACTGTGGGCGGGTATAATCGCTCTGATGGATCAGGCCACTAACAGATCCTTGGGGCTTGTGGATCCTCTTTTCTACCAGATCTCGAATACACGGCTTTATAGCAACGCATTCACGCAAATTACTTCAGGATCGAATGGATATTATAATGCTAGACCTGGATGGAACCCAGTCACCGGACTCGGTACGCCTATTGTTTCAAACCTCATAAACGACTCTCTTAACATAACAAAGCCATACGGTTCCCTCTATCTTTTCAACGCGACTCCATCATCTATCTCAGCACATTTTACAGTTTTTAATGGTAACCTGACGTACCCATATATAGGATTCTACCTGAATGATTCTAATTATCTCTTCGTTGGCATATTGAATACTTCAGGTCTAAATGAGATCGTACTCATGGCCGCTGAAAACGGCACAGTGATGCAAAGCAACATCAGTCCTGCAAAGATAGGTATTGCAGATCTGTCCATTAGCGTCGTTTCCACATATAAGATAATCGTAACCTATAACGGCAAGTCCTACAGCTATGATCTCTTCATTGCGAATATCGGCATAATGAGGCCTGCGGTGGGTGTGGAGATGATAAACGCTTTGGACAATCTCAGTGCGCCAACCGTGTACATAAGCGATCTGGCGATCGATGGTCTAGGGTACGAAAACTTCAGTGCAACACAGGTACGTTACTCCGGAATAGGGCCATCGTACGATTCCCTCGCAATGACCGTGCTCACAAATGGAAGTCTTATGGCCCAGCGATCCAGCTTCTTCATACAGAAACCGGTGATCGGTAAAATAAAGACGCCATTTATACAGTATTATATGGTATTGGCGATGCCCATTGCCGTTTACTTGCATCTGAACAACAGCGTGAGATCCACATTTTACCACGATGGAAATCCAATAGAGGTGCCCTACAGCACCTATGGCGGTGCAACCATTGAGTTCAATACAACGTATTCTGGTTCCAATATAACTGTAAACATCACTCTGCCTCATGTTTATAGTCTGCAAATTCTATTCAAGCCTGATTACGGTTATTCTCCGGCCTCTGCCATTGCGATATTTGACAGATTTTATTCCTTTGTTGCAGCAAATGGTACGTCAATACCTGTGATAAATGGATCAACGACCCTTTACTTGGCCTCCTCAAAGTTTTATCCTGAGGAACTATCGTATAACATAGAAAGGAACGAAACTATCAATATAACCATGCAGCCGTACAACGCAACAGTTCTGTTAAATGTATATCCCTTGCCAGAAAATCTAACCGTATCAGGGCTTAGCCTCGCGGAGATCAATGGAAAATACTACGGAAGCTTTCATCCTGGAACGTACAGCATAAACGCATCCCTCCCCGGTTTCATCAATTACTCGCAAACAGTGACGCTGAAGCCCGGATCGGTATTCGTAGATCAGATCGATATGACCCCTTTATCTCCTATGTTAAAGATAACCGGCAACGTATCGGACGGACTTTTCAAGTTTCCCATTCCAGATGTTCTGGTGAAAACAAACACAACGAGCGCCTACACGAACGCGACCGGAAATTATGTTGTATACGCTTCAAGCGCGATAGGAAACGTCTCCTTCAGCAACCCTCTGTACCAGAAAGATTCGGTCAACTACACCGGTGCACTAGGTGAGACCGTAAATGTCGATGTGGCACTTTATCCGGCCAATGTTTCATTGCAATCCGTCTTCGTTCCAAGGATATCCAACATATTTCCTTTCCTGTTTTACATAACCTACATTTCCTGGAATGTATATACCGGGTCAGACTTCGGCGTTTATGAAATACTAATATCAAACAGCAAGTCCATGTCAGACCCACAGAAGATCATCATAACCGATCAATCGCAGAATAGCCTGTTCGTAATGGGAACAACGCCGGGGCACAGCTATTACATAGAAGAGATACTGATGCTGAGCAACGGCCAGTTTTTCCAGAGCCAGATAACGGTGATGTCCTATTCCAATCCAGTTTATCTTGCCCTCAATCTTGTAATAGTGGCCGCCATTCTGATATACGTGTACTTTGCGATTTCAATTTTCTTCAGGCGGAGGAGGGAATACTGATGGTCACCGGTATGGAATCCTTTACTAGAAGAAACGTGAGAGGAAACGATGGGAATTGTTAAGTTCATCCTGGGATGCATCATGATGGGAGAAAGGATCTGAATGGTTTCGCAGAAGTTGATCGATCTTTTTCGCAGATACTATAGAGAAAATAACATAGATCCGCCGGAACTCATAAGCAAGCGGGAAGTAGGCTACATGACGTTTTCCGGTGAGGTCATAAGACACCTGAAGATAAACAACAGGTTCGAACTTAACATGCTGCTGCGTGATGCTGCGCCCATGCATGTCTACAGTTCTGCGGCGTATTACAGAAAACCCGATGAAAGAAAGATGCCAGAAAAGGAATGGGGGGGTGCGGATCTGATCTTCGATCTGGATTCCGATCATCTCCCCGGGTCTGAAAAACTATCACAAAAGGAGATGTTAATACAGATTAGGGATCAGACTGAGAGGCTGGTAAGTGATTTCCTCATCGCAGATTTCGGTATTCCCAAGTCATCAATAAAGATATATTTTTCAGGCAACAGGGGTTATCATGTGCACATATCCGATGATCGTGTGTACAGGCTAGGATCCGACGCGAGGCGTGAAATAACTGATTATATAACGGGCAACAGCCTGGATGAAACGGTTGTAAGAAGGGCTATCGATATGCTCGGCATCGCATCAGGAGGCTGGCCAGCCGTGGTTAGTAAGGAACTGGGCGAGGCCTCCCCGGCAAACCAGAGAAGAGAATCCGATCTCAGGAAGGCAATAAAGAGGGCTAGAGAGAATCATTCTGTTCTGATAGATTCACCCGTAACCTATGATATTCATAGGATAATAAGGATGCCAAACACGCTGCATGGGAAGAGCGGTCTCATCGTAAAGGAGGTAGAAATAGATCACCTTGGAGAATTTGACCCGTTCCAGGAATGCATCCCAGATCAGTTCAGGGATGGCGAGTATGATGTTTTTCTGCCAGAGAAGATAAAACCAGTTGAGATTGGAGGGATTGAATCGCCAAAGATGCCCGGCAAGCACAGGGTTAAAACGTTCATGGCAGTTTACCTGGTGGCATCAGGGCGTGCCGTGTTTCCATAAACTGATATAGGATTGACCTGCGCTTTTGCATAATACCGGTCTGCATCGATTCTTGAGGATCCGAATCGGAGCCTCAGCAATGCACCATATCTCTTTCATCCACCGATATATATTGCGAATTGCCGCAATTGATAGATTTCAGCAACAAAGTTATATCTCGGATAAAATACCTTACCATGGGAAACTTTGGAGTTACACAGGACGAAGAGCTCGTACTTTCATTTGTCAGGAAATTTGCAGAGGAAGAACTGAAGCCTCTTGCAAAGGAAATCGATGAGAAGATGGAGGTTCCACGGAAGATAATTGACAGAATGAAGGATCTTGGCCTGTTTGCAACTTATATACCCAAGGAGTATGGCGGCTACGGCATGAGTTTTCCCTTCCTCGTCCGCGCCATAGAGGAGATCTCGAAGGCATGCCCAAGTACTGCGCTTGTTCTGGATGGTGCGCTCACACTATTTGCTGAGCCACTGATAATGTTCGGTTCCGAAGATTTAAAGAAGAGATACCTTCCCAGGGTTGCGGCGGGATCGGTGGGCGGTCTGGCCATAACAGAACCCGGGGCGGGAAGTGACGCAGCGGGAATAAGTGCAACCGCCGTCAAAAAAGGCGACAGATATGTGATAAACGGGGACAAGATATTCATCTCGAATGGAAGGATATCAGATTTCTTCGTGCTAGATGCGGTGACAGATCCAGGAAAGAGACACAGGGGAATAACGGCATTCGTTGCTGACAGGGATACTCCCGGCCTGAAGATAAGCAGGGACATCCACAAGATGGGCATAAGAGGTTCGAGCACCGTGGAGCTTGCCTTTGAGGACATGGAAATTCCAGCGGAAAACATAGTGGGAAAGGAAAATGAAGGGTTCAAGGTCATCATGGAGACCCTTGATGCAGGCAGGATCGGCATAGCCGCCCAGGCTCTTGGTATAGCAGAGAACGCGCTGGCCGAGGCAATAGATTACGTGAAGCAGAGGAAGCAGTTCGGGACGGAGATAGCCAACTTCGAGGGCATACAGTTCATGATCGCAGAGATGGCAACTGAAATAGAGGCAGCGCGCTATCTGACATACGTTGCAGCTGAGAAATGGCAGAACAAGGAGAACACCATTGAGATATCAGCCATGGCAAAGATGAAGGCCAGCGATGTTGCAATGCGAGTTACAACGGATGCTCTGCAGCTGTTCGGCGGATACGGCTACACGACCGATCTTGATGCGGAGAGGCATATGCGCGATGCAAAGATCACGCAGATATACGAAGGTACGAATCAGATACAGAGGCTGGTCATTGCAAAGGAAATACTTAAAAAAACGCGTTATTACTAACACCAACCATCCTTGACAGGGCCATTGCATTTACGGGTGCGCTCCCGTGGGGATGGTTGTTGAAATATACGAAAATGTCATCGTAATTCACTGACTTTATTTTTGAAGCTATTTCCCTGAGCTCTGCGTCTGTATACCTGTAATCGAACGGGTTCTCAGCTTTCCATCCTCCGGGGTTTCTACCGTGCAGCCTGACGTACGCCCATTTCAATCCGCTCTCTATCCTGTTCAGTCTCCTTTCAGTGCTATCAACATCCACCATCGCAACGCCGAGTCCCTCAATGGCCTCTCGAAATTTCCGATTTTCGTAGAGTGTCATATTCCTCACCTCTACAGCAGCGTTCCTGACATGGACACACTCCATGAAAGATATGAGTCTTTCAACATTGTCGACGCTGAATCGGGGTGGCATCTGGAAAAGGATCGGGCCGAGTACTCCTGATGTAGAGAGTTCATTGAGGACATTCTGTTCAAATGTTCTGAATATGCTGCAGGATCTATCCATATCTGTGAAAATGGCGTCATGTGTAATATCACCCGGCACCTTCACCGCAAATAGAAAATGCTTTCCGGACATGGCCTTTCCCCATTGCCTTGCCACATTCTTAGGAGGGATCCTGTAAAACGTGGAATCAACCTCAACTGTGTTAAATATCATCGAATAGAATGAAAGCCGGTCTGCTGTGTGTTCAGGATAGAATACCTTTTCCCATTCATCGTATGACCAGCCAGAGCATCCTAAATGTATCATCCTGAAGGTACAGTTATTTAAGGATAAATAAATTACCAGGCATGGAAAGAGCCGTACTGCGGTACAAGAACTCCGTAATTTCTGGTCTGATCATAAATGAATCAAATGGCCTCATAACCTTAAAGGCATCAAATGGGTACAATATGACCTTCGATAGGTCGGAAGTGGAATTCATAGAGAGAAAGAAGGAAGAATCGCCTGAACGCAAAAGCATAGAGGCCGTTGAAAAAGGCCAAGGCGATAGGAAGATATCTGTTCTGGCAACCGGGGGAACGATAGCTAGCCGAGTGGATTACGAGACGGGTGCCGTAAGCCCAGTTTCCGATCCAGAGCTCATCTTTGGCGGTTCTGATATATTGACGAGGTTCACCGTCGCGGTAAAGCCAATACTGAATGAATTCAGCGAGAATCTGAAGCCGGCAGACTGGATCAGAATTGGGCAAGCCGTGGCAGACGAGTCATCTGAAGCAGACGGCGTAGTTGTGGCACACGGTACTGATACCATGGCCTACACGTCCTCCGCACTGGCATTCATGTTCGAGAGAATGCGAGTTCCAGTCGTATTCGTTGGCGCCCAGAGGAGCTCAGACAGGCCTAGCTCTGATTCCAGGGAGAACATGCAAGCGGCCATCAACTTCGCCGGAACGGATCTGGGTGAAGTTGGCATATCGATGCATGCTTCAACCTCAGATGGCCATGTATCACTTCTTCGATCCGTCCGATCAAGAAAAATGCACACCTCAAGGCGCGATGCTTTTGAGAGCATCGGCATCCCTCCACTGGCGGAGTATGATGGATCGGTCAAGTTTCTGATCGACTACAGGAGAGTTTCCGATACAGTGGAATTCAGACCGGACCTTGACGATAGGGTTTCGATGATCTACTTTCATCCGGGATTGAATGCAGGCGATCTGGAGAACATGATCGCTGAAAAGCATGCTGTTGTGATCCTGGGTACTGGCCTAGGACATATGGCGAAGGATCTCATACCTGTGGTGAAAAAATACACTGCAGATGGAAACTACGCCATAATGGCGTCACAATGCATATACGGATCAACGGATCTCAATGTATACTCAACGGGGCGTGAACTTCTGGCGGCTGGTGTGATAGAGGCAGGGAATATGGTGCCTGAAGTGGCCTATGTGAAGGCCATGTATCTGCTTGGCCAATACCCTCATGATCTTTTCAGAGATCTTTTCAGGAAGAATATGCGTGGCGAGATAGTTGAAAGGGATCTGCCGGTGGAGATAATAAAGCTGGGGAGGTGATGCTGATTGGATACGAAGATCGGTCTTGAGGTGCATTTTCAGCTGAATACGGGAAAGTTGTTCTGCAGGTGCCCCGTTGAGCAGTCCAGTGGCGAGTTAATGAGATTCAGCAGAAAGCTTCACATATCGGCAAGCGAGCTAGGAAACATAGACGCAGCCGCCTCCTATGAGAGCATGAGATCGAGAAGTTTCCAGTACGTAGTTACGGATAACTCATGCCTTGTAGAGATGGACGAGGAACCGCCGAAAACACCTGATGAAAGGGCTATAGCAACAGCTATTTCAGTGAGCAAGGCGTTGAATTGCGATATCGTTGACCACATCACCTACATGAGGAAGATAGTGATCGACGGTTCAAACACGACGGGTTTCCAGAGGACAGCGATAGTTGGGATAAATGGCCACATAGAGACCAGCAAGGGTCCGGTAAGGATATCCACTGTGTGCCTGGAGGAGGATGCCGCAAGAAAGATCGAAGAGATAGGGAATACTGTGGTATACTCACTGGACAGGCTGGGCATACCTCTGATAGAGATATCTACTGAGCCAGATATAGTGGATGAGGACCATGCCGTTGAGGTTGCGAGATCAATCGGCTATATAGTCATCTCCACTGGAAATGCGAGGCATGCGGTTGATGCTGTCAGACAGGATGTGAATTTCTCTATGGGTTACGGTAGGGTGGAGATAAAGGGCGTCTCAAAACTTACGCAGATCAGGGACGTGATCAGATATGAAAAGGAGCGGCAAGAGAACCTGAGGGCAGCCGTTGACCTGATCAAATCACGGGGTGGCCTGGACAGAGTCAGCTTCAACCTGAAGGATGTTTCAGATCTTTTTGCAGGGACAAAGTCTAAGATCATAAGAAGTGGTATCGAAAGTGGAGGGGTATATGCTGGGATCCTGAAGAATATGGCAGGTACGCTCAAAAACGGCAAGCTCAGGATGGGGAAAGAGATAGCTGATCTGGTAAGATCATACGGAATCAAGGGTGTGATGCATTCCGATGAGCTTCCAGGCTATGGCTTGACCCAGGATGAGGTAGAGGCACTGTACCGCTATCTTGGAAAGGGTGATAACGACGCTGTATTGCTTATCGCCATAAACCAATCGCGCGTCAAAATGATTGAGAATTCAATATTTGACAGGATTCAGAAGATAATCTCTATGGATCTTTCAGAGACTAGGGGCCCAGCTGGGGAAGAAACTGTTTTTCTCAGGCCCATGCCAGGAAAAGACAGAATGTATCCTGAAACAGACATACCGGTGATCAAGGTTGATTCAAAGCTGATGGAGATGTCATCGTCAATAAAGCCTAGGACATACGCTGAGGTTGTCCAGGATCTTGTGGATAGATATGGAATATCAAAGCAAAATGCGGAGTACATCGCATCGGAAATGGTGGTTGATGCATTCAGGAATATCGCTGAGTTTGTAGAGGCCAGGGAAGCCGCAAGGATACTCACACAGATAGTACCGGATCTTGAAAGGAGGACTAAGAAAATTATAGATCATGACCGAATAATCGAGTTATGCAGGAGATCCAAAGATCTGCACTTTGACAGATACCAGCTTGAGATGGCCCTGGAAATATTGTACGAAAGGGATGACGTTGCCTCGGTACTCGGTGATTCAAGGCTTAAGGAGCTGAGCAGGGAGGAGATTAAGAGCATCATACGAGAGATCCTCAGCAGTGGCAGAAATGCAACACAGAATTCAATAATAGCGCTGATCAAGGAAAAGACAGAAAGAGTCTTCGATCCAAGGGTCGCCATGGAATGCTTCAACGAGGTTAAAAATAAAAATAATGTATTTTAATTATTGTATCAATATTAATCAATATAATGTATAAATACGAATGCAAAACGTCATTTTTTTATTAATGAGGATCGTTTTTCTGAATGAATAGATATAGAACGTTTATGAAGTTGCGTTAATAGTTATGATATGACGATTATGTCAAAAAATAAATCGAATTCAAATTATAAGATTGCCGCGTAGCATTTGCAAAAGAAATCTTATATAATGTCAAACGATACTCTCAATATGTTAGATGGGTATATCCCTCTGCTCATAATCATTGTCGTAATACCTCTGGCGCTGATATTCGGCTTCAAAATTCTCCCTGCCCTCGGTGCCAACAGGTATGGTGATAACACGGTCAAGCTTGATACAGAAACCATTCTGAAAAAGGCCGCCTATGAGGATACGCCTCCAGGCGTTGATCAGAAATATCTGGAACCTTATGAGAGCGGTGAGGTTGCCAGGGAGATCTGGGGCAAGCCGTCCATAAACCAGTATTATGTCGTTGTGCTTCTTTTCGTGGTATTCGATGTGGATATGCTTCTTCTGTTTCCATGGGCTGTTGATTTCAAACAGCTTGGCCTTATAAAGTTTATCGAAACGCTTATATTTCTCGCGATGCCACTGTTTGGCGTCTATTACGCTTTCAAACATGGATATATGAGGTGGTTAAAATAAAGACTGGAGAGGTGGGTGTGGTAACAACCACACTTGATCAGGCCCTTGAATGGGCAAGAAGCAATTCACTCTGGCCGCTCACCTTCGGGCTTGCATGCTGTGCCATCGAAATGATGGCGATTCAGGCTTCAGACATGGATATCTCCAGGTTCGGCAGCGAGATATTCAGAAATTCTCCGAGGCAGTCCGATCTTATGATAGTTTCCGGTACGGTTACAAAGAAGATGGCTCCGAGAGTACGCAGGATATACGATGAAATGCCGTATCCGAAGTACGTCATAGCTCAGGGTGTGTGCGTGATACAGGGCGGTCCGTATAACCAGGGATATTCCGTGGTTCTAGGCGTGGATCGTGTCGTGCCGGTTGACGTTTACATACCTGGATGCCCACCCACGCCTGAAGCGCTCACGAACGGCATAATCCTGCTTCAGAAGAAGATAAGAGGGGAGGCGGATAGATAATGGTGGACATAATCGCAGAGGAAAAGACGAAGGACGGAAGGAAGGTCATCAGGGTGGCGAAGGAGAACCTCTTGGATCTGATGAAGGAACTAAAGTCACAGGGATACAATCTGTCACTCACAACTGCAGTTGATTATGTCGACCATATAGAGGTCGTGTATCATCTTTATAATATGCAGAAAAATGAATATATCATAGTCAAAACAGAGACCAGGGACAACCACGTTCCGAGCCTTACATCACTTTGGAATGCCGCAAACTGGGATGAAAGGGAAGAATACGATCTCGTGGGCGTTATATTTGACGGCCATCCAAACCTGAAGAGGCTTTTCCTGCCTGAGGGATGGGTTGGACATCCCCTAAGAAAGAATTACGATCTGAGCAAGGCCCAGTATGTGAACATGGACGAGGAAGGCAACGACTATGTTACCTTTGATCCGGAGGGTGGTTGGTGATGGCTGAGTGGACAGAGGTTAACTTTGGTCCGCAGCACCCTTCGATGCATGGTGTCCTGAGGCTTCGGGTGAAGCTGGATGGAGAAATAGTAAAGGAGGTAGAGCCGATCATAGGATACCTTCATAGAAATGCCGAGAAGATCGGAGAATTGCAGTTCTACTGCGACAATATGATCTACTTTGACAGAATGGATTATGTTGCCGCTATGAACATGGAGGTCGGCTATCTGGAGGCTGCAGAAAAATTGCTGGATATAGAGGTTCCAGAAAGGGCACAGTGGATACGAGTGATGATGGCGGAACTCAACAGGATCGCTAGCCACCTCGTATGGCTGGGTGCATTTGGCTTGGATCTAGGAATGCTGACACCGTTCTTCTACTGCTTCAAGGAGAGGGAGAAGATACTCAAGATATTCACGGAGGTTTCAGGATCAAGGCAGCAGCTCAACTACATGAGCATAGGCGGAGTTTATCAGGATGTGACCGATGAGGCCCTGGACCACATAAAGACCTTTATACGGGAGTTTCCCAAGGAGCTGAATAAGATAGAGAGCCTCTTCGTCAAGAATGACGTATTCATATCCAGGACGAAGGGCATCGGCATTCTCAGCAAGGAGATGGCAATAGATTATGGTGTCACAGGTCCAATGCTGAGGGCATCTGGAGTGGAATATGATGTGAGGAAAGCCCAGCCCTATCTTGTATACGATAAGGTCAATTTTGACATTCCTGTATCGTTCAAGGGAGACAACCTGGCGAGGTTCCTTGTACGTGTAGAGGAAATGAGGCAGTCGGTGAAAATAGTGGAACAGACCATACAGAAGCTGCCTGCAGGCCCGTACTTCAATCAGAAGGCGAAGAAGCCTCTGATGATTAGGCTCCGTGGCCAGGGAGAGGTGTATGCCAGGACTGAATCTCCAAAGGGCGAATTCGGTGTTTACCTGATCGGAGATGGTTCCCTGCGTCCATACAGGGTAAGGGTCAGAAGCCCTACGTTCAAGAACCTCTCCGTTCTTCCGGCACTGGCCAAGGACCAGATGATCGCGGATCTAATATCCATAGGCGGTTCAATAGACCTTGTTTTTGGTGAGGTGGATAGATGAACATACTGTTAAGATTGCAGCTTTTCTTTCAGATAACAGGGCACTACGCATCCTATTTTCTGGCCTACATATTCGAAACGATATTCTTCCTGATATTTGTGGTCGTTGCCCTAATTGCCATGATATACATATTCAGAAAGTATATGGCGAGGCTGCAGTTGAGGATCGGACCTAACAGGGTTGGGAAATTCGGTTTGCTGCAGCTCATAGCTGATGCACTGAAGCTTGTCGGAAAGGAATCGATAATACCGAAGCTAAGGGACGACTTTGCATACAAGGCTGCACCGTACATAGTTTTCATAGGACTCGTAGTTGGCTTCGTCCTCATACCTTATGGCAGCTTCTACTGGATAGGATCACTGACCATAACGCATTCCAACGTATCCCTTATACTGTTCTTCGGGGCAATAGCAATGATGCCTATAGGCGAGGTTCTGGCCGGCATAAGTTCTCACAACAAATACGCCGTGATAGGTGCCTTCAGAGGCATAGCCAAGGATGTCTCCTTTGAGGTACCCATGATGATAAGTGCAGTTTCGCTCGTTATGATGGATTCCGCGTTGAGCAGAACTCCTCTGAACTTTGAGACGCTCGTCTCGACGCAGTTCATACCGTTCGGAATTCTGCAGCCTCTGGGCCTGTTCGTCTTCATGGTGGCTATGATCGCAAGATCATCATATACGCCATTCGATCTCTCAGAGAGCGACAGCGAAATTGTGTCCGGATACTCCACCGAATATTCTGGAATGAGGTTCGGTCTCTTCTACATGGGAATGTTCGGGAGCATATTCCTAGGCTCACTCGTCGTATCGCTCCTCTATCTCGGAGGTTTCAACGGCCCATATTCATCATACGCCGGATTCATCTATCTTCTTATCAAGGGTCTCATACTGGTCCTGATATCTTTCCTTATATGGCTTTCAATGCCCAGGATCAGGGTTGACAGGTTCATCAACTTTGGCTGGAAGATCCTTCTGCCAATATCCATTATCAATCTGATTTGGGCAGGATTTCTGACGCTGGGGGTGATATCATGATAGAGGTTAAAGAACCAAAAAGAATTCCGCTTATAGGATCGCTTCAGGGTATGTATACTGTCTTCAAGCATCTCTTCAAGAAACCAATAACCGTACAGTACCCTGAAGAAAAGGCGTACACACCGGCTAGGTTCAAGTTCAGGATCTTCCTGAGCATGGATGACTGTGTTGGTTGCACGCTCTGCGAACAGGTATGCCCAAACCTATCCATAAGGATGATAGTTGTTGAGAGGAACAACCCGCACAATAAGAGAAACTTGTATCCACAGGTAAACTTCGGTACCTGCACTGTCTGCCGCAATTGCGAAGAGATATGCCCGACGGAGGCAATATACCTAACGCATGAACTAGAAACAGCACGCACAAGGAATAACTTCTTCTACAGCCCGGAAGAACTGGAAAAGACGGAGAGCGAGGTGAAGAAATGATATACACGCTCATATTCTCGCTCATAGCGATATTTCTAATAGCGTTCTCCGTTATGTCCGTCAGAGAGAAGAATCTGACGCATTCGGTGATATACCTGTTTCTGTTCCTCATAATTCTCGCATCGGAATTTCTATTCATCGGTGCCTCATTCATAGCCGCTGTGGAAGTTCTAGTTTACATAGGTGCAGTCGTCACGATACTAGCTTTCACCGTTATGCTCACAGGAGGTAAGGAAATTGAATAAGTATCTTGCTCTGGCTGCGGTCATACTGTTTTTCATAGCAGTGATCGTTCCAGTTCTAATGATGTCCGGGACTTTCATACCAGTGTCTCAAAATATAACGTTTTACGGATACGATATATTCAACCAATATGTGGTACCCTTCGAACTCATATCTGTGGTCATCGTGGGTGCAGTGCTCGGCGTAATGTATGTGGCAAAGGGTGATGAGTGATGTTTATATCAGCAATCAGCTTCGTTGCCATACTGCTTTTTGTAATAGGGCTGTATGGCGTAATGACTTCCAGGGTCGGAATAAAGATGCTGATCTCGATCGAAATCATGATAAATTCCGCAATACTGAATGTTATAGGGATAGGATCATACTACTATGCCCATTCCGGGACTATATCTCCCTATGTCTTTGCGCTGTTTGCGATAGCGATAGGAGTTGTTGAATCTGCAGTTGGCCTGGGGCTGCTCATAGCGGTTTATCACAGGTTCGGAAAGATTGATATCTCCCTGCTCAAGGAGATAAGGTGGTGACGATGTACATATACGGCTGGATGATATTCATTTCGCCTCTGATCGGCTTTCTCCTTACGCTGATCATAGGCAAGTACTATAGAAGGTGGTCCGGAGCCATTGCCTCGTTCTTTATATTCTTGGCCTTCATCTTCTCCGTCATAACCTACTTCACGGTCATAAAGCATCCCATTTACAATAGCTACACATGGTTCTACAATATAGACTTCGGTATCTACATTGACAATCTTGCGATAGTTATGGCGATGATGGTTTCGTTCGTTTCACTGATGATACACCTCTTCGCAATATACTACATGAAGGATGATCCGAACAAGCACGTCTACTTCGCTGAAACTGCATTATTTACCGCAGGAATGCTCGGTCTGGTGATATCATCAAATCTCGTCTTGCTCTTTCTGTTCTGGGAGCTCGTGGGTCTGTGTTCTTACCTCCTGATAGGATTCTGGTTCTTCAAGCCAAATGCAACCGCAGCAGCCAAGAAGGCCTTTATAGTGACGAGGGTTGGCGATCTCTCCTTCATAATAGGCATGTCCATACTTTACTATTCACTCATAAATGTTACAAAGGATCCGCTTAGCATACCGTACCTCATATCCAATGCGAGCTCCATCGCTGTAGCCATTGGAAAGGTAAGACTCGGCATAATAGCTATATTCATTCTCGGCGCCGCTATTGGAAAATCAGCACAGTTCCCACTCCATGTATGGATACCGGACGCCATGGAAGGCCCGACCACTGTCTCAGCACTGATCCATGCTGCTACGATGGTCACCGCAGGAGTTTATCTGGTTGCCAGGCTGTTCCAGGTCTTTCTATATGCGGCACCTTTCGCCATGTACGCGGTCGCCATAGTTGGATCATTCACGGCACTGTATGCCGGTATAGTGGGCCTTGTAGTTAATGATGTGAAGAGAATACTGGCATATTCGACGATAAGCCAGCTTGGATACATGCTGGCGGCCATTGGTCTGGCGCCCATAATTGGAGGTGTGGCAGTCTCGCTGGGTATGTTCCACCTCATCTCGCATGCGATATTCAAAGCTCTCCTCTTCATGAGTGCCGGTGCATTCCTCGTAGCAATGATGGATCTGAGGGACGCAAAGCAGATGGGCGGTCTCTGGAAGAGGATGCCTGTAACAACTACGCTGTTCTTCATAGGCTCACTTGCTCTTGTGGCGTTTCCTGGTACATCGGGTTATTTCTCCAAGGACCCGATTATATTTGCGTCATATAATTATTTCACCAAATCGCTTTCAGTCGCTGGATTCCTTCCATTACTGTTCCTGATGACCGGATCTCTGCTGACGACACTATACACATTCCGCATGTTCTTCCTTGTTGCAGTCGGAAAGCCTAGATCTACGCTGGCTGAAAGAGCTAGGGATCCGCCAATAGTGGCACTGCTTCCGCTAATGGTACTGTCTATATTCGCACTTATACTCGGTGTCTGGCAGGTACCATTCTATAGCTTTGTAAAGCCGACGCTTGATCTTTCGCCATACAGTGTTTCGGTTCCAACCGCGCCTATTTACATAACAACACTTCCAATAATACTGCTGGCCATTGGCTTTTTCGTTGATCTTTATATATATGGGTTTGAGAAGTGGAAAACCTGGGACATATCAAAGACATGGTACTACAAGCTCGTCAAGAACAAATTTTACATTGATGTATTATACACAAGGATAATATCGGAACGCGTTATCCTGCCACTTTCAGCCGCATTCAGTGGATTTGAAAATGCGTACAACGGATCTGTAAACAAACTTGGATCAGATACGGTTTCAACAGGAACCTATTTCAGGAGGTTGCAATCCGGAGTCTTCGAGAACTATGTTGCAGTGCTTATAATTGCGGCAATCTTGATATTCATAATAATTGAGATCGTGGAGCTGGTGTAAAATGTTTGCATTCTATATTTTGATAATATCTATAATATTCGGAATCGCTGCTTTCTTCACTGGACGCTATGCAAAGGAAACAGCATCGGTACTGTCTGGCATACTGCTCATACTTATAGCTGCATTTTCTATACTACGCTTCTCATCATATAGCGGTGGATTCATATCGCAGTACAGCATAACGATCTCCAGAAGCATTGGCCTCTATTTCTCCGTAGGTGTAAGCGGACTGACTGATGCCCTGCTCATTCTGACTGGAATAGTGATGCTCGTATCGATACTTATAACGGACAGGAAATACGGATCGGTGTTCTTCGGGCTGGAAATGCTTGTTGAGGTTGGCCTAATAGGTCTTCTTATCTCCAGGGATTTTCTGTTCTTCTACATCTTCTGGGAGCTCGTATTAGTGCCTGTGTACTTCATGATCGGCAGGTATGGAAGGGATAACAAGGATTCCATATCGCTGAAATTCTTTGTTTACACACACATAGGTTCCGTCTTCATTCTCCTTTCGATATTCACACTTTACTCCTATTCGTTTTCATATCTAGGATACTACACATTTGAAATTGGCCCGCTGATGAGTATAGTTCATTCCCTGCCGGTGTTCGAACTAGGTTTTGTCCTGTTTGGCTTCCTGTTCGGATTCCTCGTGAAGATGCCGTCATTCCCAATACATTCCTGGCTGCCAGATTCCTACTATTCTGCTCCATACCCAGCAACAGTGATCCTGGCAGGTGCAATATCCATGATGGGAGGTTACGGTCTCTTTGGCATATTGATGGAGGCATACAGCGCAATACCTCTATGGGTTCTGTACATCCTAGAAGCTCTTGGCATAATGAGCATAATATACTTTGCTCTGACAGCCATGTTCCAGAGGAACATAAAGAAGATGATGGCCTTTGCCAGCGCATCCGCCATGGGCTTCGTCACCCTCTCCTTCGCCGCTTCTATAATCGAATCCTCAGGCGTAGATTACAGCGTCAAATACATCGAGGCAGCGGGAGGTATGTTCCAGATAGTCGCACACGGCCTTATAATGGCACTCGTATTCTCCGCACTTTATTACATAAATAGAAACACCAAAACGGATTCTGTTTATGGCCTGGGTGGTATATACCGTGAGGCTCCGATGCTGGCTTCATTTTCATTGATAGGCTTCCTTGCTTCACTGGGTCTCCCTGGCTTTGCAGGCTTCATAGGCGAATTTTCGATAGTGGTTGGAGTGTTCCAGGCCATAAGCTGGTACATATTCTTTGTGATATTTGGCATGATAATAACTGCCTCCTATCACATATGGACAGCGCAGAGATCATTATATGGGCCCTACAACGAGAATCTTGGGTTCATAAGGGATGTGAGGGTTAGCGAATTTCTCATACTGGTGTTCCTGGTGCTCGTTATCTTTCTATTCGGTGTGTATCCGAATTTGATCTTCCACAATCTAGTTAATTACACCAGCAACATATTCGGGGTGATTCAATGAGCGATATAGCACTGTTCTATCCTGAGATATTCCTGGCGATCATGGGCTTTGTTGTCCTGGCCGTCGGAATACCGGTAAGGAAATCTATTGTCAATGCCGCAATAACATTTGCCACCTTGGCAGTAGCCATAATAATGATTGCGTTCACGCCGTATTCCTCTGCATATGGAATTACGGTGAACAAGTTCTCTGAGTACTTCGCTATCGTGCTGCTGATATCCGCGCTATTCATATCTTTGCCAGTGGCCAAGTACCTCGGAAAGAGGTCGGAGATATTCTACTCTGCACTGATATTCTCAGCACTTGGCATGATATTTGTGGCTGAAACATGGAACCTGATAATAGCCTTCGTTGCGTTCGAATCTGTCAGTATAATGACCTACATCATGTCAGCATATGGAGGCAAGCAGAGAAATCTTGAAGCCACCGTCAAGTACTTCTTCACAGGAACTATAGCGACCACGTTCATTATACTGGGCATCGCATTCTACTTCTTCTCCGTTGGTACGTTCACTCTCTCCACATCAACGACAATGGTGTCGGCAGACAAACCAACCATGCTTCTAGCCCTTCTGTTCCTGCTGATAGGCTTCGGTTTCAAGCTTGCAATATTCCCGATGCACCAGTGGGCCATAGACGCATACGATGGTACTGAAAACGACGTCTCAGCCTTTCTCTCCACTGGAACAAAGATAATGGCATTCGTGATAGTGCTGAAGATATTCCTCGTGGGCTTCAGCTCCTACACCGCACCGGTTTATTTCTTCTTCGTGATACTGTCCGTTCTTACCATGACCTATGCGAACGTGGCCGCCCTCTCGCAGAACAACGTAAAGAGGTTGCTTGCATACTCATCCGTTGCACAAGCCGGATACCTAATACTGGTGCTTGCCGTTGTATCATACGTGGGCATCGGCAATAAACCAAGTGTGGTCGACCTTGCTATCGCATCAGGTATGTTCTATTCCCTTGTCTACATATTCATGAAGGGAGGATCCTTCCTTGCAATGAATATGGTGAAGCAGGAGAACGTAACATTCGATGCAATATCCGGTCTGGGAAAGAAATCGCCATACGTTGCGGCCAGCTTCTCCATACTTCTGCTTAGCCTTGCTGGAATACCGCTTACTGGAGGTTTTCTGGCTAAGTATTTCCTCTTCCTTTCCGTGATAGATGGAGGGCTCTGGTGGCTGGCGGTTATCGCCATACTGAACAGTGCAATCTCCGTATTCTATTACATGAAGGTTATGAGATACCTGTTCTGGGAGGATCCGAAAAGCGAATTCTCAACAGACAATGGGAACAAGGCTATGGTCATAATCTCTGCTGCTATAGTGGTCTTTCTCGGGGTATTTTACGTGATGTTTCCGATGCTTGTTAATATTTCAACGCAGCTGGTGGGGTGATGTAAGATGAACGCGAACCTCAATATGGATGTTATAAGGAGTGCCCTTCTGGCCGGTGAAGTCGACGATGCTTATAAGGTGATATTCAATGCCAGAAAGAAGCTAGAACTCTATAAATCGACCACCGGAGATTCCAGATATGACCCTTACTATGAATTCATAAGCATACTCGACGACGTCGTGAGAGGCAGGAGATCCTGGAAGGACTTAAAGGCATACATAGATGGAAACATGGATGCGCTATCTAAATTCATAGACCCTGACTTTCTTAGGAGCTTCCCTTACTATCTGTTCTTCTCGATTGATCGTTATAACGTGAGATTCCCGTACTTCGATGGCAAGAGGTGTGATGACAGATGAGTTTCGAAGAATGCTTTAATCACATAGAGGATGAAGAAGAGGCGGCGGAATGCATTCACTGCCTGAAAAAGCACGGAGAGCAGGTAATGTTCGATGACGATCTCGGGCGCCTGGTTCTAGGCCGTGAAATTTACGACGATCGTTACGTAGAAAAGATGAAGGAACTCACAAAGCTGCTGAGCATAAAAAACCGAAAAGATTACGAGTTCATGGACAGGAAATACAACCTGACCATGTACTAAAATTCATAATTTCAATTTTCCGAATTACATATCCGTTTCAACTTTGAATCCTTTGTTTTTGAATTTCTCGGCTGTTGCCTTTATTACCTTTTTCATGTTCTCATCTATGTCGGAAAATGATACAGACATGAGCTTCTTATCAGCGTTGACAACAACGAATCCGACCGTTTTATCTTCCGGCATGATCTCATCTGTTCTTGCGAACCTTGAGATGAAATCCATCATGACATCGGTGTCGTTTTCATCGATGATATCATAAAGTTCACTGAATGATTCCAGGAACCTATCCATGACAACGCATATTGTGGTTGGATGAGAACCGGCCATCGATATATTGTACATTGCACAGAGCGTCATATTTCCATATTCATTTCTGATATAATTTATTTAATGTGGTTCTTAGAGCTAATTTTGCATATATGCATCCTATTTATCCGTGGTAAGCATGACGATATATGTTCCCGATCATTAGAATGAGAAGGTACAGAAAGGATCAGAATTTCAGGGATCTTTTCTCCGAAACTTCGATCAGGCCGGAGAAGCTGGTTATGCCAATATTTGTTGAAGAGGGCATTTCGAAGCCGGTAGAGATCTCCTCCATGCCGGGAATACTGAGATATCCGCTTGGAGATCTGAAGGCCTATGTGAAACACCTTGAAGACATAGGAGTGAAATCTGTCCTACTGTTCGGCGTTCCATCGCATAAGGATAGTATGGGAAGTGCTGCCTACGACAAGAATGGCGTGATACAGAAGGCCATATCCGTAATCAAAGATAACACGAACATAATAACAATTGCGGATCTTTGTCTATGTGAATACACAGATACAGGGCAATGCGGCCTGTTGAAGGATGGTTATGTGGACAACGACTCAACGCTTGAGGTGTACAGGAAAATAGCGAAAAGCTATGCAGAGGCCGGTGTGGATATAGTCGCCCCTAGCGGTATGATGGATGGGCAGGTATCGGCCATAAGGGATGAACTGGATAATGATGGCTTCGAAAACGTGATGATCATGGCGTACAGTTCCAAGTTCTCATCAAATCTCTATGGCCCATTCAGGGAAGCCGCGGAATCCGCTCCGAAGGTCGGAGACAGAAAGAGCTACCAGATGGATTACAGAAACCAGAGGGAAGCGCTCAGGGAGATCGATCTGGACGTGTACGAGGGTGCAGACATAATAATGGTAAAACCGGCGATTTTCTACCTGGATATCATAGCTAAGGCCAGAGAAAGATTCGATCTGCCGTTGGCTGCGTACAGCGTGAGCGGCGAGTACAATATGATATACAATGCGGTGAAGAACGGGTACCTGTCCGAAGATGCCATACGAGAATCATTAGTTTCCATATTCCGAGCCGGTGCGGATATAGTGATAACGTACTTCACGGAACAGATACTAACGAATTCAAAATGATATTCGTTAAATATTAGCTATGCACAATTCAATACACTTATATTCCTTTCAAGCATCATTTTATGGTGATTTGAATGCCAGTAACATTGGGTCAAAAGGCTCCGGATTTTACCGTGAACACGTCAAAGGGTCCTGTAACCCTGTCCAGCTACAGGGGAAAGTGGGTTCTGCTGTTTTCGCATCCAGGTGATTTCACACCGGTGTGCACAACGGAGTTCATAGCATTTACAGAGAGATACAAGGATTTCCAGGCTCTGGGCGTTGAACTCCTCGGCCTCAGCATCGACAGCGTGTACAGCCATATAGCGTGGATAAGGGACATAAAGGAGCACTTCGGTATTGAAATACCATTCCCGATAATTGCGGACATAGACAAGGAGGTTGCCAGGCAGTACAACCTGATCGATGAGAAGTCCGGCGCAACCGTCAGGGGAGTTTTCATCATCGATCCGAACCAGATAGTCAGGTGGATGATCTACTATCCGGCCGAGACAGGAAGGAACATAGACGAGATAATAAGGGTGATAAAGGCCCTGCAGTTCAACTGGGAACGCAAGCTAGCCACGCCAGCCAACTGGCAGCCCGGGCAGGAGGGAATAGAGGGCGCACCTTCAACGGTTGATGCAAGCCTGAAGAGGGATGGAGAACCGGGTGTGAAGACCTGGTATCTGAAGTTTGTGAAATAAACTCACTCTATCTCTATAAATCTTATTTTTGGCCATCTTTTTTCATCTGGCATTATCTGTATCAAGTAGGAAGATGTTTTGTTCGAAGATACTGCGGCATAACCGTTTACTGAAAATAGATCCAGTGAAATATGGGAAGCAGAGAACATCTTGTCGTAGGTGGTGTCATCGGCCACTATGAAGATCACACCAGTTGTCCTTATATCATCCACGACCTCTATGATCTGGTTCAGGAATTCAGGACCGTAGACGAGGTAGAGATAATCCGATGAGAAGAAGTATATGTAAGGTCCCTTGGACTGGGCAAGTTTAACCTCTATTATTTCTCTGTTTATATCATCCTTGAGCCTAACGCCTTTTAGTGATATGACATATGGATTGATCATATCGGATTTCGAAGTGGTTATGTAGTTATTAAGATACTTGCCTGCAAGGGATTTGAGAAGCACGGTGTACGTTTCGTAGCCACTGGCCGTTACATCGATCACGCCTCGCCCTTGGATTATATTCGTTATTATCAAATTCGTTTTGAACAGAGATACGAAATCGTTGACTGCTGCCCCCTTATCCTTGAGGTGCAGTATTACTATGGAACCTCCAGGTACAGTGTCAGTACCCTCTGGCGTGAGCTTGCCGTATTCGGGATCGCCGAGTGAGACCTGGAACTCAGCCGGATCCGAGATCCTGGCAGGCTCATACTTGGTATCTGGAAAGACAAGGCTGCTCCTCATAACGCTGTTGAACTTTCCACCTGCCAATGAGAACATGTAGCTTGGATATGGCCCGATGGATATGCCCCTCATCTTTTCCAGCGTCAGAGACCGTATGAGCATGTCGTTCTTTATGTTGTAATCAAGGCTCACGACTCCATCTGCGAAGTACTCAAGCCTCTCGTTTTGCTTTGCTTCAAGAATGGAAACGAGATTTGCCCCCGAACCCTCAACGAGATCGTTCTTCAGCATCAGAAAGAGAAAATCCTCAGGTATATTGTATTCCTCCGCGATGGCGTCGATGGAATCCAGGGCTATTATTGGCCTTTCGCCAATGTGAGCGTCAACAAATTCGTAAAGCGAGTGTACTATTGGCACGATCTTCTTCGTATCTATTATCAATCCGTCCTTAAGGAAATCCCCGAATTTCCCCTCCTCAACCATCTTCTCGAACCGGTTCAGGTAGTCCGTCTTGACCTTACTGATCTCGCCCTCACCGCTGAACCGTTCCTTGATCCAGGGATAGGCTTCAGATATGGCAGAATCAGTTGACCTAGATGAAATGTAGTAAACTGGATGATGATCTCTGATCGACGTCAAAAAATCCAAAGTGAAGGTTGTCTTGCCGGAACCCGGCTTGCCCTTAATGACCATTGATTTTCCGAAACGCTGATCGAAAAACTGTTCGAATATATACATGATCGGATCAGTAGCCAAGTTGCATCGACGCCTCCCAGATTATATTATGTCTAACTTTTTTCTATATATTAATTTATTTGCGAATGGTTAAATTTTCCATTTTTTCATAGCGATTTATGCATAAAAATTAGAACAATTTTTTAATAACGAAGGGATACTCATTTATGGCAAGAAAGAAGATTTCTGTAATAGGCGCCGGAAATGTAGGTGCCACAGTCGCACAGTTCTTGGCCGCAAAACAGCTCGGCGATGTTTATCTGTTTGATGTTGTAGATGGAATTCCTGAGGGAAAGGCTCTGGATATTCAGGAGGGAGCTCCACACTGGAGATACGATCTTGATGTGGTGGGTTTCAGTACGAGTGATGAAACCAAGTACAAGAACATGGAGGGCAGCGACGTCATAGTCGTTACGGCTGGACTGGCAAGGAAGCCAGGGATGAGCAGGGACGATCTCTTTGACAAGAACGTGGAGATAATATCTGACGTTTCGAGAAACATAAAGAAATACTCGCCAGATTCAATAATAGTGGTGGTATCAAACCCAGCCGATATAATGGCCTATGCATTGCAGAAGTTTACCGGCATAGATCCATCGAAGATAATGGGTCTCGGCGGATCTCTTGACAGTTCAAGGTTCAGAACCTTTCTCGCAAAGGAATTGAATGTGTCTGTTGAAGACGTTAACGCATTCGTCATTGGGGGACACGGAGATGATATGGTGCCGTTCATACGATACTCCAGCGTTGCCGGCATACCCATAGAGAACCTGCTTTCAAAGGAGAAGATCGATGAGATAGTGAAGAGGACGAGGTTTGGCGGCGGAGAGATCGTGAACTATCTGAAGACAGGCAGCGCTTTCTACGCACCTGGCATATCCATAACCGCGATGGTGGAATCTGTGATCATGGACAAGAAACGCGTCATACCGTGCGCAGCTTACATAACCGGCAAGCATGCGGACCACTACGGAATAAGGGACAAGTTCATAGGCGTGCCGATAAAGATCGGAGAGAAGGGTGTAGAACAGATATACGACATAGACTTCAAGCCGGATGAACTTGAGCTCTGGAAGAAGAGTGTGGCTTCAGTTGAGGCCAGCTCAAAGAAAGTGGACGAGTGGATCGCAAAGCACGCCCACTGATCCATCTATTTTTTTCTTTTTTCAATGTAGTCTTTATAGAAGGTAGGGTATTTTTCGTATTCCAGCGGATCTTCTGAACCAGCCTCCATGAATCCCTTGAGCCTCAGGAGGCATGAATCGCATTCTCCGCATGCCTTTTCCCCTCCCTTATAGCATGACCATGTCTTTTCGTATGGAACGCCTAGCTTCAGGCCCATCCTGATTATGTCGGCTTTTGTCAGATACTGCAAGGGTACATTTATGTGCATGCCCTTCCTGAGCCCTATCTCCGTGCCAAGTGTAAGCGCCTTCTCCATGGCGTTGAAATACTCCGGCCTGCAGTCTGGATACCCACTGTAGTCGATTGCGTTTGCACCGATGAATATGTCCGTTGATCCTATCGATTCAGCGTATGCTGCCGCTATGGATAGAAATATGGTGTTTCTAGCCGGTACGTACGTAACCGGGATCTCTTCAGGTATGGATTCAAGATCCCTTGAAGGAACTTCGATGTCATCGGTGAGCGCACTCTTACCTATGGATCTGAGATCCACATGCACGATCTTTCTGTCAACTCCGTAGTATTTTGCTAGTTCTTCGGAACTGTTCATCTCCCTTGAATGCCTCTGCCCGTAGTCGAATGATATGGCGTGAACTTCGTAGCCAAGAGATATGGCGTATGCTAAAACGGTACTCGAATCTAGGCCCCCAGATAGCAGGACAACTGCCTTCTTCCTCTCCATTTCTAAATCACCATGGCAGGATCATAACGATATGCCCGCTTCAGAATAAACGCCCTGGCCTGGACCCTCTTCGACAGATATCTCGAGCTTCCTTATGTTTTTCTTGAGCCTGAGTTTCTCTCCGACTCTCCTTGCTATATACTCTGATAGCTCTTCACTCGTGGTATTGTGAACATCGCAGAGATAGACAAATTCCCCGGGAATCACCATCCTCTTATTGCTATAATTTATCTCATACTCATCTCTTTCTTCATCATACCTTGCGATGTTGGCTTTCGCAGGCACCAGAAGCTTGTGATCCATCTCGTTTATGACCGATCTTATGGCATTCTTTAATTCGATGAAGTCGATGAGCATACCATCCACCATATCTCCCTCGACGTTGACAATTACGCCGTAGTCATGGCCATGCAGGCGGGAACATTTGAAATGCGAAGGTATAAAGTGTGCAGCGGAAAACCGCATGTTCGTATACCAACCGTTCACAGTCAATCTCATAATACCCTATGGAATAAGGATATATATTATCGATGATTGGAACTGCCACCTATGATTTGATGTATGTTTGTTTATTCGCATTAGTTTCGTATTTTCCTTACTATGCACCGAATCGCAGCGGTGTCATCGGCGTACGCCTTTGGCGTCTACCAGAATTAGATAATGATCGGTATCGTACGGTGAGAGGTCTATTACCTCCCTTATGTTATAAGACGACAGCTGTTCGATCGTCTTCCTCAGTATGGTCTTTGCATCCTCGGTAGAAGCGATGGATCTTGTCTTGAGTACCAGGAAGGCGGATCTTGGTTGAAACTCATCCATGTTTCTCTTGAAAATTGCGATCTGATTTCTTTGGGATATATCTTGGTAGATCACATCGACGTGATCTACGAAAAAACGGTAACGTTCTGGAAGGTTTGCGTCTTCCAGGATAGGATATATATTATCCCGCTGTTCGGCTAGATCAAGGAGCTTTGAAAACGGCTCGTAGGCAACTTCCACTGCATATATCCTCCCCGATGGGGCAATGTCAGAGACATGGCTCACAGTTGTACCGGTTGACGCACCAAGGTAGAGAATGCTGCTGCTTTCGCCTATGGGCATATTGTGGAGGCCTTTTAGTATTGCGGCGGCCAGTTTGCTCCTGTCTGGCCTCCACTCCCTGTAGTTGGCGTGTTCGAATCTTATTATATCCTCTCCATAAACCTTCTTATTCTTTGAAGTCCTGGTATACAGTTTATTTCCAATCCTAAGCATGTTCTTCATTCCGTACAGGTACACGGGCTGCGAAGATTTCCTGCGGATCTTCTCTTGCATTCAGGATTAGCATAGGCTTGCGATATATATAAATTGGCAGTATCCATAGCCAGTGGAATACCGCAAGCACATCGAAACTTCGATCCATCGTTATTCATGGATCTCGGCCAGCTCCTTCAGTCGATTTTTTCCTCGTAATGTCATATGGCATTCCAGTCCTGAGAGATGTGGTTTTTTCAAAGATTAGCGATGCCTTAAATTATTTTTAGAAATTCTACTATTCTTCACTTACACAGGCATAAATTATGTGAACACATTCCCCATTATTTGGCAACCGCAGATGATATACAATCGGGCATTGCCGGCTTTCTTAAGATCCAAGATACCCTGGCATTCGCTCGCTAAAAGATTAATTATTTAGAAGGCATGCTTGAATCATTATGGAATGCGAGATGTGTGGAAAAAAGGTGTCGAAGACCACAAAGATCATGATAGATGGTGCAGTTCTCAACGTCTGCGACGATTGCGCCAAATTTGGAACGCCTGTGATAGAACACAATAAGTTCAAGCCTGTGGATCAAGCTATAAAAGTACAGTTGCCTGAGAGGCCGCAGCCTAGGCCTGTCGCAATCAAGAAGCCCGCAAAAAAGGTGAGCGACGAGGATCTCGATATAGTGGAAGATTACGCTGAACTGGTAAAAAATGCCAGAGAAAGATTGGCCATGTCTCAGGCCGATCTTGCTGCAAAGATCTTCGAGAGGAAAAATGTCATAGCCAGCATAGAAAGAGGCGATCTCATGCCCGATCTCAAAACTGCAAGGAAACTTGAGAAGATACTCGGGATAACGCTGGTGGAAAAGGCATGAGAAGTGTCCATTTGATATATCAAAATTGCTACATAAAGTCAGTCACTGTGTTTCCAGATGCCCGAATCAAGTTATTATTGAAATTAAACGATTTTAACCTTTAATACAGGAAAAGCTTATATAATCGTCTTTTTTATTAGAAATTGGGTAAGCAAGTTGAAAATAGAAATAGGGCAACGAATAGACGTCGAAGTGGAAAGGGAGGATGTTGAGCGAGTCTCAAAGGGTTCGATAATCGCCATATGGTACAACAGGGGTGTACCAATATATGTCGAGCTGTTTGTGAACAAGAGTCTTGTGTATGAGATTCGGAAGATGTTTGCCAACAACAATAGAAAGTCTGCCCTAATTTCTATCACACGGATCTCAAAGTCCAAGTACATTGTTGAGCCCACAGTGGTGGTTCTCAACAAGCAGAGGACTGACCTTACCCCTATGAAATAATTTTTTAATATTTATAAAATCCAATTCTCGTTTTTCTTCCCAATCGATTCGCCTCCCGCATTCTTCTTAGGATCACAGATGTCTTGTATCTTTCACCATAAGCCCTTTCGAGTACTTCCATGACGTCAACAACTACATCTATGCCTATCATGTCGGCTAGCTCCAGCGGCCCCATTGGGAATCCAGCACCCTTCTTCATGGCAGTATCTATGTCTTCTGCAGACGCCACGCCACTATCGAGAAGATCCGAAGCTGAATTTATAAGCGGTATAAGCAGTCTGTTGACTATGAAGCCCTCGCGTTCTTTCGCCATAACCGGCACCATGCCCTCACGGTGGTTCTTCATTCTGGATATCAGAGATACTGCAGTGTTCTTGGCCTCATCTGATGTGTAGAGGGACGGAACAACCTCCACGAGCGGAAGGAGGTATGGAGGATTGAAGAAGTGCAGAATGAGTGCATTTTCAGGCCTTTTCAGGCGCGAGGACATCTCTGTTATGCTCAGCGAGGATGTGTTTGAGGCTATGATTGCATGTTCAGATAGATCAGAAATGTCCGAAAATATCCTGTTCTTAACATCCTGGTTTTCGAAGGCAGCCTCGATGACGAGATCGCATGAAGACAGATCTGAATACTTATCCGTGAGACTTATTCTCTTCAGCATGGCGTTTACATCAACCTGTACTCCGATCTTTTTCCTGATGGCATTCTTCTGATCGTCTGATAGCTTGATTCCATAATTCTCGATCCTAGCTATTTCCTTTTCCGGTTTCTCGTCATTTATCCTCTTCATATCATTCAGTATTTTCTCTATCCCGGAATAGCCGGATCTCGCAAGATCCATGTTCTGATCTTTCATAACTACATTGAAACCGTTGAAGGCGAAAAGCTCAGCTATTGCAGATCCCATTGTTCCAGCACCTATAACCCCTACTGTTTTAATTTCCATGGGGAAATGATCAGGAGATCGGATAAATTACTTCGCTTCAGATACGCATGGACAGGGCATTCCCCCATGAAATGCAAACTTCAGGCATGGATCGTTTCCATTATGATGTATAGATCTTCGCCGTAATTTGTCAATCGAAAATCCATGTTCTCATAGCCAAATTGTACATATGAGGAATGAAAGGACTATAAAACGAAATGATCCGAATTTTCAGCCATCATGGGGTAATTGTGTGACATGTACAAGACAAATTATACTGTCATAGGATAAAAAAGTTTATATATCAAAATTGTGTAATAATCATGTTGAGCAATGGGCTCGAAAAAACTCGACGACATATTGAAGGACGAAATTGGTTCGTCCGATGACATGGATAGGTTAGTCTTTGACGAAGGGAAAAAGGACAGGAGATCAAGGAACAATGCGGGTTCTATCCCTAGGAAATAAGGTGGTTTCCCTTATATTGTTGAGTCCAAGAAGAATCATGGTTAGGCGTTCAAGGCCAAGCCCCCAACCAGCATGTGGGGGCATGCCATATTTAAAAGCATCAACGTAGAACTGAAATGATTTAACATCCAATTTTTTTTCATTGAATCTCTGTATGAGCATTTTTGGATCATGAACCCTCTGTGCCCCTGAGGTAACTTCTATCTCACGATATTGCAGATCGAATGAGTTGGTAAGCCTAGGATCCTCAGACTTTGGCATGGTGTAAAATGGCCTTACAGACGATGGCCATTCAGTAATAAAGTAGAAGCCGCTAAACCTCGATCCTATCGTCCTGAGCTGGTCCGGTGAAAAATCGTCACCGAAGGTGAAATCAATCCCATCTTTCTGCAGGAGATCGATGCATTGTTCATACGTTATCCTTGGAAACGGAGTCTCGGGCACGCTGATGGAGATTCCAAGCGATTCAAAGTCCTCTGCATTTTCCCTTACGGCATTCTCAATGCCGGATCTTATGGCATTCTCCAGCATAGCCATAGCATCATTATGATCCGCAAAGCTCATCTCTATATCTATGGAGGTGAATTCATTGAGATGCCTTGTCGTGTTGTGCTCCTCGGCGCGAAATGCCGGGCCAACTTCAAATACTCGGTCAAAGCCGGCAGACATCAGGACCTCTTTATAGAGCTGTGGGCTCTGGTTGAGGTAGGCATCCTTTTCAAAATAACGGACGGGGAATAGATCAGATCCACCTTCAGTTGCGGCGGCCACTATCTTCGGAGTATGCACCTCTATGAACTTTTGGCTATGGAGATACTGCCTTATGCCCCATAGAAGTGCGCTTTCTATGCGAAAAATTGCAGAGATGTTCCTCTTCCTCAGATCCATAAATCTACTGTTGAGTCTGGTTTCAAGATCGGCCTGGACCGGATCAACAACCGGAAGGGGTAATGGCGCCTCTGCTTCATTTACAATGGATATTGAAGTTCCACTTATTTCAATACCGGCCTTACTTATGCTCTTTTTATTCACGGATCCATCGACACGGACAATGCTCTCTCTGTTTATTCTCTTTATTATGTCCAGAGTGGCCTCATCGTTCTTGAATGTTGCCTGTATTGTACCGGTATTATCTCTGATCATGAGAAATGAGATATTTTTCATTATCCTGGCTTCCTGCATCCAGCCATATACGACAACTTTCGCGCCATCCTCGTGATCCCTAAGGGTGTCTATATAGGTTCTGGGCATAGCCGTTTATTGCAATAGCCATATTAAATTATCTCAGATTTGCAATTTGAGTTTGCTGGCATTTTTCTGTACATCATCAGCCAAAATTCGAACAGTCTAACATGCGCAGTACGATAATACGAAAATTAATCAAAGTCATGCTTAATGGTTCGATAGATGTCCATTGATTACGATAATCGTAATTGCCATTCGTTGAAATAAATTAAATGATTGTTCAAATAAAAATACATTAGGAGTGAAATAATTTGTCTTGTCATCAATGCAAAAAGTTAAAATATTTATCTATACAGCGCCTTTCTCTGTACTTATAACTTTTGGTATAAAATAATTGCGAATTAAATTTTCATGATGTTGTTTGCAGAATCTTGAAATAATGCTCTTAAATGGTATGAGTGTATATTATTAAGGAGTAACTAAAAATAAAAAATGTTTAAATACATCCAATGATGTAGAGGCGTTATAGTGATAAGATGACTGTTGAAGGGGAAACACCGAAGCGTTGTCCTGAATGCAATTCTGAACACCTAATAAGGGATTATGAACACGGCGAGCTCATCTGTGCAGACTGTGGAGCTGTTATTGAGGATGCCTACATCGATCAGGGGCCAGAGTGGAGGGCATTCGACTCAGACCAGGACGAACGGAGAGCGAGAACCGGATCACCCATGACCTACCTGAGCCATGATAAGGGCCTCGCCACGGAGATATCCTGGTCGAATAAGGATTATTATGGAAAGAGGATCCCGCACAAAAATAGGGCACAGATATACCGTGTTAGAAAATGGCATCAGAGAATACGTGTTTCCAATGCTGCGGAGAGGAATCTGTCCCTTGCACTTCAGCTCTTGAACGATATCGGTGCGAAATTGGGCATTCCGAAGGACATCAAGGAAACGGCAGCTTTGATATACAGAAAGGCGGTAGAGAAGAACCTCATCAGAGGAAGGAGCATTGAGAGCATAGTATGTGCATCCATATATGCTGCTTGCAGGAAGGTTAACATACCTCGTACTCTTGATGAGATTTCGAAGGCATCTGAGGTAAACAAGAAAAAGATCGGAAAAGCGTATAGGCATCTTGCTAAGGAACTTGATCTGAACCTGAAGCCAACAACCCCGTTCTCTTACATTTCCCAGTTCTGCAACAAGCTCGATCTTGACAAGCAGGCAATAGTGATAAGTGAGGATATAGTAAGGCAGGCCATGTCCATGGGCATTTCCTCCGGAAAAGGTCCAACAGGCATAGCTGCGGCCGCGATTTACATAGCTTCTGTGAAGGTCGGAAAACCCAGGACACAGAAGGAAATAGCAAGGATTTCAGGTGTTACCGAAGTGACAATAAGGAACAGATACAAGGAGATAAGCAAGGCGCTTAACATCTCTATATCGGAATAGGGTCATGTTGAAGATATACGTTGTTGATAACGGTGGCCAGTGGACTCACCGAGAATGGCGTGTGCTGAGAGAGCTCGGTGTTGACACGAAGATCGTTCCAAACGATATCGATTCAAGCGAACTTGATGGCCTGGATGGCCTCGTATTGAGCGGAGGAGCTCCGAATATAGACGAGGAATTGGACAAGCTGGGAAGCGTAGGAAAATACATAGACGATCACAACTATCCGATCCTCGGAATATGCGTTGGAGCCCAGTTCATCGCTCTCCATTTCGGAGCATCCGTCGTAAAGGCAAAGCATCCAGAATTCGGAAAGACGAAGGTTTCAGTTATGCATAGCGAAAACATATTCGGCGGCCTTCCGTCTGAAATAACCGTTTGGGAGAACCATAACGATGAAATCATCAATCTGCCGGATGATTTCACCCTGGCAGCTTCTTCCGCCACGTGTCAGGTTCAGGGATTCTATCACAAGACGAGGCCAATATACGCTACACAGTTCCATCCAGAGGTGGAACACACTCAGTATGGCAGAGACATCTTCAGGAACTTCATCGGCATATGCGCCTCTTATAGGGAGATCCAGAAGGAAAACTTTCAGCACTGATGATCTCGGATCCACGTCCTTATAGTGTATCGGATCACAAAATTTAATACGATTTTTATCGTTATCTTTTTTGGAACATGGCCTGAACGTGGTAATCAAAGATGGTGGATGTGGTGATTGAGGCCGAAAAGGAATTTGATGTGGCATCGCTCATAGGCAAAGATGTATACACGATAAAGGGGATAAAGGTAGGTAGAGTAAACGACATAGTGCTGGACTTCGACAAGAATCAGATACACGGGATCTTTATAATGAACACAAATGACAGGCTAGTAAAGAACGGCGATCCAATATCAATACCATTCAACTACGTCAAGGCCATTGGAGATATAATAATCCTGAAATCATTTCCGGATCTTATGCACATTTAATTTGATCCGCATTTACGCAACCATTTTCATCTTATGCGGAAATTCCTATTCCAGATTTTTGTTTCATTCTAAGATCATATGCTTCGATTGTGTGTGTGTATGTAATATCAGGGGTGAGTGAAATAGGCCAGATCATCTCCATCAGCAAAGTTGACGTACCCGTATCTTTCAAGTTGTGCGATTCCACGATATCCTGAGGATTTTGGTTCTATAAGGCCACTGTCCTTCGATCCATCAGGTTTCAGTACGGAGAAGTCCCTAGACCCCTCTGGGCACCAGTTGATTATCTTGGTTTTCTCTGTCATTTCAACACCGTCATAGATTATGCCGTTCCCCTTTTTTCTAATGTAACATAGATCCTTCAGCCTTATTCTCTCGCCCTCTGAAATAGCGGCAAAATCCCGACTGGCTATGTAAACTGAGCCCTTAACTTCATATTCTCTGAAGCCGTACTCTGGGTGCGTTGGATGCAATGGTAGTTTCGCGCTGATGTTTGGCATGCCCTCTATGCGAACTGGTACAGGATCCTTTACAAACGAGAAGCGGTACGCTCTAGGATCCACGATCTCACGGTTTATGGAGTCAAATATTTCTATCGAGAAGATCGCATCTATTTCGCGCAGTCCGGAGTTTATCCAGTATCGCCTGAAGGTCTCCGGTCTGTAGCCTCTCTTTGCAAAAGCCCTCACAGTTCCGAGCCTGATATCAGACCATCCCTCGTACTGTCCGCTGAGTATCCCCTTTTTCATCAGAGATGTTTTCAGCTTGATTCCCGGGAATTTTATCATCCCATAATGGTAATAGTATGGCTTTTTCCAGCCATTGTAATCGAAAATGTACCTCTGTTTGTCGGTGTTTGTGAGCTGATCCTTTCCTCTAAGGACATGAGTCAGGCCAAGATAATGGTCGTCCACGGCAACGCTGAAGCTCATCATAGGATAGACGCGGTATTTGTCATCGACCCTCGGATGCCTTGCTTCTATGATCCTGAATGCTATCCAGTCCCTCACCGAAGGGTTAGGATGTTTTAGATCAGTCTTCACCACTGCAACGGCGTCTCCTTCCTTTATGGTGCCATCGATCATCTTATCGAAGAGTTCAAGATTGGTTTCAGGAGGGTTATCGCGATCTTTGCATGGTATTGATTCTAGCTTCCTCTTCTTGAACTCCTCCCTGGGGCAGGTGCAGACATACATATGGCCGTTTTCCATCAGCTTCTTTGCTTCTGCATAGTACAGATCGAACCTGTCACTCTGTATAACGATCTTCGTCACGTTCACGCCAAGCCATTCAAGATCCTCCGGTATCATATGATATGCATCTGGATCTATGTTTTTCGGATTTGTATCCTCTATCCTGAGAATCAGTTCGCCGCCATACCTTTTGACATACTCGTCGTTGAGTATTGCCATCCTGGTGTGGCCAATATGCAGTGGTCCGGACGGAGATGGGGCCATCCTCATTACTACCGGCCCGTTTACTCCCTCGAGATCTGGAAGACGATGTTCCTCTACTTTTTTCTCCTTTCTTATCGATGAGGTGTATCTGGTCTCTACGGTTTCCCTTATCTCATAGGCACTCATTGAATTGACCTCGTCTACAATGCGAGAGACCATCTCCCTAGCTGATCGGGGATCGCGCCTGAGATCCGGAATCTCCGCCATGACCTTTCCCATGACAGACTTGAGATCGGCTTTTCCCTCGTGCTGATATGCATTTATTAGTGCTATCCTTCTGATATCATCTTCGTACATCATCATCAGCCCTCCCGAATATTATCGCCTTAAGTGGATCGAGGCCGCCCTCGGAGTTCACGGAAATTGCTATCTTTTCACGTTTTTCCCTGCTTATATCCATTTTTGTTTGCACCCTTATTATGTCGGGATTTATGTGCTCTCTTATCTGCTGGTACAGATGCTCCTGCATTTCAGGATCATACAGCGACTGATCGCTGTAGTCGAAGAGAAAGATCACGGTGCCCTTGATATGCCTCAGAGCAAGTACAGCATTCTTCTCTATCTGGTTCATCTCGTCGAAATCCCGATCTAGAATTCCTGGAGTATCTATGAACTGTATTCTTTCATACCCATGTTCGGCTATGCCTATTATTACAGACTTTGTTGTGAATGGATAGGGAGCAATCTCAGGCTTTTTAGTGGTCAGCGCAGCAAGAAGCGAACTCTTGCCCACGTTTGGCATGCCTGCAATTATATAAGTGCGCAGATTGACATCTATATCAGGTATCTTCTTCATGTAATCTCTGCATTTGCCTAGGAATAGAAGATCCTGATCTATCTCATGCACCAGGGAGGCAAATCTCCCATAGTACGATCGCATGATTCTATTGGCATCCTCGACTGTTTTTGCGGCTTTAAGCCTTCTTATGTGTTCACCGCTTATCTGTTCAATCATCTGCGAGGTTCTGTCAATCTTAGACAGCGATATCTTGTACTGATCGATGTCAAACATCAAATCAATGAGGCTGCTGTAAAACGGGTGCAGATTGTTTATAGATGGAAACTTCTTCACTAGCCTGTCCAGGAATGACCGGCTTATGCTCTCTATCGTCGATATTCTGTCCTGAACCTCTTTCCTTATGCGTTCTATCTTGTCTGGAAAGTAAGGTTCCTCTATTCTGCTGGCCCTCGAAAAGGCCTTGTCAATGAGCTCCTGAGATCTGAGCACAGTCGGTATCCTTAACAGCATTCTTACCTGTAGCATTACCAGCGATAAATGATTATCGTACGCACTAAAGACCAGATATGTCCTTTTCTTTTTTCCGGGGCAAGTGATCCGAATTGATTGCGGTCATCAAACCAAGCGAGTAAAAGTTATTATAAATTGATAACAATTACATTTTCTACTGGTTTCAGGCCATCGATGGACGAAATTTGACATCAAAGTTTTAATAACGGAAATAAAAAACTTAAATACATTTCGTAATGTTTAAATATTACGAAGCGATATGTTACTCTGAATGCACGCTTATAAGGTAATGAACATTAGAGGAAGAGATATGGTGATACAGTTGGATCGTCCCGTAGATATGAAGACAAAGGTATACGATGCCAGTGGCAAGAGGATAGGGGTGATAGTGAAGATTATGGGCCCGGTTGATGAACCATACGGGCTGGTCAGTCTTGACAGCCAGGGCGTGCAGGCAGATGCGGTTTATATTCAATGAGGTGATCAAAAATGGTTGAAAATACGAAAAAGAAAAAGGTTGAGGAGATAGAAAGATGCCCTGAATGCGGTTCCACCAATCTTATAAGGGATTACGAGCATGGAGAACTTGTCTGCGGAGAATGCGGGGCGGTCATTGAGGATGCCTATATCGATCAGGGGCCAGAGTGGAGGGCATTCGACTCTGAGCAGAATGAAAGCAGGGCCAGAGCTGGATCCCCAATGACCTACACCATTCACGATAAGGGTCTTTCTACAGACATATCATGGAAGAATAAGGATTCGTATGGAAGATCCATACCGACAAGGAACAGGGCCCAGCTGTACAGGCTCAGAAAGTGGCAGAAGAGGATAAAGGTATCAAATGCAGCCGAAAGAAACCTTTCACAGGCACTCCAGGAGCTTGAGAGGATGGCCTCAAACCTGAGCATACCGGACGATGTGAAGGAAACCGCAGCGGTTATTTACCGCAAGGCTGTAAAACAGAACATGATACGCGGCCGAAGCATAGAGGGCGTTGTAGCAGGAGCACTCTATGCGGCCTGCAGGATAACTAACGTACCCAGAACGCTCGGTGAGATAGCCTCGGTCACAAGGGTGAAGAAGAAGGAGATAGGTCGAACCTATAGGATAATGAGCAGGTATCTAAAGCTGAACATAATGCCTTCCAAGGCCGAAGACTATATCAGCAGGTTCTGTTCAAAGCTGAAGTTATCGATGGATACCAGGAATAAGGCCCTCGAGATACTGAGATCTGCCGAGAATGCGGGTCTGACTTCGGGCAAGGGGCCAACAGGAGTTGCGGCTGCGGCGATATACATAGCATCGCTGATGACCGGTGAACGGAGAACGCAGAGAGCTGTTGCCGAGGTTGCTGGTGTAACCGAGGTTACGATAAGAAACAGATACAAGGAACTCACTGAGAAACTGCAGCTCAACGTAGAGCAGTGATATCCGGTATAATTTTTCTTATTTTTTCAAATACCTCATAGCTTCTGATTATATCATCCATCAGGGTGAATATTGTACCGTATTTTTTCTCTTCTATTTTTATCTTAACATTACCATTATTGCATTCTGCCGTAATACCGCCGAAGTTGTCGGGTTTGATCGTCATGAGAAACCTTTCACAATCTGCATCTTCAATGATAAGTTCGGATCTCATTCATACCTCCTGAATGCAGAGGGCCGGATTCGAACCGGCGAATCCCTACGGAGGCAGATCTTGAGTCTGCCGCCTTTGACCTGACTCGGCAACCTCTGCATGATGTTCGAACGCTGAGGCAAGCATCGCTCAATCTTATTGATGGGCATAAATTTTGTGATTTAAACCTTGAGATCCTAATAACATTATACCGGGTTCTTCGGACCTAATGATATTAAATATCACCTTTGAATATATACCATATTAAATCCATTTAAATTTAAATAGATAGCCTGCATATGTTTACCATGATATGTCCAGTATGCGAGAAGAGTGTAAACGACATGCAGGGCCTAGCACTGCATTTCAGATCAGGATCCATTCATGGTGATGGAAAGCATGCTTCCTGGATATCCGCTGAGCAGATTGAACACGGCATCTCGGATTCCGATCTGAGCGATGTTCTCATCAGAATTTTCCGGCCTGAAGAATCTCTAATAAGGTGGGCACGAATGGAGTTTATAGCTAAATTTTACGCGCATCCGCACCCATTCATGGAGGCCATGCAGAAGCCAACGGTTCCTGTGCTCTTGGGATACGTCATTGAGCACAGGTTCTTTCTAAAGAACTGGATAAGGACGCTTTCGATGGTCATACATTCCACTACCTCGGATGATGCCTTCGAATACGAAGTAGAGAACGTGGCGACAGAATACATCGGGCTAAACGGAAAGCCATCGCATCTTGAGCTTCTACTAAGGATGGGCGAAGCTCTTGGCATGTCGAGAAAGCGAATAATGGAATATTCACCCTTGCCAGAGACATCGCAGGCAATAGAGGTATGGTACGGGATCTCAAATCGCTATTCCTGGATCGATACGATGGGCGCTATGCACGTGCTTGAACTGGTTGCGGACAGAACGTTAGTGGATGACGGATCGCCGATCCATTATTTTAATCCAGAGATCCTTAAAGGTTCGGATTATCCAGAAGCGGTGAAGAATTTTCTGATGGAAGGCTATGAAGCCGATGTGGGGCATGCCGGTGAGGCCCTCAAGATAGTACAGGCCGCGACCATGGATGACCTGACAACCAGATCAATAATGCTTCGTTCAATGGATGCCTTTTACGTTTATCTCAACGCCAGGATGAGGAGGGCAAGGATGCTCGAGGCTTCATGGGGTGAGTGAAGTGAACATAGTGGTCAATGGCAGGGAGGCAGGAAGCAAATCGAAAGGTTGTGCACTCTGTGGCGCAACATGGGGAGACTACCATGCTGATTTTCTTGGCGAAGATCTATTCTTCTGCTGCGACATCTGCGCGGCCGAATTCATGAACATGATGGACGAAGCATTCAAGCATACGGCGAGGCATAATGTGGACGAACTGCATATAGATGGAAACTATCAGCTCGGAAGGAATGTTCTCCTTAAGAATGGAGAGGATCGACTAAGATTCTATGTGAAATTCGGGCCTGGAGCGGTGATAAAAGAATTCAAAATAACGGATAAATGAAATTTGTGCCGATGTGCAAAATGGAAAATGGATGCGACCGGCTTCATCCTTATTTTAGATCTTCTCCTGGAATGATTAAGAGGTGATGATCATGGCAAGTATCGATTCACCGATCAGGATCGTAATGATAGCCATCAAAAAGGAAGCTTTGATACGAAGAAATTTAAATATCGTTCTTAAATTCTAAGCAAAATGGAGAACAAAAAGGAGAATTTCAGCGAATGGTACAATGAAATAATCACGCTTGCTGAGCTCAGTGACAAGAGATATCCGGTCAAGGGCATGAACGTGTGGTTGCCCTATGGCTGGAAGATAATGAGTCTCATCGATTCAATTGTAAGGAGGGCCGTTGACAAGAGAAATTTCCAGGAAGTGAATTTCCCGATACTCATAGGTAGAAGCATGCTTGAGGTGGAGTTCGAGCACATAAGGGGCTTTGAAAACGAGATCTACTGGGTGACAAAGGGAGGCAAGGAAAAACTAGAAGAGGAGCTGGCGCTGAGGCCGACAAGCGAATCTGCTATGTACCCAATGTTCTCTCTTTGGATAAGATCGCACGCCGATCTTCCGTTAAAGATATACCAGATAGTGAGCGTTTACAGATACGAGACTAAACATACGAGATCATTCATACGTATACGCGAAATACATTTCTTCGAGGCCCATACGGCGCATGCAACCTACGAAGATGCTGAAGCTCAGATGGATCAGTACAAGGAGATATGGAGGGAGATCTCCAGCCTGCTCTGCCTGCCATATTTCTATGACCAGAGGCCAGACTGGGACAAGTTTCCAGGGGCAATGTACACGATAGCCTTCGACACCGTTCTTCCATCAGGCAGATCCCTGCAGATCGGAACCATACACCAGTACGGAACAAACTTCTCCAAAAACTATGATATAAAGTATCTTAAGGAGGATGGAACATTTGACTACGCGCATCAGACGACTTATGGTATGAGTGAGAGGCTTCTTGCAGCCATAATAGGCATCCATGGTGATGACAAGGGCCTGGTGCTGCCTCCAGATGTTGCTCCGATACAGGTGATCATAATACCCATACCCGGCGCAGGCGTTATGGAATACGCTAGGGACGTTGAAAATACGCTTAATAGCATAAATATAAGGGTCAAGGTTGACGATAGGGAGAACTACACCCCAGGCTACAAGTTCAACGACTGGGAGATGAGGGGCGTCCCACTTAGGATAGAGATAGGCGAAAGGGAGGTAAAGAACAGGACGCTCACCATTTCGATGAGAAACATTCAGGGAAAGCTTACTATCGAGAGATCTAAGCTCATATACGAAGTTCCGGACACGCTGATCAGGATAAGGGAAAAGATGATGGAGAATGCTCAGAAGGTCTTCAAGGATCATGTTTTCAGGGCAACGAAACTTGAAGAATTCAACAGGGATGGCCTTATAACCGCATTCTGGTGTGGTTCGAAGGAATGTTCCGACAAGATAGAGGCTGAGACGGAGAAGTCGGTACTTGGATTTATGGTGGATTCCAGTGAGACAGGGAAGTGCGTTGTATGCGGAAAAAACGGTAAAATGGCCGTTTTCTCTAGATCCTACTGAAGCAATTCCTGGGTCGGAGCTCAGGATAGCAATTTCCTTTTATCACATGCTTTGCATGCATTATTGTCATCGCCCTGATTGATACACATTTAATGCTTGAGGAAGGAGAGGAGAATGATCAAGCTAGCTATATTCGATATGGATGGTACGCTGACTGATGAACCCAGCAGCTGGGAGTATGTCCACAGGAGGCTTCATACGGACAACCACATGAACTTCAGGCTGTACAGAAACGGCTTCATATCATATGAGGAATTCTTCAGGAGCGATGTACTCGCATGGCTCCGGATGCATCCACGGTTGAAGAAGGATGACATAGCCGGCATACTCCGTGACATTAAATTGAGGGACGGGTCATCCGAGGTTGTCAACGGCCTGAAGGAGAGGGGATTGATCACCGCCGTAGTTTCTGGTGGAATATCCTGGCTCTGCGATATTCTTAACGAGTATATGCAGATAGATTACAACCTTTCCAACGTCATAGCAACGGATGAGGGGGGGTTCGTGCAGCCATGGGGCTATATACGTGTTATACCAGAAAGAAAGAACATAGCTGTGAAATCACTCCAATCCATGCTCCACATATCCAAGGATGAGACAATATCCATCGGCGATTCCATGGAGAATGGGATGATACACATCAATTCTTCAAAGGCATACATAATTGGAGGAAAAGGAAGGCACGGAGAGATCCCGTTGGGAAACAATATCAGAAACCTTCTATCGTACATTTGATGATCAAATCACGATGCATGGTGAGATTCGTACTGCAGGACCTGCGATCTAGAGTAATGGAATACCAGCACGGATGATATGAATGCGACGACCAGGTACAGAATCAGCAGCTGTTCTTCCGCATGCCTCATTGGATGATGGATCAATATCAATCCGTTATATGCCAGGAGAGCAGATGCCGCCCCCATGAAGAAGAATACGACCGTGAGGAATCTTGTAAGAATATTTCTGTAGTAGAACAGCGCAAGTGTCCTTGATATTATCGGGAGTATGAGTATCATAAAACCATAAAGTGCTGCACCGTATGTATCAGCGCGGAGCGTTATCAGGGATCTTGAATAATCCAGAACAAAGTATGCCAGAAGAAGGAATGCTGATAATTCTATGGATCTTGAACCCTCGAGGAAACCATACGTTATGAGTAATGCGAAGAGTATGCCAAGTGTGAACGCGTTAATGTAGAATGTTATAAGATCCAGAGCCGAGAATGGAGAGTAAAATCGAACGAAAGATCGGACTATATCGGCCAGTATCGTTAAAGCAACCATGACGCTTACGCCTCTGTATATGTAGGCATACTCCGGCCTTCGAAACATTACAGAGGCAACACAAAGCAAGGTTAAAATTTTGCTGGATCTTATCGGCAATAGCAACGCATTTTCCCCGCAGATCATCCCGCATATCATGGCCTCAGCATTTGAACAAACTAAAATTGTTCTTTTAGAGAAAATTTTTACGTGTTTCCGTGATACTCCAGCATGGATCTTATTTCAATGCCTGATAGGGATTTCATAGTTGAGGTAGCAAGGAGGATCATAAGAATACCCGCCATATCGCCGGCCTCAGGTGGAGAAGGTGAAAAGGATAGGGCAGATGAGATCGAGAAGATACTCAGGGAGCTTGGCTATAACGATTATCAGAGATACGATATGAAGGATGAGTATGGAAAGATCAGGTCTAACATTGTGATCAGGGCAGGAAAGGGTGAAAAGGTTCTCTGGCTCGTTGCGCATATAGATACCGTTCCGGTCGGAGATCCTGCACTTTGGACAAAGCCACCGTTCGATGTGACGGTAGAGGGAGACCGCATGTATGGCAGAGGAACCGAGGACGACGGTCAGGCGGTGTTCACTGCTCTATTAATCCTAAGGGATATCAAGAAAAATGGCCTCAAACAGAAGATGCAGTTCGGTGTAGCATTCGTAGCGGACGAGGAGATGGGAAGCAAATACGGAATCCAGTATCTGCTTGAGAAGGACATATTCAGAAAATCCGATCTCATAATTGTTCCGGACGCAGGAAGCGAGGATGGAATGACCATAGAGATTGCGGAGAAGAGCATACTCTGGATCCGCTTCAGCGTGAAGGGAAAGCAGTGGCACGCCAGCATGCCTGTCAATGCGATAAACGCCTTCAGAGAAGGTTCCAAATTCATGATCGATCTTGACCGCAGGCTGCACGAGAAGTTCACCGTAAAGGACGATCTTTACAACGTTCCTTACTCAACGTTTGAACCGACGAAGCACGAAAAAAACGTGGATAACGTGAACACGATACCAGGGACAGACACCTTCTACTTCGATTGCAGGGTTCTGCCGCAGTACAGCCTGGACGATGTTCTGAAGACAGTTGATGAAGCCATATCCGACTTCCAGGCCCACAGCCAGGCCAGGATATCGTACGATCTGGTGCAGAAGGAGCAGGCACCGAAGAAGACTCCTGAGGATTCTGAGGTTGTCGTTAGGCTGATGGAATCAATAAAGAAGAAGAGGGGAAAGACACCAAAGGCAATCGGAATAGGAGGCGGTACATGCGCAGCTTTCTTCAGAAGGCTTGACATACCAGCGGTGGTGTGGTTCACCACCATAGAGGAAAATGCACACAGGCCAGATGAATTCTGCCTCATATCACACATACTCATGGACAGGGACGTTCTAGAGGACGTTCTTGTCTCATAATTTTTACGATATGTTGTTGTGCATATGTTTAAGCTTTAGCCTTCGAATGATCAGGCATCTTTAGCCTTATCAGAAATAGTGCAGGCACGAGCGATATTACGCCCAGCAGATACCAGCCAGCATTATCGATATGCTGTATATTGCATATGTATAGAGATATGGTATAGCTGAACTTATCATCATCTGTACAAAATTGACTATTGAAAGTGAGAAGGACACAGCAGATTTGTTTATCATGCTGGCCTCCATGTACAGGTAAGAAAATCCATATATGGATAGCACACTGAAGGCGAAGAGTGTGGTCAGTATTTCAATGATATTCACCTCGAATGGTACTAGGAAGAATATGAGGCCCATGACCGCAAGCAACGACGCTACCTGGATCTTCTTGCTGTATCTCCTGATTATATAGGCCGATATGAATCCTCCAGGAAGACCAACAAATAGGAAGAAGGATCCGGCAGCCGAGGCCGTAATTGCTGGAAAATGTCTGTATTCTTCAAGGTAATAAACGAAGAGCTGTCCCATTATGGTTTCAGATATGGCGCTTCCAACGGTCACAACTGGTAGTATCCATATTTCTGGTTTCTTCACCGCAGTTATGAGTTCCTTCATCGGTCTCCTTACCTTTGTGTTGCCTCCCCTGATCATGAGAAACATTGCTAGGTCTGCTATCAGAAGCAATGCGCCACCAATTACCAGTGAAATGCGCCATCCAGAGACAGTATCGAGATAGCCGAATGCAAAGATGCCGGTTCCAGCTCCAAAACTGAATGCCCCATTGTATACGCTCACATAGGATCCATACCTGTCAACGGGCACTATATCTGAGATTATACCTAGGGCGGGCGAAAAGAAGAGCGCGGATCCGGCCCCAGCCATGAACCTTGAAACCGAAAGCTCTATGAAATTGCCAGAAAGGCCTGAGAATATGCCCGCCAGGCCCAATATCGTGAGCCCTGTTACCGAGACAACGAGGTTCCCTATGCGGTGTGCGAGCGATCCGCCTACAAGCTGAAAAAGCGCCAGACCTATGTAAAACGAGGTCGTAACAAGTCCGATCTTTATGACGTTTATGTTCAGGTCAATGGAGATATACTTAAGCGCGGGAGCGATGTCAAACCAATTGAGCGCGTATAACGACCTTGCAAATATTATGCTGTAGGCCTTTGGCTTGTAGTCCATCTGGGTAGGGAAATGGATGTTACTTATAAAATTATAGCATTCCGAAATAGTGCATAAATCTTGATCGCATGTGCTTTACGCAATTCCAAATCTATGCATCAGATTCTCGGCAAGGATATAATTCATGATTGAGTTTTCATATACACCCTGCATTTTCTTTGGAATTTTTTTCACCTTCCTAAACTCGATCCCATCATAATATATATCCCATAGCAGAAGGTTCTGTGCTCTCGCGACCCTTGGATATCGTTCAGATGTGGAAAACGGATCGGTTTCCACACCGATATTGTCCAGAATGAAGGCCACCATGGTCCTGATTTGATTCCATAGAAAACTTCTAGCAGAGAATTCTAGATAGAGCAAACCGTTATCATTTTTGCAGCTAGCGTTTATTATAGTGCGTACAGTGTTCCTGCTGTCTGCTCGCACGAACCTTCTGAAGTCATGCGTTCCGATGAATTTACCCAGATTGATATCCAATGATATGCAATCTAAATCCTGTCGCAATATATAGTATCTGTAGGTTTTGAAGGTGCAGTGCCTTGGGTTGAAATCGTCTGGAACCTCTGCATAGGAGTGCACGTATATATGATCGATTCTTGAATTTATCAGGCCTGCCACGGCCTCAGGAGATCTCCCTGTCTCAAGACTGAAGACATTGGAAAGCGCTGACACGTATCTATCAGTTCTAGCCGCAGCTTTTATAGCGTAGTCGAAACCGCTTGCCTTGAGCGTATCAATGATAGTATCTTCAACGCTGTGATCGCCATTCCCCCTCTGAAACCCTGTAAAATAGGACCCCTCATAGCCAAATTTGAATGCATAATTCGTCATTTCGCTACCATGCATCAGCGTATTTCATCGATATCGATACCTGCTATTGCACTGATCCTGCGGTGAAGCTCCTTTATACGTTCGGCGGCGGAATCCAGGCCGCGCTTTCTATAGATATTCAAAACTTCCTCAAGTCTGAGCCTCTTGTTTCCAGCAAACAGATTGTCTGCCTGCGCCACTATCATCTCCTCAAGAGTCTCGGGCACGTAATCCTTTTCAGGAAGGCCGAGTCGTGCCGCTTCCTCTCTGGTTATACCTGCTCCTATATGTCTCTCCACAGCCGAAACAACGCTATCATGTATGTTTTCTGATCGAAGTATCTCAGCACCTGCAACCGCGTGATCGATGCCGTTTGTTCTGGTTCTTCCAATATCATGAAGGAGCGATCCTGCAACAATCACGCGTTTATCTGCATTGCATCTCTCCGCTATCTTCAAGGCTAGGCCTTCAACTGCCTTGACATGTTCGATTAGCTGTTCACTGGCACCATATTTTTTAAGAAGATCCAGGCACTCTATTTCGTCCGGTATGATCTTGACTATCTTCCCCCTTTCAGCAGGCTGCACGTTGATCCTACCCCTGAATTCAAATTCAAACTCTTTTCCCTGGAAGTATCTGTCCAGAAATATCGCAAGGGCCGAGACCTCGCTTATCGGCTGATTGGTGACGGATACGTTGTAATCGGCTATCTCGTATGCTTCAATCGGAACCTTCTCCGATCCTACGAGGACCATCACGTCCTTTCCGCTGTTTCTTATTTCATCGATCACGTCGTTTATCCTGCGCCCATACATTGTTAAATGCACGCGAATGCCCTGAAAATGTTTGAATTCCTGAATCCAGTTGCATCCGGTTTTTATCGAGAAACTGCCACCGAAATTGCTGATCACGCCTCTTATTGTGTTTTCGAGAGTCTCATCCCTCTCATCAACCAGTATTGCTGATGCACCGAAAGCCCTGGCAGTCAGGGCAACATGCGTTGTTATCCTTTTGTCTCTGTACGGCCTGTGATTTATCCGCAGTACGGTTATCATTCAGCACCAGACACCAGCTCAATTTTGTAGCCTCTAATCTCGAGTATGCTTGACCTCTTTACAATGCCCCTGATGAGGGTCTGGGATATGCCAAGTGAATCGGAAACATCCCCGAGGAACACGCCTTCACCATTCTTCATCATGGCCTTTATCTTATCCTCGTATTCGCTGAGCTGCTCATCGGAGAGTGTCGCTGCATATATGATGTCGGCAAGTTCGCTGAGTGATCCCATGATATTTATCTGGACATTTGTGTAATAGGTATGATAGGCCTTCTCAGGGCCGTTCTGTCCGGTTATCCACTGGGTTTCGATCATCTTTATTTTATCAAGATATAGGAGGGCCCTTCTGCCTTCTTTTCCATACTTCTGCTCTATAACAGGGAGCGTTATCCAGCCAGTCGAAAGATCAAGCAGAAGCTTTCTCTTAACCTCACTATCAGCAGCGTGGAAAATGGATACCAGTTCACCGGGATCGTTGACAACTTTTATTCTGCTTACCATAATATTCAGGATATACTAAAAAATGATTTAACTTTTATTGAAGCCGTATGAAAATTCACGAAATTGATATTTCTTTCGGTTTATCGAAAATCGTATTAGAAGATATTTCCACTTTGATGAACTTGGCATTAAGCCGGATGGAATTTAGGATCTGGACTTTCCTCCGTTTTCACTGGAAAAAAACTTAAATATGTATGATTATATGTCGATATAGCCGTAAAGGCCAACGTATGCAAAGGAATACACATGGAAGGAGATAAAAAAGTTGCTTTTCCCGGAGACATAATCGCCACAACTGAGGAGTATCTGCCAGGAAGGAATACAGAGGAGAAGAATGGGGAGATAGTAGCGACAAAGTTCGGAAACATAGTGCGGGATGATATAAACTTAATGATATCTGTAGATACGGGAAAGAAGGAGTTTTTCCTCAGGAAGGGCGATGTTGTATACGGGCAGGTTATCAAGAACGACGCTCACAGGTACATCGTAAGGGTTGTAGGGGTATTTCAGAGGGGAACTGGCCTGAAAGAAGTAGATGAGGAGATGCAGCTTTCCTTTGGCATGTCTAGGAGGCCACAGTCAGATTTCGTTGCAGTAGGTGATCTGATAAGGGGATATGTGGTACGAACTGGTGATATGCCTGAAATATCCATAAATGGCAACCACTACGGTGTTATAAGCGCTGTGTGCTCCAGATGCAGGCAACCGCTTGTGAAAAAGAACATAACATTATACTGTGAAAACTGCCAGCGCACTGAAATACGGAAAATTGCAGACGACTATGGCAGCGTAGATATATTCAATTATGAAAACAGGATAACCCATGGAAGTAGCCATAGCGAGGCCCGTAGGCAGAATTAAGGGGGTTTTGATGATGAAATATGTAGGTAATGAGAAGGCAAAGGATGTTGAGGCGCTGAACAGGGAAGTAAAGAATATGAGGAAGGAGCTGGATGATGTGAAAGAAGTCCTCCGTGGCCTTATACAGGTTATAATGAGCCGTGAGGATAACTTTGATGATGATGAATACAATTGAGGGGTGAAATGGTCTTGATGATGCCGATGAAGATGCTTGAGGAAAGTGTTAATAAAAGGGTTTCTTTGCTTCTGAAGGATAATAGAGTTCTTGAAGGCGTTCTCACAGGATTTGACGAATATATGAACATGGTGCTGGATGATGTTGACGAGAACAGCGAGAACGTTTCAAGAAAACTGGGTACCGTTGTTGTTAGAGGCAGCAACGTTGTCCGTATAGTTCCCAAGTGATCCTGAAGATATCAGAGCCGAGACGGTTCCTTTCTTTGATCGAAAGGAATCTTCAATTTTTGATTTGTTTGAGATTGTTCTGCATCATATTATCCAGATCCTTTGGAGAACGCTGGATGGATACTAGAGTATCCTCAGCGTTGTTGAAACGTGGAACATCTTTGGAGCGTATGATTTTACGATATGCGAATCTTCAACCGCGGTTAGGTACCCCAATGAGGATGTGTAGGACATTATACTGTATTTATAGCTGCCAAGATCCTCTTGAGATACCAGATGATGCAGTATTATCCGTGTATTCTTCTTTGATCTCTCGAGTGCACCTGGAAGAAACATCAGCGATTTAAAATTGCCCATTATTATGGAATCAAATGGGCCTTTAGGGCAGGACAGCCTGGAATCGCCGAGTATGGGAACAACGATATTTTCAACTCCGTTAATAACAGCGTTCTCTTTCAGGTAATGTATGGCATCTGGGTTTATATCGCATGCAAATATTCTCATTGGGTTTCCATATTTAGCAACAGGCAGTGCGAAGTATCCAATGCCACTGAACATATCGAGTACAGTCTCTCCCTCAAAAGTCATGTATCGCATCCTCGTTCTTTCGTTGGTATTGCCGGGCGAAAACATTATCTTCTCCGGATCGAATTTGAACCTGATTCCATTTTCAATATGGATTACTTCGCCTCTCCTGCCGTAGAGGAATTCCACCACGGGTATCCTCTCCGATCCCGCTATACCGTGATAAACGTACACCGATTCTATGCCGAGGAAACGTTTCATCACCTTGAATACGCATTCCTCTATTGGACTGTTAAGAAATAGGGCATTGCCGTATCTGACCCATCTATCCGGTACATTGCCATGGTACCCGTATTCTTTGGATAATAGATCCTTCATCATCTCCTTTATATTTTCTTGCCTTCTCTCCTCAAAGTCAAGATGGGCGACGTTGAACTCAATGGCTGGATCCTCCCCATTCACAGGAACAGCTATGAATTCTCCGACCTTCTTTATCTTCAGATCTTTCCTTATCCTGCCTGACCTCATTAGGTACTTTATCACTTCGTCCGCTTTTCTGCGTGGGATCAGATAGGATATCGATTCCATTTAATGCGGTATCAATACGTAGATAAAAACACGATCGTGAATATCGGATGGCCGTCAGGTCTCTGCGTAAAAGTATAATATAGGCAAATCATTTAAGGCTTGATAGATATGACAGAGGAACTGGCTCAGGTTGAGGTCTCCAAGGATGGCGATATATATTATGCCAAGATAATACTGCCGAACGGAGAAGTTTTCACATTTGAAAACGAGGATTTCGAGGAGATGCTGGAGCAGATCGCCAACGACCTTCAGGAAAGGTTCAGCCAGTGAATAAAGGGCGGGGATGGCCCAGAGGTAAGGCGGCAGCCTGCTAAGCTGTTTCTCTTATGAGAGCGTGGGTTCGAATCCCACTCCCCGCGTTTCATAGAACGGGGTTTCATAATCTTCTATGGTTTTTCTCTAAGAATTGCGCATACGAACTTTAAATAAGGCAGTCAAAATATCGTAGATAAATGATTGAAGATCAGGCTCTCTTCGGATATGCCAGATACGGCAAGGTGGATGATGTCGTATACCCCTCCGTAATAGCATCCGGCAATGGTATAAATTATGGGGATAGCGATATAGAAATACTGGGAGACAGGATACCAAGGCAGATTCTTTATCCAGCAAAGATAAAACAGGAGATACTGGAAACAGACAAGCTGGTCATCATTCCCAACGGGGCTGAACTTGTTAGAAAACCAAAGGATCTTGTCAGGATCATAATGGACATACATTCAAGATATGGATTCTCCAAATTGATAATGATTTCAGGCATCAGTGATCCATACTCCATTCCAGCTTTGGTCTATCTAGGCATATCTTTTTTCGATAGCAGCATTCTTGAGATGGAGGGGAAGATGGGCTATCGCTTCACCCCTTTTGGCATCGAGAAGGCCGATCATGATGTTTCTTCTGAAAATGCGATATTCATATCTGATATGATGCATATAATACAGAGATCCATTTCTGATGGCACCCTGAGGGAGCTGATCGAAAAAGCCGTCATCTCAAGCAAGGCTGCCGAGATGGTCAGGATCGCAGATTATTCCTACTATCAGGACTTCGAGAGTGTTTTTCCCGTCAGAACACCATACATAAAGGCAAATACCATTGAGGATCTTTACAGGCCAGACCTGATCAGGTACAGAAATTACATTTCGGAATCATACGTGAAACCTGATGCAGATATTGCTCTAATACTCCCATGCTCGGCGAAAAAACCATATTCAAGATCAAAGAGCCACCAGAAGGTTATAGGCGCACTTGGCAATCTGAGAAGGTTCATCCATGAGGTAATAGTTACATCGCCCATAGGTATAGTCCCTAGGGATCTTGAAGAAACGTATCCTGCGAGATTTTACGATATACCGGTCATCGGGCTATGGTATGAGGATGAAAAGATCATGATGAAAAGAATGATGAGCAGCTATATGGGCCGGAACAGATACAGAAAGGTCATTGCGTTCATACCGGAAGATCTTGACTTTATAACGGAGGCCATACCATACCCGCACGAGGTCATAGAGTTCAAATCTTCCAATCTTCAGAGGTTAAGGGAGGTCATTCAGAGGGAAATTGCTGGAGGTAAGGCCGTGAATCAGAAGGTGGCCAAATACAATTCAATACTGCGTTACCAGTTTGGCGAATGGATATTGCCGCTGGTATCCGGATACACCATAAGGAGGAACTACAATCAGGATATGATAGTAAAGGATGGAAAGATCCTCTTCGTCTATAATGAGAATTTGGGAAAGTTCACCATAAACAAAGCGTCCGCTGATATGTTCATCAAGAACGGCAAATTTCTAGTGGAGATAGATGATTTCAAGCCAACATCAAACGTTTACGCCATGGGCGTTGTTGATGCCACTGAGGACATAAGGCAGGAGGACGAAGTTGTTCTGGTTCACAGCGGCGAAGTACGCGGTGTTGGCATAGCCAAGATGCCAGCCAGGGCCATGATAGAGCTGAAGAAGGGGATTGCCGTCAAGGTTCGCTGATCTTGCGGCGATGCAGTACGCATCCTAGCGTGCAAAAATTTAAATATAGTATTGCGGTAGATCAATATTGTCCCCTAAATATATCGCGCTGGTCGTATTGGGTATTATTATCTTTTCGTCAATATTTACATTCGCAAATGTGGGATACCCAACAGGTAATCCCATCCACATAAAGATAAATAAAATACCAAAACAGCAAATAATATTTGTTAATCAGAGCCTTAACAAGTACGCCGTTGGCCTCAATTCTTCCTACTTCATACCATCTGGCAACGCAACCATATGGGTTCAGGGATTTCTCTACAACAGTTCCTCAGGTGCAAAGATCAATGATACCCAGCTTACGGTTGCAGCCGGCCCGTATTCCACATATTGCAATGTATCATCGAGTGGCTACTACAGGTTCGGTATCCTCAAAACGGGAAAGGCCAACATCGCGTTTTACGTATACGGATACAATACAGTCTATCATTATTTTGACTTCATAACCTCTGGAACCGTCTGGTTAAACATCAGCTTGAGGCCGTCTGAAAAATACCTGGTTCATGGTTTTACCGAGTACGAGGGCATTATCGTACCGAAAGCTGATCTTTACTTCGTGCATGGAGTGAGCACCGCGGTTGAATCCGGATCCGATGGAAGCTACAATGTGAGTCTTTACAACGGCACATACGTTCTAGCTGTTTACAAGCCAGGCTTTGCAAGCAATGCCACACCAGATATGATAAGCGTCGATGGGCACGATCTTGCACAGAATATCAGCCTGAAGCCTTCCGGTTCCAGATCCATAGTTATATCAGGATATGTGAAGAATCAGGCCGGAAAACTGGTCAGCAACGCCACCGTTTTCTATGATGGTTTCACCGCTATTTCCAACAGCAACGGTTTTTACACGATAAACGTCAGCGCTGGCTTTGATATCCTGGTTGCAACCGCCCCAGGATATGGTTATGGCAATGCCACCTTCATGGCCGTTGCCAACGAATCTGATGTCAACATAACACTGCCCGTGGCTGATCCCATGCTCGGTGGATCGATGTCCTCCACAAATATCCCGATTAATCAGACGTATCTAAATGGAAGTTCAGCTGGAGTCTATTACCTTAAAGGAAGGGCCTTTTACAATTCAAGCGGAAGGTATATACCGCTTACCGCAACTGATATACGATTTGCAGTATCCATTCAGGGCACTGGATTCTATGTGCTGACCAAGACGAACGATCTTGGATATTACAATATAACCGTCCTGTATGGGGGCTATTACAATTTCACCGCCTATGCTGTCGGTTTCCATCCTTACAATTTCTTTGTTAAGATAGCGAACAAGACAACATACCATAATCTCTATTTCACACCAATGCCCGGATCATCCTACGAGGTATCCCTTGACATGTCGAATTCGAGTGGGCGGATTCCTTACAACGTTTCAATATACTCAAATGGCATTCTCGTAGGAAACTTCTCATTCAACGGATCTGGAAACGTCTCGCTTATTGGCGGGAACTACACATTCAGCATCTATGCCCCCGGATACCAGGAGATAAATGTTACGAGGAATGTGGTTTCCAATACAAGCATCGAGGAAACGCTAAATCCAGTCACATCTCTTGGATACGGCGTATCAGAGAGCACTCAATTAGCTGTCCCTGTCTCAGGGTATCCATCCACAAACAGTACGTTTTTATATGCAGAGCGCACAATTAATCTGGATCTCAGATTCATGTACCATGGATCTACCGTTAACTCTTCAGAATTCGAGATGTTCATGACTTTCGATTCAACGGAATATAGATACATTGGCAACACTAGCAACAACGGAACGGATCTGATGACGTTGTACTATTCAGGACATTATTCGATGAAGTTCTATTTCCTGAAATATAAGGGTGATCTGATCATAAATCTAACTGGTAGTGGGTCAGCCACAGTCGACTTATCAGCTAGGACGCTTTACACGCTGTCCTTTGAACTTTACAATTATTCAATAATCTTCAAGCTGACGAATACCAGCATCCCAGAATCTGTCATAAGTCTAAACGCCAACAATTTCGATATAAAACCAACCTTATCTGACAACGGCAGCAGGATATTCGTCAACTATACACTGCCTATATCGAACTACACCTTCAGATACGATAACATTTCGTTTGTTCCTTACAGCTATAGTACTGCACTTAGGGCGAATACAAGCATTTCACATGGCCTTGTCCCTTACATAATAGGGGTTGAGAACGAATCAGTGGCATCATGGCATTTCTCGCTATATTCTAATCCTGGATCTGCCGTGAGCGTTTCACATAGCAACATGACGGTATCTTTGGAAAACGCCTATCTTCTCGGCCCCGGTTCCTATTCATTCAATGCCTATCTCAATACTGCGGATCGCAATCCAGCCAATACAACCATTATCACCTTAAACAGCACCCAGACGACTAGGATAGTCGTATTCAACGTCACCAACGTTTTGAAGAGATTCACATCGGAGAAGACGTGGGTACAGATCTCTGGCATCAATGCGGTTGAAGAGTTCAACATAACGGCACTTTCGAACTCACTTGTAACCGGATACATACATAATATAGAATTTATAGGTCTTAACATATCCATAAACAATACGGTCATGTATGTAAACACGAGTGGTGTTGCAGTGCAGGTTGTATCGGTAAATTCGGATAATCTCTCCCTCGCCAACCTGTACATTGCTCAATCCACAGAATTGCAGCTTGTAATGCATTACAAAGCTACCAACTTTACGGAATATTATAGGGAATACCTGAACGGAACAATACAGGAGTACATGACAAACATAGAGGTGACGTAGGTGGGCGAAGATGAAAAGCAGGCAAAAATAGACTTTCAGAGCGAACCTCCCAAGAAGGAAAAGAGATCCCTCTTCAGCTTCGGTCGTAAAAAGGTGAGGGAGGAGGTTAAAACCGTCATCAAGGTCAAAACGGTAGGTGATGTTCCAGCCATAGTTTCAGCCAGAAAGAGCATAACTGAGGGCAAGGTAAAGGATGCAATAATATCTGGATACAGGGATGTTAAGAACGACTATATGCGTTATTTTGGGATTCAGCAAGCGCCCGATGAGGGAGAAAGGCTATTCATAGTGAATACGCTGAAGGGATTGGGCATAGATCTGCCAGAGGAATCGATAGTTGACGGTAAATTCATCATCGATCGCATATCAGGCATGGATCTGGCCAGCACGGATCCAAAGGTCGCTTGTTTCGTGAAGATAGCTGAATTCTATCTGAAATACTATGAAAAGGCCAAATATTCAGATTCAGTAATAGAGGATGATGGAGAGATAATCGAACGCCTGACTGGAATATATAACTATATGGACATAACGAAGCTGTATTTCAAGGGGGATGATGCAGGTGTCGGTACTTAGTACCATGTTCTCTAACATAGTTGCGTATCCCCTCGTAGTATTTCGCTTTCTGATTCCGGTGATCATGCTCTTTATTCTGGTCTTCGTTGTAAGGCATTATTCAAAGCGCGGAGTTCCAGATGACTACCCCACAGACAGCCAGAAGAAGGAGATCTTTGATGTTCCCAGCAACTACATAAACCAGGAATACCCTCACGTGAGGGACAACGATATCGATTATTACCTTTCAGGTGTTGAAAGGGATTTTGAGTCTGTGAGAAGTCTTGTGGAGGAATACAGGTATTACATAAAACTATACAGGAAATATACGAACAGGCTTAATTCTCCAAGTAAAAGGCGAAGGGCGAGTGCGAAAAAGGAGAGGGAGCGCATCTTTTCTGAAATAGCTAGACTATACGATAAGTTGGGAAAAATGAAGCTGGATAGGCTGACGCTGGGTGAAGATTATGGAAGCGGTAGAAGATCTTGAAAATCTGAGAAATACTGTTATAAGTATAGAGGAGAGTATAGGGAAGCGCGTCATAGGATCTAGAAGGATAGTGCGCTTCATGTTCATCGCATTGCTCACGGGCAACCATATCCTGATGGAGGGTGTACCCGGACTCGCAAAGACCATGCTGGCAAACGAATTTGCCAGGCACACCAGAATGAAGTTCAGGAGGATACAATTCACTCCTGATATGCTCCCATCCGATGTCACCGGTACGATCATGTTCAACATAGAGTCCAGGAAGATGGAATTCAAGGAGGGTCCGATATTTGCCAACGTTATTCTAGCCGATGAGATAAACAGGACGCCGCCAAAGGTTCAGTCAGCGCTCCTGGAGGCGATGGAGGAAACGCAGGTGACCATAGGCGGAGAAACACACTCTTTGCCCAAGCCGTTCTTCGTCATAGCCACGCAGAATCCCATAGAGCAGGAAGGCACGTTTCCTCTTGCGGAGGCCCTTATGGATCGTTTTCTTTTCAGGTACTACCTTGAGTATCCAAGCAGGGAGGACGAGCTGAACATACTGAATTCGATAGGAAAATACGATGATCCGTCTCTGGTTCTGATGCCTGATGAGATAATAGAGTTCAGATCTCAGGTCGACAACGTCTACATATCCGAAGAGATAAAGCAGTATCTTGTTGACCTGATGAGGCGCACACGTGAGAATGACCTGGTCTACCTTGGCGCTAGCCCCAGGACAACTGCCAAGTACATGAAAGCGGCCAGGGCAAATGCGTTGATAAGCGGACGGAGCTACGTGATCCCAGAGGATATAACGTTCATGGCATTCGAAATACTGAACCACAGGTTGATACTGAAACCAGAGGCGATAATGGATGAGACCGACGATCCAAAGCTCATCGTGAAGAGGATAATTGACCGTGTTCTGTCAGAGGTTCCGGTTCCGAAATGATCAGAAGGGCAGGCTATCTCATACTGAGCGCATCAATTTACAATATATTCGAATCGATCCTACTCGGATACAGGTATTACATAATATTTTCCATAATACTCTTCTTCGTTTTCTCATCAGACATTCTTATATTCAATCTGACAACCGCCAGAAAACTTAGAAACGTAGAGGTGGAAATATCCTCGGAGAATGAGAAGGCCAGGAAATTCTCTCCAAAAGAATTCACGATAGCTTTTTTAAATCGCAATAATTCTCCGCTCTCCTTCCACTACTACGTGTATTCATCGGACACCTTCAGGATGTCAGGAGATTTTGAAGGTTTCATCTCGCTGAAACCCTTTGAGAGAGCCGTGAAGAAATTCTCTGTTACTCCAAATACGATCGGTAGATACAAGCTAGGGCCAGTCTCCGTTTACATAGAAGATGGAATGAGGTTCGCGGTAGAGCGGGCCGAGGTATCGAAAATCATAGACCTCAGGGTTGCCCCGGCATTGAGTGAGATAATGGCAGCCAGGAGCGAGAGGATAAGCAATATGCTGTATTATACCGGCATACATTACAACAAGAAGGCTGGGCAGGGCTACGATTTTCTCACTTTGAGGGAATACGTTCCCGGGGATGAGATTAGGTACGTGGCCTGGGCCATGATAGGACGAACGAGAGGCGATGATCTTTACGTGAAGCAGATGGAAGAGGAGCGCATAATGGACGTCATCTTCCTCATAGATTACGGCAATGGCATGAATCAGGGCCATGACGGAAAGAGGATGTTCGACTCAATAATGGCAGATGTTATAAAAACGTCATACAAGATAAGGAAGAATCAGGACGGCGTTGGATTCTTCATATCGTCATCGGAGACAAATGTATTCATCCCGCCAGAAAGAACCGCGGCACCAATAGAGAACCTCCAGAAGGTCATATCTGATATCAGGCCGGCAGGCTCGTTCTCTCTGAAATCTTCGCTTGATTTTCTGAAAAGGAAGATAAAGAAGACGACGATGATCTTCATCATAAGTTCCTTCGAATATGGGGAAGATCCAAGATGGATAAGGGACATGATCGGTTCCTACAAGGCAATGATCTTCATAGCGAATCCTTACGATTTCATTGTGACCGGGGAAGAGAATCGCACGCTGAGGGCAACGCTATTCCACAAGCAGCATGATCTTGTCGAGAGAAAAAAGGAGATCTTAAGGAGCCTTGGCTTCAGAACCGAGATCGTCGGATCTCGCGATGCATACAGAAAACTGGTGGCCTCGTATCTATATGCTAAGATGAACAATATGGGTGAGTGAATGGAAAACATAAGCAAGGAATCGATAACTGAAATGGTGATCAACGTAGGCGTGATGCTGCCACCCATATTCATGGCTGCCTACATACTTCCGCGCGTTTATCCATACGCCAATCTGTTCATCCTGTTTCTATTCGCCTCCCTGCCAGTGGTAAGGAGGCTGCTTGGGAATCCCTACAGAAACTTCGTATATCCGGTGGCCCTGATCATCGTTGCTGCATCCGTGCTGATATGGTTGGCGGCTCTGACCGGAAGTATACCGCATAAATACATGGTTCTCGGCACGCCGGTAAATGAGCCATTCATGGTATCCGTGACGCTGGTCATAGGCATCGTCAGCCTGCTTGAGGGAATATTCGCAAGGAAGATCTATTCCGTGGTAACCCTGATGGCTTTTTCAACGCTTTCTTTCCTTGACATGATAGCGGCATTTATAGTGTTCAGGGAGACCGGGTATGCATTTTTCACATCGTATGTTTATGTTGAATTGATGGAGTATGAGGCGGTATACACACTCGTAGTCTACGGTTATGAATTCAGCCTTCCGCTGGCCACATTTGTCATTCCAATAAACTCATATCTGATTGCGAGCTTCGTACTATCCATGGTATCCATAATTGCGGCTTCATACAGGAACGGAAACAGGTCGATTGATAGATCAAGTTCATTCGCATATTCGATACTTTACGGTTCGATCCTTGGGGCTGCAGCGTTCTACTTCATAACCGCAATGTCCCGGTTCTCGCTCCAGTTCCTCGCAATATCGATAGTCATAGTTGCCATGGTATATGCAATCATACGGACAGATCCAGGAAGAAAATCTGAGGCAAAATGAAGCATATGTTAATAAATCCGCAGGGCCTCGAAACAAAAATTTATATCTCGTAGCATTATCTGTTTTTGCGGTTGGTCAATCGTGGAAATCCACTAAGATGATGAAATGGAGGCTGGATCTACAGATCCTCCGAAGAACCTGATAAAAGTGAATGAAAAACAGATTGAATGGTGTTGTGATATGATCAGACTGAACCTTTCGGTTAAGAATCTCAAGGAGATTACGGATTTACTGAGCACGATAGTATCAGAGGCGAAGTTCAGAGTTGACGAAAACGGCATGAGCGTAACCGCCGTTGACCCAGCGCATGTTGCCATGATAAGGCTGGAAGTCCCAAAGGAAGCATTTGTTGAGTTCCACACGGATGGGCAGGAGGAGATCGCCCTGGATATTGACAGGCTCAAGTCTGTGATCAGGCTAGCGAGCTCCTCAGAGAACGTCGGCATAACAAAGGATGGTGAAAAGCTGAAATTTGAGCTGGGCACAATAAACAAGAGCATATCGCTTCTTGATCCGTCAACCATAGTTACCCCAAAGATACCCAACATAACGTCGGAGTACTATGCAGTCTTGAAGAAGTCTGATTTCGAGAGGGGCTTGAGGGCAGCAGAGGATATATCGGATTCAATAAGATTCACCCTCTCCCAAGACGGTTTCAAGGCCTATTCGCATTCGGAATCGGAAGAATCAGAGATGATACTTCCCAAGGATCTGATAACGGACATGTCTTGCAACACAACCATCAAGAGCTCTTATCCTCTCGAATACCTGCTGAAATTTATAAAGGCAATATCCTCAACGGATAGCTTGAAACTCAGCTTCAGGGATGATTATCCTCTATCGGTTGAATTTTATCTGGATCAGAATCCAGGCGCAAAGATAAAAGGACTTTTCCTTCTGGCTCCGAGAATGGAGCAGTAAGAAAATATCATTCACGAAAAAATTGAAATTTTTTGCTAGAAATATATCGGAACTGAAATGTTTAAAATACGCTTAGCGGTATAACTGGCCACCCTGTTCGTTTCCCTTTTTTGGTTTTACAATTAGCTCCTTTGGAACTTTTACTAGCCTTATTATGTTTGTGGCCTGTATCATATAGTTGGGTATTCCGGTGTTGGGATCGTTGCCATTCCTGAGTATGGACACGATCTCCATCTTTATCTGCAAGACTGATCCATCTTTCAACTTCACAGTGATCCACTTTGGTTCCTCTTCAGTTTCGAATTCTACAAGTTCACCATCTGTTGGGAAATTGCCACCGGGAAATGCCATGCAACCTCATATGCTTATGAGATATTAATATTCCTGAAAAATAGAGTTGCTTCTTCGTATAGAAATCCATTGAATCGGGCCAGGCAGATCCGGCAAAGATTATTATTCATTTTTTGCATAGCGGAAACGCGAGGGTAACTAAGCCAGGCCAACAGTGCAGGACTTAAGATCCTGTCCCGAAGGGGTTCGCGGGTTCAAATCCCGCCCCTCGCATCTTCACGTACAATGGATGCTGTTTTATGCATGGCGTCCAAGTACCGTATAAGGCATACCTATCAGTAGAATGCATTGAACGAAAAGTAAATGCATGTTCAGGCAAAGTTTTCAAATAACCTAAATATATTCGAATACAGCATCGTGATCAGAAAAATATTCTATCTCGGGCCGCCAGGAAGCTTTTCCCAGGAGGCAGCGGAGATATTCGGATCGGATCTAGTGCCAGTGCGATCCATAAGCGAAATATTCCATAAGATATCGGTTACCGGCGATTATGGCATCGTTCCCATAGAGAACAGCATAGAAGGCCCTGTCAATGAAACACTTGACGGCCTCTTCAGGCATGAAGATATATACATTGTGGATCACGTAGAAATACCCATCGAGATATTTCTGGCCTCAAACTGTGATACAGAGAATATCAGAAGAATATACTCGCATCCCCATGCAATTGCGGAAGCAGGAGACTACCTGGAGAGGACAGAAAACATCGAAGTGATAAGGACTAGCAGCACCTCAGAGGCAGCGAAACTTGCATCAATGGACGAGGCCGGAGCAGCGCTATGTTCCATGAAAGCTGCACAGCACTACGGCCTTGCAAATACCGTCAAGATAGAATCGAAGTCCAGAAACATAACGAGATTCATCCTCATAGGAAGAGAGAGAAACGTTGAAGGATCGAGGCACATCATACTTTGCGTGATACCAGACAGGCCAGGATCGCTTCATAGTCTGATCGGAGTTCTTGCCAGCAGGGGCATAAACATGAATATGATCTATTCAAGGCCATTGAGGGACACCATATGGAAATATTATTTTTACATAGAATTCTCGGGAAAACTTGATGAGGATCTTCTTTTAACTATGGGAAAACAGTCTCTGCGGATCCTATATAAAGGCTCTTTTAAATGTTGCAGATGATCAAACACCGTTAACTGGATATTTATATACTAATGTCAGGGAATCCTTGAATGTTCGTTGCTTGATGTAATTTAGAATGGAATATGATCTACATTATCTGAAAAGATTAAAATATGGTTTAATGATATTATGGAGATTTAAGCTTGTTATTATCAGTCATGCAAATCAGCTCAAGAGGCGATAATCCTGAAAACTGTTAGAATATTCGGTCTTTACCTTGCATTGCTTTTCTTCATAGGATTCGGATGGTTCATGATCGCACCCATCATTCCAGATCTTATCTCTGTAACCAGATCATCGCCCTCTGCCCTGCTTTTAATAGTGTCCTCATACGGATATGCCATGGTTGCATTTGGCCTTGTGGCCGGTTACCTATCATTCCGTGGTAAAGTGGGGAATTCTGTTATAGCTTCTGCCATCCTCACCTTCATCGGCCTTGCCTTCAGGCCAATATTCCATACTTATCTTCCATTTCTGATTTTCTCTCTTATTGCTGCTGTAGGATATCCACTTGCCATGGCGCCTGTCGGAAGCATAGCAGAGGTATTCGGCAGATCCAGAAGCCACACTCTTATAGGACTCAGCGTTGGATCGCTCTTTTTAGGAATGGCCTTCGGTGCCCTAATAACACCATACATAATGATTGCTATACCTTTGGATATTACGCTGGAATTGCCAGCGATTGCCGCATTCGTCCTTATGGTCTTGCTGCTGTTTTTCATGAAGGAATTCCCAAGCTACTATACCCCACGCCGCTTAAAGGGGCTGTTCAAGGCAGGCATGATAAAAAATTGGTACGTGGGCCTGACAATATCTGCGATCTCCGTCATGTTTGGAAGCATTGCATCAAGCGTTCTTCTCATGCATGGGTTCAGCGAATCGGAGGCTCTGGAGGCGGGTGGGTTGTTTGGCGGCCTAACATTCCTTGGTTCGGCATTAGGAGCCATGATTCTTCCCCCATTATTCGGCAAAGGCCAGATCCTGAGATTCGGCATCATCCTGACAGGTTCCCTTGCCTTTTTGTTTGGAGTCTTCATGACGGTATCCCTGGAGTTCATGAAGATTCTTGCCCTGACTGGGCTCTCATATTTCTTCTTTGGTTTCTTCGGAAACGCCTACTGGTCCATGGCAATGACATCTGTGACCTATTATTCTCCAAAGCCGGAAGAAGCCGGTTTTTCAACGGCAATGTTCAGCGTTGCGACCAATGCAGGCGTCGCGGTTATACCTGTATTCCTAGGATCTGTGCTGATAACCGCAAAATATGCCATGGCCGGGACTATAATCGTTTCAGCTCTGCTGCTAGCCTCAGGGGCGATGTCCTATTTCCTCCTTTACAGGCCGGTGCAGGAGTGATCCGTTTGTCCTATTCATCGAAGGGAGAATCCCTGATCTACTACTATGACGGATCCGGTGATGCCCAGGGATCTTTCGCCTGCTAGGAAACCAACAACCATCGCTACAAGTTCAGGATCGATGGATTGCTTTCCCGGATTGAAATAAATATTCCTCTCTGAGTGCGATTTGTCGTCCATCGATGTGGTGACGACTGCGTTAACCCGGATCCTGTTTTTAAGTAGCGATTTTGCGGCAGAGGCAACCATCCTGTTGAGTGCCGCCTTGCTTCCGGAATAGGAAAGGGAATTTTCCGATACGATTGAAACGGAATACACACTGCTCATGAAGACGACTGATGAAGGGGTTGCCATGAGATCGATGAATTTTGAAAGAGTCGTGAATGGGCGCATTACATTGTCCTCGAACATCTTCATAATTCCCTTCGGATCTGATATATTGTCAGGCGCATAGCCGCCAAGACCCATTATCAGGGCATTTATCTTGGATTCTTTGTAGTGATCCCTTATGGTTTTCAATGTGTATTCTTGTGATATGTCGCCTGCCACGAATTCTATGTACCCTTCCTTTGCAAGATCAGCCTTCATTGAGGACAGCTTTTCTTCATTCCTGGCATTGATCGTGACATGAAATCCCTGGTGCAAGAGATCCTTGGCGGCAAAAAAGCCAAATGTTTCGCTAGCTCCAATGATTATCGCATTCATATTTGCCATGATAGACGATAACAGGAACGGAATATATCGGTTGCGTATCGTCCATAGCTAACTACAGATGCAAAGCGATTAGAGTTTGTGGCTTGGCAGCGGTATGCATATCCCTGTAGGATTCTGCGCTCATTATACCGATATTTTGTTTACCATGTTCATGGTTGTAATTTTGTTTTGCGATACTGTTATATATTAAGCAGAAATCCGTATCAGTAGTGATCAAAAATGGCAGAGGAGAACATAATCTTTGTAGGAAAGAAACCGACAATGAACTACGTGCTTGCAGTGGTCACCCAGTTCAACAACAACGCCAATAAGATAATCATAAAGGCGCGTGGAAAGACGATCAGTAAGGCAGTGGATGTAGCAGAGATCACAAGGCATAAATTCATTCCAGACGCAAAATACGAGGAAATAAAACTTGACACTGAAACTCTCCAGGGTGAGAGGGGCAGTTCAAACGTTTCATCCATAGAAATCACGCTGTCACGCTGAATCGCGTGGCAGATATGTTTTATTTAAATTTGTTTACCTTCCTGTTCCCTTTGCTTTAGTTTGTTAAAACTACATACAGTTCAAAGGGGTAACTTAAAACGCATGGCTTATTCGCCTAGGTTGCATTCGATCGTTTAACATCATGAACAATTGCATACGATCATCATTTCTTAATGGCTATATCTATTTTCAAATTATAATTCATGCAGATTTTGAATCCCTGTGGTTTCAACAAATGTTATATTCAACCCAGCGCTGACTTATCTGTGTCTCTTCAAATAGTATCTGGCAAGAGCAGGGCATCGATATCGGAAATTGGATCTCACATGGATTCGCTCCAGATTGATGGACTGGATATTCTCCTTCATTCGTACGATGGATCTCCGACGCATTTCGGATCTGCCTTTCTGTTTCCATATGCAAACAGGGTGAAAGATGCAAGATACGTCATGGATGGCGTTGAATACAGGCTTCCCAACAATGAGGGAAAGAACAGCATACACGGCCTGGTACTCGATAAAAACTTCAGTGTGATAAGCAGAGAAGAGGAATCAATTACGATGGAAACCAGCATAGCCGGCGGTGAGGCATACCCATCAGATCTTTCAGTAAGGATATCGCATAGCGTCGATGAAACATCATATCGATGCGAAGTCACCGTTATAAATAAGGGCGTTAAGCGGTCTCCAATAGCAGCAGGATTCCATCCATATTTTGTCTACAAGAATAAATGGGCCATCATCAAGCCCGAAACCGCATGGATCATGGAATACGATGGCCCATTTCCAACAGGGAAGATGGACAGAATGACTTTCGGTGATATCAGCTACTTGAATGCCTATGACAATCAGTTCTTTGCCGATTCAGACATAATCGTAGATGTAGGATATTCCAGGCTGAAGATCACTAGGAACAATATGCCTTTCTTCGTGATATACAATGGTAGATATTCAGCAGGCTCTTCGGTTGCAATTGAACCGATGATGTCTGCAGTTGACTCTTTCAACAACGGCATCGGTTTGAGGCTTTTAAATCCTGGCGACACGATGAAATTCGGATATTCAATAGATATTGTGTGATCTGAAGATAGAATTTAATGTTGCAGGTGAATATATGTCTGCGAAGGAAGGATCTGAGGATTTAAACAATATACTCAGCGACAATACCTCTGGATCCGTGGATCTTGCGGTCAAAGTATTTTCTTTTCTGCATAGATATCCTGATGAGAACTATTCTAAAATTATACAGAACAGCTTCGTTGGGATGGCTTTGGTAAGAAACGCGGCAAAACTTGCGCTGTCAGAGCCAAATTTATCGCCGGAGGATTTCAGGTTGCACATACTTGCACAGGAGCGAACGGCGATAAGTAACGCCATAAGATCGATAAACGCGCAAGTCATTACTACCATGAGCAATAGCCACAATGTAAAGGAGTTTTTATCTTCAAGTGAGGCGAACAGGATTTATGTTCTTGAAAGCCGCCCAATGCTGGAAGGACGCATAATGGCAAAATCTCTGTCCGAATCTGGAAAGGATGTATATCTGATTACCGATGCCGAGATGTGTCTTGCGGTGTCAAAGAGCGATGCAGTTCTGGTTGGTTCGGATTCTGTCCTCTCGGATCTCGCGTTGGTACATAAAGTCGGCACATTTCCATTGGCAATTTGTGCTAGAGATCTAAAAAAACCATTTTATTCACTAACGATGTCCATGAAGTTCGAACAGGGTTACGAATATAAAACCTATCCTGAATTCGTGCAGCATCCATGCTCCGAGTTGGGCTACGATGGGAAGTGCCTGAACTCGTATTTTGAAAAAACGCCAGCAGATTATGTTTCTGCATATTTTAGCGACAACGGTATGATCAGGGGGCGCCGCTGAGGTAAGGCTCCTTCAGTGGGCCTTCATAGGTTCTACGATCTCCATGGCCTTCTTTATAATTGAGCTCCTGATCAAATCGGCATCTTCACCTGGAAAATCCCCTCTGATGAGCATTATGTAAGTGTTCAGCGTGCTTTCATCGATGAATACAGAGAGATTCTTTGCGTCATGATCCGAGAGGATCTCCTGCTTCAGCTTTTCTGCAACGTTCTCGAATGGTACGCTTTTTGGAACCTCATATCTCGCCTGAACGGTTACCATGCCCTTTCTTATAGTTATGGCCGCCTGCACCATTATGCCATTGGGTATCTTCACCGTATCCCCAGATTCAAGCACGATGGTGGTGTAATTCATTGAGATGTCGAATATTATGCCCCTGTACATGGAGGCTTCCATGAAGTCCCTTGAAAAATATTTCGGAGGATAAGATGGCAAGGACGCACCGTATTGCCATGTGTTTATTATAACATGATCGCCAACGTTGAATGGCCTCACAACAGAGATGAAAAGGCCACCAAAGATATTGGAAAGGACTGTCTGTGCAGCGAGGCCTATCACTGCACTTATAAATGCCGATCCAAGTATAACAGAAGAAACATCTATACCCAGGGAAGCCAGGACGGCAAGGGCTATTATGAAATACCCAACAAGGCTTATTATGAACGTCACATATTTCAGATGCCTGTATTCCTTATGAGCGGCGAAGAATCTCTCAAAATACTTCACCACTACCTTGACAATAGCATAAATTATCACACCTATGACTATTGCATAAAGTACGTGAGAGAATTTCAGTGGAACTATGTGAAACAGGCTTATCACGTAGAGCAGCGCAAGCAGTGCCACCATAACGGCTCCAAGTATTATCACATAAACTGCAATGGATCTTGCCTTCCCTCTGTCCACGGTTTCACATTATTCTATCATTTAAAATACTTTGGTAAACATTTTTGAGGATGTAAAAAGCGATCAGTAATAAATAAGTAAGGCATGTTGTGATAACATGGAGGTAGAGATAAGGATCGTCTCTGCATCTTATAGGCAGAGCGATGTGGCCGTTGAACTCTTCGGCAGAACTCGGGAGGGGGAATCCGTAGCAGCACTATATTTTGGATTCAGGCCTTATTATGATGTTGTTGAGCCGGATGAGGCGTACCTGAAAGTGATCCAGAATGATCCCGAATTTGTAAAGATGGAAGATAAAAGGCTCTGGATTAGGGGCAAATACGAAAACGTCAAGAGGATATACATAAGATCTCCTTGGAAGGTTCCAGAATACCGGGAGAAATGTCCCTTTGAAGTTCTCGCCGCAGATATACCATTCCACCATCGCTTCATCTACGATCTGGATCTTGGATCCTGCGTAAAGATAATCGGAGAAAACATATCCGACAGAGAAACATCCTTCACCACAGATATAGTCATTCGGGCAGACCGGATAGAGAACGTAAACGATTTCAATCCAAATCTGAAGGTTCTCAGCTTTGATGTCGAGAATGAGATCAACCGGGAGAATGTGGAAGATTACGGAAAGATACTGGTGATAGGATATTCCGTCAGCTTTCAGGGGAAGACCGTGACCGGATCATTATCCGGTGAAGAGCAGGATATACTCCGCAGTTTTGTCGATCTGATAAGGGCGGAGGATCCGGATGTTATCACTGGCTACAACATAGATGGATACGATATACCTGTGATAAAGAAGAGGATGGACAGGTATGGGATAAAGCTAGAGATAGGCAGAGATGGTTCCATTCCAAGGAGAATAATGAACCAGTTCTGGCGTGTCCACGGACGCCTGATAAGCGATACATGGTGGAGCGTCAAGAGGATACTCCATCCGAAGCATGAATCCCTAGATTACGTGGCGAACATGCTTCTTGGCGAGGGCAAGGATAACATAGACAGGCTTCACATAGAGGATGAATGGAAGAAAAGACGTGAAGAGGTCATAGCTTACTGTATAAAGGATGCCGATCTTACACTACGTATTTTTGAAAAGCTGATGGTAATGAACAGGCTGATGTACATGTCTTCGGTCACAAAGCTGCCCCTTGACGATGTTGCAAACGTCGGCACCAGCAATTACGTTGATTCAATACTTATCAGAGCTGCTGACAGAGAAAATATAGGCGTTCCAATGAACCAGCACGAGATCAAAACCGAGGAGATACAGGGCGGATATGTGCATAGCATAGGTGCAGGGCTCTACTCAAACGTGATAGTCCTGGACTTCAAGAGCATGTATCCATCCATGATAATAAAGTACAATGTCTGCTTCACAACGCTTGATCCTAACGGTGAGATACTGTCCCCAAACGGGGTGCGTTTCCTATCTCCTGAAAAGAAGAAGGGCCTGATACCAAGAATACTGCAGGAGCTGATGGCCGACAGGGATGAAGTCAAGAGGCGGATGAAGGCCGCAAAGACGAAGGATGAACGCGAATTTTATGACGGAATTCAGAACGCAATAAAGGTGCTTATGAACACATTCTACGGTGTGCTAGCATCTTCGTTCTACAGATTCACAGATCACAAGATCGGAAGTGCGATCACGGCATTTGCCAGGGAAACAATAAAAGGCATAATTTCAACTCTTGAATCCGCACATTACAGGGTCATATATGGAGATACGGATAGTGTTTTCGTTGAATCTGGAGCTGGATCGGCCGAGGATGCTATAAAGAGGGGAAAAGATCTGAGTGAAAGGCTTTCTAGGGAACAGGGTCTCACGCTGGATTTTCAGATGGTGCTGGATCCGTTCTTCTCCCACGGGGCAAAGAAGCGATACGCTGGAAGATGCGTTTATCCGGATGACATGAAGGGTGAAATAGTCATAAAGGGATACGAAGTTCGCAGAACCGATTCATTCGATCTGCAGAGCCAAGCATTGTCAAAGGTCATAGACTTCATCCTCAACAGAGATATAGATGGAGCGATAAAATACGCAGATGACCTGATAAAGAAGGTCAGGGCCGGCGATCCTTCGATAGATATCGATAGCCTCGTGATATCCAGAACTGTAAAGGATTTCCAAAGCTACAGGGCCAATCAGGAATCGCTCGCCAATATCAGGGCTGCAAAGAAGCTGATAGATATGGGTGAAACCTTCGTCCCAGGTATGAAAGTTTCGTGGATCGTCACCAATGGCAAGCGTACCCCTCAGGAGGTAGAACCATATATATATGGTAGGGATCTGAACGTCAAGCCGGACTGGGATTACTATGCTAGGAGATTATCCGAAACGCTTGGCAGGGTTATAGATGTGTTCCGCACCGATCTGGGGCAGGGTCAGAAGACTGCAAGCTTGGAAAGCTTTGGATCGTCTTCGGATGAAGCTAAGCCAGTGAACAAGGAACCGCGCAAGAACAGCACATTGGATAGCTTCTTCTGATATGCTTGCCATGAGGGACATTTCTACTGTCTGCCAATCCGATGCATTCGTATTCTGACTTTGTAAGATGGTTTGAATTCCGAATCTGAACTATAATTAAATTTGGATTGTTCACAAAAATTGAAAAGAATGGATAAATTTCACATATTTCTTGACAATATCTTTAAATTATTGGTAAATATAACTATAAAAGATTTAGGAGTGAAGATTATTTGGCTATTTATTAGCACGATCAAACTATCTTTTCATTATCTTAATAAAATTGGCAACGTTTAAATATTTTAATGTATTATTAACTTATGTCCTGGGAAGTTGTCTTAACATCTGATAGAGGCACCTTCACGGATTACAATGGTTCATCTCCTCTGGGATATGTTGCATGCCTTCCTGCAAGGCTTGTTCCACGTTTCTTCATGGACCGCTTCTTCACACCGCCGATAAAGGCCTATGATAACGGCGAAGCCGTCACAGCTCCATACGGTCTTAGGAAGGTAGAGGCCATACTTGCATCCAAGGGCATATCTGTGGTTGTATCCCCTCCAGAGTACCTGGAAAAGACCGTGGATGCTAGCACGAAAGTACTTGGAGTAAATGTGCATGATCCATATGCTTTGAGTCCGGTATCCACAAAGCTCACTATGATATTCGGTGGCGGTGACAGCTGGACAGCCAAGTTTTTCAGGGAGCTAGGTGAAAAAGTAAGAAAACTCAAGGCAAAGTACGGTTTCAAGGTCATAGTTGGCGGCCCGGGAGCCTGGCAGGTAGCAATGGACATGCCTGATTGGGTGGACGCCGTATTGGATGGTGAGGCAGAGATAGATTTTCCAGAACTGGTCAGGAAAATGGAGAAAAATGAACCGATACCAAAGGTGACCTATGGGCGCATGCCGAAGGTTGAGGAGATCCCCACGATAATAAAACCTTCCAGGTTCGGTGAGGTTCAGATAACCCGCGGTTGCCCAAGAGGCTGCCAGTTCTGTTCGATAACACCTGAAACATTCAGATCCATACCGATCGAGGATATAGTGAAGGAGGTACAGCTCAACATAGATCACGGGATAACGGGCATAGAGCTTTTGACAGACGACATAATGCTTTATGGATCGAAGAAGCTGCAGGTCAACCATGAGGCGCTTGTCAACCTCTTCACGACTGTAAAGAAGATGGGCGCCACTCATATCTACTTTCCGCATATTTCCGCGCCTGGGGCAAAATCAAGCCCAAAAACCGTCGAAGCTATAGCTGAGATAGCTGAATATGATAAGTACCCTGCAGAAGCACCTGTCGTAGGCCTTGAAAGTGGCAGCGAACGCATAATATCGAAATACATGCGGGGAAAACCGTTCCCATGGACGCCTCATGACTGGGGCGACGTGATAATAGACGCCACGGGCATAATGGTGGACAACCACATCCATCCATGCTATACAATGACAATAGGATATCCGGACGAGACGGATGAGGACATCGAAGAAAGCATAAAGCTCGTCGAGCGTATGATAGACCTCGATCTGAAGGCATGGATATTCCCGCTCCCAGTTATACCTATGACAGCAAGCAGGCTTAAGGGCAACGAATTCCCATGGATCGATACAATACCGAAGAAATACTGGGACATACTCTACATCTCCTGGAAACACTCTATAAAGGTGACGAAGGATCTGTTCCCCTACCTGACAAGCGAGATGAGAAATCCGATAATACAGTGGGTGGTCAGGAATATGAACCAGCGTGTGTTCTCCGGCATAGAGGGGATATTCAAAGAACTTGGCGAAACGAAGGGTAAAGCGACGGAAAAATATGCAAAGGTTGAATTCGACAACTTCGCCGGCTTCGCGAAAACCGTTTACTATCTTGCAACGCTTGGTTTCAAGAGCCGGGCCGAAAGAAAATCGGCGGTTCCAACGACCAACTGAAAAATCACTCTTTTTGCAGTTCCCTGAAAACCTTTATTTTTAAAGAAGAAATCTGCCGTTATGTCAGTTAAGATCGGCCTCGTTGGAGAGCCAAATGTGGGTAAGTCAACGTTTTTTTCAGCCGCAACGCAGAACGAGGCCGAGATCGGTGACTTTCCATTCACAACGGTCAAACCGAATCTTGGCATGACGTTCTTCACCGTAAAGTGTCCGGATACAGAGATAGGCGCCAGGTGCAACCCAAGGGAGGGATACTGCGAGAACGGGATAAGGCATGTGCCAGTGCAGGTCATAGACGTCCCTGGTCTGATTGAGGGTGCCAGCGAGGGCCGCGGCATGGGCAACGAGTTCATGGATGCCATCAGGGATGTTGACGCAATAGTGCTCATAGTTGACGTATCCTCCGGGTCGGTTGACGAAATAAGGAAGAGCATAACCCTGGTTACTGATGAGATCCGAAAATGGTTTGCGGACAGGATCTATTCTGATTGGGAACATTTCAGCAGGCGCAGTGAGGCTGCCGGCGAAAGGCGCGAGGTCGCCCTCAGGCGGAAGCTGGCACTCTTCGGAGTATCAGAGAAGAAGATCTATGAGATACTTGAGACGGAATTCTTTCCCGCACGGCTCAGCATATGGACGATGGATGATGCATACAACCTGGCCTCAGCCATACTCAAGCATGCCAAGCCAATAATATACGCGGGAAACAAGGGGGATAAGATCGATGCAAACACCATAGGAAAGATAAAGGTGTCGATACCGGATATTTACGTTGTCTCTGCAGAATACGAACTCGCTGTAAAGCGTGCGAGAAACGCAGGCCTGATAGATTCGGTTCTCACAGGCTTCAATATTACCGGTGGAAATCAGAAGCAGAGGGATGCGCTGGCGATGATCGACAGATGGTTCAGGACACCGGACGTCATAAGGATACACGACCTGATAGAGAAAGTAGTTAAAGATACGCTCCATTACATCGTCGTTTATCCGGTTTACGATGAAAATAAATGGACGGATAAGGCCGGAAATGTGCTTCCAGATGCCTATGTTATGATACAGGGATCCACTGCGCTGGATCTGGCATTCAGGGTGCACACGGATATAGGCGAAGGGTTCATAAGGGCCATCAACGGGCGAACTAAGATGGTGCTTGGAAAGGATTACGTGCTGAAGGATTCGGATGTTATAAAGATAATATCAAAGAAGTGATCGGATCTTCGCATTTCAGAAACATCAGCTTTCCTGCCCTTCACCTTCGTCTGCAGAGAATCTCGATACAGACAGAAGGAACTCTTCCGATCCCATCGTAGAGTTCAGATTTGCAAGAAAATCCCGTTTCTTTCTTATCCTATCCTCTATGTAAGCTTCTGGAATTCCTCTAATATCCGCGATCTTTTTTACGATATAGCTTATGCCAGACATCTCGTACGCTCCGTCATTGTATTCATAGACGTTGTTCAGAAGAAGGCCGTCATCCATGCGAACCTCTGAGACCTTACCAATATAACGCTTCATATCGTTTCTCATCTCAACGATGATGTCCACGTTCATGAGGCTTGAATCTGGAATGGAGTTTGGCGGAGATCTGAGCCTTCTCATCAGGCTGGCCGGACCACCTGAATGTACCGTGGTCATACCCTTTCTGCCGGACGCGAGGTAGTTGAAGAATGCATCTATATCTGGTCCCCTTATCTCACCGGCGATGAGATAATCAGGATTCCTGTAGGTTATTACATCCAAAAGATCCCGGATGGAGAGGCCGCTGACACCTGGCCTGGGCTGCATGTAAAATATGTTCTTTCCCGGCAGTGAAAGTTCATGGGTATCCTCCACCAGTACAACGTTGAGAAGCGGATCAATAAACATCGCAATCGCGTTCAAAAGTGTTGTTTTCCCGCTGGCCGTTGATCCCGTTATCAGTATGTTGAGCCTTGCCTGTATGGCTTCCCAGAGATAGGCCATGACATCCGCTGATGCTGTTCCATTGCCGATGAGGTTCACAGGGTTGAATGGATTCGACCTGAGCTTCCTTATCGATATCGTGGGCCTGGATACATCATGATGAACGATGTTTATCCTCAGGTTTCCCTGCGAAATGTCCACGATGGGGTTGTAGACGGAGAGTGTCTTGCCGGATCTCTGTGCCAGATGCCTAGCGAATCTTCCGGCTTCATACTCCGTGAAGAAGATGTTAGTGCGCATGCTGCCCATGGATCTGTGATAGATGTATACGTAGTTTTCAGGCAGAACCGTTATATCCTCTATGTCCGGATCATCTATCAGGGGCTGTATCTTGCCCATTCTGTTCACATAATCATCTGCGAATTTTTCGATCTGGTTCTTCGTGATCGCGTCTATGCCGTTCTGGGCAGCAAACTCATCAAGCGAAATCTCGTGCGCACTGCTTAGATACCGAAGGCCCATTATGGCCACATCGTCGGGGTATTTTCCGCTAACTTCGTAGATGTTCATAGCGAACCCGCCACCACAAGGAGAAAACCTGTAATGAGACTCAGAATGCCTGCATAGAACGTTCCGGATATCAGGCTGTCGTATCTGACCAGGCCCAGGTAGAAGCCAGTCACATAGGACTGAACCATCATGATCACCGAGGAGAGCAGCACCATTGCATGTCCGTTTGACTTCAGGAAATAGAAATCCACCACAACCATGACCAGAACGAATATGAGGAATGAGCCTATTACAAGGCCCACGTAATTTTCTGATGTCTGCGTAACGTTCTTGTGATTTGTCGATCTCTCATTCATGTACGTGGACAGGAACTGCAGTGTTTCACCTGCCCTTCCGGTGTTGTCAGCGTTCTTGAGCACAGCCGACACAAGCGCCAGGTCCGGTGAAGAATTCTTCTGCAGGTACTGAGAAACCTCCTCTATCGTATTGCCGTTCTTCATCATGGCCATGGCCTTGTCAACCTCTTCCTTTATCGGGCCGAGATCTTCGTTTTTTATCATGCGAAGCACCGAATAGAGGGAAAGGCCATAACTGGAGTAACCTGACAGATCCCTGACCAGCGATGGTACCTGCAGGTTCTTGATCTCGGCTGTCTTCGCCTTCTCCGTGTATCCAGATCCTATGAATACCAGAACCGCGGAAACTAAGAATATGCCTATAAGGACGAAGTTCTTAAAAACACCACCGATTATGAGTCCTACCATGGCGATCAACGCTGAATATATGCCTCTGTTCATACTTCCCTCCTTATCCTTTCTGTAAAGTAGCCCATAACCGCAGCCGATACCACAAGAACCATCATAGAAAGAACGAAGAACAGAACGGAGCTGTTCTTTATGGATATTATGGATCCGGTGAGATAGAGCAATATGGGAAACGCAATGGCCACCGCAACATAGCTTTCTGCTGCCAGGCCCAGGGAATCCAGCGACAACTTCGACTTATTTTCCTGAACTCTCACGTAGTAATCAAGTCTGTCTCTGAGAAAAGCCGTCAGATCTGAGTTCAGTATTATCGATAATCTTATGCCGGCCACGAATCTAGAGAAATCCGGAGAAGCGCTGACCTTCTCGCTGCGTTCAAGAGCGCTGAGGAAATCATAGCCCATTGCGTACATAAAGGAATTCACTCTCTGGGATTCCTTCGCGAATTCGCCAAGCTCCTTTATGCCGGCCAGCTCGCTGATCATGGTGTCTGCAGGCACGCCTGAAAGCGACAGGCCATAGGCAACGGCAAGTGCATCTGGCATCACATGTTCTATATTTGATTTGATGGATTTCACCCTTATCTCGGGCAGCGTGAAGAGGTAGTACAGGGCAACGGCATATATTAGAAACGATATGGACAAAATTATTATCCATATTGAATGCGCAAATACGTATGAAAGCACACCGGCCAGGATGACGATCACCGCGCCGGAGATTGCGTATTCGTAAGCTGATATGAGATAGGTCAGGGCTCCAGCATTCATTCTGGCCCTGACCATGAGATCCTCATATTTCTTCACGGTGGATCTCGGTATTATCCTGGATACGCTGCTATCTACAGCCGTCTTGATATTGGCCGATTTGATCATATGATCAGGCACCCCCATCAAGTTCCTTCATCCTGTTCTCCAGTGCCTGCCTGAAGCTATCCTCTCCTATGACCTTCGACATTCTTCGGAATATGCCGCTATATCCACTGAAAACGAGCTTCCTTTTCCTGTCAGCGGAGAAGGGTACATTGTACAGCACCTCTTGCCCCTCAAGCCTGTCATACTCGTATATCGCCTTAACGTATTCCCCGTTATCCGCTATTTCAATAACCACGTCGAAAAGGCTGATCATGTCCTTCGAAAGCCCTGTGGATGGATCCGAGAACAGGGATGAGAAATTCTCTATGCTATCGATATCCATGGAAGATAATGTAGGATGGCCAGTGGTTATTGCCTGCACCGCAGCGGGCAACTCTCTGGCTGTCAGCCCGTTGACGACGATGAAATCCGGCCTCTGCCTCAGTGCAGTGTTTATGAGATCTGTGCGGCTGATCTCGCTGCTGAAAACTGTCCTTTCTCTGGGCATCATGTAAACTATGTTTCTTGGAAAGTCGAACCTGCCGTTTTCACCGATGTACGCTATCTTTTTTTCAGATCCAATCATGCGTATGAGATGGTATATTATCGCTATTTTCATAGGGCTATCCGGGCCTATGATCATGATCGATCTCATATTTTCCAGAGCCATGATCAGGTATGCAGAGACCATCGGATCCTTCATGCTTGACATGGCCTCTGGATCGGCAACAACATGCCTCCGCTCAAGGTACAAGGAGGAACCGAAGGGCGTTACGTCATCGCCGAAGGTCACAATCGATCTGAAGTTCTGAAGGTTACCATAAGCTATGGGGCTGCCGCTCGATATCTTTTTCCCCATCATCTGCGACACCCTTATGGCTATTGAATCAAGATCCTCACGCTTGAGCGTTATATTGGTTTCGTAATACTTCCCGTTGTACTGCACGATCACTGGTCTGTCATAGCCATTCGACATTATTCTTTCAATGGCATCGTTTATATAAAGTGGATAAACACTCCTCAGGCCAGACATATACCTATTTATATAGTAATCAAGAACAAATGGATCCTTTATCCTGTAGAGATTCCTGTATCGGGCCGTTATCTCACGGAGAGTCCACTGCGAAACCTCTCCAGAGGACGATGTAAGCTCATTTATAACCATCCTGATCGCATCTCTCAGGTTCTGATCCATCTCCGGCTCGGTCACGCGCATGTAGCCGCTGGATTCTATATCATAATGTACACCTTCCTGAGTGCGATACTGGGCCTGCACGAAATGAAATCCCGTGCGGCTGATTTTAAACTTTATGCGATTGACAAGAGTTTTCGCACACGATCGGACTATTTCTCGGAGCCATTTCCTGAATCAGGCAGGAAAATGTTTCTTATTATGGGTGTGTAAAGCGTCTGTAGAACTATTGAGAACAGTACCACGAAGAGCGCAGATACGCTTATAAGCGGGCCCCATGTGACAAGAACAGGGATGTTGTATTCCTCGCCGACCACGTATGGAAGGGTTGAGAGAACGACTGGCACAACCCCTCTGGGGCCGACTAGGGATATGAATGCCGCAATCTTGTAATACGACTTCATCTTCGGTTTCCTGGCATCGGCTATCATGAGGCTTGGGAATACGGCAAGCGGCCTGACCAGAAAAACGATCAGGATGGTCAGCGCAATCCCGAGGAGAATGTAGGAAACTATTTCTGAAAGTGTGAAAGAAGATCCTATGAGTATGAAGATGATTGCCGCGCTGAGGAATGAAAGGCTTTCCTGAAAATTCTGTTCCCTTGACCAGAATATGTTCTTGTCCGAAAAATTGCCGACAATTGCGCCGGTCGCTATTATGGCCGGAAAAGGCGTTATCGACAGGCTTTCGAACACTGTGAATTCAAATATTACCAGGCCGAGGAGCATGGCCGTCAAGTAATTTTCGAACTTTATCTTCTTGTCCAAGTATATGACGCTGAACCCTATTGCTATTCCAACTATGGATGGAACAGCCACTTGAATCAGAAAGTACGCGACGATCGACGGATAGAATGTTATCACTCTATTCATGGCCGAAAACAGTGAAACATAAGAGGATTGCGGGGCCAGAAGCGCAATGCCTACCGATACTAGTATTATGCCAACCGGGTCGTTGAAGAGGCTTTCGCCTACAAGTATCTCCGATATGTCCTCGCTCACCTTTACGCGCCTGAACAGTGGTATCAGAGTGACCGGATCGGTTGGCGACACTATGGCACCGAAGAGGAAGCCCACTATTATTGGGGCTCCAGTCAGTACGGTGAAGACAAGCCCAGCAACGACTGCAGTTATTATAACGCCCAAAGTGTCCAGCGAGGCTATGCGGTAGAACTCGCTTCTGAGCACCTTAAGATTCATGTTGTGGCTTTCGCTGTACAGTATGATCACAAGCCCCATCATTCCTATGCCTACGCCGGCGAATGAGGAGAAGAGGTAGACGGAAAAATTAGGGCTAATCAGGTGAAGCATCGGCCCTATTATTATGCCTAGAAAGACCAGTATCGGTATCTCAACGACGGACATCTTCCTGGATATGGGCAGAGCTATGGCCCCGAGAACGAGAATGAGGCTCACGTCCAGATAATATCCAAATGGAAAGATGGCCGTCATCTGAGATCATTTTTTCAGTGAGTAAGGAAGGTTCCTTTTATGATCGGAAAGGCTGTGCATTTCCATTATTTTCTTATACTCCGGCTTATCATTGTATGTTCCCTTATCGAATACATCGCTCAGTATTTCATCCATTTGCGCATATGACATGCCTATCTCGTCTTCATCCGTCTGCCCTGCCCACAGTCCAGCGGTGGGCTTCTTCTTCATTATGGATTCAGGAATATCGAGTATCTTCGCGAGTTCGTAGACGTCCCGCTTGTAGAGATGCTCAATTGGTTCGACATCGCATCCTCCGTCACCGTATTTGGTGAAGTAGCCAAGAAGCAGCTCCGTTCTGTTTGTTGTCCCAACGACCATGCCGCCGTTGGTGTTTGCAAAATAGTAGAGTATGATCATTCTTGTTCTGGATTTTATGTTTCCTATTGCGGCACGATCGGTAGCAGCCAATGTGCTAACGAATGAATCGACCATGGGATCTATCCGCACTTCTCTGTACGTAAGCCCAAGTTTCTGTGTGAGCTTCTGCACATCGTCATAGTCTGCCTGCTGTGTGTTCCGATCCGGCATGAAAACCGGGATTATTCTCTCCTTCGGTATTGATCTTGTTAAAAGCGCAAGTGTGACGGAACTGTCAATTCCGCCGCTGATGCCGATGACGGCATTTTTCCCCTGAAGAACCTTTCTGAGGAATTCCGAAATTCTTTCAATTTCTTGCATATAATCCGGCATACGGATAAACGTATTGCAAATTAATTATAAAACTTCGTTGTCATCTGCTGGAATTTCATTCGCATAAGCGTATTCCAAAGATTGCTTCTTTTCCGAAATGCCGCATCACCAGCGTCGATCCATGATCATTCAATTGTACAATTTCTATGGAAACGATTCATCGCAAAAGTAAGTTGAAGAGAGGTAACCGGGCATACGCTCCTAATTTTCTGATATTGTAAATGGATCGGTAATGGAATTTAAAAATTTACAGGTTGTTTTTTTGGAATTCTGCCGCCTTCACAACGTTTTCGAGTATGTTTGTTGCCGTTATCGGGCCAACCCCTCCCGGCACAGGGGTTATGGCCTCTACATATTCTGAAAGATCCTCAAAATTTGCATCCCCAACCACCTTGTCGTTTACGTAGTTTATGCCGACATCTATGACAACGGACCCTGGTGTAACCATTTCCCTATTGAGAAATCCAGGCCTTCCCACGGCCACAACCACGATCTTCGAAGATCTTGTCATCGAGCCTATATCCTTTGTTTTGCTGTGGCATACCGATACTGTGTAATTCCTGTTGAGAAGCATCATCGACAGTGGCCGGCCAACAACGGGAGATCTATTCACTATGGTCACCGTATTTTCATGATATCCATAGTAATCCATGATATCTATCACGGCACGGGGTGTTGCAGGCACGAGGAATTCACGGTTAAGGGCTATGAGTCCCTGGTTGTATGGGGAGAGCGCATCCACGTCCTTATAGTAGGGAATATTCCTGACTATCTCATAATAATCAAAGCCCTTTGGCAGCGGATTTTCTATCATGATTCCATTTATCTGTGGATCCTTCGCTAGATCGTCTATCCTCTTCAGAAGGTCTTTCATCGAAATGTCATCATACTTTTCCAGGTCCACGGCTATACCGATCTTCTTTCCCCTTCTGATCTTTGCCCTGGCATATATTGAGGCAGCCTCATTATCTCCAATCTGTATAAGTTTCAGCGATGGTTCGAGCCCGGATCTTTCAATTATCCCATGCAGGTTTTCGGCTTTCTTTTCGGCGATCTCCTCTCCCCTGAGGATCTTCACTGCCACTTTATCACCGTCTTTATCTCTCCGTGTGGTTTCTGGAAGAATATGTTGGTTTCGGACGGCTTCGCCTCGTATGTTATGATGCTCTTCATGGCATCTGGGTGTCTTCTGTTCCAGTTGCTGAGGGACTGAAGGGCCTGCACGTAGTGTATCTTCGCGGCATCAACCGATCCGGCTATTGTTATGTTCCTCTCCACGATGTAATCTATGTCCTCGCCATCCACTGGATAGCCGGGCGCCTTGCCGTTCGTGCCGAACAATATGACGACGCCGTTGTTGTTTACCTTCCTGAGGAACTTGAATGTCGTCGTTGGATCACCACTGGTGTCAACCAGGAGATCTATCTTTTCCGGCATGTCCTTAAGGTAGTTTGCGAACTTGACGCCGAACTCGTCCATGATCTTCAGCTTGTTTTCCGTCTCATCGTGCCTGTTCACCATTGTGACGTCGAAACCGCGATCTACGCCTGCAAACGAGTAGAGGAAAGCCTCGCTCCCGCTGCCTATTATGACCATCCTCTTACCTATGAGCGTGGAATCGTCCCCGAAGAATATGGATCTTTTTGACACAACGTCGAAGACCTCAAAAGCCTTCATGACATTTTTCAGAGGCTCCGTAAGCACTGCGATCCTTCCCAGTTCTGGATCTTCAACCTTAACGAGATACTCTATATCGTCGTATATGACATCGCGCATGAAACCATGAAGCCCAGTTATTCCAGCCTCATGTTTGTCCGGATCACCTATGGAACAGTTATCCTGCCTGCCTATTCTGCAGTTGATGCATTTTCCAGGCCTTCTCACGAGGGGTACTACAAGATCGCCCTTCTTTATGTAGCCATTATCACGGGCATCGTCAACACGCAGAAGCGCCTCGTGCCCGAGAACAAGAAAATTCTCCCCCTCTGGATTGTACGTGAATGACAGGGCACCAGCCACCTCTCCACGATCCGTTCCGCATATTCCTATGTATACAGGTGAAAGCTTGGCGTCGTAATGTTCCGGTTCAGGCATGTCTATTGTTGTGTATTTCACGCCACCTTTGGGCGCATCTGTCACAATGGCTTTCTGTTCAGTCATAAGTGCGGGAATGCTAGATTCTATTAATTAATTTCTAATGTGTTGCGCATTTCGAGAACCGTTTATTGGACGCAATGTTGGCCTTCGATATGATGCCCGCATATTGCACGGATGAAGGAAACGATGTCCCTGAGCAGCATCCTGGTGCATGTTTTGCTAGAAGTGAAATCGGATCAAAAGGATTTATTGTGATGTTTACATAACCAATAATGATGTGGAAAATTTTGACTCGCGGATTTCATGGATCGTTCGTTTACAATCGATCCAATGGATCAAGTAAATCTTATGCTGATTACGGTGCATATTCTTCACAAAAATGTCTAAAAGTAGGTTTCATTGAAAGAATTCACGCTCATGTAAATGAAAGGCGATCGATCATAATAGTCCATTCAAATGATCCCAAGCTGCTTGGAGGTGTGTGCTCATGAAGACCAAGATAGTTGCGACAATAGGCCCGGCTAGCAGTTCGCCCGAGATAATGAAACAGATGATAGACAACGGTCTTTCGCTGGTAAGAATAAATTCTGCACATGCAGATATAAAGGATGTATCGAAGATAACGCAGATGGTTCGTTCTATCAACAGGGACGTTGGTATAATGATAGACCTGAAGGGCCCAGAGCTCAGAACGGGCGAATTCGCGGGTGGTACATTGAAAATATCATCCGGTAAGGACTACGTCATGGGCAAAGACATAGTCCTGAACAACATGAACGTGCTTTCGGCTGTTCAGGTTGGCGACAGGATACTGATGAGCGATGGTGAAGTATCATTCGAGGTTGAATCAACAGATCCGTTCACAATCCGGGCTCTAAACGATGGCGTTCTAAGGGACAGGAGCCGTGTGAATATCCCCGGCCGTTTCATAGAGCTCGGAACCATAACGGACAGGGATCGTGCCTTCATAAGGGAGGGCATAGCGGATGGCGTGGACTTCTTCGCCCTTTCATTTGTGCAGAAATCTGAGAACGTTGACAGCCTGCGCGACTTCGTTATAGACAGCGGTGGCGATCAGTACATAATATCGAAGATAGAGACGAAGAGCGGCCTGGATAACATAGAGGAGATAGTGAAGTCATCCGATGGCATCATGGTGGCGCGTGGCGATCTCGGTGTGGAACTTCCCTTGAAAGAGGTCGTGCTGGCTCAGAAGCACATAATAAAGACAGCGCATGAGGATGGCGATTTCACTATCGTAGCGACCCAGGTGCTGGAATCCATGGTAAACAACAGTTCACCCACAAGGGCAGAGATTTCAGACATTACAAATGCGATCATAGACAATGCAGATGCCTTAATGCTCTCCGAGGAGAGTGCGATAGGAAAGTATCCGGTTCAGGCCGTCCGTACGCTCAAGGAGGTTTCGGATTACGTGGAGGACAAGGTGTCGTTCGATTCTTCATATTACTTTAAGGGAAACACCATAGCATACTCAGTAGCAAGGGCAGCGAAGATACTCTCTGATGATATCAAGAGCGATGGGATAGTGGCACTTACGCATACTGGATCAACCGTTAGGATGATATCGTCGCTGAGGCCAAAGGCCATGGTCTACGCTGCCACTGTAAGCGAGAGTCTTGCCAGAAAGCTGAACATATACTTCGGCGTATTGCCATTGCATATGGAGGGCAACGCAGAAGATCTTAGTTTTTCAGAGATTATGGAATACATAGTGCGTTCTGGTAGGTTCGCTGATGGAAGTAAGCTCGTGATGACCAGCGGCGATCCGTACTTCACGTTTGGAGGGACGAACGACGTCAAGGTGGCCGTTGTAGGCAAATTCATAGGAAGAGGCTATTCATTTGGAGATAGCTTATCCGGTACGGCAACTTACGGTACGAAGGGAGACATACTCATGTCTGAGGATGGAAGAATTCCTGGAACTGATTTCAGGGCATTCATATTCACATCTGATATCAAGCCATCTCTTATGTCTTCTTTAAAGGGAAAAACGGTTGTAACCAAGGCAAGATTGGTTCGTCAGATAAAGGAAGGCGAGCGCATATACATCGATGGAAATACGGGAATAATACTCATGGCTTCGCCGGATCAAAAATAAAATCGACGAATGATGGTCGCTGCGATCCCCTGATTATCCGCCGGCCACAGGCGGGAACAGGTCGATCTTGTCATCATCCTTTATCTCGGTATCTAGGCCCTTCATGGAGGTTATGTTGTTGCCATTCACAAGTATTATAACATTCTTGAAGAGATTATTCCCATCATACATCTGCTTGGTGAACTCTGATCCATACTCAACCTTGAGCCTTTCAAGGAGTTCTGATATCTTTGAGATCCCGTTGAAGGTTTCTTCCTTCTTTTTTGTGATGGGTCTCAGAGTAGCGTAATAACGCACTGTTACCATAAATAAACGATTAATGCATCTTATTTAAATGTATATTTAATGAGTCATCCTTTACTTATAAGAAAGTTAGGGGTTTGAGGGAAGCAGCAAAACGTCGATCTTCAGCGATGAGATGCACGGACTTCCCTGATAGAGAAGTTCGTGGTCATTTAACGTATATTGGAGTAGAATGGGGCTGGTGCGGTCCGAACTTACGCCTGTAGAGATTGCTATTTCGGACTAGTCCGGTATATATCCGTACAGGCAGAAGTCGGTCTATGAATCAGGAAGAAGATCCGACGCCTCGACATAGGAGTGGCTCACCTGTAGGATAGCGCTAGAGCATTGTAAACCATCATGGAAGTGTAATATCCAGCCTCAGTCAATCTGCCGGCATAATCGATGTTTCCCTCGCTATTGACGACGAAAAGGGATACGGTATCCGTTGACGTTCCAGGAGCAGGTTTTCCTGTTCTGATATCCTTTATGCAGTAGTCGTTCATAAACTGGGACTTCGCTTCTACCATGGACTGCATCATATTGACCATGGCGGCTTCGCTGAGCGGCATGTCAGTTACAACAGCGATGTTTATCGTGCCAGGTTTTCCAAAACGGTTTCCGATAGATATGGCATTGTCAAATCCAGCGGTAAGGAAGATGTCGATATGCCAGCCTTCCACGTGCTTCGACGCATGAACGTATCTGGACACGTCGGCTGCCGTTAATGTAACCACTGTGTCCTCAGTTGCCAGGTTCTGCCTCTTCAAAAAGCTCTCCACTTCAGTTCTGACTTCATGCGAATAATTGCTGTCCACGTGCCTGTTGATGTATGTGGATCGGAGGCCGCAGCCTCCATTGAATGGAGCAGAGCTCATTGTCCAGGCTTTATGCTGGAATTCGATCACGTAATAGCCAGCCTCTTCTCTCATCTCAAATGGTTTAGTTGACATACTCTAGATCACCTGAAACGGCAGGATCTTTTAATTTGAATCCAAGCTTCACAGTTCGCCTTTTGTGGATTCCTTTCATCGCTAACACTGAAGATAACACCGCAGGCGATCGTCTACCGCATAAAAAATCTTGCAATTGCTGATCCAATGATGAATCGTTGAGGGATCCCATAATTACTCACAGGCGATCCTCTTCGTCTTCACCAGGTGTTTGCGTGAAATATTCCTGGGCCTCCCTGATGAAATCTCTCATCCTATTATTGTATCCCTTAAAGTCGTAGCTCCCCTCTATGTATTCGTCATTCACATTTTCTCTGAACTCGTCGATCAGCGATCTATCGAATGAGAAAATGGCAATTGATGGGCCGGTATCCGCAGTGAAATAAAACCCTTCATTCTTTGATTTAAATTTAAGTATTTCCTTCAGTATTCTGAGGCTGTCAGGAGTTTGAATTATGAGACCACCTGACATCAGAATCGAATTTAGTCTTAGCATGTCGTTTTCGCCGATTTTCAGCAGATCGTTGATGTCAAAATGATCCGAAATCAGCCTCTTAACATTGCTGAACTTTTCACTTACCCACGTACCGTAGAAAACTGAATTTACAGCTATGCTGTGCGCGTTGTCCGTCGCAACATCGCTATATTTCGGAAAAACCCCATAATTAAGGTTTTCATTGCTTTTACCCACTTTGAAAGCAACGCAATCTCTAGAATCCATACCAGGATATGAGAGCCACATGGATATTCCGTCGTGTGCTGCCCGTGTTCCAGATCCGGATACCAACCTTGCATATCTGGAGACAAATATATCGTCTTTCGCCGCATCATCGCCAAATACATTCGATATCAGGGCTCTGGAAACAGCTGCTGCGACGGCCGAAGATTCGCTCAGGCCCTTGGCTTTTTGGTATCTTCTGTATCTCTTTATATAAAAGTCGAAGGAGCCATTTATTGAATATTCGCTGCGGAATTTATCTAAAGCAAATTTCGCCTTTTTGTAGTACTTATTATCAGCATATCCATCCAGCACAACGGTGTCTGTTTTACCGTTTTTTCTGTATCTGCATGCAGCCAGGCAGAATGAAAAGTCCGTGCGCATGGATATGGATGGGTTAAACGCAATTCTGTTCTCCCTATCATAATAACCGAGAAATTTTTCGAAGGCCTTTATTGGATATGAATATGCAAAAGTAATATTTCCGTCCGATAATTCTGCTTCATATTTGCTGGGTTCAGAGTAATAACCTTCGCTTTTCATCATTTCCTTGATATCATCTCCTGCCCTGTGAAGCTCTGCAATATCCATACGAGATGATATCCATGATCGTAATATAAGTTCATCTGAATTTGAACTTATCCAGGATACGGAATGTTCCATTCCGGCTGTATCCAAAAGATAGCTGCCGCAATTATTTAATGTTTTTAAACCGTTTCTTATCGACAGAATTCTATTCATGCTTCATATATCGTTATCTCTGTGTGATCGAGATTTTTGGATATTTATAATGCGGTTTGATGGAATATCCTATTTTTTAGGATTTGTATGATGTCCTTAGTGGCAGATCCACAACTTCCTTTGTATTCTTAATTGGATATTCTATGCAATATGGCCTCGTTTTCCCATCCAGAAGATACATGCTTCTTTTTCATGAAATTTCTCCCTTGGTCTTCGCAGATTATGCATATACAAACTTTGTGACACTATCAACTTACAGGTAATTGGGAGTTTCCAGTACATAAAAATTTGCTTGATGTGTCAAAGGATCAATGTTTTGTAGAAGAGCCACTGGAGGGCATCGATCCCCCGACCTGCTGATTACGAATCAGCTGCTCTACCTACTGAGCTACAGTGGCATAGATCAGGAACTGAGACCGCATCAGACCTTAATATCCCTGACTGTCTCAGCGCGTTGGAGCTAAATAGTTCAGATCCACAAAAAGATTTCTATTATCGGTTTGCCATCAAAATGTAAGCAGGAAAAGCACGTATTGTGATTGAAGATTTGTCATGGCAATAAAACATGCGTTTGATTTCTTCACATTTTGAAATAGGGCTGTTCAAGTAACGATGAATTCGGAGATGCTGTCTATAGAGATGCCAGAAGGAATTTTCGGATAGAAATATGTGGATTTCTGCGGTAGTATCTTTCTCGTGAGCAGTAGCTCTACTAGATGGGCCTTGTCCCAGTCTGGCATTATTACCCCGAAGGAGAAGCTACCCGAATTAACCAGGTTAACCACCTCAGCGTAATCATGCGTATATATAACATCCCTTTCCAGATCAATGGTCGACATTCCGATGGTCTTTGAGAAGAGGAAATCATTGAGGCTATCGATGATGTTGTCGTATACATTTTCACGAGGCCTGATGCAGTAGAAGCGGCCATCGTATATCACGGGATCGTTTCCAGCTATCGTATCGCACTGGTCCACGTAGAAGTACTTTGAGGCCCTATCCGCGTCAAATCTGAATCTGCTCGATATGACCCTGTGGACTCCACCTATGAGGACGCCCTCATCGTGTATAGAGGTCACATAAGACATGGCGTAGCTCCAGAATTCTCTTGCTAGCCCAGATTGCCTTGATGCAATGTTCTTTGTTGCCTGCAGCCGGTGATGGCCGTCTGCTACTATCGCTATATCGTTCCTGAGGATGTTGGATATCTTCTGGATCTCCTTATGGTCATATATGTAGTAAACATAATTCTCAACATTTTCCGGCCCAAAGTATCGATTATCCTCCTTCATGTTCTCAGTTATAATTTTCAGATACTGGGGCAGCTCATTCTTCAGTGTAACTAAGAATATTGGTTCAAGCTGGCTTCCTATCCCTTCCATGAGTATCTCTCTATCCCTGACAAACTCGTCAAAAGTCCTCTCATGCGGTATAACATCGCCATTTTCCGGGAATACGCGCACTCTGGCGATTATGCCGTACCTTGTGATCCTCCTGCTGTTCGCAGAAAAGATCTGTTTGAGCACTATGATGCAGTCCCTCTCAGCCCTTAGAAGAACACCGTTTTCGATCCAGTTCTCCATTATCATCCTGGCATGCGAGACGCCGTCTCTGCCCTTCGGCAGCGTCAGGTAGGTTATGTTATATGGATTCCTCTTCAATTCTATCTCCTGCTTTGGCGTTATGGCGTCGAACGGAGGAGAGATCATACCATCTATCTCTTTCCTGTATATCAGTGGTCTAAAGGGTTTGACTTCCAACTATTCACCGATCTTCGAACTCATGTACCTGAGGTTATCTTCGAATCTTGCCTCGCCGAATGGTGTTTCCATGATCTTCGGCTTTGCCCTTAGCCGATCATCTCTTATGAGGTTTATCAAACCGCCATCTATAGTTCCCTTCCCGATGAGTTCGTGGCGATCTATCCTGCTGCCCATCTCTCGCTTTGCATCGTTTAGGTGAAATGCGAAGATCCTGTCCAGGCCTATGGTATAATCAAGCGATTCTATGAATTTTTCAAGCGAATCTCTGAGATCATAGCCTGATGCCCATGCATGGCATGTATCTATGCAGACTCCGAGTTTCTTATCTGAGGTATCTATTATCTTTGCAACTTCGTCAAGCCTTGTTCCGATAACGTTTCCCTGCCCCGCGGTGTTTTCTATCAATATTATTACGGCATGATCACCGATCGTTGAGAGGGCATCTCTTACTCTCCGGATCCCGTCGGCACGGTCTGGATTCGATCCCGGATGCACGGTCAGGAAGGTAGATCCCAGTTTATCGGATCGATCTATCTCGTCGTGAAAAGCCTCCATCGATCTCTTGTAAAGATCAGGATCTGCTGATGCCAGATTGATAAGATATGAGGCATGGATCATCGTGCTTTCTATGCCGTATTTTCTAACCTCGGATTTGAAGGCCGCTGCTTCATCATCCTTCAGCGGCGGCGATGACCAGCGCATCTGATTCTTGGAGAAAAACTGAAATGTTGGAAAACCGAACACGGCTGCTCTTGCCGGACCATTATGAAGGCCGCCCGCAACGGATATGTGGCCACCAATAGTGTATTTCTTCGATATAGACCTTATAGCTTCATCGATCAAGGCTATCCCTGAATCTCTGGCTTATTTATCAGTATGTTTATGAACTGGTATACGTGCATGCTGAGCATTGGATTATCGCTGTATCCGCATGTTTCAAGATCCGGGCCGGCAATGAGCGCCCTGATCTGGTCGCTAACTATGTCCGTCGCTATTAGTCCGTCTCTCCTGTAAACTATCACGTTAGCAGGAACCCTCTTGTTTGGCGGTATGACAAAGACAACCCTCACACCTCTCTTAATGGCATTTTCTATGGGTTTCTTCATCTGCTTCCTTATCTCTATTATCTTGGGTGTGGAGATCATTATCTCATGCTCGGTCAGGTTTATCATCTCCTCGATCTTCTCCATGACCTTCTGTGACCCATTTATCGTGTAGATGAGCTGTGGTTCGCCTCTGGATGGTGCGTTATCCTCGAGTTCCTTTAGATCCCTGAATAGCTGCTGCAGCTTTTCTTCATAATAGTCCCTTATCTCCTCCATCTTCGCAGGTTTGAACATCCTTGGCCTGCCTTCAGTGGCCTTTGCAAGCCCCTTCCTGACCAGCGATTCCATGACTTTGTAGGCAGACGTCCTTGGGATATTGGCAGTGCTGGCTATGGTGTCTGCGTTCGCCACACCATGATAAACAAGCGCCGCAAAACCCTGAGCTTCATAGGAAGAGAGCCCAAACATGCGGAGCATCTCCTGAATCCTCTCCATCTTTCCATTATTAGCTTCCACGACTACTAATATTATTATTAATTAAAAACCTTTTCAATTTTCATAATGGAATTTTTACGTATTTGCCAATATTAAATGATTTCATCTTTAATTATAATATAGATGAAATTAAAATTATTATACAAAAATTTGAAGAAATAGATTGGAAATTTAAAGCTTCACAATAGTATTTCTACAATCATATGATGTACATGTATGTTGCCCTATGATGAAAATTCGTACTCCAGGATGCTCGAGGGGTATACCGTCATAGTTGCCACATCCGGAAGCATATCCATATACAGAATTCCGGATCTGGTAAGGGATCTTAGGCGGGAAGGCGCAGATGTCATAGTTGGTATGAGTCAGAGCTCAGCGGCAATGGTCAGCCCGGAGGTCATGAGGTGGGCATCAGAGAGGGATGTGGTCACAGAGATAACGGGACGCATTGAACATATATCGCTTTTCACGGAGAATAGAGAAAAAAAGATACTGCTCATAGCGCCAGCATCGTACAACACGCTGGGCAAGATGGCAAATGGAATAACGGACAGCGTTCCCTCGCTCTTCTTCTCATTTGCTTTCGGCCATGGTGTTAAAACGGTTGTGGCTCCAGCTATGCACAGAAGCATGATGGAGAATCCCATAAATCTAGCCAACATAGAAAAATTGAGATCACTTGGTGTCAACTTTGTTGATCCTATATACGATGATGAGAAAGCGAAGTTAAATGGCAATGGGGCCATTTTGGATGGCGTTTGCCGTTCCGTTCACAAGGATCTTGCTGGTAAGAAAATACTCATAATTTCAGGACGCGGCGAAGAACCCATAGATCCAGTTCGCAGCATAACGAACGCGGGAAGCGGCTTTACAGGCGTATGGCTTGCCAGGAACGCCTACAGGATGGGTGCGTCCTCCATCACATATCTTGGAAACACCCAGTTCGATCTTCCAGGTTATGTGAAATACGTAGAGGCCCATACGATCGATGATTTTGAAAAGAAAACGATGGATGAGATCGAAGAGGGATATGACGCTGTAATAGTGAATGCCGCACTTCCGGACTTTAAAGTAGCAGAGAGATCACAGAAGAAATACAGCAGCGACCAGCCATTGAGGATCACACTGAATCCAAGGGAAAAGATCATATACAAAATAAGAGGAAAATTCAACGGCAGGCTTATTGCATTCCGCCTCACCGACGACATCGATGAGGACGTCATGTCGCATTTCAACAATAAGGTCGATATGGCCGTTGTGAACACATATGCGAATGGGCCGTTCGGCAAGGTGAAGAATAGCTACCGCTTTGTGTGGAACGGTGGTTCGCGTGATATCGAAAATGCGCCGAAGCCAATAATGACAAGGGAGCTGCTCAAGCAGCTTTCCACCATGCTGTGAGGTCTGTACATGGAGGCAGGAACACTCAAAATAACCGCAGTTCAGGCAAGGAGAACCGAGAAATCAGAGGCTCTTGATACCGTTCGGTCCATACTGTCAAATATTTCATCGGATATCGTGGTGTTTCCAGAAAAATGGGTCACTGGTGAATTTACGGAAGAGGAACTGATCGGCGCATTGGACGGCGTCGATAAAGACCACATCCCATTTTTCGTGCCAGGTTCTTTCAGCATACGCGACGGCACTTCGCTATACAACAGGTCTTATCTTTTCCATTACGGGAAGATGGTCGGCTATCAGGACAAGATATCGCTATATGCTGACGAACCCAGAAAATATAGATCAGGATCATCTGTCAAGATATTTACGGGCGGAGGCCTGAGTATCGGATTGCCCATCTGCTATGACATAGACTTCCCGTACTACGTTAAGGTACTGATGAGATCAGGGTGCAACATCGTCATAAACCCATCGCTGATACGTTCTGATTTCGTCGAAGAATGGCATCTCTATATATCAGCCAGATCGCTTGAGAACCGCGTTCCGGTCATTTCCGTAAATTCTCTGTCCGATCCGTTCGGTGGGAATTCGATCGCCGTGACACCCTATAGAGATGGAAATGGATTCAGGATAAGGAAGACCATTTCTCACGATCTCGTCTTCGATGCTCTACTGGATCCCGCAGACTACGAAGAAGGACGCCAGAAGAGGTATGGGGAGGACCCGGGCATATACTCATTCCAAAATGTAGAAAACGTCAAATTCTGACGTTATCGTTTATTATTCTAGCAACGATCTGAGGATGCGTTATCTGCGGCGTGTGCTTTGCATATGGTATCTCAAAAAGCAGGCTATTCGGTATCAGTTCGTGGAATTTCCTCCCATACTCGATGCTGAGGACGTTGTCTGCTGTACCCCAGATTATCAGCGTTTTGGTCTTTATTGATCTCAGATCTTCATCCTTTATCTTCCACTCTTCTTTTGAGTTGTTTATGGATATATTTCTGATGACGTACTCGTCGTTTCCCTCCTCTACCGACATGACCTTCTTTACGAATTCATTCAGCTTCTCATCGCCGAGTTCTGCTATTGTTGGATTTAGGCCGGCGCTGTCAACAAGCACTAAATAATCTGGAACTTTCTTCTTAAGAGCTATGTATAGCGAAATCCATCCTCCATACGAATTTCCAACCAGTGTGAATCTGTTTACTCCAAGTTTGGAAAGCGCTTCCACGATTGCGGAGGCCTGAACCTCCACAGTATATTCTACCCTTGGTTTATCGCTTCTTCCATGGCCAAGCAGATCGAAACAGATCATCCTGAATCTTCCATCGAGAAATCTGTCCAATCTGATCCAGTTGTTTCCAGACCCGCCTAAGCCATGAAGAAACACAAGAGGATATGAGCCGGGCCGTTCCAGATATGAAAGATTTCCAAAACTTGTCATTATTGAATGTCTATCCATATATAAACTTTATTTCACATGTTATATAAAGCTTGTATGTGTATTTCGAATTACGTTTTTTTGATAATGATTTTCGTATAGAAGAAAAATTAAACAAAAAATTTTCCGCAAAAAACTTTTTATATCATTCAATAGGACGCCGTGGCACAAATAGAGAAGTTTGTCTATAGATTTGATGAAGGAGGAAAAGAAATGGTTGACCTCCTCGGTGGGAAGGGAGCCGGCCTAGCTGAGATGACAAAGATAGGTCTGAATGTACCTCCAGGATTTACCATAACGACGAAGGCATGCATCGCCTTCTTGAAACATGGCGGTTTCCCCGAAGGCATGATGGATCAGGTCATGCAGGCACTGCACGATCTCGAAAATAAAGTAGGCAGGGTATTCGGCGACGAAAAGAATCCGCTGCTGGTTTCGGTAAGATCAGGGGCACCGGTCAGTATGCCTGGCATGATGGACACGGTACTGAACGTGGGCCTGAACGACAGCACTGTTGAAGGATTGGCATTCATGACCGATAACAGGCGCTTTGCCATGGATGCCTACAGGAGACTCATACAGATGTTTGGAGAGATAGTCTATGGGCTTCCGCATGAGGAGTTCAGGGAGAAGATAGAAGAAGTCAAGAGGATGAGGGGCTATGATGAGGATCGCTTTACTGTACAGGACCTTCAGGGCCTCATCGATCAGTACACCGTAATATACCGCAAGCATGGAAAGATCTTTCCTCAGGATCCAGAAACGCAGCTGGTTGAATCCATAAAATCGGTTTTCAACTCGTGGAACAGCAAGCGCGCTGTTGCCTACAGAAAGATGAATGGAATACCGGATGATATGGGCACGGCTGTGAGCATAGTCGCAATGGTCTTTGGGAACATGGGCGACGATTCAGCTACTGGTGTGGCCTTTACAAGAGATCCAAACACGGGAGAGAAGAAGGTATTTGCCGAGTACCTTACCAACGCCCAGGGCGAGGATGTCGTTGCAGGCATAAGGACGCCGAAGTACATCGATGACATGCAGAACGAGATGCCGCAGGTCTATGCGGATCTGATGAAGACGTGCGACATCCTGGAACACCACTACAGGGATATGCAGGATATAGAGTTCACAGTGGAGCGAGGAAAACTCTACCTGCTGCAGACAAGGACTGGGAAAAGGAGTGCAAAGGCAGCCATCAGGATCGCCATTGATATGGTGGATGAAGGGATCATATCGGAAGAGGAAGCCCTGATGCGGATTACGCCGGCGACGTTCGACAGGACTATGCATCCGCAGGTAAAGACCACGGGTAGGGAAATTCCGCTCGGAAAGGGGCTTGCAGCATCTCCAGGTGCAGCCTCTGGCATGATCGTATTCTCTTCCGAGCGTGCCCTTGAGATTGGGAAATCGAAGAAGATGATCCTCGTCAGACCTGAAACCACGGCCGACGATGTGCGTGGGATGGCTGTGTGTGAGGGATTCCTGACGCAGAAGGGCGGCATGACATCGCATGCTGCGGTTGTGGCCAGAGCAATGGGAAAGCCAGCCGTGGTGGGCGTGGAATCCATGTCGGTGAATGCCAATGAGAAGACGCTGACCATTGGCGGAAAGAAGCTCAGAGAAGGCGATGTGGTGACCATAGACGGCACATCTGGCTATTTCTACGAGGGCGAGTTGCCCGTAGAGAAACCCACAGTTGACGATTATTCGAAGAGGCTTCTGGAGATCGCTGATAAGTACAGGAGGCTGGGTGTGAGGGCAAATGCAAACACGCCGGAAGAGGCCAAGATCGCGCGCGAGAATGGTGCAGAGGGCATAGGCCTCGCAAGGACGGAGAGAATGTTCCTTGGCAACGACAGGATAGGGATTATGCGATCGATGATAATGAGCGAGACGCCTGAAGATCGAAAGAAATACCTTGATCAGTTGTTACCGATGCAGATACACGATTTCGTCGAATTCTTCCGCACCATGGAGGGTTATCCTGTTATAATAAGGCTTCTGGATCCACCACTTCACGAATTCCTTCCCAACAAGGAGGACATCATAAGGCAGATATACGACGTAAATAACGGAAAGGGAAAAATCGAGGATCTGCCATACCTTGAAAAGCTTCTCAAAACGGTCAGGGATCTGGAGGAGTTCAATCCCATGCTGGGCTTTAGAGGATGCCGTGTTGGACTTGTTTATCCAGAAATATACGATATGCAGGTCAGGGCTATAATCGAAGCAGCTGCAAAGGTCATAGAGGAAGGCCGTGAAATATATCCCGAGATAATGATACCTCTTGTCGGGCACCACAACGAACTCAGGAAGATCAGGGCAAGGCTCGAGGAGACCGCAAAGTCCGTGAGGAATCACGAGAAGGTCAAGTACAAGTTTGGGACAATGATAGAGATACCGAGGGCATGTGTTACTGCAGATAAGATAGCACAGTATGCCGACTTCTTCTCATTCGGAACGAACGATCTCACTCAGATGACGTTTGGATACAGCAGGGACGACGCTGAAGGCAAGTTCATGTTCTTCTACCTTGAAAACGGCATTCTGGAAAGTGATCCGTTCTCATCCGTTGACAGGGATGGAGTTGGCGAACTAATGAAGATGGCCGTAGAGAGGGGCAAGAGGGCAAAGCCTGATCTCGAGGTCGGAATCTGCGGCGAACAGGGCGGAGATCCCGATACGATAGAGTTCTGCGACGAGATCGGTCTGGATTATGTGTCTGCCTCGCCCCACAGGATACCGGTGGCTAGGCTGGCTGCAGCCAGATCCAGCATAGCTAGGAACAGGCCGGAGATGACACAGATCTCAAAATATTGAAAATAATTTTTCATTCATTCTATTTTGAGCTTGAAAAGTTTATCTGATGGGTCCTGAACCCTGGTCATCTTTGGCCCTTCGATCTTCATTATCTGTATCTCTATTAGCGGATCAACCGTGGCAGAGAACAGATGGCCTCCGACTATCATGTGGTTAGATCTTGCTCCTGATGCATGTATGTGGTACTTTGGATCGTTCTCCGCTATGGTGCCGTGAAGTGACACTATCTCAAGGCGCTCCCTGAACGTCTCTTTCTCGTAGTCCTGTCCGTTCCAGTATCCAACTTCAAAATCCTTGAGCATGCCGATTGCCCATACAACTGTTCCTGCTTTGACGCCGTGCTTGTTGCATACCTCTTCCAGGTCTTCAAAAAAGGATGTATTCTTATCGAAGCGGGCGACTATGAAGTTGCCCTCCATCTTAGAGTACATGAGATAAAGATCGTTTCATTGGTTATTAACATACGCAGGGTCATGCACGTGAAGAGATCACGGCATATCAACCTCTAAAAACCCATTGTTTTCACGCACTGGGTACACTTTTAGCGTGTCACTGGCTTCGTTGTATTCGCATTTTACCTCAGGCCTTATGACGGCATCCGCAGTCTTCTTGCCGGTTGTTACATCGTATCTTGCCCTGTGTGCAGGGCAGACGGCCTCCTTACCTTCAACTTTATCGAGAATTGCGCAGCCCATGTGGCCGCAGACGGCATCCATTGCATAGTACTTCCCTTCATACTTGGATAGAAGAACCGGCCTTCCCGAAACCCATGCGACGATGGCGTTCGTGTTTTCAAAAACCTTTGTCGAAATTGTTACCTTTCTGTAGACCATACTGAGTTATAACTTTATAAGTTAAATTTTTTGCCATAAACATTTTCATATATTTGAAAAAATTCAGGATCTGGCATCGCTTACTTTGGAAACGGATTCGGAAAATAGAGACAGAAACCTCCTCTCGTTGTCGTCGAGTTTCGATAGTATAAACATCATGTAGGGCGAGTTGACTTCCTGCTGCATCATGTCCTCGATCCTTCCGAACAGTATCTTCTCATCTGGGAAGGAAATGCGGGAGAGTACGCATATTTCTCTGATGATTCCGCTGTATTCCCTTCTTCTCTCCATCTCCAAGAGCGATGCAAGCGCATCGTGCAGAGGTATGTTTTCCTGATCTTCAAGATCTATGAGCACGGGTGTATGTAATCCGAGGTCAGCGTTCCTCTTTATCTTGTCTATGACACTGAGCGGGAAAAATTTCTCGGATATCCTGGGCAGGGAGACGGGAGGCGCAACCTTGTAAACCATGAGGCCTGCCTTTCCTATTGCGGCATTCAGTATGGACGCATTCTCGAAGATCCGAACGCCAATCCCCTGGTTCATGGCCTCGTACCTGAGTTCGTTGTGCGTGGTGGCCATCAATGGATCGCCTACAACGATAAGGCTTACATTTTTCGATGCAGCCTGTGGAAGTATCGATCCATTCTCTATCTCATCCCTTGTGAGCGGTAAGATGTCCCTGTCGATCATGGCGCTGATCTTTCTTATTAGCCCGGGCTGCCCTATGGACGTGTACATATCGGCGTACACGAAATCACTGGTGCGCAGCGCATCGAATTCATCAAATGTTATACTGCCAGTCCCTCGAAGTCCAACTCCTATGATGTTAAGCATTCTTCTATCCTCGCTATCTCGTTCAGCTTTGCAACACGTTCTCCGCCTATCACTCCAGTCTTGACGAACGTGGATCCGAAGGCCACTGAAAGGTGCGCGAGGAAATCATCGGTGGTTTCTCCAGATCTGTGGCTCACTATATTTTTCATTCCGGCAAATGTGGCAACGGCCACGGCTTCCCTGGCTGCGCTTAGAGTACCGATCTGGTTCACCTTTATGAGCACAGCGTTGGTGGATTTCTTCTCCACACCCTTTCTTATCCTGTCCGGATTTGTTGTATACAGATCGTCGCCCACGATGAGGCTCCTATCCCCTATTCTTGCCGTTATCTCCGCGAAGCCGTCGAAATCAGTATCGTACATGGGATCCTCGATATAGTAGACACCGAAGTCTTTCGATATCGATATGGCATAATCTATCTGTTCATCCCTGCTCTTCGTTGTGTGTTTGTACACGTATTTTCCATTCTCGTACAGGGAATCTGCTGCAAAGTCAACACCTGTGTATATCTTAACCTTCTTCTCGGACGAAATCTCCTTGACCGCCTCGTTCAGTATCTCGAAAGCCTCCTCATCGCTGAGGTTAACGCTCCATGTCCTCTCGTCGCCGACGCCTATGCTTATGTCTTTGAATTTGTCGGAAAGCATGTCGCCGATGCGCCTGTGCACTAGCACGTTTATGTACGCTGACTCAAGGAATGTGCTGCCCTGAGCGGATACGAGAAATTCCTGTATCGATGTGCCATTTCTTGCATGCTTTCCGCCGCCTATGACGTTGCCCATCGGCCTGGGTATGGTTGATCTGATTCCTCCGACGTATCTGTAAAGTGGTATTCCAAGGCTCTGTGCTGCTGCCTTGGCTACTGACATGGATAAGGCGGTTGCTAGATTTCCTCCGAGATTGGAGAAGTTGCCCGATCCGTCTATATCGGTGAGAAGCTTGTCGAAGCCGCTCTGATCCAGTGCGTTGAATCCTATAAGTGATCTCTTCACCTTAGATTCGAAGAACTGTATCGATGCGTCGATTCCGGATTTGGAAAAGGCTATAACTTCTGTTTCCCCTGTACTCGCTCCAGCTGGCGCAGAGGTCCTTCCAAAACCATTCGGAACCGTGACGTCGGCCTCCACGGTAAAATTTCCCCTTGAATCAAGGACCTTTCTTACTTTTATTTCTTCTATAGGTAGTTCCATGCGTACCTATTAAATATTTATAATAAAACTTGTCGATTTTTTACTCAATCATCTATTAATTGGTTTCAGATTCGTTTTGTATCTTGAGCTGAACGTGTTGTAATTGTGCTTGTAGTCCGTCCATAGCTTCTTGTAATCATCATCTATTTTCCCTATTACCTTTGCGGGTACACCGACCGCAACGGCCTCATCAGGTATTTCCTGCCTGTTTTTGACTACAGCCCCTTCACCTATGGCTGCCCATACACCCACAACGGCGAAGTCAGAAACGGTTGAACCCATGCCTATAACGGCCCAGTCCCTTATTCTGCCCGTGTGTATCACCGAAAGATGCCCGATGGTGACATGCTGCCCAATGGTTGTCTTCTCTCCAGGCCTGGCATGTATGACGCAGTTGTCCTCGATGGCAGAGTAATCACCCACCTCTATCTCGCCGTAATCACCGCGAAGCACTGCTCCCGGGCCTATCCAGACCTCTTTTCCGATCTTCACCTTGCCTATAACCGTAGCGCTTTCGCTCACATAGGCGCTCGGATCTATCTCCGGTATCCTGCCCTCAAACTCGTATATCATCCTTCGTTGAACGCTAATATCGATAAAATTGTTTTCCTGATCTGGGCCATAATTTGAGTTCCAACTGCCCTGATCAGGATCTCTTTGTGAACATGCGTCTGTAATTCTCGGTTTCTCTTTCCAGATCTTCCATATTGAGCGAAAAGTTTTCGATTCCATCATCTATAACGTGGTGTGCTATTATTGTGCCGTAGATCATGCCCTTTTCTATGCTCCTGCGGTTGTAGAGGGCCAGATAAAGGCCTGCTCGGAAGGAGTCCCCGGCACCAACCGTATCACCACTGGATGGGATGGCAGGAAAATCATATTTTTTCCCATCCATGAACAGTGAAGATCCTCTTTCTCCATTGGTTACGATCGTCGTAACCTTTGGAGAGCTCAGGCCAGTCATTTCTCTGAATACGCGGTACTCGTGATCGTTGAATATGGACATGTACGAAATTTCATGGAATTTCTTTAGTTCGTCTTTGGAATATTTGTGTATCTCCTGCGAAGGATCGAATATTATTTTCGATCTGATGCTCTTGGCCATATCCAGATAATTGGGTCCGGTGCTGAAATGAACATACTCGTATTCATCCGCTAACTGCGGTTTCCATTTTTCCATTGCCCCTTGATGCATAAAGGAGACCTGCTTCTTTCCGTCAGTGGCAATATAGCATATCGGGCCGCTCTCATCTTCGAACTTCTCCACGTGGCCCGTATTTATGCCCATGCTCTCGATCATGGCCAGGTATTCCCTGTGCGTCTTCATTCCCACAGCCGAGTACAAGTCGAATGGAATCCGGAACTTCTGTGCAACAATGGCAAAGTTTCCAGCGGTACCGCCGAAGCGTGGCCTGAGATCCTTAACATTAACAGATCCTTCACGCGGAATTGAATCTACCGATATGAGAACGTCTATGTTGAGATGTCCAAAGTAGGCGAGAAACCTCATCCCACAATCATTGTGAGAACCTTTACAAATTTTTTCCTATGATCGATCAGCGAAAGGATCAGGTATCGGGATCATGGTTTTTTGACTGCCTATGCTATCCGGCATACGGTGAAAGGCCGGGCCAATCGGTAAAAGCATATATAAGCTTGTCTATTAAGGTAAAGAATGCAGTCCTTAAGATTTAGACAGATTGATCCTGGAATGACGCTGAGAGAGATCGATTCTGAGATATTGAAGTACTGGAAGGATAAAAATATCCTTGAAAAGATACTGTCAAAGGGTGGCAGCAAGAAATTCGTTTTTCTGGAAGGCCCCCCAACCGCCAATGGAAGGCCGCATATAGGCCATGCGATGACGAGGACGATAAAGGATATAGTGCTGCGTTACAACACGATGACGGACCACAAGATCTACAGGAGGGTTGGCGGATGGGATTGTCATGGGCTGCCGGTTGAGCTTGAAGCTGAAAAGCACTTTGGCTTTCACACAAAATCCGAGATCGTAAATTTCGGTGTGGAGAAGTTCAATCAATACTGCAGGGAAAGCATATTCAGATACATAGACGAATGGAAGCAGGTCGATGATCTCATAGGCTTTTCCATAGATCACAACGGGGATTACATAACGCTGAGGAACGATTACATGGAGAGCGAGTGGTTCGCCCTGAAGACCATGTACAACAGCGGCCTGCTCTACAAGGACTACACGGTTGTCCCATACTGCCCAAGATGCGAAACAAGCCTGAGCTCGCATGAGGTTGCCCAGGGTTACAAGGACGTAAAAGATCCATCCGTCTATGTGCGTTTCAAATCTGCGGATGAGGAGAACACCTACTTTGTTGCGTGGACCACCACGCCATGGACTCTCCCTTCCAATGAATTCCTGGTGGTAAATCCCGATATGGAATACTCGCTGGTTGAGGCGCAGGGTTCCAGGTATTATGTTGCAAGTTCAAGGGCAGGATACATATTCAAGGAATACCGGGAAATACGAAGGATGCATGGCAGGGATCTCGTTGGAAAGAGATACCTGCAGCTGATGCCATTCCTCGATCCGCCATCCGGATCCCTGAAGGTGGTTGCCGGCTCCTTCGTTACATCCGAAGATGGTTCAGGCATAGTGCATGCAGCACCTGCCTTCGGTGCCGACGATTATCAGATCGGAAAGGAGGAGGGCGTAGAAATACTCAATCCAGTAGATAAAAATGGAAGATTCGCCGATCCGAGGATACCGTGGAACGGTAAATTCGTAAGGGACGCCAATGAGGATATAATCGTGTATTTGAAGAAGAACCAGATGCTGCTGAAGAGTGAAAAGTACGAGCACAGCTATCCATTCTGCTACAGATGCGATACGCCTCTCCTCTACTACCCCTTGGATGCATGGTTCATAGCCGTTTCAAGGATAAGGGACAAGCTCGTAGAGTACAACGAGAGGATAAACTGGAAGCCGGATTATCTGAAACATGGAAGGTTCGGCAACTTCCTCGGCGAGGCCAAGGACTGGAACCTCAGCAGGGACAGGTTCTGGGGAACACCGCTGCCAGCATGGAGATGCAAGAATGGCCATCTAGTATTCGTCGGGAGCAGGAAGGAGATAGAGGATCTAGGTGGCAAAGTGCCAGAGGACCTTCATAGGCCGTATATAGACGAGGTCAGGTTCAAATGCCCCACCTGCGGCGAGGAGATGTCAAGGGAACCATACGTTATAGATACTTGGTTCGACTCTGGAAGCGCAACCTATGCGGCTTCTCACTATCCCTTCGAGAAGAATTTTGATCCGGAAACGGATGTCCCAGTTTCCTTCATAACAGAGGCCATAGACCAGACCAGGGGATGGTTCTACGTTCTGCACGTTATAGCTACAATAATGTTTAACAAGAATGCCTATGAGAGCGCACTGTCAATAAACTTCATACTGGATGCGCAGGGCAGGAAGATGAGCAAGAGCAAGGGAAATTCGGTTTACGCACTCGATTTTCTCAACGAAGTTCCACCAGATTCCCTTCGCCTTTTCTTCCTATACGGTGCCCCATGGAAATCTAAGAACCTGGATAAGAAAGTCATAGATGAGGTGTCGAGGAAGACGCTGATGACAGTTCTCAACGTATATTCGTTCTTTGCCTACAATGCCAACATCGATAATTTCCAGTGGAATGGCCTGCAGCTTTCAGGGAATGCGCTGGATCGCTACATGGTATCTAAAGTCAACAGCTTTGTAAGATCTTCGAGGGATGCCTACGAATCGCTTGATTTCCACGAGGTTGTCAGGGCATCAATGGAGTTCGTGGATGATCTTTCCAATTTCTACCTGCGCCTCTCCAGAAGGCGTTTCTGGGCTGAAGGCTTCGATGATGATAAGTTGAGCGCCTATTCCACGCTGTACTATGCATTGAAGGCCTTTTCAGAAGTTATGGCTCCCATAACGCCATTTTTCTCGGACTTCATCTATCTGAATCTCGGTGGCGATAAGGAGAGCGTTCATTTGGAGGCGTTCCCTGAATTCGATTCCACACTGATGGACGAGAAGCTAGAAAGTGAGATGGATCGTGCATATTCGGTCATCGAAACTGTGCGCAGACTCAGGCAGGAGAACTCCATAAAGGGCAGGCAGCCTCTCAGGGAGATACTCATAGCCGGAGATATGGAGGAATCGATAATCGATGTTGTAAAATCAGAATTAAACGCTAAGGATATCAAACTTATAGAAAGGGATCAGGAACCGATAAGACTATCGGCAGACCTCAGGATGGACAGGGCAGCGCCGGTGCTGAGATCCAGGGTCAATGCGGTTCGGCATAAGATAAGATCCATGGACGGCCTTGAAGTGCAGAGACAGATATCAGAGAAGGGCTTCGTGGAGATCGATGGAGTTCGGCTAGATCCGGACATGGTTGAGATAAGCAGGGTGCCGGATCCGAATTACGCCTATTCGCAAACTGAAAAATATGGCATAGATGTTTTCATAAACAAGAACATAGATCGTGACGGCTATCTAGAGGGCCTGGCAAGGGAGCTCGTCAGGAGGATACAGGTCATGAGGAAGGAGATGAACCTGAACTATACGGACAGGATAATCACGCATCTCGATCTGTCTGATGACTTCCTTGAAGCACTCAATAAGCACGCAGAATACATTAAAAATGAAACGCAGAGCGACAGCATAATCACGGACAAAGTGGAAGGCATGAAGCTCTGGGAGATAAACGGCGAGCCCGTGAGGATAAAGATAGATCTTGCCAGATGAGGATGGATCAGGGGTCAAAATAGACCTCCTCTTTTTTGATACCGCTGTTCGTTATACTGTATATGTTGCAGCCTTCGTCTGTGCCTTCAAAGATCCTCTTCGCTATACCGTTGAACAAGCCAACCTCAACCACACCAGGTATTGACTTGAGAGATCTTTCAAGATTGATGGGATCGTCGATCATTCCCATGTGCATGTCTGCAATGTAATTTCCATTGTCCGTAACGAAAGGTTCGCCTTTCTCGTTCATCCTCAGATCTGTCTGTGTGCATATCCCTCTGAGATTCTCAAGGGTTCTCATATGCATAAAGGGCACTATTTCAACGGGCAGCGGAAAGCTTCCAAAGTGAGCAGCTTCTATCTTCCTGCTGTCCACGATAACGTACATTTCCTTGCTGTTGTAGGCAACTATCTTTTCCCGAAGAAGTGCACCGCCTCCGCCCTTGATGAGCGTTCCGTACATGCCTACCTGATCCGCGCCATCTATGGTTAGATCTATCTGATCCTTCGTGCCCTGAATGACCTCGATGCCGTTCTGTTTCGCAAGATCCTCGGTCCTTCTGGAGGTGCATACTGCACGTATTTTCAGTCCCTCTTCCCTGACACGCCTTCCTATTTCATTTATCAGATAGTACGAGGTGGTGCCAGTTCCAAGCCCAACGATCATGCCGCTGCGGACATATTCAGCAGCCTTGATTGCGGCATTCATCTTCTGCTTTTCATAATCAGCCATAAAAAAGGAATGTTTAATTTATAAAAAAATTGTTGTCTAATTGGTTGACGGTGAAGTTTCTGCGATCATATTCTCCGTTATGCCCTTCCTCTTCAGGTATATGTTGAGGGCGATGGTCACAACTATCATGAAGACCACCGCAGAGATTATGGCTATGTTGGTTGGGTATGATGGTGGGAAGAAGCTGTAGTATATACCTATGAGAAGGAGCACAATGGATATGCCAGGAAGTATTGCATGCTTGGCTATGCTGAATTCCCTAAACTTCCTGAACGCTATTGGTAGCGATATATCTGTCATTATGTGGCCAATGAACAGTGCAACGGCTGATGCCGTCACCAGATAAAGGAAGCCCATGAACGGCCCCATTATAAGCCCTGCTATCAGCGATACGGCCATACCTGAAACAGCTATGAATATCAATGCAATATGCGGAGTCTTTCTCTTTCCGTGTACCCTGCTGAATATTTTCGGTGCGATGCCATCCCTGGCCATTGCATACAGCATCCTGCCGGCGCTGTTCAGTGGTGCGAGCGAGCCTGTGTATAAGCTATTCACTGCAAAGATCATCATGGCTATCGCCATGGGCATGCCGAGGTATTTCAGCGCTACGATTATGCCGGGAACGCCGTTGCCATAGGCGAGGCTTGTACCACTTTCTGCAAAGGTCGACATGTTGTTTATGCCCCAGCCGATCGTCAGTGCATAGGATGTCAGCACGAATACAACGCCGGTTATGAGGAAGCTTATTAGCAGCGCATTCCTTATGTTCTTCTTCGGCTGCTTGGCCTCTTCACCCAGAGAAACTACGGCTGAAGATCCGGACATCGAGAATATTGCAAGTATCATGCCAACGAAGACAGGGCCGAATCCGCCCGCAGGCTTTGGCGTGAATGGCGCAAGTGTGTTTGCAGGGCCCTTGATTATGATTATGGCGATGGATAGTATGACAAGAAGCATGATCTGTATTATCGAGGACGCAAAGCTGTATTTGGTTGATCCTTCAATACCAAGGTACGCTGGCAAAAGTATGATCAGGCCGAACACTATGAGCGTCGGTATCCAGATATACGCATTTAGCGTTATGCCGAAAAATATACTGAAAAGACCAGGTATGAATACGCCGGTAATGAAGAGAATTGCGTTAGTATATGTCATATAATAAGAGAAGAATAGTATATATCCAGAAACGGACCCATAGTATGGGCCAGCTCCTTCAGTATTGTAAGTGTAGAATCCACCGGCTGATGCTATCTTCCTGGAATACTGATATGGTGTATTTATCCAGAATAGTACGGCAAATATTGCTATAAGATAGGCAAGTGGAAGAGATCCGAGCGCAATAGATGCCGATCCGGTCATTGTTGCCGCAACAGCACCCAGTGGCGATATCATTGCTATTGCCTGTCCGAGAAGAGGCATAAAACCCACAGAATTAGCCTTCAGCTTAGAATCAGAATTGCCTGACATTAATCTAATATCAATCTGCTAAATATAAAGATTTCATGCGGAAGCTGAATTATATGGGTTCAGCTTGCAATTAATTATGACGAAGCAGGAAAATATTTAGTCTGCTTTATAGGTTAATTTCAAAATGATAACAAAAATTACAAAAGAACTAACAAAAATCTCCGATCCTTAGCGAGGAGAGTATGTCAGAATTCTATGGTTTTAATTTTCCAGATCATACAGAGTATGTTGAACAGCAGGAACGAGCGTATTTCGGATTTGATGGTTCATACGCTCATATTTTTCAAAAATTTCAGGGTGGAACGACGATAACCGGCACATTGGATATTGCAATTATACCGGCACTGACTGAACCAAGCAGATATTTGGATAGGCCTCTGAGCTTTCTCGTGCCCGTTATGATCATGTTGCATTCTAGCTCCTTGGCCGTATCCGCTATTACCTTTGAAACATCAACACCGTCTGAGTTCTTTTTAATGATTTCAAATGGTATGTTTGAAGACGCGAGGATACTTCTGGCCCTGGCCAGAATGGCTTCATCTTCGCTATCCCTGCGCTCTAGGGCTGTGTCAGGAATGTATGTAAGCCGACCGCTTTCAGAGATGATATCTCTGGAAACGTAAAGAACAATCATCCTCTCACAGTCCTTGCTAAAATTTATGGCAAAGCCGAGAGCCTTCTGCGCCCCATCGGATCCATCAAAGGCCACAAGTATCTTCATAGCATAACATACTACACGAGGATTTAAATCTGAGTCTGCTCGGTATATACGTACATTTTCAGCGAAGGAAATATACGACGCCGGAGTATAGAAGATAAATAGCAAATGAAAACAGCACTGCGAATGAGAAGATCTTGACGTATCTCTCAAACCTGCGGGCATACTTGTTCATAACAAATGGGAAAGATAGGATCCATATGATTATCCCAGTGAACAGGCCTGCTATGGAGGCGATATGAAAATATCTGATGAAGAACAGGCCAACAGTCATCCACCAGAGTATTTGGAAGGGATTCGTTATGCCCATGGTTAAACCGACAAGATAGTTGCCTTTTCTTGTCCTGCGAGAAATCTTTGATTTGAGCACGGAGTATGATATATAGAGGAGGAGCACTGCACCTGCGAGATAAAGCGCATGCAACGCTAAAACCGGTATGAATGCACCGAACCTAAATACTATGACGAAGAATACAAGATCCGCCGTCATGGCGCCGGCGCCTACGCTGACGCCGTGCGCTTTGGACTTCATGCTTTCGGTTGAAATAACCGAATTCACAGGGCCGGGCGGTGCGGTTAACGATAGGCCGATCAATATTCCAATTAAATAGGTCAGCAATATCAATGGAAATACCTAATGAAAAGCAGGAATAAATATTCATTATGTTATGATGTCGGATTGTTCGATCTGAATTCCGGATGATTTGCTTACCTGGTTTGTCGGAGCGAAGAAAGGGGATTCAATCGTGGAAACAGTTATCAATAGTTATTTGTTGAATATCCGTGAAGCAGAAGGATGACGCTGTAGCAGAGATAATAGGTACAGTGCTCATATTCGTAATAGTTGTTACTCTGCTGACGGCCTATGCATCCTGGTATGTTCCACTGCAGGAGCAGAGATCCCAGCAGGATTTCTACCAAAACTCAATTTCAGCCGAAAGCGAGCTCTCGGCAAAATTAATGCAGGGATACAACTTTGTTCAGAGCTTTCCTGCTGGGATTTCCGGTGGCTTCGGTAATACGTTCGATACATACCTTTCCTTCGTCAATATTAGTTACGGTGCGTTAAGCATGAAATTCATGATTATCTACAGCACTGCGGGAAAGAACATGTCAGAGAATTACACGATAGACTACACGCAGGCCGGACTTATCTCCGCATATCCTTCATCCAGCTTTCTATCACAGATCGCGATAAACGACTACGGCAGCTTCTTGACCGACGGTTCTGTATTTTATGGGCCACTTTATATTCACATTTCAAACACATCTTTTTCAGCGTCACTGGCGCGCATGAACGGTGAAAATTTTTCAGAATCTTCATCCTCTTCTCTCTACGTCTCTGGTACAGTACTGACAAAAACGTCAAGCATCTTTGCGGTGAATGGGGCCACGAATATCAATGGAACAGCCGCAACCGTCAGATCTATTAAACTTCTCGATTTGAACTACACCATAAATGGTCCTTTCGCGGATTCGCTCGAAAAATACATCATGGTTGAATCGGGTATGGGTCCAATATCTGGGAACATCTCGGTTGGAAGTTACAGATTCAGTCTTGTCTCGAATAGGATGGTAATTTCGCTGACAAGCCCCCTCGATCTTGACGCCATGGATCTATTGTATTTATCCTATTATGTGTCGCTTTAAAGTTTATCATTCGGTTAGAGCGCATGCAGTTTCGCCTAGAATGTATGAAGAAAGATCTAAATTTGCCACAATATGTCTGAATAATGAAGTTCGTTTCTCTCATGAGAATGGCCATATGGTCCAACGATAACAATGCTTAGCTGGCAATGAACCAAGGGTTAATATTTTTCGCAGTTATCTTTTTATCCGTGAGAACGATAACGATATTACGATAAGATTACTCGAGATCGTTACATTGGTATTTGGTTTGATTTCTTCGTTCTATTACATAGTCAATAGTTATAATTCTATGAAATATAGAAGAAAACACAACGATAAAAGTGGGGATGACTTCACAGCTAAGGACGTGACCATAGTCATGCCCGTTTATAAGGAAGATCCGATCGTTTTCGAAGAATCGGTTGCCTCAGCTTCACAGCAGGGATCGCAGGTCTATGTATTGGGAGATGACTGTGATGAGCCCTACAAATCCATAGCTGAGAAACACGGATGCGCCTTCATCAGGGTTAGTCCACACAGGGGAAAGAGGGGGATACTTTCATATTCAATGAAAATAGTCAAGACACCGCTCGTCATGTTTCTGGATAGCGACACAGTCCTGGATCACGGCGCAGTTGAGGATATGATCAAATATCTAGAAGAGGATGTTGGAGGGGTTGGCACAAACATAAGCATCTTCAGGAACGGCCATCCAGTCTCTTATACATCCGAGTTTGTGGAACGCGTCAGAGAGGTCATATTCAAGTCAATGTCCAGAAAGAGCTCTGTTATGGTCTTAGATGGCCGCTGCGCACTTTACAGGACAAATCTCGTCATGCCCTTTCTGACCTCCAGAGAATTCCAGGATAACACCGTTATGGGAAAGAAGAGCGTCCTTGGGGACGACAGGCAGCTGACCTCGTACATAATAAGGTCTGGATACAGGGCTGTGAAGGATTATGATGTCTATGCCAGAACGTACCAGTACAGCAGTTTTAAGAAATTCTTCAAGCAGCAGATCAGATGGGGAAGAGTCGGCTGGACATACTTTTTTAAGGATATTGCAAGCGGATCCGCCAGAAAAGCCGGTCCATTATATACATTCAATTTGATATACATGTACCTGCTTCCCATATTCACTGCGGTAATAGGGATAATGACGCTCATTTACGTTCTTCCACACATACACATTCTATTCTACGGTGTGATACCCTCTATGAGGGCCGATCCATATTTAATACACAGGATTGTACGTGATCATAGGGTGCCTTTGCTATTCGTTGCGAGATCCTTCGTAGATTTTCTGACGAGCGCATCAGCGGTCATATTCGGAGTGTCCATCTCGACAACCATGAAGGGTGAGAAGGCCAAAGTTTTCGCATACGGTTCAATCGGCCTACTCATGATGTTCGTGTCCACTATATACGCATTATTCACGTTCTACAAGCAGGACAGGTGGCTTACACGCTGATAAACAGCTTAAATTCAGATCGTGCCATTCACCTTTGCTGAGGTTTTCAAGGATGGATCTATCGTTATATTGCGGGGCGTTCTGCTTGGATTCTGATGCGCCAAATAGATTTTCCAATATTAAGGCATACTGAAAACGATTAGAAAGGTGTTAAAATAGCCAGTTGGATATTTCATTTTGTGGGTATTTGCAATGGCCAAAAGCCCGTCAGCAAACAACAGGTATTTCATCGATCATCAACAGTAACCATTATGGCCATGGCTATATCAGTTGGAATTTCTATGGATCTTCCATCAACCAGCACTCTAACAGTATCCTTTACCGATTCTATTTTTATATCTTTACCGGGGATAAGGCCATTTAACGCAAGAAAATGCAAAATGTCATCCGTTTCATAGACTATCCTGCTTATCCTGGCGGTTGAATCTGGTAGAAGTGACGTTATCCTCACATCAGCCACCGGCTCGACATTTCCCTCCGGATCCGGTATCGGATTTCCGTGTGGGCAGCGGTCAACGCCAAATCTCTCTATTGTTCTCTGAATGATCTCCTCCGTCATCCCGTGCTCGATGCCCATGGCCTCTTCGTCAACACGTTCCCATGGTATGCCTATGCACCTTGAAAGGAGAATTTCGGCCGTTCTGTGTTTTCTCAGAAATCTGTTTGCTTCCCTGTCTCCACTTGGCGTCAGCCTGTATTTTCCTCTTTCAATCTTCTCCGCCATGCTCAAAGATATCAGATGATTTATTTCATCCCTCACACTTTGCCTTTTCACATTCAGGCTTCTTGATATATCGGCAAGAGTTGCATAACCTTTGTATAAAACCAGTTCCTGTATTATCTTTAGGTAGTCCTCTTCAGTTACCGATCTGATCCTGTTCTCGTTCAATATACTGCCTCCATGAGATCGTAGGGTGCGATCGGAGCCTCCAATGCCCTTCCATTGAAGTCTTGAAATTCCTCCCTGATCCTGGCTTTGAGTTCCTGTATCTGCTTTTCCTTTTCCTCAGCGCCGAGTATGCCAAGATCCTTTGTCATAGAGTAATATTCCGTATCCTCGTACTCGTACATGGGCGAAATGTATATGATATCCCCCTTCCCAAGATCCATCTGTGAGATAACTGAAGCAGTATTCTCGACATGCCCTTTGTAGTATTTCTTTCCCCCTGCACCTGCCATCAGAATTATACCTACGTTGATTCCGGATCCTTTGATCTTGTTCACCAGGTTTATCGCCTCGGAGACATTCATGAGTTTGTTGAATATCCTGAGAACGTTTGGATCTCCGGATTCAAGGCCGATGTAGACCCTCTTTAGCCCGTGATCGTGCATCTCCTGGAACTGCATCTCACTCTTTCGCTTCTGCGTGGTGATCGCATCTACAAAGGAGAATATGGGAAGATTAAATTCTTCCATGACCATATCAAGCATCTGCAGAAGGAGTTTCTGATCTATGTTTACGGCGTTTGCGTCTCCAATAAAGACGCTTTTCCTTGCAGAAAGGCCTTTTCCAAAGAAGTCCTTGATCTTATGAAGATGGATCGCAAAATCTTCAAGAGTTCTTACTCCATAGGTTCTGTCCTTGTAAAGCCGGCAGAATGTGCATCTGTTCCATGAACAGCCGCTCTCTGCTTGCACATACACCGGAAAATATTGATCTGGGGGGACTATAGGAACCTCACCGCCATAGATATCCCTGATCTTCGCTGCATCCATGGACAGTTTATCATAGTTCATGCCAAGGGCCTCGGACACAGAATCCTTCAGATCCTGTGGTAGATCATCGTATGTTGACCGGAGAAACGAGTAAGCTGCCTCAGCGATTTCACGGCTCTCATCCTCTGATAGCTGTTCCACTATCCTCCTGCTGGCGATATGCTTTATCCTGAGAAATTTGTTCTCCAGCGACCTTCTGTATGTGGCATTGCCGTCCGTGTAGAAGATGAACCTCCCGGAAAGATCAAGCGTGAAGACTATCCTGTTATCCTTCTCAATGCTCACTATGCCCTGATCAACTTTACCCTTGACGTCCATTGGTTACACCTTATGCTCACATTGTGATTAATTTTGTGATATCAGCCATAGCTTTTCATCCCCCTTCCTTTACTTTAAAATTGAGAAAAAATAAAGATCACTCCTTTATTCCATTCTCTGAAACAAAGTAGACCAGTAGAATCATTACAACTGTAAGGATGAACAAATAGAGCATGTATGATACGAACGTTGACATCTGCGATCCCGTGAGGTTTCCATATATTATCAGTAGCCTTATAGATTCAGCTGACCAGGAAACGGGGTTGTACTTTGCAACTGTGCTGAGCCATGATACCATCAGATCTGGAGGGAAGAGGGCATAACTTGCAAACATCAGCGGAAGGTTTACTAGGTTCGTTATGCCCATTATAGTTTCCATCCTAGTCATTCTTATTGCTATTATGGAAAAAATAGAGGAGAAGATGAACGATATCATGAGCACTGCCGCAATCATCAGGAACGCATCCTCTATCGTAAATGACGATGATATCTTGAGGCCGTCCGGAATTATTAAAGCAATAGCAACCAATATTACGACCTGAACTATTATCCTGACCACCGATGCGATGATCCTCGAGAATACGATGGAGCTTCTTTTTATGGGAGATACAAGAAATCTCTGTAGAATTCCGAGTCTTCTGTCCCATATTATGTTTATACCGGAAAACATGCCTGTGAAGAGGCCGGTTATGGTGAGTATACCTCCGATCATGTATGTTATATAGTCCTTGGCACCATCGAAGAATGATGATACGAATGGACCACCGAATTTTGCTATATCGAAGGCGCTTCCGAACAGTATAATCCAGAAAACCGGCTGAAGCAGACCCACTATCAGATAAACAGGGTTCCTGTACCACTTTTTTATCTCACGCAGGGTTAAGGGAGCAAGTCCAGACATCTATCTCAACCTCCTGACGTTCTGCATCATCCTTCTGAACTGTTCTGGATCAATATCCTCTTCTATTGACGATCCAGTATATTCAAGGAAAACCTCATCAAGCGAGGGTTTTTTCACATTTATTGTAATAGGCGACACATTCTTTTCCAAAAGGTACTCGAGTATCTTTGGAAGCTCTGTGTCTGAATTTTCAACCTTCATCCTTACCTTTGCGTCCCCCATCACAGAAGCTTCCAGCGATCCTGGATAGGATCTAGCTAATTCTGCATCTTCCATTGAGTTGAATTCCATGGTTATCACGTCGCCTTTAAGGCTGGCCTTGAGGCTGTCTGGTGTTCCAGTTATCAGTATCTTTCCATGGTCTATTATTGAGATGCGATCGGCTAGTTGATCCACCTCCTCTAAATAATGGGAGGTGAGTATTATCGTTACGCCAAGTTCTTTCTGTATATCTCTGATGTATTTCCACATCTTTGATCTCGTGTTCACGTCGAGTCCAAGCGTTGGTTCATCCAGAAACAGTATCTTTGGCGAGTTTACAAGCCCGCATATGAGTTCCAGCCTCTTCCTCATTCCGCCTGAATACTGGGATACATACTTGTTTCCCCAATCAGAGAGATCCACTATTTCCAGAAGATCCTTTATTCTCTGTTCTGCTTCCTGCTTGGGGATATTGTAGAATGATGCTATCATCCTCAAATTCTCAACGCCTTTCAGATCAGCATCCGTTGTCAGATCCTGCGGCACGACGCCTATTATCCTCCTTATCTTCTCCTTATCCTTTCTCAGATCATAACCACCAATAATGGCATTTCCAGACGTCGGATCGATGGCTGTTGTGAGCATCTTTATGGTTGTTGTCTTTCCTGCGCCATTCTTTCCGAGCAGCCCGTAGATCTCAGCTTCCTCTATCTCTATGTTTAGTCCATCTACGGCCTTTATACCTCCAGGATATATCTTGGTTAGATTCTCAGTCTTTATTATTGGCAATCGAATCGCCTCCAAATCTCAAAATCTCGTTGAGCTTCTCAATAACGGTTTGCAGCTTATCCCTGTCAGAAGCTGATAACTTTCCGTCTCTCCTGACGATATCCTCAAGATACTGTGCGTAGCTGTAAAGTTCGCTAAGAACGCTATCTGCGGTCTTCATGCGGTCTGACTGTGAAATGTTATCAATACCGAGATCCTCTTTTCCCTTTTCAGAGAGTTCATAGCGTCCGTCATCTTTCCTGATGATGAGGCCCTCGGATACCAAGGATTCCAGGGCAGGATATATAGATCCAGGCGACGGTCTCCAGAGTCCGAAACTGTGCTTCTCTATCTCATCCATTATCTCAGCGCCACTCATCGGCCTGTTGTATATCAGATAGAGAATCCAGTATCTCAGAGACCCTCTTTTCCTGAACGCACCAAAGTTTCCAAACATCATATCGAAACCGATATCGATAATTAGAATTTAAACGTATTTCAAGCTTCGGATCGTCTACTGGCTTTTTGTCTCCGGATCAGAATGTCTTCACATATACCGGCATGAAAATCTTTATCGATTAGTTGTAATGTTGAGAGAAGATTGCAGTCTATGATGCTTTATGGTCGATCCATTCAGCTGAGCGTATCCGATCTAATCGTACGTAATGTGCAGTGTTCATCTGCGCGAATGCCGAGGTCACCGTATCGATATTGAGATTGCGATGAACTTGAATCATTGCCATTGAGAAGGGTGGGAAAGAGCCGAATAACAGGATTAGCATGCCTGGTGCATAGGAATGAAGGGATCAATAATAAGAAAACGCTACATACTTGTTCAGTCATTGAGACACGAGACACTTTCCGCGGATCTGTTCAGAAACTTCAGGTGTAAGATAAAGTTTCGTTCTGGCGACTACGCGATATATCTTGCAACGCAATTCAATAAGAATAAGGTGATAAATTTCATAGAGTCGTATGGAGACAGCAGAACCATAATTACAAGCGGAACTATCAGGAAGTGCAAATCCAAGCTACCAGGCTGGCACTCCAAAAGTAAGGAGGAAGGACTGCAGACAGAGACCGATTATCAAAGTTCACAGTATCACCGGGCGTGATTATACGTGGCATTTTCCATCCTCTTGGCGTTTCGCATGAATGTCTAATGTTCCGCTATCCGATCTGAAAAATATATAAGGTCAAAAGCATTGAAGAATTATATGGGCTGCGTTAAAGATATAACATTCAATGATTTCAATCGTCTCATAGATGAGAAAAAAAGCTTCATAATTGAGTTATGGGCTGATTGGTGCCATCCCTGCAAGATCATGGCGCCATACCTGGAGGAGGCGTGTCAGAAGTTGAACGCCTGCTACTTTTACAAGATAAATATCGATGAGAATCCTGAGATCGTTGACACGCTTAATGTGAACAGCATACCAAGGATAATAATGTTTGTTGAAGGCCAGCGCCAGGCCGAGCTTAAGGGATTTCAGAAGCTTCAATCAATTATTGACCAGATTTCAAAAATTCCCTGCGATTCCGTCTGATTTTGGTGTATCATGAGCATAATTGGCGATGAAATACGGGTTTTTAGAAAAACTCTATCCTGTATTCAGGCGCTACCTAAAGGACCGTAAGCATGAGAGAGAGGATCATGAGTGGGATTATGAGATTGAGAGGCACGGCGAAATAGCTGTAAGGAGGTTCATCGAGCTCGGCCCAACATTCATAAAGCTGGGCCAGATACTTTCTGCTCGGCCGGACCTGCTTCCAAAGGAATACCTGAAATCGTTCAGGCTCCTTCAGGATAGGGTGGATCCGGATCCCTTTCCGCTGGCTAGGGAGATCATCGAACGCAATGTGGGAAAGATCGAAGACGTATTTGAATACTTCAACGAGAACGCCATATCCGGAGCTTCGCTTGGCCAGGTGTATGAAGCGGTATATCACGGAAAAAAGGTGGCTGTGAAGGTAAACCGGTATAACATAGAGGAGAGGGTAAGAAACGATCTCATTGTCATAAAACACCTCCTGAGGCTTGCCAAGGGCAGAATAGACAATTTTCTCTATCTTAGCATCGAGAATGTTGTATCTGATTTCAATCGGCGGATCTTTGACGAGATCGATTACAGGAAGGAAGCCTCCAACATGCGTGCCATAGCTGCCAATTTAAAGGAGGAGGATCGCGTCATAGTGCCTGGAATAATAGAGGAGCTTTCTGGAAAGGAAGTTCTGGTGATGGAGTACATTGAAGGAATAAAGATAGATGATGTCCAGAGGCTTAAGGATGCTGGCCTTGATACAAAGGAGATCGCACTAAGATACGACACAATATTCATGCGTATGCTCCTGAAGAACGAAATATTCCACGCAGATCCACATCCGGGCAACGTTTCCGTACGCGAGGATGGATCAATAATCCTGTACGACTTTGGGATGATAGGGCATATCAATGACGATATGCGGTTCAGGCTTCTTTCTCTTTACGATGGTCTCCTTAACAGAGATCCGGATGAGATAATAGATGCGCTCATAGCCCTGAATGCACTTTCGCCAGGCGCAAACAGAGGCGTTATCAGGAAGGGCATCGAGCTGGCCATCTCGAATTTTTATGGCAGATCTGCGGAAGATCTTGAAATCAGGGAGCTTCTGGACGTGGCCAACGACGTCATATTTCAGTTTCCATTCCGCCTTCCCAGGGCACTCGTTTTATACATGAGGATGTCTTCTCTCCTTGAAGGCGTATGCCAGCAGCTGGATCCAGACTTCAAATTCATAAGGGTGCTCCAGAAGCTACTCTACGATGAAGGCCTAATACAGACCCTCTACAAGCAGCAGCTGAAAAATTTTCTATCCGATACGCTGAGATCGGTGGAGAAAGCTGTGCAGATCGTTCCACTTATGAAAAGAAGGCTGGAGAGCGAAGATGAAACCGTGAGACCGCAGAGAGACTACAGGATACCGGCATCAATATTCCTTGGCTTCATCCTCCTCTCTCTTTTCATAGAGGAGAAAACCAGGCCTCTTGTGTTTATCCCTCTTATCGCAATTGATATCGTGGCTTTTCTTTACATAATGATTAGAAAATGATCTTAAAAAATTTCACTCTATTTCAACTGTTTTTATATCCTTGGCCTTCATTCGGACCGTCAGCAAACCATCCTGATATTTTGCGGATATGCTGGCCTGGTCCACATCAACGGGGAGGCGCACAACCTTGAATACCTTGTCCACCCTCTGGTCGATGTAAACAGATCTGTATTCCCTTTTTCGCTCCGCCCTTAAGGTCAGCACGTTCTTCTCTACGGTGATCTTTATATCCTTCTTGTCGAAACCTGGCATCTCTGCCTCCAGTACCAGATCTGTCCCATCCTGGTACATGGTTATTGGTGGATATATGAACGATGACATTTCCTTCACTGTGTTGGAGACGTTTTTCAGCATCTCATTGGTGAAAAACCTGACCGGTGTATACATAATATATTAAATACCAACTGATATATAAGCATTAATTCCTGTCATTGCTACAAGACAGGTTGAAAATGCGCTTTTTCATACATCTCTAGCCGGAGAAGATGGAAGGAAGATCCAGGCTGTAAAATGCCTGTTCATTTCCGTAATACGCTACGAGTTTGTACGAATAGTTGACGTTGAGCATTGACTGCTGGAACAACGGTTCTATGGTGAAATTTATCCAGTTCTTTCCGGACTCATAGGATTTTACATCCCACATCAGGCCGTTGAGGTTTCCAAGGTATCCATACGGTAGAAACCTGAACTGCATCTGTGATATCTGATCGCCTGTATAGGACACGTTAACGTTCATTTGAACCACGTAATATGACCTCTGTTCAATGTTTGACACAGAGGTGATAGAAAATGAGCTCTGGCTGTGCAGCGGAACAGATACTATCCCAGCGACGGCCACAAAAATTACGGAATACAAGGCCAGCCTCTTGAGGCCGATCCTGATCTTTCTGGCTTTGTCTCCGATCTTGAGCTGCGGAAGGAACGCAAACGCTATAAATGGCCAGAATAAAAGGTAATTGTAGAGATCCCTGTAATTGAAGAAGAAGATGAACAATGGAAATATGGGAAAGGTGTACTTCAGAGCATCGTAATGCCTTGCATAAATTAGAAAGAGAAAAACTATTGAAAAGATGAACAGAATGGTAAAATAGATGGGCGATAGTTGATAGAAGCCCGCTATGCTGAGTATGCTTATGCCCTGGCCTACGCCTATGAGACTTGAGATCTCCGGAGAAAGTATGGATGAAATGAAATAGTGCGGTTCCTTTATGATGAAATATGCATTTGCGAGCAGGAGAATTCCAATGGATATAGCTATATACTCAATAGCCGCTCTGCGGCCCTTTTCGCGGTATATGAAATAGATCAGGAATGGAAGCACAATCCATGGTATTTGCTTTATCGATATTGATACACCATACATGGCGGCGCTTAACTTCGGTCTTTCTATGGTCATCAACGATGCCATCAGGAAAAATGCCCATATGGCGTCCGGTACGGAACCATCTGCGAAGCTTACCATGTTCACGTTTACTGCCATTATGGCAATTGACAGCACCGATGATATTATCATGCCCTTTCTGAGAAAGTAAATAGCAACTATTAGGTACATGGCCATTGTGAATGCAAGAACTGTCAGAGTTGGATCAAAATGCATTATAATGGATGGTATGAACACCAAAGCCGCAAGCACCGGATAAGAAAAGGTTTCTACATATCCGCCCGTGGAAAGCGGCGTGGTCATTGAGATCTGAAAATGAAGGTAAGCAAAGGCGTTGGACATCACGATCGGTATGTAGGGATTTGTGCCATGCAATATCATGATGGCCGCATAATAATCAAGCGCAAGCTCATCCGTTCCGAACTTCGGGTAGAGAGGGAGAATTGAAAGAGCGAACAAAATAACTGAACCGATAAGGGCAGGATATACAAGATAATTGAGGCGGAAATAGGATATTGCACCGGCAATTATGAGAACTGCGGCAGCAATTCCTGTTATATAGCTTGGGCGCATGAATGCTGATATTATGGACATAAGGGATATCATAACGGCTGCGAATATACGTGCAAACCGATCCGGATCTCCCAGCTTTGGCTTGACGGTATCGCGCATGAGGTAGTAATCGACAAACCCGAGGAAGAGTATCAAGGGATCGAATATTGGACTGAAAAGCCCAAATTTGATTATTATAACGATGAGAATGGCAGTATTTCCTACCACGAGCGTATATATGCTCCTTTTAGAGATCTTCATCGAATGCTCAGTCATGGCATATATTGCAACGAATGTACCGGCCATGGAGATCGTCCACTGTAGAATATCCACGAATAGATCGAGGTAACCGTACACCGTCCACAGAAAATAGGCCAGCATATAGGCTATAACAGTGAAGCCAAGGAATTCTAGGCGCCTAACTGTAGACCACAGGTCATCGTCAATCATATGCTGCACCTACATATTCGACTCTGATCGAAGATGCTGGCCCGGTGAAAAATGTTATTCTAATGCTGTTTAATGGCCATTTATACTCAGAAGCGACTTCATATGCATCTTTGAGTTTTATTGTTCCCTGATCTTTGTTCACGATAAGATACGTATAATTGAGATTCACGCTGAAAGGATCCGATGAAACAGTATAGTTAAACACGGAGAACGATATGACATAGCCATATACTCCGCTCCCGCTTATGTTATAGTAGAGTGTTAGGTTCTGCAGATCTTGCGTTCCTGCAATGATGCTTGACGTGAGGTTGGCCCAGCCGGCAGAGCTCATGTTGAACCCCTGGGCATCGTATGCAATATCCACTCCGTTTCCTCGTGCCTGCCATCCTGGGAAAGGTTCCGATTTTGAGTATTCAGGATACAGGAACATGGGGTCCGGTACAGGGTATTCAGGCTGATCGTAAAGCCCGGGACTCCTGTAGGAGGCCTGCATCTGGCCATAGTATGCTATCAGTATGAATGATGTGTTGCTGGGAAGCAGATCGAAAGAATTATCGGGGTATATGCTTATGTTGTTCTCGCCCGGATGCAGATATGCATTCGCATGCCACAGGAGGCCGTTCACGCTGTAGTTCTCCATAGCTGAATCTGTAAGTATTCTGAAGTAAGCGGGGATGGAAGCAGGATAGCCATTGCCCGGCTCATAGGAAATCGTGATGTTGATTCTGTCTATGATGTTCGGTATTGAGATGGTATCGGAACTAGCATCGATCGATTTTATTGCCATAGATCCACTGCTGCTATGCAGGGGTATGGTGAAACCGCCTGTAACAACGATGAGAACCAGAGACAATGCTATAAAGTGCGATTTTTTAACATGTAGGGGCTTCAGCATGTTCTCCTGTATGTTTATGTCCGGAAGAACGATCATTACGAGGAAAGGCCAGTACATGAGATAGCTTATGAGCACCCTGAAGTTGAACAGCATTACGATCACAGGAAAAGCAAAGAATGCATACTTCAGGGCATTATAATACCTGATGTACAGGAACAGCAAGAACAGTTCAAGGATGAGTACGACGGATGAAAAATACAATGGATTCACATGATAGAACCCGGCGAAGGATATTATTGAGGGCCCCACACCTACACCTATTATGTTCTGGTTGGCAACGCTGAGTATGGAGGTTATCCATTCCATCGGGCCCATGACGATGAACGGCAGATTGACTGCAAAGAAGGAAATAACAATTGCAACTACGAATTTCATAGCATGAGAGCCACCGTATTCTTTGTAGATGAAATAAAGAAGAAATGGGAACACTATGGCAGGATCCTGTTTGTAGGCAACCGACAGGCCAAACATTATTCCAGAAATGTACGGCCTGTCTCTGAAGATGTAGGCCATCGCCAGCAGTGTCACCCATATTATGGCGGAGACGCCGGCAACCGTGAAGCCAAAGTAAAAAGCCGAGACCATTATAGCGGTAATTATGAGAGGAGTCTGCAGCTTCAACTTCTTTTTACGGTAATAATAGATCAAAAGTACTATCGATATGAAGTTGAAAGCTGCTATCATATAATCAGGATTGAAATGAAATAAAATGGATGGAACAAAGAGAAGCACGGATAATCCAGGATAAATCAGATAATAGACATAACCACCTTCAAGCATCGGCGTGTTGAATAAGGGTACCTGGGATGAGTAAAACATCTTCAGCATATTCGATCTGACGTACGGGTCCTGGCCGTGAACGAAGAGATAGGCTGCGTTGTTCTGTATCAGAATCTCATCCTCAAGGTAGTAGCTTGACACGTACTTCAGCGATATGGCCAGCATGAGGATCATAGAAACGAAGAGTGCTGAATAGATCAGGGCTGATCTTGCTGCAGGAATGATGTGCGTTGTTGCATTTATCGCCAGCAGCCCGGCAATTACTACCAGTATCCAAACAAGAACGAGGACCGATACTTCGTAATAGCCGATGGATAACCAGGCCATATACGCATATACGATGAGCGTCACGGAAAGGGCCAGGTTCCACGACCTCTCCTGCAGCATTGTGTAGGGATAATAATCCTTCTATTAGACTTTTTAGATTGGGTTGATGATTTGTGGAAGATGAATTAAAAAGGTGATCATGGTATGATGAGTTTCACGACATCTTTAGCTTTTCAAGTCTCTGTATCCTCTTTGCAGGATGTGGATGATCAGAAAAGAAATCTGCAAAGAGCGAGACCTTTGCAGTCTTCCATTCCTCAAGCAGCTTCCTGTAATCTTCGTTGGCTGATTGATTCGGGTTGCTGAAGAAAAGCATTTCGGTCACGCTGCTTGATGGCGTATTGCGTCTACGTCTTGTATACCGGCCAGTACGTCCAGTCGCCGCCACGATTTTTGCAAGTGCAGTCTGCAGCTTTTCTGCACCGCCATCAACGGTTAGCGCAGAGTTGACATCTGCGTAGCTCTCCCGCATTCTGTTGAAGGCAAGTATGAGGAACCTGAACAGGAAGCTCGCTGCCATGGCAATTATGGCCAGCAGCACTATTCCCCCAGCGTTTCGGCCCCTCTCTCCAGAGAAGAGCAATGTATACCCGAAATAGAATATGAGCGTCGGTATGAGGCCAATTGCAAGCAGCATCTCAACATCCCTGTGCCTCAGATGCCCCATCTCATGACCTATTACTGCCTTTATCTCATCTGGTTCAAGTATCCTGAGAAGACCCCTTGTAACAGCGATCCTCCTGCCAGCAATGGGCGATCCATAGGCAAAGGCATTGGGCATATCTACCTCTGCTATGTATACTTCCGGCATCCTGATGTTGTTGTTTCTCGCCACTTCGCTGACGATAGACGTTAGCATGTTATACTCTGGCTCAGTTGGCTGTAATTTGTGTGTCCTGTAAACTGCTCCGATCATGTACGGACCGAACAGCCACTGGACGATATCCATGATTATGAAAATTGGAAGCAGCACCATCAAAAGTGCTATTGCGCCGATATTCAGGCCAATGTAATATAATATAGCATATATTATGCCGAATCCTATGGCGAAGATAGCAATACCCATCAGCAGGCTGCTAAGCTTCAACCGGATCGACATCAGCGACATATTTCCAAAATTAAAAACATGGATTTAAATCTGTCAGGAAAAAGAACATTAAGATCTCACTAAAGATGAAGAATGGCATTACTCTTTTGTTTTTGTCGGGCCATGCCACACAATCCTGGAAGACATAAGATATCTAGACAGGAATGCAACTGCAATGCCTATGAGGTTAGCCGCAAGCATCTCCATTCCTGTATCGACGAGTGCAGTGAATATACCAAGATTTATTCCAAGGCCGATCAGCGAAGTAAGATTGTGAAAACCCATCCTCCTGAAGAAGCCCTTAACACCCTTTGTGACATCCCTGTTGTTGAAGGTCCAGTACTCATTCATAAGGAAATTTGAGGTGATGCTGGTTTCAATGGCAAAGGCGTCCGCAAATGTGAGTGGAAGATGATAAGAAAGCATCTTCAGCATGAATTCGTTGAGAAGTATGCCTGTTGTCCCAACAATCATATATTTTGGAAGTGAGCTTCTTATCAGTTCGTATATGCCGATATAAACGAAATTCTTCAGGTTCTGCCACATGTTTGTGTCTATGTACTTTACTCGAAACCTGTTGCTGGATATTATCCTGAGAAGAACTTCTCTCGATATTTTGTAATTCCTGGAAAGTATGTAATCCATCACGGCAGAGTTCATCAGAATTACATCAAGCGACGTTTCCGCTATTCTCTCATCCTCAGCAAGTACGTGCTTGAATATCTTCAGAAGAAGGCCAAGCTTCCTCTTTTCCAATATGATGTCGTATCTGTCTATATCGTAAAGATTCGATATTATATCCTTTGAGGCGTATCCCCCATCGCATATCATGTAAAATGTATCATCGCTGAGCGTCTGTTCAAATTTCTTTCTGTCCTTTTCTATAGCTTCAACGGTGTATATTTTAACATCGCCGAATGGCGGGAGGTTCTTCGGCAATTCTTCATCATGGGTTATAATTATCAGTGTTTTGTCAGACAGAAATTCCTGCAGTGAAGCGTGCTGCTCAATGGCACTTCTGGTTCGTTGGTATTCCATGGTGATATGCGTTATCGGTATTTCTTCTTTTAAACTTTTCTGGTATACTGATGAAAATTCATTTATATCTGGTCAGACACAATATACGTTAAACGCCGAATAACTCTAGACACTTTCTCTTGGATATTTGTTATCAGTATTCTGTTCAGTCCACAGATCGCTGACGGATGAGAGATACTTTCTTGTCCTGTTTGACAGTGATATATATGGTGATGCACTGACTGTATCTATTCTTCTGTAGTCCTGAGATATATAGGACTCGATGATCCTTTCCATTATGAAAATGTAATTATTGACATTCTTCTCGTATGGCCTTATCCCTGAAAGATAGGAGAGGATCCTTCCTGAGATGAGCCATTCATAGGTTGGAAGATCGATGCCCATGCTCTCAGCCATTTCCGCTATGTTGTTGTGCTTCAAGTTAGCGGCTATTACTAGATCCCGCATGGCCAGAGCCTTTTCTATCCTGTTTCGCCACTTGCCGTATATTAGATCATCAATGTCAAGGCCTGTCAGACCGCCCATTGGATATGATATGACGCCATAAGAATCGAAGGCCCTTGCCATAAGATCTATGTCCTCGCCGCATGTGAGCGGCCTCCAGTTCCCAACGTTCTTTATCACATCGGTCTGGAATCCCAGGATGTTTGAAACAAGCACTTCGCTTGTGCCCAGGTTGATGTAGCCATATATGAGATCAGCATAGGTGAGCGAATACCTCACGGACGGTTCGAAGATGAAGGCATAATTTCCAGTGGCGGACTTCACCGCCCTCGCCAGGCCCTCGCTCCTCTTCCTTGTGTTTCTGGATACGACCTTGATCTCATCATAGTAATAGTTTTCTTCATCCGAAGTCCTGGTAGATATCAGAATTTCATATTGATAGCCCGTTTCTTCAGCTATATCTATCATGGTGTTTATGATCTGATGGGAAGACTCCACGCTATCAACGGCAGCTATGAGGCTTAGTTTCCTCTCGTACCTCACAGTATCAAGCCTGACAGCATATACAGATCTTCTCATCATCTATATCCCCAGGAATCTTTCGCTCCTTACCCTGTATTCTTCCTTTCTTACAACATTCCTTGGATGGCCCTCAAAGAAGTTTCTCACGTTTTCGAACGCAAGCTGGATCGCAATGTCCATTATTTCACCGGACATTCCACCAGCAACGTGGGGGCTGAGTATCGCATTTCTGAGGTTTGTCTCAGTTATCTCTGGCTCATTCCACCAGACATCCGAAAGGTACCACACATCTGATCGTTCCTTAAGGAAGCCTATCATATCTGGCTTTGAAACGACGTCCGCACGTGCAACATTCACTATGGTGAGGTTCTTCCTGGCATTAGCAAGAAGTCGACTATTGACCATTCCCCTAGTTTTATCTGTCAATGGTATGGCTATTAATACGAAGTCTGATTGCCTGAACAGATCGGCAGGGCTCTCGCTTATAACATCTACATTCTGGTCTACTGAGGATCGCGTGTACGCGATAACCCTCATTCCAAACGCCTTTGCCAGATGGGCAACCCTCCTGCCTATGCCGCCATATCCAAGAATTCCCAAGGCTTTGCCATAAAGAAGCGTTGTTGGCGATTGCCGGAAGATACCTGCCTTCATCAGTTCATTGTTTTCGAGGATATTCTTTGCGTGAGCCAGCAGAAGTGCAAATGCATGCTCAGCAACGGAGATCGAATATGCGCCCGCATTGCTGCATAAAACAACGTTTTCAGGAATTCCATTTACATCGATATGATCCACGCCGGCACTTATTGCCTGTATCATTTTTGTCCTCTTGCCCAAGACATATCTGTCCTTTATAACCTGGGCCTCCGCATCGTAATAGTCAGGGTACCAGTGCAGATCGAAACCATCAAGCACTGTCTTTGCAATTTCCCTGACATGACCGTCTGCGGGAAAGTTAACGTAAACATCCATCATGACAATAACAAGAATCAGGAAATAAGGTTTATGTATGCTGCGGAGAATTTTTTCACATTTCTGCATCCGTCTGCGAAACGTTATTTCTGTAAAGGTCTTCGATTATACTGTAATAATCGAATGTTTCTATGATGGATCCGGAGGTTTCAAGTGCCTTTATTATGGCCCAATTGTCAACGCCATCGCTCTTCCTCAATATCATCCGGACATCGTCTTTTTTCACTATTTCTACTCCAGGCACGTTGACGTGCGCTTCGTTTATTTGGCCTTTCACCTCAAGATAACGCTGTTTTTCAACGGGGCCGAAATGCATCAGGCGCCCGTGATCTATTATTCCTATATAATCCGCTAGCAATTCAGCTTCAGATATCAGGTGGGTGCTGAGCACAATGAGCTTTTCCTTCTTCATCTTCATTATTATATCGCGGATCTCCATCATTCCATTGGGATCAAGACCGAAAGTTGGTTCATCCAGTATTATAATCGAAGGGTCGCCTATCAGTGCTGTGGCGAGCCCAACCCTCTGCTTCATTCCCCGCGAGTATTCTTTGGTCTTCCTATTAAGATAATCGCGGCAGTGCGTTAGCGTTGAGACACGCTGAACTTCTGATATGCATTTTTCTTTGGAAATGCCCCTTATCCTGCATGTAAACATCAGAGCCTCATAGCCCGTTATGTAGGGATAGAATTCTGGCTGCTCTATCAGCGATCCTACAGTTTCCAGGGCTTTGCCTGGATTTTCCCTGACGTTGAAGCCATTTATGCTCACGTTACCCTCTGACGGCCTTATTATGTTTGTCATAATCTTCATCAGCGTTGTCTTGCCGGCTCCATTTGGCCCGAGAAGGACAAGGCATCCCGTGCCATTGACGTTGAATGAAACGCGATTAAGAGCCATGAGATCTCCGTACCTCTTCGATACATTGCTAACGGATATGCCCATCACTTCGCCTCCTTGTTCTCAAATAGAATCGCGGCTGCGGCTATCGATGCTGCCATGTATATTATCATAACCGCAACTGCAAGAAGGACCTGTGAACTGCCGGCTGGAGACAGAGAAATTGTTGGCGAGAATGTGAAGAGGTTTATGTTTATGAAAACCTCCATGATGATATTCGCAGCGTTGTTTAAGAGGAAGGGTGATGTTGTGCTGTAGAGCAAACTTGTTATGACATCTATGGCATTAAAAACAAGGAAATAGATGATGAGTACAGTTATGTATGCGTAGATGTTCCTGTTGAAAATGCTGCTTATGAAGAACGTGAATGCGATCACCGAACCCACGAATATTAGAGTTATGGCAAATGACTCAAGATATGCATTCAAATCTATGGTTCCGTAAATTGTTCTTGTAATTATGGCCTCAGCGATGAAGTATATGGTGGACACTAAGATCGTAACCGCATAAGCAGCCGCGTATTTTGCGGATAATATGGTTATTCTCCCAACCGGAAGGGAAAATATGTGGAATGCTGTTCGATCCTCTATCTCGCTTGATATGGATGGAGATCCGAAGAAAACCGCCGCATATACGGGTATATCAACCAGGACAAAGGACCATATGTAATCCAAAGCTCTTGCTTTTAGGCCTGCAGTTATTGCGGATCGGTCGAATTTTCCGAGAAAGCTGTCTATCTTTCCCTGATACCTGAATGAGAAATAGGACATTATGGCGGTTATGAGTAGTATGAGCGCAAGCATCAGGTAGAAGCTCCTGGATCTATAATAATTCTTGAAATAATACGAGAATGCGACTGAGAATTTATTGGCCATTCAATACACCGATAAATTCGTAAACTGAATCGAAACTCCTGGCGTTCATGGTGAAGAGGAGGCTGAGATCATTAACCCCCGTAACGTTGAAGCCCCTTATGTTGGATGCCATTGAGATGAAATAGGATTCATACGTATAGTTTGTAAACACTATTTTTCCCGTCACATTGTATCCAGTCATGTTCAGATAGACGGATTTAACGAATTTATCCGTGAGATTGAATATGGCTAGGGAAACGTTAGCGCCTGTATTGATGTATCCGGAATATCCCACTGCATTCCTTCCATTAAGGGTTGCATTTATAGAATCGAAAATTCCGTTTATGTTTCCAATTACAACGAAACCATTGTCTGTATAGAGATAAATGCTCTGGTTGCCAAATGATACACCTGCAAATGAGAAACTGATATTTTTTATCATGTATATCTGATAATTCTTGTAGTTTGCATACATGACGATGTTGACCTTAGAGGTCAGGTTGAGGCCTGAACCATTTCCTGACTGGCTGACGTTCGTTTTTCCGGTGAGCGAGGAGATTCTGCTGAAGTTCAGGCTTGAAAGGGATGAGCTATCCACTATGATACCGTAGCTCCGGTTATTTGCGAAAATGTATAGATGCGTTCCGTTATAGTTTACGTAACCGATCATGCTTGAATCTGAAGGAGCGTAATATAGCGGATCTGATTGCTTCTGCGTGGAATTATTTAGCGATACTGCGTAGTAAACAGTTGGCACCACTATTGCCACTGCCACCGCTACAATTATAAGACGCTTGAACAGTACATTCACATTTACTCATTATAAAATGATATATAAGTCTTTTACCTATGAAATGACATAATTTATCATGGGGATCAGAAATGATATATCAATGACAAGACATATTCCTCCATGGATGCAAAAAAGTATCTTGAAGAAGGTGCTCGTGCCAGGTTGAATTTGAATATTGAAAAGATCATAGGTATCGCAGATAAAATATCAAGTGCCATCTCATCCGGCAACAAGCTGATTGTTTTCGGAAACGGAGGATCTGCCGCAGATGCCCAGCATTTTGTGGCTGAGCTCACCGGGCATTTTATGAAGGAAAGGAAGCCGCTTGCAGCGATAGCCCTCACCACGAATACTTCATCGATCACGGCGATAGCAAATGATTACTCCTATGACGTTGTCTTTTCAAGGCAGGTCGAAGCACTTGCAAAGCCTGGAGATGTGGTAGTGGGAATAAGTACCTCAGGAAATTCGAAGAATGTAATCGAGGGCATAAAATCCGCAAAGCGGATTGGCTGCCATACGATAGCTTTTACCGGGAGATCAGGCGGTCAGTTGAAGGGTGTTGCGGACGAAACGCTGAACGTTGATTCGGATCTCACTTCCATAATTCAAGAGATGCACATAACCGTAATACACATGATATGCGCTATGATTGATGAAAAATTTTGATCCGCTTTGTTTTTAAATTCGTATCAGACAATAGCGATATCAGCATAGATCATCAAAGAGGCAGAATTTCAGAGAGATTTTATTTTTTTGATCAATCAATGTGTCTTACCATGTCTGATGAAAAACAACGGATGACGGGCGCCAGAGAGAGAAAATTAAATATAACAGAGTAATAACTTTAAAAGTGGAAACAGGTTCGAATAAGTTTAAGCATTTGGTAGTGAACCAGCTGGGTCTGAGACACGCGATATCTCAGGCCGTAGCGCTCAATGCACCTGCCGGTACAATCGTACTCTACATCGCGGGAACCGCATCGTTGATAACCTCTACATTTGTAACGCACCAGGAAGGCGCATATGCCATACCGCTGATACTTCTCCTCTCTCTAATAATATATGCGCTCATGAGCTATTCTATGTACGCATTCTCCAGACGGCTCTCCAGTGCAGGAGGCTATTATACCTTCGTGTCGAGAGGCCTGGGCACTTCGGCTGGCTTTGTCACCGCGCTTTCGTATATAACCTACGAGATTCTCAGTTTTACAGGCTTTGGTATTCTCGGCTTCCTTGGTTTTGGATATGCAATCCTTCCAACCCTGGGCATTTCCATACCTGATCCAGATTTTATATGGATGCCCATTGCCATCATTTTTATCGGCCTTGTCAGCCTTCTTATATATTTAGGCATAAAGCCATCCCTGCGTTTCGTCACATACACAATGTTCATCGAGGTAAGTTTTCTGATCGCAACATCACTTGCGCTTATAATGATGCATCCGGCTCGTGTCAGCGCAACGCCGTTCACGCCATCACCGATGGGAAACGATCCGTTCGCCATATTTGCAATGATGATCTATGCGATAGGAGCATTCGTAGGCATTGGCGGTTCTATACCGATAGCTGAGGAGACTCAGAAACCGAAGAGGAATGTGCCTCTGGCCATTGTCGCAACGATTGCGATACTTGGTGTTACTATAATCCTGGCATCCTACGCGCAGGTCATAACCTGGGGCATACAGAATATTTCAACCTTCGGTGTGGGCAACAATGCCTATCCTCTCCTGAATATATACGGCGCGGATTTCGGCATCGCGAGCAAGGTCATATTCTGGGTTCTCATAGTAATAGTGCTGAACTCCTTTTTCACGGCCACGGTTTCTCTTGGGACAAATGCCACAAGGGTTCTGTTTTCCATGTCAAGGGAAGGGGCTCTCCCGTCTTTCCTCTCCGAGATCAATAGGAATAATGGAACGCCCACGATGTCTATGATAACCCTGGCAATTATATCAACGGCGATCGTCATAGGTGTGGGCGCTGGATTTGAATTCATCGCAAAGATGTCCCCGCTTAATGCACTGCTCTCTTCATCCATATTCCTGCTGATACTTGAAAGTCCCATAACATATATAGTGCATATACTTACGAACACCTCACTTTACAGCTATATGAAGAAGCACGCACGAATGGGGCCCATGAACACGATCAAGTATCTCATTATACCTTCAGCTTCTACGGCCACCCTGCTGGCTGCCATAGTGGCAAGCATATATTTCAACCTGTTCTATGTGGATGCTGTATTCGCCTCCTTCGCCCTGATCGCAATAATAATCGTTTCAACCGTGGTTATGAGATTTAAATTCAAAGAAAAGCTGGAATACCTGGGAGATTTCAGCCTATAACTTTTTCTTTTTTAGTGTTCTGCAAAAGCGATATAAATATTGAAGCGATCTTCGCCGGTGATATTGGTATCTGAGGATGAATACGGTAAATTCGATGAAAGTACGAACAGCATTCTGGTCAAGGGCAAGATGCACCACCTGGGCATATCAAGGGTTATAGAGCCTGGAGATGAACTCATAGTTTCTGGAAAGAGCTTTATAGTTTCTGACTTCTCGCCGATGTATTTTGGCAGGGTGATAAGGAGGAACACACAGATAATATCTGAAATAGATGCTTCATACATAATAATGAGATGCGGGCTGAGGCCAGGTATGGATATTCTGGAGGTAGGCGTCGGCTCCGGAAACATGTCGTCATACATACTATATGCACTGAACGGGAAGGGTACGCTCACAGTAGTGGAAAGAGACGAGGATAACTTGAAGAAGGCCATGGATAATCTGTCGGAGTTCTACGACATAGGCAATGTCAGGACCAGCAGATCCGATATCGCTGATTTCATCAGCGATCAAATGTACGATGCAGTCATAGCCGATATTCCAGATCCATGGAACCACGTGCAGAAGATCGCTTCGATGATGAAACCTGGCAGCGTTGCTACATTCTACCTGCCCAACTTCGATCAAAGCGAAAAGACCGTTCTTTCTTTATCTGCGTCCGGTATGCATCATCTTGAAACCGTTGAACTGATGAAGAGGAGAATACTCGTCAGGGAGGGTGCAACCAGGCCAGCAAGTGATGATCTGACTCACACAGCATTCATAACATTTGCCATAAAGAAATCAGGCATGGTGTACAGGATCTGAATACTCGTTTTATCCGGACATACTTAAAAATTCTGGATTTATAAATTTCTTCGATCCGAGTTGATGTACATATGACCGAAAGCGGAAAAATTTACTGCGAAATAGCATTTCAAACGCATCAATTTTAATATCCATATGTATGTATGAATGTATCATGAAATTTAGCAGGCAGGATAAGGCTGTATCACCCATAATAGCTACGATACTGTTAATAGCGATAACGATAGTACTGGCGGCAACGCCCTATTCCCTGCTTGGAGGTTATGTTTCCTTGATATCCGCACCTACGCCACAGGCATCCATGACCGTAACAAACCAGACACAGCAGGCCTCGAATGACGGGGTATACACCATTTACATCAGCGGCGTAAACCAGAACATATCTCTAGCGAAGGTTACGCTTGAGTTTCAGGCATCGGATGGTAATATAACTGTAGTGCCACTAACGCAGGGTACTATTCAGACACAGTACTGGAAGATAACGGTTAACGGCCCGGATTATCTATCGGCTCTGACGGTCATAACCATAAGCAGCCTCCCAAACAACGGGGATCCATTCATAAAGTTCGTTAAACTAGTTGATACCGTAACTGATGGAACTATTGCAAGCCAGAATGTTGGTCTTGCCTCGGCAACCTCCTGATGCTCTCTATGTTCATGACAACTATGGCATCGTTTCCGACGTTTACGTTAGACATAGGGATCAGGTAATTGCCGTCATCATCAGTGGGTATATTCAGCCTACCCCTGCCACCTGATGGTTTTGCGACCATGGTCGTTAAATTCCATTTTTCATCCGCCATGAAACTCTTGACATAGCCGATTATCTCTCCGGAACTTGACATCACCGGCTTTTGATTCACGCGTGAATAGAACTCCATCACTAAATAAAACATGAATTGGTATTTATTTTTATGGTCATGTAGGAGCTTCTGAATTAAAGGTAGAAATCCGGCCTTCAGGAATAGCGCAATTATATCTGATGGGTCGGATACATGATCACTCGCTGTATTCATTTATATATGAAGCCATGGAGTCATTTCCCTCTGGATCTGCATTGAACAGCTTTCTGATCATATCCCTGGCTTTTTTACTAGGCGAAATGGCGGTATACTTAAATTTTCCTGCAATGCGCGTCTCAACAATGAGATCCACCTTCCTGGAATGCGCTATCCTCGATATTTCTCCTATATCGGCATCATCCGCCTCTATTATGGGATATTCTGCACCTGGAGTTCCGATCTTCTTGGCATTGGCTATCCTGTTCTCTATGTCCCTGCGCCTGGCCTCGGCGAGGCTTCTCCTCAGATCAGCGTAGCCCTTGGAAAGCTCCGAAACGGACTGGGCGATTTCTTCTATAGGCTTTTTCAGCAACGTGGATATGCCATAGGACGCCTCGTACGATTCCTGGAAGAGATGAAGGGCAGGAACTCCCGCCGAGAACGTTATTCTGTATATGTTCTCCTGTATCGCCTCCACCTTTCTGATCTTCAGGACGCCTATTGAGGAGATGTTCTTCAGATGGGTGCCACCACAGCCTTCGGCATCAACACCCTGTATCTCCACAACCCTTATCTTAGGGGTAAGTGGCACTCCACCCTCAAAAAGCCTGAATCCATATTTATCTATGGCACTGTACCAGTCAAGGTTCCTGACGCTTACCTCCCTCCCCTCCCTTATGAGATCGAAGACGCGTTCCTCGATCTTCCTTATGGTCTCTTCATCGATCTTTCTGTAGTGGGTTATGTCAAGCCTCGATTCTTCCACATCCTTCTGGACGCCGTTCTGCCATACGTGTTCTCCTAATACCTCCCTGAGCACTCCAAGGAGGAGATGAGTGGATGTATGGTGTACCATCAGCCTTGACCTTCTTTCCCAGTCTATGACGCCGTGGACACGGACACCCTGGGGTATCTCTCCGTCCAGCGTATGGACGATGGTCTTGCCGTATTTTCTCACAGCCACCACATTGATGCGCTTTCCCTTGTATTCGAAATAACCAAGATCCCACGGCTGCCCACCGCCCTCTGGGTAGAATGCAGTCTTATCCAGTATAATTTCATTGCCCTTTGAGAATAAGACCAGGCCCGTGAATTCTCTCATGAATGGATCATCGTAATATAGCGTTCTTGTCTCTATTTCAGGATAATCGCTGTATTTTTTCTTTTCAGTTTCTCCCTTCTCATGCCTCTTTATGACGATAGCATGGAAATTATCAGGCACATCTATTTCCATGCCTTTTGTTTCAAGATACGCCTTGACGGTTTCTGGGCTTATACCGTGTGAATCGTATAGAAGCACGAGATCGTCCAGGCTTAACTTCCCCTTGTTTGATATCATTTTATCTATGATCTGCGTGCCATGCCTCTCAACATCTCTGTACTTTTCCTCCTCAATGGATAGCACATCTGATACGAACTGTTCCGGAAAATCTGGGACGATATCTTTCAGATCTTCGTGGTTCATCCTTATGAGATCCATCAGGCTTCCCCTATATCCTGTGTTGCTGATCGCCCTGTACGCTCTTCTTATAAGCATCCTGGCGAGGTACCCGACCTTGACGTTGGACGGGATGACATAGGCTGCAAACATGTGCATAAGCGATCTGGCGTGATCGATCATCAAGAAAACGTCCCGTACCTTCTTGATCTCTTCGAATCTTTGCCTGGCATCAGGATAACGCTTCTCAAGTTGCGAAATGACGAATGATTCTTCGTATGGCTCTTTCATAACCGAGGCCTTTACAACCTCTGACAGAAATTCTTCGTCTATATCAGAAACTGATGAGTTCTTCATTACATGCTGGATTATGTCGGGATATATGGCCTGATAAACCGTGGGTGTCCCCTGCGAAAGCCATGTAAGGCGTTCTAGTCCGTATCCGGTATCAACTATCCGCATATCCATCTTTGAATAGCGGATGCCGTCTATCTCGTACGGTCCGTTCGGATCCTCCTTCATATCCATGAACACAAGGGTGGCAACCTCCAATCCACGAACAAAGACCTCAAGGGCATTTCCGGCGTTTCCTCCACCTGACCATGGCTTTTCCTTGAAGCTTATCAGTTTCCCGTCAATGCCTAGGCCCTCTGTGAGAAAGTCATAGCAGTAATGGACCGTTTCCTCCTTCCAATAGACTGTCTTATCCTTTGTGTTAAATGAATCATGGCACAGCATCTCGAAGCTGGTCAGATGCCTGCCGGTTATGCCAACAAGATCCACATCGTTCATCCTGATGCTTGGCTGTGACATTACTATGGGATTTCCGGGAGGTCTGACTATGCCGGATGTAACATGAGGTTGAAAATCGTATATTGACGCATTGACAAGAAGCACGTCCTCCCTCCATCTAGGTACGACAGGATAGGGCTTCAGGAACTTATGCCCCCTCTTCTCGAAGAATTTTATAAAGGCATCACGCATTTCGCTAAGCGAATAGGACTTAGGAACTGGGCTGTTCCCTATGAAGGTGTATTCATCGCACGGTGTATCTCCGCATGTGTTCCTTTCCTTGTCCTGTGTCCAGAAATATGATCCACATTTAATGCACTGTTTCTTTTCAAAGCCGCTGTTCAAAAAGAATTCCAGATCAAGCTCCCCAGTCTGTTTTTCCATTGGAGTATGATTTTAAAAGACTATTTCTAATTTTGTGAAAGCTTACTGGGCTCTTCTTTAATGTTAGTTAAAAGGCTATTTTCAATAGACGGCACTCATTTCACAAAGAATTCATGTACGAGTGGTGCCATTAGATCGGCTATACTTGACAGCATGGCCTCGTCTTCCTTGCTGAATGCGGCTTTCTTATCGGAATCTATGTCTATTTCGCCTATGGGTTCTCCTTGATACCTGACAGGTACAACTATCTCAGACTGGGTTGACGGAAAGCACGCCAGATACTTTGGATTGCTCTTGACATCGTACTCGTTCACTATATCATTCTTGAGGACGGCGAGGCTGCATAGACCATCACCAAGATTGATCTCAACGTGATCAGTTTTCTCGCCGACGAATGCCTCCAGCTTCAGCTTTCCATGTTCCAGGACGTAAAAACCTACCCAATCGTATTTCGGGTTTTTCTCCTTCAGGTACTGGCATGCTGCCTGCATCTGGCTTCTTGCAAATTCTTTGAGATCCATGGAGCCTGAATTTTTACAATTATTTAAGTTCTTTCCGTGCGAGTATGCATTGCCAGCGATTCGATGTTCATCGATTATTCTAAAAACGCCATGAGAGACGTTAGCCTCCGATCATCAATACTTTAGTGCCCTGATCTTTCTCTCAGCCGTGTTCTCAACATCGATCCTGTCATCTATTTTGATATACGTTTCAACCCTCTTTATGTCCATGGAGAGAATGGCCCTTTCGCCTCTTTTCACAGCTTCGAATAACTCATCAAGGGTCTTAGCTTCTAGAACAGTTCCCATGCTGTTCGGATAAAATTTAATACCATATTTTTTGAATTCTTCCAATGCTGCGTTTATATATCTGGATGCAGAGGTGCCTGAACCGATTGGAACGTAGGTTACTTCAGCTAAGATCATAATACGAAATTGCGTGTTTCGATAAAAAATTAATGATGCCGTCATATTTTCGTCAGACAATGCAAGCTAAAAGAAGAAAAATTCGGTTCTAATTACGATAAAATTTAAATATTAATTTCGGCTATTTTCAGTATGCGTCAGACGGTCTCGATCCTCCTCCTCGTCTTCTCCGTGTTTGTTTCCGTTATGCTTGTCTCAACGGGAATAGCTGTGCAGGAACAGCAGATGACGTCTGTCGCCATCCTAAACTCGTTCAACATAAACAGCCTCGAAAAACTTGGTCAGAGCTATTACCTGAAGGTGGAAGCTGTCTTCGAAAATAGAGCATACACAGGCGCTGTTATAACCCTTTACAATTCAGAAATAGTGGTACCGGCCCTCTCTGAGGCGACGGCCGATCTACTTATACCAGTCAATACGACCACGCTGATATCTGCTGGATGGATGTTGAAGCCGGTCAACGTAACCATAAGGTTCAGTGAGAGAATACTCTTCGCGGTATTCGAAAAGAAGGTTTCGCTAACGGTACCCAGCCTCTTTGAGAACGTGAGTGAAAAGGATCAGGGAAATGCAGTTGAGATTTCGTTTGTACCAACATCGTTCACCGCTGGCAATGTGATGAATATAAATATAAACGGCTTCACCTATAATCTCACGCTAACAGGCGGATCAACAGCTACGATCAAAATACCTCTGGCAAACCCGAACGCGTCCATAGGCAATACCGTTAATTATCTGAAGATATCCAATTTCACCTATTATTTTTCTCAGCTAGATGATCTATGACGTTCAGTATATCCGCTATATTTTCTATCTCATAATCGGCATAGTTGGAACTGATATCACGCCCATGCTTTACGAGTACTGAGATACATCTAAGCTTCTTAGCAGGTATGAGATCATTTTCTATGTCTCCGACGACGATGCATTCTTCGGCTGGTATGCCCATCATCTTCAGCGCCTTCAGATAGGGTTCTGGATCAGGCTTTCCCTTTGACACATCATCTATCGTAACGACATGATCAACTTGGAGACTGAACTTCTGCATAACGATCCTTCTGGTCGAGGTAACAACTGCAGTTTTAATTCCGCGTTTCCTAAGTTCAGCGAGAGTTGGAATCACATCCTGAAAGAATTTCGCGGATTCTATATTCTTGAGAAAGTAATCCTCCTGGAGCATCTCAACGTCAAGAGGATTCTTCACAAACTTTTTCGCTAGATCGATCCCTGGATAACCTATCATCGGTCTGATGAGATCCTCCGGGACATTCACTCCGAAATTCTGAAATGCCTTCTTCCATGCGGTTATCCTGAGTTCAACAGAATCCAGGAGCGTACCGTCGAAGTCGAAGATCACGCCTTTTATCTGCATTGCCATCTTCAGGGCATGAATTCGAGGCCTATATTCTTATACCTGTCAGTCAGGTATTCATACTGATGCAATCCACACGATGGGCAATCCTCTCTTCTGTCTACTGCTATCTTGTCAAGATCCATCGTCCAGATATCTAGGTTGTATATGGATCCGTCCACTTCCTTGCCAGTTAATATTTTCATGGCTAGCGTGAAGGCGATAGATGATATCGCAGTGACCAGGGAATTCAAAACGCCAACCTCGGCACATGTCGGCTGAGCGAATGGCTCGCTGGTGAAGTAGCACCTGTAGCATGATGTTTTTTCAGGTATTACAGCTTTTACCTGCCCATAAGTTTCGATTGCCGATGCCATAACCCAGGGCCGCTTCAACTTGACGCAGGCATCATTTATGATTAGTCTGCTCGTCAGATTGTCCGTTCCGTCCATGACCAGATCAACTGACGATACAAGGGCTTCAGCATTTGTTGCATCGAACGTCTCGTTTATAGCCTCAACCTCAACCTCTGTATTCACCTTTTGCAGCCTTCTCTTTGCAGCCTCCACCTTGGAATCACCAATGTCCTCTTCGGAATACAGAGTCTGCCTGTAGAGGTTTGATGAAGATACATAATCGCGGTCTATAAGTACAACCTTTTTTACTCCGCTGCGTACCAGCAGATCGGCTATGAGGCTGCCCACTCCACCAAGGCCGACCACGAGTATCCTTGCCCTTCTTATTTTAGCAATGTCATCTTTGTCAAATTGCCGCAATACCATCTGCCTTGCATATTTGTAATCTTCTGGCATCATGCATCTCTATTGCATCAAAATTTAAAAAGATAGCATCAGAAAATATAACGACACGCTATATGCAACCGATATTCACTGAACATGCCTTTTATATTTGAGTTTTTTGTCCGCGATGAGTTATAGGTAAAAACGTAAGAAACGGCGCATGGGCGATCTTTTAAGGATCGCGCCAGATTGATTCTGGAAAAATATGCTTCTTTTTATGGTAAATACAGAAAAATCAGGAAAATTCCTCTTCAAGCTCCAGTATAACCTGATTGAGAACATCCTCGAACGTTCTTCCTGAGTATTCCCTCAGGCCGCCCATTTCAGTCCTGAGTTTTGCCGTATATTCTGTCTCCGATTCCTTTGCAAACTCGATATTACATATCAGCTCTTCCATACGGATCACTACCTCTAAAACCTTTATGGCTTAAATTTTTTGATTCGGGTCATTGCTGCAAATACCGAAAAGATAAATGAAAGACGAATTAGCTCGCAAATTGAAAATCTTTAAATAAGTTAGATTAATACTAATAATATATGGAAGCTATAACTAAGAAGGAGAGGGATTGCCTGATAACCATAAAAGAATCCTCCAGCGGCCCATTTCCGGTAAGATTGAAGGATCTGTCAGCATCGATGAATATTAAACCGCCGTCGGTATTGGAGATCCTGAACAGGCTCCAGGAAAAGGGGCTGATTAAAAAGGATCGCGGAATGGTTGCCCTGACGGAAAAGGGAGAGGAGACTTACAGAAAGATTGTGATGGTCCATCGCACTCTTGAGGTTCTATATAGCAGGAGCGGCATAGATGCGGATGATGCCTGCAGGAAGATAGGCAACTTTGACTTTCTCATCGATTACGACGACGCAAAGAAGATTTCGCAATCAATTGGAAACCCGAAGATGTGCCCACATGGAAAGAAGATAGATGAATGATGAATGACCTCCTAAATATCTTCGGGTTCAACTAAATTTAATCAGAACACGCCCTTCAGTCTGTTTGTTTTTCATCATCTCCATGGCTTCATTTATCCTGTCAATGCTCACTTCAGATCCTATGACGGGCTTTATCCTGTTTTCTGCAACCATCTTCAGGGCATCTGAAACATCCTTTCTGGTGGAGCTTATGCTTCCCCTTATGGTATTGCCCTTCAGGATTATCAGGCCCAATGGGAGATTTACAGGATCTGGCTTTATATTTCCTATAACGATCATCTTTCCGCCGTTGTTCAGGCTCCTCAGCGATCTCTCAAATGTATGTATTCCCACGCATTCTAAGACTATATCCGCGCCGCCGATCTTCTTCACATCCTCATTGAATTTTCCATTTCCGTCAACTATGTAATCTGCGCCAATCTTCTCCAGCATCTCCTTCTTTGATTCTGAGGTGGTTTCCGCTATGACAGTTGCGCCGAACGCCTTTGCCATCTGCACAGCGTTAGATCCAACACCTCCGCCTGCACCTGTTATCAGAACCCTCTGGCCCTCCTTGACCTTTGCCAGCTTGAAAAGTGCATGATATATCATACCCGTCACACATGACGCTATTGGAAGGTACCTGGTGTCAACTTCCTTAGGTGCGCTTATCAGGCTTATCTCCGGCACGTTGACGTATTCCCGGAAACCGCCCTGGACTTCCTCTCCGATCGATTTCTTATACGGGCAAAGATTTTCATTCCCAGATCTGCAGTATTCGCATTTTCCGCACGGAATGTATATGAGGCTGGCAACATGATCGCCTACATGGAAATTGCGTACCTCGCTGCCGGTTTTCACCACAGTGCCTCCTATCTCATGGCCAGGTATTATCGGCAACTGTATCCTCGGAAAAAAGCCGGTGGCGCTGAGAATATCACGATAACAGAGGCCGGCATAGTCCTGCTTTATAACCACTTCGTTTTCGCCAGGTTCCGGAATCTCACGATCAACAATGGACAAGGGCTGATTCAATTTTTCTAGTAGGGCTGCCTTCATGTATGCATTATCTGAAGAGCGTATAAAAACCGTTCCAATTCATTCGAGTTTGAATCAAATTTTTCATTCCATGGTGATCATCGCTGTATTGTTTTCTTCATTGTTGTTATGGATCCGTAATCAAATTCTGCCAAACATTACGAAATCATAGACCTCCTAGCAAAAAATCAACAAACTTAAAATATTGAAGAAGCAATATGCCAGTATGGAATCCAACAACGGTATCATACTCAGGGTTGCAGAAGCAAACTCAACAGATCCAGGCATGTCAAGAGTTCGGCTCGATGAATCATCGCGAAGGTTGCTTGATGCCGAGATCGGAGATGTCGTTGAGATCGAGAAGGTCAGGAAAACAGTGGGCAGGGTCTACAGGGCAAGGCCTGAGGACGAAAATAAAGGCATAGTCAGGATAGACAGCGTCATGCGAAATAATTGCGGGGCATCCATAGGGGACAAGGTAAAGGTCAGGAAGGTTAGAACCGAGATCGCCAAGAAGGTCACGCTTGCACCGATAATAAGAAAGGATCAGAGGCTGAAATTTGGTGAAGGCATTGAAGAATATGTGCAGCGCGCACTCATCAGAAGGCCAATGCTGGAGCAGGACAACATAAGTGTACCCGGCCTAACTCTAGCCGGCCAGACAGGTCTGCTCTTCAAGGTCGTCAAGACGCTCCCCAGCAAGGTTCCGGTTGAGATAGGCGAGGAGACAAAGATCGAGATAAGGGAGGAACCGGCCTCTGAGGTTCTCGAGGAAGTCTCTAGAATAAGCTATGAGGATATAGGAGGCCTTTCAGAGCAGCTAGGAAAGATAAGGGAGATGATCGAGCTGCCTCTCAAGCATCCAGAACTCTTCGAAAGGCTAGGGATAACGCCACCCAAAGGTGTCATACTGTATGGGCCTCCAGGAACCGGTAAGACGCTGATAGCCAGGGCAGTGGCCAATGAATCCGGTGCAAACTTCCTCTCGATAAATGGCCCAGAGATAATGAGCAAATACTACGGTCAGAGCGAGCAGAAGCTAAGGGAAATATTCTCAAAGGCAGAGGAGACCGCGCCTTCGATAATATTCATCGATGAGATAGATTCTATAGCGCCAAAGAGGGAGGAAGTTCAGGGTGAGGTGGAGCGCAGGGTAGTCGCGCAGCTGCTCACCTTGATGGATGGAATGAAGGAGAGGGGCCATGTCATAGTCATAGGCGCCACAAACCGCATAGATGCCATAGATCCTGCGCTCAGGAGGCCGGGCCGCTTTGACAGGGAGATAGAGATAGGCGTTCCGGACAGGAATGGAAGAAAGGAGATCCTGATGATACACACCAGGAACATGCCTCTAGGGATGAGCGAAGAGGAGAAGAACAAATTCCTGGAGGAGATGGCAGATTACACCTATGGATTCGTAGGAGCCGATCTGGCGGCGTTGGTCAGGGAGAGTGCAATGAATGCACTGAGAAGGTACCTCCCGGAGATAGATCTGGACAAACCCATTCCTACGGAGATCCTCGAGAAGATGGTAGTAACGGAAGACGACTTCAAGAATGCCCTGAAATCCATCGAACCCAGCAGCCTCAGAGAGGTCATGGTGGAGGTGCCAAACGTTCACTGGGATGATATAGGAGGGCTTGAGGACGTCAAGAGGGAGATAAAGGAGACGGTGGAGCTTCCACTGCTCAAGCCAGATGTGTTCAAGAGGCTCGGAATAAGGCCCTCAAAGGGATTTCTACTCTACGGACCGCCTGGTGTTGGAAAAACCCTGCTGGCAAAGGCAGTGGCCACAGAGAGCAACGCCAACTTCATATCCATTAAGGGCCCGGAGGTACTGAGTAAATGGGTTGGAGAGAGTGAAAAAGCCATAAGAGAGATTTTCAAGAAGGCGAAGCAGGTTGCGCCAGCCATAGTTTTCCTTGATGAGATAGATTCCATAGCTCCCAGGCGTGGGACGACTAGCGATTCCGGGGTCACGGAGAGGATCGTGAACCAGCTGTTGACATCCCTTGATGGCATAGAGGTCATGAACGGTGTTGTCGTTATTGGCGCAACGAACAGGCCGGATATAATGGATCCTGCCCTTCTCAGGGCTGGTAGATTCGACAAGCTCATCTACATACCACCACCTGACAAAGAGGCCAGGCTGAGCATACTGAAGGTCCACACAAAGAATATGCCGCTTGCCCCTGACGTCGATCTCAACGATATAGCACAGCGGACAGAGGGGTACGTCGGCGCGGATCTTGAAAACCTCTGCAGGGAAGCTGGAATGAATGCGTACAGGGAGAATCCAGATGCTACCTCCGTATCGCAGAAGAACTTCCTCGACGCACTCAAGACCATAAGGCCATCAGTGGACGAAGAGGTCATAAAGTTCTACAGGACTCTGTCGGAGACCATGAGCAAGTCTGTGTCCGAGAGGAGAAAGCAGCTTCAGGATCAGGGGCTTTATCTCTGATCTTTCTGCGCCATTTTTACTCTGCAGGATCGTCCGATGCTTTCCATCAGAGGATGGGCTTCCCCAAGGTAACAGAAAGCTAATTGCTGCGAGTCTAACAGGATCTGATTCAGAATAAACCTCACTTTTTTTGCAGCCAACTTCACGTCCATTGTAGTTTATTCCATTATGCTTCAGATTTCTATTCTGAATGAAGTGAGTGCTCTTTCGAAGATTACTGATCTTCAAAACAGTACTTCTTTATGCAGGCAGGCAAATGCCAGGGTAAGGATCAGCACCACTGAAATTTAAGTTTCCTGGACTGAACTTTTGGCAGCACATTCCACCGAATTCTGGAGATGATCGAATATTGAGCTTCATTCGTCTTTGCCAATAAATTTCCGGCATACATATTTTTAGCTGGCAAATTTTATCGCTTTTTGACGTCAGACACCGCGTCTCATTAAAAAAATGACAGATGCGCAGGGGACAAACCTTAATAATACATCATTCAGATTAGGTAAAAATACATACATGCAACCGGAACAGTTACAGCAGATAGTCGGCCGATACTATGGCGTCAAGAGGATAAGGGAGGAGGAAGGAGAGTTCATAGTGGATGTCGAGGATATCGATTACTATCCCGAGGACTATTTTTCTATGCTTGTTTCGGATCTCAGGAAACTGGGTTATGTGGCGTTTACCAGGACAAGCAGCGAGATAATAATCATAAGGGAGCCAGAAAAACCAAAAAGATCGATCCTGAAGATAGCGATGGCAATAGCAACCGTAATAACGTTGTTCTATGTTGGCTATTCATATGTTTCCGCATATTTTTCATCTGCACCCATCATCGCCATGGTTCAGACTATCGGATACTTTGTGATACCGGTTTTTGCTATCCTTGGCGCACGGGAGTTTGGCAGATATTTGGGCATGAAGAGGAACAGCATGGAGTATTCCTTTCCAATCTTCGTGCCCGATCCCATCGGCATGGGAACCATGGGATCTATAAATGCACCGAATGTGGCCTATCCAAGCAAGAGGGCCATGGTTGAATCCTCTTTCTTCTCAATCCTCTTCGGTTTTCTTGTGTCCCTTCTTTTTGTTGTTGTTGGCGGCTACCTGTCGCTGATGCAGCATGCGCCAGTTTCCGGTGTTAAATCGCCCATACTGCAGATCGGAAGCCCACTGATATTCCAGGCTGCGATGAGAAGCTTTGTCCCTTCAGACGGGGTCCTCTTTCCGACGGCATACGCTGGATGGATAGGCATCATCGCCACATCCTTCAATGTAATGCCCATAGGCTTCCTTGACGGAGGCCTTATATCCTCAGCCATGCTGGGCAGATGGTCACAGTATCTGTCATACGTTGCTGTGGTCGCGGTCATAGGCCTTTCCATACTGTATCCTTCATGGTTGATCCTCCTGGTATTCGTCCTGATACTGGGCATCAGGGGGCCAGAACCGCTTAACAATGTGGGAAGATCATCATCATATGTCAAGGCTGTAGCGGTCTCGGTGGGCATCGTAATACTCATCGGTCTAGTGCCGATACCTTTTCATGCCATTCCGCCCCAGTTCTCGATCAGCTACGGGGAGAACCAGTTTGTTGTCTATTCTATGGATGCAAACATATCCACCAACATATCCTGCCCCATATATGTATCGAACCACGGGACATCGCAAATCACACCTGGTTTCTCCATCACTCCCTCCATAAAGTGGCATGCCAGCTCCTTGCATAGATCCGTATCGCCTTCAAGTACGGATATATTCAACATAACGATGAATTTCACAGAATCAAGCCCAGGATTTTACACCTATACTGTCTCAGTCTTCACATCCACCGCCTCGGAATCGATCAGCGTGCATGTTTACTTCATTGAACTCACAAATAATTTCACGATTCGCCACAGCAACCCTCTTGATGTGAACGCTACAGTGAACGATACCCTCAAAATGCCATTGATCAGCAACACTGTATCAACGCAGATGGTCAACATCTATGCATTCGGGACGCTTGGCAGAAATTACAGCGTCATGGTCGAGAACGCAGTTGTATCTCAGGGAAGCGATTACCCATTCGTTCTTAGCGGCGGTTCGACGTTTCTCCTCGCCGTTACTTCGAATTTACCGCAGACGGTATACATCATAGTCTATAACCAGCATTACGATGGGGCATTAGCGGCAGTTAATTTCACAGAACCGGCCATAGTACCGCACAAATGATTGACCCTAGTCCCAGAATCTGCGGTTTCTGGCGTAATCCATCTCTGCCGTCAGGATCGATCTTATCAGATCATCTTCGTTCGCATAGGTTACCTCCAGAATCCTCGATGCGGTTTCCGGGCCAACCCCCCTTGCTGAAAGAACCATAACGGCCTGGATGCCCTTTTCCTTTACAAGGTGGGCATTCTTCAGTATGCGCTTCCTGTACGATGGATCATCTATCTTTGCCCTTTCGAAATCGGACAGGGCAGCAACAAGCCTTGATCCGCATACATCGCATTTGGGTACCTTGATATCCCTGACGCGGTAGGTGCGCACGTTGCCGCAGCTGACGCAGTAGAGCGTCACACGCTCGTTCAATATGCGGTTTCTGACAGATTCAAGTATCACCTTTGTAGGCCTTAGTGGTGCAACCCTCTCAGAGTAATGCGATATGAAGATATCGGATGCCTTTGATATCTTATCCTTCAGCACGAACTGCACTGTATCGAGAGATCCTATGAAAGACGTGATCGCATCTATATCCATGTAATCGTTGATGAGCTTTCTGATGGAGTCCTCAAATACGACGGATTCCGAATAGGCATCCATTATCTTGTCCACCCTTATCCTTTCTAGATCGGCATCTTCGCTTATTATGCCGAATTTCCTGGCCTCGTACAGGAACACGGATTTGAAGAAGCGGGATCTAGACGCGGATGATCTGATGTAGGAATTAAGGTTCTCCAAGTTTATGCTCTTTATCATGCGCATGACATCCTCAGCGTAGATCTTCCTGGAAGTCCGCAGATATATGTGATACGGTGAAAAGTCCATCTCAACGCTTTCACCGGTGATGGATGTGAGCACATTCGAAAGTATCTCAGCAAGAGCGAAATTACCCCTTGTGCCAAGCAGTATCTGTATGATTATCTCGTCGTTGAAGCTTTCAATTATGACTCTGTCCACCGTTGCGATGTCGTTCTGATACCATTCTTCCAGCTTCCTTGCCGAGGCATCGTCTATGTAGTTAAGGATGGATCTCGATTTGCGATTTGCGGAGACCCTCTGCACAACATCGTAAAGGACCGGTATGTCTTCGCCCGTCCACCTGGGCGCTATGGCGGGAGTGAAGAAAGATTCTACAAGTATGCGGTCATGATCGATCCTCACGACACGCCAGGTGTTGCCCCTCATGACGAAGTAACTGCCGGCATCTATCTCGGATGCCACGTACCTCTCATCAAGCGTTCCTATGAACTTACCGCCCGTATCTATTACCTTATAGTTCTTTTCGCTGGGTATCATGGATATGTTCTCTATGTAATATTTTAGCGTATTCCTCCTCCTGCCCATGAGCTCGTCTTCCAGCCACAGCTTCCTGGTGCTAGCTAGGAAGCTGACAACGGAGTAGTACTCGTCCCATGGCAGATCGGCGTAGGCGTACGATCGCTTGACCGTTTCGAAGAAGTTCTTGACGTTCACCTTTCCCTGTGCGTTGATCTCGGATAGAATCTGATTTGCAAGCGTAGAAAGCGAGTTCTTCATAATCTGGACGTTCTCTATCTTTCCCTCAGCTATGCTGTCTACGATGGCTATTGCCTCCTCCATCTCTATGACATCCGTGCATACGACGTAGCCCTTAGAGGTCTTTCCTATCCAGTGTTCGCTTCTTCCTATGCGCTGTATCATCTTGTTTATCTGCCTGGGAGAATTGAACTGTATAACTGCATTCGCCGTTCCAACATCTATGCCGAGTTCTAGAGATGACGTGCATATCAATGCCTTGACCTCTCCGTTCTTGAACGATCTTTCTGCGAACTCCCTTGTCTCCTTTGAAAGCGATCCGTGGTGCACCAGTACCGGTATTTCTCCAAATTTTAGCTTCAGCCTGAATGCAAGATCCTCAGCTACGAATCGCCTGTTCACAAATACGAGCGATCCAGCATGCCTGTTTATGAGATCCCAGACCTTGAGTATAGCACCGGCGTACTGCCGATCGCATCCCATGACCTCGGCATCCTCTTCGCTGGATTCATCCGGTACCATGACGTCTATGGACATGTTCTTCTTCAGCGTAGTTGAGATGATCTCGCAGGTTCCATTTGGAACCAAAAACCTGGCGAGATCTCCAGGATTTCCGACGGTTGCCGAAAGGCCTATTCGCTGGAAGTTGCCAGCAAGATCCCTCAGCCGCTCCAGTGCAAGCGACAGCTGTGATCCACGTTCGTTTTCTGCAGCATCGTGCAGCTCATCCACTATGACGACACGCACGTTTGCGATGAAGCGTCTCAGGTTCTTCCCGTTAAGAAGTATCTGCAGAGATTCCGGCGTCGTAACGAGAATGTCCGGAGGGCTCTCCGCCATCCTTCGCTTATCTGCATCGCTCATATCGCTGTGCCTAACCTGCACATCTATGCCAAGTTCTCTGCCGTAGTCTACAAGGCGTGAAAGTATATCGCGGTTCAGCGCCCTGAGCGGCGTTATGTATAATGCGAAGACCTTCTTCGGCTTCTCCCTCAATATCCTCTGGAATACAGGAAGCACCGCTGCTTCAGTCTTGCCGCTGCCGGTTGGCGACAGCAGGAGTACGTTCTTTCCCTCCAGGACAAGGGGTATTATCTGCTCCTGCGGATCTGTAGGATCCGTTATGCCCCTGTCGCGGAGCATCGCTATGATTCTCTCATCTAGATAGGAAAATGAGTTTGACATCCTATTCTCTCATGGATACGCTTCCGGCCACTACGAGAGGGTCCCACACAGGCCCGAACGGCGGCGTGTATCCGAGATCGTCGTAGAAGAGATCCTCAACGGTGAAACCCGCGAATATTGCCGTGGCCAGTGTGTTCAGCCTCCAGGCAGCCCCATCCTTTCCGATCACCTGGCCGCCTATTATCTTCTTGTCCCTGCTGTCGTACAGTATCTTCACGAATATGTCCTCCTTTCCTGGATAGTAGTTGGCCCTGCTCTTAGCCTTGATCATCGTCTTTCCATAGGGTATGCCAAGCACTGAGGCGCGCTTTTCATTGAGGCCTGTGAAGCCAACCTCCATGTCGAATACCTTGACCAACGTCGAACCAATGGCGCCGGGGAACCTCATCTCAGAACCGGCAGCGTTTGAACCTGCAACACGGCCCGCCTTGTTTGCTATCTGGGCAAGCGGCATCATCTCATCCTGCCCTGTTATGATATTCTTAACCGTTGCGACGTCACCCGCAGCGTATATGCCGGGAATGGAAGTCTCCATGTGTTCGTCGGTTATGATGGCTCCACGCTGGTCAACCTTTATGCCTGCATCGACGGCAATGTTTGAGTTGGGAACTATGCCAACTGCAGCGATGACAACGTCCGATACGTGATCATCAACAGTCGTCTTTACAGCGAAGCCGTCCTCCCCCTTCTTTATCTCCACAGGCGTGGAGGAGAATTCAACCTCAACCTTCGAGGAAAAATAATCGTTTAGTATCTTTCCCATGTCTGGGTCGAGCTGCGGCATAACCCTATCGTACTTTGATATCACCTTTACCCTCTTGCCAGCTTCGGTGAGCGTTGATGCCAGTTCGACGCCCAGAACGCCGGCTCCTATTATCGTTATCGTTCGTGATCCATCGATGGCCTCCTTCAATCTTATGGCGCTCTCCAAGCTGCGGAGGCCAAAAACTCCTGATGCTATGCCATCGGGTATCCTCGGCCTTGATCCCGTTGCTATGATCAATCTATCGAATTTCACAGCGGATCCATTGTCAAGCACCAGCGACAGGGAGGCTGTATCGATCTTCTTCACCACCCTGCCAGTTATTACCTTGATGCCTCTCTTTTCCGTGAATTCCTCCAGAGGGTAATGCAGAAGATCCTCCGCTTTTCCCACGATGCCCTGAAGAAAATAAGGTATGCCGCACTCGGCATACGAGACAAATGAACCTGATTCTATAACAGTGACGTTTGCATCCTTGTTTACCCTCTTCGCCTTGGATGCTGCGGCCATACCAGCCGCGCCTCCTCCTATCACGACGATATCCATACTGCCACATTGATCTATGCAATATATAGATTTGCGGTTTGCATAACGCCTGGCGAAGGCAAAATAACAGCTTTTCAAACGATATCCGCAACGGCCAAGAAGGAATGGCGGGGAGTGTTAAAAATTCAATGCTATCATAATTTTGCCGCTCCCCTGCGATAATTCATTTGACCTTAAAAATCATCGTCGTCTTCATCTTCGTCTTCATCATCGAAGTCGTCATCGTAATCCATTTTTTTGAAGACCAAACATTCCACCTCCGGTCAAGACAGTGATATCCCCTATAAATATATTTTCTGTATTTGCATCGTACGATAAAAATGAATAGACCTGCGAATCTCATCGCCTATGCCTTCTTAAGGGTCATCGAATAGAGCGAAATGGTCTTTGAGTAGGAGTGGACTGGATGCACATCAAGCGGGATAAGCGATCGCATCTCGAGGTCAGAGATGCGTTTGTCAACCTTGGAATTATCCAGGAATTCATAATAGTTGATTACCCCGCCTTCTCTCAGAGTTTTCACCGCGTAATCGATGAATTCAAAGGATGCTGTTGGATGGTTCATTATCACCCTGTCAGCACCGGTAACCCTCTCTGCTGCGATCCTGGCGTCCTCGCAGAAAGGTTCTATGATGCCACGCAGTGGATTCTTCTCCATATTCTCCTTCAGCATTTCTACAGCATCGCAGTTTATGTCCGCAGCGATTATCCTTACTCTTCTGTACCGGGCGATCTCGATGCTTATCGGCCCGACACCGGCGAACATGTCGAAGATGAATTCGCCATCGGATACCTGATCGACGATCCTACGCCTTTCCGTCGCCAGCCTGGGCGAAAAGTACGCCTTCGCGACGTCAACAGTGAACGAACATCCATTTTCCCTGTATTCGGTCACGGTGTTGTTTTCTCCAGCAACAAGCCGCAGTTTTCTTATGCGCTCCGGCCCACCGACGCCCTCATCAAAGAACACGCTTCTTATTTTCTTGTGCGTCAGCAGAATATCGTTCGCCAAAGCCTCGTCATATTTTTTCATGATCGCTATGGATCCTATGGTATCGAAGGATCCTGAAGCGGATCTTCGCATATTAGTTGGTTCGGCCTCCATCACAACATGTTCGCCTGAATAATCGTCCGTCACAGGAATGAGGACGTAGTCGCCGTCCCTGGCTATGGTATAGTTCGTATCGTAAAGCCCGGCGTTCCTCAGATCCCTTATCGTCCTCTCAGCCATATGCTTCCTAACCCTAACGAACTTCTTTGGAGGCAATGGTTCTCGCCCTCCTTATGATGGCATTTGCAAGGGTGTCAGAGAAACCGTATATAGCCTTTATCCTATCCGGGGATGCGGAAGCCACGTCTTCAATGCTCCTCAGGCCGGCATCGTACAGCCTTCTGGCCCTGACACGGCCAACGCCAGGTATGAGAACGAGCTGCAGTATATCCTCCCTTATTCCCTCCTTTATCCTCAGGTTGAGTATCTCCAGCATCCTGCGCACCTCAGGCTTGTATATCGATGACAGCTTCGCTAGGGAATAGGAGAGCCAATCTGCCATGGAGATCCTGGCCTGCATATCCCCAGGTGCGATGCCGTACTTATCGTACAGGTATTTGTAGGATGCTTCGGATATCCAATCCCTTAGCACTATCGCCGTCTTCGCTGCATCTATGTCGCCATCGATGAGGCCTATATCGTCGAGAAACTCCATTGCAGAATAATCATCCTTTATGTTGAACGGCACGATCTCTCTGCACAGGGAGATGTAATAGATCGCATGGTCAACATCCGCGGGCCCATCAAAGAAGTCAACGAGGCGCAGAGCGCTCTCCGGATCTATGTACAGATCGCTGGTTACCTTTCCAAGCTGGGTCGTCCTGAGATCCGGTGATTGCTTTATGAAGCCGTTTTTTTCGAGGAATTTCAGTGAGGCAGATATCTTCTCCTCCAGAAGGTCCTTACCGTTCTGGGAGAAGAACAGTGTTGTTTCGTAGAACTTCATTATGTCCGAAGGGGATCTGGCAAGGCCCATGGATATTGCTGCCAGCGTGTTGAACCTGACCTTTGCCTCGTTTCCGAGGTACGATACGACCGGCTCCGGATCCGTTGATAGATAATCCTTTGCCGCCTCGTAGCTGGACTGCGATGACACGTATATCAGGCCTATGCCATACTGGTCATATCCCGGCCTGCCGGCTCTCCCTATCATCTGCTTTATCTCCATGTTCGTCAGGTAAGATATGCCGTCCGATCCCCATCTGGTTATGTCCCTGACTATGACGAGGCGTGCTGGAAGGTTGACTCCAGCTGCAAGTGTTGGCGTGGCGACTATGACCTTTATCCGCCTTGCCCTGAACTCCCTCTCGATGAATGCACGCTGGTCATTGCTCAGTCCGGCGTGATGGAACGCTACGCCTCTTGGCAGTATTTCATTGAGCATATCATCGTACACGTTCGTTTCATCGGATGATATCTTTATGTTCGCATCGCTTCCGAATATCTGGGCAAGATCCCTTGCGGTATCCTCTGCCTTCTTTCTTGAGCTGACGAACATCAGCACCTGGCCGTTGTCCTCAACGGTCTCCCTTATGATCTGGTTGATGCTGACGCCGGATCTCCTCTTCCCGTCTAGATAGAGCTGATCCCTGTATAATATGCCCGTCTTGAGAGGAACCGGCCTGAAGTCGCTCTTTATAAGGGAAGCGTCTAACCAGCTGGCCAGCTCCATGGCGTTGGATACGGTAGCTGAAAGTGCCAGTATCCTGACATCGGGATTAACATATCTAGCTATGGATGCTACGGTCTCCAGCGTAGGGCCGCGGCTCTCGTCGCCAATCGTGTGGATCTCATCGAGGACGAGGAGGCCCACATCGTTGAGAATATACGGATCATGATGGAGGAGTGAATCGGCCTTCTCGGAGGTTAGGATGACCGCATCATATCTCTTTATGAAATCGGGGCTGTCATCGTAATCCCCAATTGACATCTTCACCTTGAGGCCAAGATCCCTGAGTCTGGACAGCTCTGAAAACTTCTCCATGGCCAGCGATCTCAGCGGAACTATGTATATTGATTTGAGATTCCTCTGGAACGTTTCATAGATGGCGGAATATGCGATCAGAGTTTTGCCTGCGGCAGTGGGCACGCTGACGACAACGTTCCTGCCCTTCCTGATCTGTTCGATGGCCATCCTCTGATGGTCGTACAGCTGGAAGTCGTTACCATCGAAGAGCTGCAGAAAGGCCCTGTCATAACCCAGTTCGCTGATCTTCACGCTGCACCATAACTGTACGATATAAAAAGATTGAGATGCGGAATACGCTGGGAAGACAGGGATTGGCCGCACATCACCGCACAGGAGGCCTGTACCTTCCCCACCCCCTCAGCCTGTAATACCTCTGGATCGCCGATATGAGCTCCTCGTCAGAGGTACCGGATTCAGGCGATTCGCCCTCTATAGGCATTCTGACTATCGCTGGAAGCCAGTCGTCCTCCGGCCTCATGCCAAGGCCTTCGTTGATCCTCCTCTTAAGGTTTATTATTTCAGATCCGCGGTCAACCAGATCTTTGATCGATGAATCGAATCCCGTTGCGAGAGCGTACGCTTTGGCTATTGTTTCCGGATCAGGCTGCGCGTAATAGCATATGATCAGCGAGTTGTAAACCTGCCTGAAGTCCTGCGTCCTTATTACCGTCCGGACGCGGTCATCGCTGTCCACGCTGAATCTGTCGCCGGAAACGATGCCCAGATCTGGATGATCGCCCCCTATGTCGATCTGGTACATATCCCCCTGCATGTGGTCTGCACCCCTTGTCGAGGTTGCATACACGATGCCCTGTGCCTTGAAGGCCCTGGGATCATGGAGCGGTATTTCCAGGCCTTTGACCGTAGCTATGAGATCCCTGTCTATTCCAAGGGAGGAGGCGAAGCGATAGAGGCCATCGGCAATGCGATCTCCGGAACCTCTCCTCATCGCTATGTCTTGGATCATCTGGCCTATTTTCTCGAAGCTTCCGGAGTAATACGATTCGACTGATCCATCGTTTACCAAACCGGCTTTGATGAAATGCCTGATCGCAGAGACGATGACGCCGGTGCTTATGGTGTCCATGCCAAGCCTGTTGATTTCATGGTTCCATTCTATTATTTTCTGGAAACTGGTGTTCCCCAGGAGCGGCCCCAAAGCTGCAACCGTTTCATATTCCGGCCCGTCAACTGTGAGGCCGTTGTATCTAACAGTCCTTCCGCAGCCTATGACGCAGGCAGCACAGTTGTAGCTGGATACGCTGTATTCCTCGTGGAACTTTATGCTGCTGAGATCGTCGAACTGGAAGTTCCTATCCATGAAGTAGTTGGCCGGGATATCGTTGAAACCTATCCCGCCGTCCATCCATATCATGCTTCCGTAGCTTCTGAACCCAGAGACAACGGGTGATTCGATTATAGATTTTGAGGCCTCCTTCACTATCCTGTTGTACTCGGCCCTATTGTTTACCTCGACGATCTTCCGCCCATAAACGGCGATGGCCTTCAGCTTCTTCGATCCCATGACAGCGCCGAGTCCGGTCCTCCCGGCTGCGCGCCCCTCATCATTCATTATTGATGAAAAGAGGACGCGGTTCTCGCCGGCAGGGCCTATGCACATAACCGAGTAATTCTTTTCCTTCTTCATCTTAGCCTGCGTTTCATATATGTCAAGGCCCCAGAGATCCGGTGTTTCTGCCAGGCGAACATCGCCGTCATCGATGAAGATCGATACCGGCACATCTGACTTTCCCGTTATGACCATCCCGTCAGAACCGGATCGCTTCAGTTCGAATCCGAACCTGCCGCCAGAGTTCGATTCCCCTAAAAACGTTGTGAGCGGGCTCCTGCTCACAACCTCATGCCTTCCGGAATTGGGGAACGCGGTTCCGACCAGCGGGCCGGTCATGATTATGATCGGGTTCTTCTCGGAGAACGGATCGAAGTTTCCACCGTATTTGGTGAAGAGATAGGATCCAAGGCCCACTCCACCCATGTACTTTTCCCATAGATCTTCGGAGAGGCCATCGAACCATACATCGCGCCCTGACAGATCCACGAAGATAAGCTTGTTCCAGAATCCGCCCAAATCAATCACCGTAGGCCTTGATATATATGGATCTTACGTCCTCGTCGCCGGCGATCACTGGGTTGAAGGCAAGCTCGCTATCCGCCAGCGCCTTTTCAACCATGCTGTCCAGGCTCTTCATGTATGCATCCTTTGGTATGCCGATTTCTGCTACGGTGAGAGGCTGCCCTATCCTCCTGTACAGATCCCTGAGGGCAGATATAGCATCTTTATAACCTAGCCTTCTGGCTATCCTTGCATACTTTTCACTGGCATTTTCATCGGAAGAGTTGAATTCTATCACGTAGGGAAGGAATAAACCAACGCAGGTGCCATGTACAACATGGTGCGTTGAGCCGAAGCTGTGGCCCAGAGCATGTGCGAGTGCAGTGCCGCTGTTTGTGAATGAGATGCCGGCCATGGTCGCGGCCAGATGCATGTTCTCTCTTGCATCCTCTTCGCCCTTCATGGATCGATCAAGATTCCAAATATGGTCTCAATTGCCTTCTCCGCCAGTGCATCGGTGAATATGGATGATGTATTTGCAGTTAGGGCTTCAAAGGAGTGGACAAGCGCATCAACGCCGGTTGGCCTGATGATGGATGGATCGGACGGCACAAGCGATGAGTCTAATACAGAAACGTATGGTACCAGATCAAAATTGCCGAGTGCAAGCTTTCTTCCCTGATCGGTAATGACGATGCCGAATGATACGTCGCTGCCAGTACCGGAAGTTGTCGGTATGGCAACAAGATCAGCTTTAAGGTTTAGAGGTTCGAAGGGATTAACCTCCTCCAGGGATCTGTCCGGATAGGATATCTTCACGTCGATGGACTTGGCAAAGTCGATCACGCTGCCGCCTCCAAAGGCTATGATGGTCTTTGGCTGAAAGCCGGACAAGCTTCTATACGTATTTTCTATGTCAGAGACTTCCGGTTCTGGCCTCACATCTTCTATTACGCGGTAATCCGATCCATCGAGCGCATTTTTGATTCTCTGGCCGTACAATTTCATGATGTTTCTGTCACTGACCAGCAATATGGGCTCCTTTAGCTGCAGGGTTTCCCTTATGTTATCTATTATGTCCCTCTGCTGATAGATCTTCCTTGGCAAGGTTATGATGCTCATGATTTCACGCAATGTATTTTGTGGGTATGCTCTGCGCCACCTTGACCATGGCTATGGCTGCGGAGGCATACCTCAGTATCAGGGCCATATTGCCCTTGACCTTCAGCTGTCCGGTCAGCATCGCCTGCGTCGGATTTATCTTTCCATCGATAATTTTCTTCCAGTTTGCATACGTTGCGGTGAGCACGAACGGCGCACTCCCGTTCTCTGTCTTGATCATCTCGCATTTTTCACATTTACCATCCTGCAGATAAAGCGTGAAGGAATTGAATTCTGGCTTTTCGCTCAATGCTTCCGGGTCCGAGATCGTGAACATTATTGGATCCTTCCAGCCCTTTCCAGCTTTGTTGTAGTCCGGCGATTCCGATAGCCTTTTGCAGTATTCCTCAACCCAAGTCTGGGACGGAAACAATATCTCATCTGCCATATAATATATATGAATAAATCTGTATTTAGGCTTTTCTTATCCTATTGAAATATTGGAAAGGTATTTTTATTAACAACATCGATGTTGGATGTTGAAAATATAGTTCATCATATCAGGGATGATCGTGCACATAGATCCATACATGAACGTTACAGGTGTTTCAGGATGAAATCCGAAAGCAACTTGTTGTATCCTTCACGATCCTCCCACATCGTGAGGTGCGAGCAATCCCTGAAGACGTGAAGTTCCGAACCAGCTATTTTTTCATGTATGACTCTGGCCACGTTTGGCGTGACCTCATCGTATTCGCCCACCGTTATAAGGGTGGGGATCTTTATTGCAGATATTTTGTCCGTGATATCCCAGTCCTTTATCGTGCCGGTTATGGTGAACTCATTCGGGCCGTTCATTATCCTGTATACGTTTCGCCTTTCCGCGTATTCTAGTGATTTGAGTACCTCGGGCGGCCAATCCTCTGATCTCAGCAGATGCTGATGGTAAAAGTAGTTCACGGCCTCCTGATATTCTGGATTCTCGTAAGATCCAGATGAACCGTATTTTTTAATGGCATCTCTGTACTTTGCCGGGAGCTCGTCAATGAGCCTGTTCATCTCCTTCACCGTCAGAGGGACTGAAGATAAGCCTCCGGATACGATGAGCCCTTTCAGATGATCCTGGTACTTGACTGCGTATGCCAGCGCCAGCGCTCCACCATATGATGACCCCATCAAAAATACCTTCTCGTTGCCGAACAGCTTTGATCTTAGGGCCTCTGCCTCTTCCACACCATAGTCAATTGTGAATTTAGACTGATCCGGTTCCTCGGATCTACCGCATCCAAACTGATCGTAGAATAGAACCGTTATCCCTTCCTTGGTCATATCCCTGAGAGAAAGCAGGTAATCGTGGGACATGCCCGGGCCCCCGTGCATGGTCATTAGCTTTGCTTTCTCCTCAGGGGCTTTGCACAGCTTGTAATAAATATAAATTCCGTTTACCTTTGCGTAGTTTTCTATGCATTCCTGATCCATAGTCTCACCTGATCTTACGCTTTGCTTTTTAAAAATATTTTCATGGGCGTGTATCATTTTCCTAATTATATATATTCATATTCATGTAAATAGAATCATAAAGATCATTTTAAGTAATCCAAATGACAGCGTGGCAAATTTTGTAAAGAAAAATCATGGAAAGATCATAGGGCAAAATTAGTGAAAAATAGAAGGACGTCTTCTCAAACCTATAAGGACGGAATAAGGAATGGACAATCTGGACAGAAATATATCTGGATTAGTGAGCAGTGAATAAGTTCAATGAAATCCATGATGAAGGAAAAAACAAGCATTTTTTGAAGAAAATGGTGAATTGAGGAATGGATATTACGAAATGGATCTCTTAACTAAATGCCTAGAACCGATAAGAGGATAAATATATTCGGCCAATCTTATGGCTAGTATGAGCGGAAATATTCGAAGGATCGAGCTGATCGATTCCTTACTCTCAGAAGACAGTACCATAAAGATAATTTCAATATAGCTGAAATGATCGAAGAGTGGTCTTTTTGATAGCTAAGGATTCTATAAATGCATGGACATATCGCGGGTATGTTCCAGAAGAGATATCCTTGAGCACACACAAGATCTGGGATACTACTCTTATGCTAATCTGTAAGGGCGGATAATGGACATTGTCAAAAATTATTGATTTTTATGTTTGTTGGAACGGCTTAGGTCTTTTAATTGTTGATAAATACTGTAGTTTTACCTCTCTAAGAAGAGTTTCGATTGACAAAATCCCCGACCGTATAGAAGAATTGTAAAAAGCAGTAAAACTTCCAAAACTGACAAAACTTCCCATAATCATGTAATATACAATTAATAAGACCAGCTCTGAAAAATAAGCCATAAGATCGGACCGATCCACCTATAGGGAATCTTTGATGGAATACAATAGATCCACCTACCTTTTGCTCTCTGAATATCTCTCATGTCTGATGGATACCTGATGATGGAATTTGATGGATTAAGCTACGGAATGGCCTGATGGAATGGAGGAGATTTGATTAATGTTTTAAGCCGATACTATCATTCCTCGGTTTCTGTTTCCCATGGTGAGTTGAGTAGCCCCTGAATCATATTCATAATATATCCTACTATAATACCCACCAGAAACAGTAAAGCGTCTCCTGATACCTTTCCAAAGTAAATTAGGACTGCCATGGCTATGATAACAAGACCTAAGAATATAAGTAAGGGGAGAGTAAGTTTCCTGTTATAAATTCCGGCCTTTTCATCCCTCATGATGGTGTATTCCAGTTTGGATTTTTTAAGGTCAACATATTGCTGACCTAACGGAAGGATTGCAGACGTTAACTTTGAAAATTGGCCAAGTTTGGTTGCTGTGACTGTATTCCTTTTTGAGTATTAGCGTCCTGATTATCGTTCTCAAATACATGGTCTGCATCTCTGTTTTTATTAGAGCTTGGTTGCTCCTCTCCATTTTTGTTCATCTTTCTCCTATTAGTCATCCCTAGATGATATAAATCTCTCTCTGTTTAAATTCCGCACTAAGCGTAGCGGCATTGTGCGGTCAAGCCCCTTAAGCCATTTAAGCCCTCTCCCCAAAATTGCACACCGCGGGAGAGAATAATGTGCTCGAAGGGAATCGGGAGTCTTGCGGAGTAAGACGTGGTGAATTTTGATTGGAGGTGAAGCATGGGGTCCTGTGCTTGGCGTGCAGGCGAGCGGAGGGCGCATAGTAATTGGCGAAGGCACAAAGAGGGGTGGCTGAGCGGAGTGAAGTCGGGGTGAATTTGAGCCGAAGCCTTATACAACTCCTAAGTCTCAGATTCCCGGAGAACTTGTTGTTTTCTCTTGCTCAGGATCATGTTAATTCTTTTGTTTGCCAATTTTACATATTCAGGATCAACATCGTAACCAACAAAATGTCTATTTAACATAAGAGCACTTATTGCAGTGGTACCACTTCCAATAAATGGGTCTAAAACTACTTCCTCCTCAAAAGTGTATAATTTAATACATCTTTTAGGCAATTCAACTGGAAATGGTGCAGGATGGCCAATCCTAGTCGCAGACTCTGCTCCAAAAGACCAAACACTTTTTGTATACTCTATAAACTCCTCCTTTGACATTGTTGATCTCATATTTTCTTTAATCCCGCGTGTGAATGTTTGTTTAGAGAAAATTAAGATATATTCATGCGAATCTCGCAATACTGGATTCTTTGCAGAGAGATACGTTCCCCATGCGACAGACGAACTTGCCGTTGCTCCCTTATCCCAAATAACCTCCCCGCGCATAAGAAATCCTAATTTTATCATGTCTTCAATGATAAAGGCATGCAATGGAATGTACGGCTTCCTTCCAAGATTTGCTATATTTATACAAGCTCTTCCGCCCGGAACAAGAACCCGGTATACCTCTTTCCACACAGAAGATAGAAAATCTCGGTATTCGGCAAGGGACATGTCTTTGTCATACAATTTTCCAACGTTATATGGGGGTGAGGTTACCATTAGATGTATGCTATTATCGGGGATTTCGTCCATCTTCTCTGATGATTTACAGAATATTCGATCTAATGCGATTTCTGGAACTTTATTTTCAGTGAAGTCTATGTTGTTTTCCGCTTTTGGGAAAGCCTCATAAAGCCTGCTATTATAAAACTTTGAAGAGTCATGGTTAGCCCTGCTTGGGCTCCCAAATGAGCTCGTTTCTGTACCGTTTCGTTTATGAGAATCTTTCATTTAACCCTCACTCCACAAATCAACCCATCTCTTAAAAGCGTTATATTGGACGTTGGTCTTCTTCCATTCAATTTTGATTGACATTGTTTCTTCATCTGTCATTATTTCTTTGAGTGCTTCGTTGGATATTTCAACGCCTCTAGGGTTAGTGCCCTGTTTCGGTAATTTTATATATTTATCCTTTCCAATTTCATCAAAAATGCGTTGCTGCACATAATCAGGTATGTAATAAACTCCACCTAATGATGACCAATTGATATGAACAAGAATCAAATCAAATCTTGGATGCCAAGTTTCTAAAAATTGCCTAGCTTTTGTAGCATCTACTGTCCATATTAATTTTACTCCCGCAGGCTCTTTACCAGTTATAGTCTTTATAGAAATTGGAGAGCCGAAGAGCTTTACATCAATTTCAGGTTCTGTTATGGGTAGGTCTGTTTCAACGTTTTTTTCACCAAATTTATAGATCAAAAGGGAACTTATAATACGTTCTCTTAAAGAGCCGACTTCCATGCCTACCTTGCCCGCTCTTGAACTCTCAAGTTCTGCAAGTTGAAACATATATGGAAGTCGTCTTTGTACCTTATCAATAATAAGACGATCTCTAAATAAGTCTTTCAAATGGTCATTCATTCGATCCCTAATGTTCATAGATTATATAAGTATGTTCTCAAATTCTCAACTATTCCATTTTCATTTGCTTGTCTCTATATCCTTTTATTAATTTCTTTAACAACAATTATGGCATCTGATAATAATATTTGTGATTCTATGGTATAGTACCTACCAACCTCTTTCTTTATTAACGTGATTAATCCAAGGTTCTGTAAATAGTTTACGCTTTGAAAGAATGTTGACTTGATCATCCCTTTTAGAAGGAAATTGTTATTATCTTATACTTCCACATCGCTAAGTTCTTTGTCGATGGGATGAGAATGGAAATTTAGTCATTAAGCCTGACAAAAATTAAAATAAAGGCATTATGGATAGGAATGATTAAAGGCCAGATGTGCATGATAAATTTTCATTTGCTGGCTTTTCCGAAAAATATATTCGGTATTGATCAGAGCTTAAGAATAAAAATCTGTAAACCGAAAATGGATTTCAAAGCCGATCGGCAGGAGGCCTCGTATTTTACAGGCAGATCTACGTCGTCAGAGTTTAGGCGATTAAATTCTGATCTATTGCGGAAAGCTCGCAGTATTAGGTACATTATAGGAAAAAACATAAACTTTCAACTTTTGTCAAAATCGCATGTCTGATCGATAGCAGAATACGAAATATGTAGATTTATCTTCCAGTATAGAGGTGTTAAAAATCTATTAAAATCTATTGAAATATGATTAAAAATATATAGAGCTAACGGTTGTCAACAGCATGGCGAAGGCAGAAGGGGAAAAGGATAGCTACTACAGAAAGATAAAAGAGGAAAATGAGAAACTCAAAAAGAAGGTTGAATGGCTTGATAACGATTCGTTCCTCCTTGATTCCGAGGCTGATAAGAGGCAAGTATACCACTATATGAAAAAGAATCCTGAATCTGCGAAATTCATTTTTAAGAAATACAAGAACCTCCAACCGATGATTCGTGAAGTGTGCGATCCTGAGAATCCACTATATATCGATGGAGTGAAGAAAGCACTGGAGGGCATAATCGAAATCAACGATGCTGAGGAGGATCTGGAAAGACTTAAGGAGGAAGCCACAAAAGAACGAAAAGAGATTGAACTGCTTGAAAAGGAATTAAAGGACGCAGAAAAGGAATACGATGAGAAGCAGGAGAATCTAAAGGTCATAAAGAGGGAATACGAAGAGGCGATGAAGCAGCGTGCGAATATACGCACAGATAGAGGCATGGAACTCATCGAGAAAAATGTGAATGATGTCACGAAGTTCCTTACGGCGATCCTTGAAAAGTGGGATAACTACTTCCATCAGAACCCCATATCGCTAGGCATGACACTGGATAAGGCAGAGTTCAACCACATGGAACTGCTTAACCAGAATCTGAAGGAAATGATCGAAAGGATACACACAGAGGATTTTCTCTCTCCTGAGAATCTCGATACCTATCATAAGGAACTGCTGGAAAAAGTTCAGAAGGAGAAGGAAAACGCATTGAATGAAATGAATGCCGTCATGGCATACAATCCAAAGAAGGTTTTAACGAAAGCACTCGATGATCTGGAGAATGCGTTATATAGAATCGAAAGCGGACAGGATGACAGTGTGGGCGGTAGATATCTTAACAACGTCACGGTAAAGCTCATAAGAGGTGACGTAGGAGAAGCGATGGATTTCCTCGATCACTTGAAGGATCAGGTGGAAAACAAGGATAGGCGATCGAAATCCTGAGGAAAGAAATAAAGGATCTGGATAAACAAGCATGTTAAAGTTCTGTTGACGGCTAACGGCTTCTATGAGGGCGTATTGCTATCTGAACAAAAAAGGATCCTGCTCATGCGTTCTGAAAAGAGAGTCTGCATACTTATGAATCTGTTCTATCGATAGAGGAGGAATAAACATGCTAGCACGGTCATCTGCCGCAGGAATTTTTTAAATATTGTGATGATGAGTTCCATACCTCGTTCGGACAGTACCAGAGATTTATCGGTATAGAGGATCTGGTACTGTCGATGTATTCAAAAGGCATATCTACAAAAAATGTTCCATAGGAGGTATCCTTAAGCATACACAAGGACTGAGACGCTACAGGGCCTCTAGTCAAATTTGAATGTAAAGCATCTCTGGTTCAACTTTAATAAGATTCGACTGCATACGTAAAGGGATAACTCAACAACGCTAAATCTCAAGGAAAGGGTCTGAAAAAGGACAACCTCGACAGGGCGATGAACAACGCAAGATGGCTCATAAATGAATTGACCTTAAATTTTCAAAAGGCCAATAGATTTTATTAGTACAATTGAATCAAAGTATATGATACCTGAGGAATATAAAATCGCCGATATTTCTCAAATAAATTTAGATTTTCTTACTTCTTTACTCTCCTACCTGAGAAAAAATAAAAGGGAGGATACGTGGATTGAGGTTAAGTCTACGTACGGGGTAGAAGTAGACCCAGATGAGATTAGAAAGGATTTCTCTTGCATGGCTAATTCCGGAGGTGGCTATTTCTTAATTGGTGTAGGTGATCAACCGAACTTTAAGGTCACAGGTTGCGACGAAATAGATTTTAATAGGATAAGAAAAATTCTAGGAGACCCAAATAAGATGACAGCTTTTCCTGATTTCGAGAATAAGGAAGTTTATTCCGAAGACGGCAAGAGAGTAATTATCGTCTATATAAAACCTGTCAACGGATCTTCAGTAATATGCCTCAAAGATAAAAATAAGCAACATACTATTTATGTTTATTATACAAGAAGTTATTTGCGAACTGATTGTCAAAAATTGCCTTGTGAGATGGGAATTATATATAATTCCTCGGAGAAACTCCCTGAATCATTACAACTCGATCCAGAAAAGACTGGTTTTCTAAATCTTGATGGGGCTGTATCTCCTATTAAGACTGTAGAATGGTCGCTTGATGAAAGGATATATGATCTTAAGGATAACAACGGAAATTTACTTTTTTATAAATATAATTACTTGATTCCAGTTCCGTTTTTCAATTTAAACAATTTCAAATTTTTTAAATATGGATATTATGAACGTTGGAATGGCGAACTAAAAGATCTGCCAGAGATTTTAAAAGAGATTGAGAGCAATTTTAATTCTCACTATGGAATAGGTTTTTCATATTGGACCTTAACTCAAATTAATTTAGGAAATGCCCCATTTACAAATTTTATATCTGGAGTTTCGCCCACGGATCTCTCACAAAATATTGCCAACAACAAGGATATAGGAGGAGGACTTAGTGCTTTCTGGATTCTTTCTTCTGGAGTTCACTTAGCGATGGTATATCTTTCTTTATTTGATATGAAGGCAGAACTCCAATTGTATTTTCGATATTCGAAAATACCGAATAACAAATTATTTCCCCATATTGAAAATAACTTAGTAACGATGAGGCCAATTTCATTGTATGAGCTTCCGGAATTAGAGCCAGATTTCAGTCACGTTGACTTCAGTGCAGATCTTTTTTTAGATAATCCTTCAGACGATTTACTTACAAATCTTATTGACTACAAACTATCGGGTTACTTGGGTGGCTTAAGAAAAAAGATCGCTTCAGGACCACCATTGATATCTAATTTAGCGGTTCTAAATTCATGTGGTGGATCTGAATCTAGAAATCCTCTTAACTCATTTAAGACAATAATTGGGAGAATCAATTCACATGGCAGCCTAACCAATTTTAAAAATCCTGTGAAGATCACAGGTTATAGACTTAATATCATTACCTTGCCGCCTTTTATCACTGTACCAATAATCCCTCTAGTCTTTGAACTGGCAATTGATTTAAATCAAGAGTCAAAATATCGAACCGGTCAAGAAAGATAAAAATATTTAGCGCATAGTTGGACCTTCGAATTCTAGTGTAGTCCATACAGGAATCCGCTAACTGTTAGAGAATCACTATAAGCTATGCATAAAACTTTATCCCTTCATAATCATAGGAATTTCTATGAAGACATGCACTATTCCCCTGATAGTTTCCTTAATTTTGTGTAAGGGAATCGCAGAAAGATCATAAAATAAAATCCATGAAAAAGCAAGTATGCCTACTTTGGACACAGAGGAGGCAATAAGAAATGGAATGTCCTGACAGAGATATATGAATTAGTCCGATTAAGAGTGAAGGAGTTCATGGAATCTCTCATGAAAGGAGAGATACAGGCATTTCTGGAAGAGAATAGTGGAAAACGCAATAGATACTATGGAAAGACCGATGATCCGAAGTTAAAATTACCTTTGCTCTATTTGCTATCATCATCCTTCTGTCTATCTACAAGCGAAGTCCAACGTATTAAAAGCTTATAGCTCTTTATTAAACGTTCCTTCACATACCTATAGTCCTGGTCATCAGGCCATTGCCTTCGCCATCCTCTTCATCGACCTCGACTATTTCACCGATTTCGGATCCGGAGGCATAAGCCGTATCTGATATGCCTTTATGGCCTCATAATAAGCGATTTGAGGCGAGTGAGAGATAACTCATGGTCAACTATGCCCCCCTCTTCGTTTTAATTCTCCATCAGATTGCGATTATTATTATTCAGCCATTATTATATCCCAAAATCCGATCATGGACTATATAAAGGAAAGCAGAAGATTCGCAAGATACATATACGGATCGATTGATTGTAGATATAGCATTATTCGATTTTTTCCCAAAAAACTAAACCATATATAGTACGGGCCCGCCGGGATTTGAACCCGGGTTGTCGGCTCCGAGGGCCGATGGGATATCCTGACTACCTCACGGGCCCACAGGATAATCATGAGAAGATATTTAAATTAAGATCCGAAGCATCATTTTCGTATTGTTCAAAACGCATGAATGAAAAATCGCTTTCTCTTTCTCCCTTTATTCCTTTTTCAAAAAAAGTGAATTGTGCTTACGTTCAGAACAGCCTTGACTGAAGATCGCTTCCTTCGGTGAATATATCAGGTGCCAAATCGAATATGTCGTATACGATCTTTTTCTTCTTTCCGATTGGGTATGCGGACTTGTAATTCATGCACAGCGTGCATGGCGTTGCATACGATGAAAGATAACAGAGGCCTTCATCGTAGTAGATGCACAGCTCAATACTGCTTTTCTCCTTCGCCATGCAGCTCCATCTCCGTGTACAGCGGTACCGATATGGCCGCGAGATCCGATCCATTTTCCAGTCCTGGAACGATCTTGAATGGCCTGTACATGCTCTTGAATTCTTCCTTTACCGCGTCGTTGAGCGGATCAAAGAGATCCTTGCCCGCCTTCGAGATTCCACCACCTATTATCACGAGCTCCGGATCCAGCGTATTTATTATGTTCACAAGGCCAACAGCCAGGTAATATATCGTCTCTTCAAGTATCAGCTGCGAGAACATATCGCCCTGCTTCTTGCCTTCGAAGACCTTTTCTGCCGTGATCTCGTTCGGCCTCAGCTTCGAAAAGAAGTCAGAATCCCGTACTGCCCGCAGGTTTTCGATCACCCTTCTCGCAATGGCCTTGCCTCCGGCCAGAGCTTCAAGGCAGCCGCGCCTTCCGCATCCGCATGTCGGCCCATTGACCATTATGACATTGTGGCCTATCTCTCCCGCCATTCCATGGGCCCCGCGGTAAAGTTTTCCGTTTATGAATATTCCACCGCCTATTCCAGTACTCAGCGTCATGTAAACGAAATTATCGACGTTCCTTCCCGACCCGAAGAGCCTCTCAGCTATGGCAGCTGCCTGCGCATCGTTTTCCAGAAACGTGTCTGTTCTATAATAATCCCTTATCGGCTCCACAATGTTGAAGTTGCTCAGCCCGAAGATATTTGGCGAAGCTATCACGACGCCTCTGTTGCGGTCAACAGGGCCGGCAAATATTATGCCGATCAGATCCGGCTTTTCCACATGGGCTTTCTTTAAGGCGGCATCGCCCATGGTGATCATCTCCTCTATAAGCCTCTTCTTCCCGAGATGCTTGACAGTGGGCATTCGTACATTGGAGAGTATTTCACCGGAATCGTTGCCTACAACTGTTGATATCTTTGTACCGCCAACATCATATCCGAGAATATTCAATGACACGTTACTTATATTTTTACTTCGTTTATAAGAGTATTGGCAAACTCGGTATTTTCCATTTTCATCTTGTCTTCCTGGCGTAGCGGTTTACGTTGCCGGACTGGATGAGCAGATCGAGCAGTACGAAGGATGTGAGGCATTCGACGACCGGAACTGCCCTTATGGCCACACAGGGATCGTGCCTGCCCTTTACCGTTATTGTCGTTTTCTCAGATGTGGATAGATTAACGGTCTGCTGAGGGATGTGTATGGACGGCGTCGGCTTCACCGCAATTGAGAATCGTATTGGCATGCCGTTTGTTATTCCACCGAGGATGCCGCCGTTGTGGTTTGTCTTCGTCACAATCTTTCCGTCGGCAAGATCGAAAGGATCGTTTGCCTCTGAGCCAAGCATCGAAGCGAGCCTGAAGCCATCGCCGAACTCTATGGCTTTTACAGCTGGTATCGAAAAGATGGCATGCGCGATGGAGCTCTCAACGGAATCAAAGAACGGTTCGCCGACACCGCCCGGAAAGTTCTCGACGACCGTGTCTATTCTTCCGCCAATGCTGTCGCCCGCCTTCATAACTCTCATTATGAGTTCACGCGCCCTCGCATCACACTCTGGATCTGGCATCCTGGTTTCAAAGCTGTAAGCTTCTCCTGAAACCCTGCTGCATTCAACGTCGCCTATCGACCTCATATAGCTCTTCACTTTTATGCCCATGCCTTCGAGATATGCCTTGGCAATGGAACCTGCTGCAACAAGCGGTGCGGTCATCCTGCCGGACAGGAAACCTCCGCCCTCATAGTTTCTGAATTCTCCGTATTTGAGAAACATCGTGTAGTCGCTGTGGCCTGGCCTGGGATTCTCCCTGATCTCGCTGTAATACGATGATATCACGTTCTTGTTTCTTATGATAAGCGTCAGAGGGCTTCCATCTGTGTAACCCTCATGAAGGCCGGAAATGATCTCGACCTCATCATCTTCCTTCCTCTGTGAGGTCAGTATGCTTGATCCAGGCCTCCTGTACTCCATGTATTTCTGCACATAGTCCAACGGGATTTTGAAACCAATCGGAAAGCCGTCTATGATCGATCCTACGGCTTCGCCATGCGATGAACCGAATACCGTCATCTTCATTGAGCTGCCAAGAGTGAACATGCTACAACACCACCATTTTAGGTAACGAAGCCGTTATTGAGGCCATATTGTCCGAAATTATCCGCCTGATCGAAGATCCATAAAGCATGCCAATTGATGACAATTGCGTATAAATTCATTTCCTGAAATGCCGCTTCACGGATTCGCTCAGTATCAGGGATCCTATCGTGAGAACCCGTTTTTCATTGACAAGGATCGCCGACATGGATGCATTCTTTATCTCCACGCTGAAGCAGTCGAACTCTCCTAGCCCAAGGAGATCGCATAGGAGGCTCTTGATGGGGTAGGCATGGCTCACTACGATGTAGCTGCCGTCATAGTCCTCAATAAGGGATCGCATCCTCCTTACATGCGAATCCCAAGGCTCCATTTCCAGCTCTTCACGGGTGCCATATGGTATCTCCGTTATCCTGCTGTTGTTGTACGGGCCAAATTCGGATTCCCTCGCACGTTCATCCTTTATGACGGGGAGCCCAGTAGCAGAGGCTATGATGCTTGCGCTCTGATACGCCCTCAATATCGGGCTAGTTACTATGCCATCAAAATCAAGTTCAGCAAGCTGGGCTGCAGTCCTCTGAACCTGCGTTATGCCATTCTCGGTCAGTGGATACCGATCCTCATCTGAAGATATTATGCCGTATACGTTTGTTTCGCTCTCTCCATGCCTGACCAGAATGGCCCGATCCATCGGAATGTGATAGCCTTTTCAGTTATTACCTTTTTGAAGCCATGCAGGACGAAATGCCAGTTGCATGGAAAAATTGTGGCATTTCCAGCATGTACTGGCATGCATAAATTAGGAAATTCTCACAGCGGAAATTTAGTTATTCCTCCGTCAACGGGTATGTTAGCACCGTTGACATAGGAGGCCCGGCTTGATAACAGGAATTCTACAACTTCACCTATCTCCTCCGGATCTCCTACTCTGCGCAGTGGAACATCTCCGCTGAGTCTCCTCATGCCCTCGGTGCGGTCAACCCCAGTTTTTATGACGTCTCTTAGCCTTTCCGTATTGATGTATCCCTGAGATATTGTGTTTATCCTTATCCCGAATTTAGAGACCTCTAGCGATATGTTCTTTGCCAGTGCAACTACAGCCGATCTCAGGGAAGATGATAGGGAGAACCCTTCCATAGGTTCACGGACCGTCATGGATGTCACGTACACTATCGATCCGTGCCTTGCCCTGATCATGTCCTTGAGTGCTTCCCTGGTGATCCTGACTGTGGACATGAATATCATATCTATGGCGTATTGCCAGTCCTCATCGCTCAGATCAGTAAAGCCGGCCACACGTGGATCGCCATAGTTGATTACGAGGTTTTCAATGCTTCCATAGGTCTCCCTGTGCTTTTTGACAACTCTATCTATGTCTTCTGGTTTTGACAGATCCGCAGGAATGGCCAGAGGTTCCAAGCCGAATTTTAACTTCAGTTCCTTTCTGGCCTCATCGATTCGTTTCTCATCCCGTGCAAACAGGGTGAGCCGGTATCCAGATCGTGAAAGAACGGAAGCTATTCCTTTACCTATACCGCTTGAGGCTGCAGATACAATGGCGTTTGGCATGCTTATGCTAACATGCCAGTGTATTATTAATTTTGCGCATTGCATTCGCATGTGAATTTCGGATCAAATGGCAGAAAGGAAAATTTTTCAAAATATATCATGAGCTAAGGATAAACAGAAGCTTGATACTGTGTAGCATTCAATACCTGTACTCCCACACGGTCAGCGATGATGCCGGAACGTACGGCAGACCATTCGCCAGAGCCTTTCTCACATAGAATGTGATGCGGCCATTCATGCTCCTATATTTTTCTATGAACGAAGACGCATCATCGGAATCATTGACGAAAAGATCGATTCCTCCCTCGTAAATGTCGAAGTACACGAACGTACTGCCATCTACTATCAGATTGTTCGAATATTCCTCGTGAATTATGTCCGGATCATCCGAGCACATGTATTTCCAGTCAATGAAGAAGCATCTCCATCTTCCGGCGTATCTTTCATTCACTGGTTTCAGCGCCGGCACCGCAGTGGAACCGCCCTGGAATGTGTATATTGGATACTCTTCCACCTGATGGAAGCCAAGCCTGTGCACCAGCCTGAGAGAAGGCTCATTCCATGAGTAAACAGCAGATCTTAGCCTTTCAGTTTTTCCTCTCAAAAACTGTATTGTCTCCTGCATGATGCTCATTCCGAGCCTCGATCCGCGGTATTCAGGATGTACTCTCAGTCCACCGAGCATGACCGATCCGTCTGGAAGCTTTTCCATGTGTATGGTGGCAACGGGACGGCCTGAAACCCTCAATACGTATACGGAACCATCGTTAACCCATCTCTCTATGACCTTATCCACATAATCATCCATGGTGCCGGTATCTGCAAGCTTACTGTACAGATCCGTGTAGTATCCTACTTTCCATGTGTTTGACGTGAACGTTTTGATCTCATCTATGTCTGAAGGAGAACCACGATCGAAGACAATATCGGCAGACATCCGCATCTTTATGAATATCCAATATTAATTCATTGTGTGGCTTCTGTCCGTGCTGGTGATGGTTCTGAATGATTCCGCATCGGCCACACATCGCAAATACCACACTTCATATCGCTGCAATGCACGAAATCTTAAATATGATTCAGGAATAGATTATATCCGCATGGAAAAAAGCAAATTTGTTGACTCTCAGACCGCGCTGAAAACGGTGAAGGATGGAAGCACCATTGCGGTGTCTGGATTCAACCATGCTATAGCTCCTGAGTATCTTCTCAAGGAGCTCTACAGGATGTATATCTACACAGGGCATCCAAGGCATCTCTTCTTCGAGTTCGAGACCACTCCAGGAATCCCTGGATCGGGCATAGATTCGATAGCAAACGAGCTGTACCAGAACGAAGACCACGAGTTCATAAAAGGCATGCTCATACCGTACACAGGCTTTTCACCGTGGAGCGCAAAACTGATCCAGGAGAATCGCATTGAAGGTTACATGTGGTCGATTGGAACTGTATCTTACTGGTTCAGGGAGGTTTCATGTTCAAGGCCTGGCCTGATAACAAAGGTGGGCATAGATACCTTTACTGATCCAAGGGATCCCGTCTATCACGGTGGGCTGATGAATGAGAAGGCAAGGAAGGCCATGCGGGCACGCGTATCCGTGGTAACTCTGGACGGAGAGGAATACCTATTCTACCAGGCTCCGAAGCCGAACGTCGCTCTCATAAGGGGAACCACAGCGGATGAGATAGGCGACATCTCCGTGGACGAGGAGGGCATGATAACAACGATTCTTAACATAGCGCAGGCGGCGAAGAGCAAGCCAGACCGTGGCACGGTAATAGCGCAGATAAAGCGGATAACAAGGTTCGGATCGAGATCCCCGAAGCTGGTGATAGTTCCAGGCCCGCTAATAGACTACCTTGTGCTGGCGCCAGAAAGTGACCACTGGCAGTCAGGAAGCTTCCAGTACAATCCCGCAATCGTCGGCGAGGATTTCATCCCGAACATGGATGAAATGGTGCGCAGCCTGACAAAGAACATGAACCCGATACAGGCCGTAATAGCCCGGAGATCGGCGCTTGAACTTGCAAGATACATCTCAACAGTGAAGAGGAGCATAATCATCAACCTCGGCGTCGGCATACCAGTGTACGTTTCGACAGTCATAGCCCAGGAAGGCGTCAGGGATTACATAACCACTACCATAGAGCCTGGATCCTGGGGTGGGATAGCGCTGTCCGGCAACGATTTCGGAGTTGCGCTCTCACCATACGCGATGCTGCACATGCCGGATCAGTTCGCAACCTATGAAGGGGGAATACTGGATGCCGCGGTTCTCGGATTCATGCAGGTGGACAGGCATGGGAACGTGAATTCATCATACATACCGAACAGGGTGTTCACGGGCCCAGGGGGTTTTCCAGTCATTTCGCGCGGTGCCTCGCTGGTGATATTTGCCGGCAGGTTCATGGGCGGCGAACAGGAGGAGACCATAAGGGATGGAAGGCTCGTTATAGAATCCGAGGGCACGGAAAGAAAATTCGTAAAGGACCTTTACATGAGGCTCTTCAGCGGACGGGAATCCCAGAAGCAGAAGCAGACGGCCATCTACGTTACCGAGAGGGCAGTATTTAAGCTCATGAGCAAGGGCCTGGAGATAGTGGAGATCGCGCCAGGCGTCGATCTTGAAAAGGATGTGCTGAAGAACATGGAGTTCGAACCGTTGGTCCCAAAGGAGATACCGCAGATGGATCCCAGGATATTCGACATCAATTCCCCCCTTGGCCTTTCAGAAATGATAGGAAAAAATGATGGCCAGTCGGCATAACGTTTTCCGGCAAATATTCAACAATAAAATCGTTTCTAAGAAATGGTGGATGGTTTATGATGTTATGATCGGCCCCCTCCTCTCATCGATCTTCACGAACTGCAGGTCTTCCGGGCCAACGTAAACCGCCCTTGGCCTTATGAGCCTGTGCTGATTCTCCACGTACTCCATGAAATGCGATATCCAGCCGGTCACCCTTGAAAGCGCGAAGAATGACGTGTATATGTTGTTCCTCAGCGGATAGCCCAGCGCCAGGTACACGATGCCGGAGAAGTAGTCCGTGTTCGGATATATCTTCTTTGAACCGAACGTGTCTATTCCGATCTTTTCCAGTCTTGTTGCGATGTCGAACATTTTCTTCGCCTCCGGATCATTGGCTGAGAGTTTCTCCGCATACCTTCTGAATATCCTTGCCCTCGGATCGTAGGTCTTGTATACCCTGTGGCCGAAGCCCATCAGCCTCTTGTTCCCGTTCACTATGTTGTCCCTGAACCATGCATCTACGTTGTCCGGGTCGCCAATCTCCTGGAACTGCATTATCGATGCTTCGGCCGCACCGCCATGCAGGGGGCCTTTCAACGCTGCCAGCGCAGCCGCAATGCCGGAGTACATGTCCGAGAGGGTTGATACCGCGACCAGGCCTGCCGTGGTGGATGCCGGCACCTCGTGGTCCGTGTAAAGTATCAGCGCAGCGTTCATGGCATCGATCTCATCTTCTGATGGCGTTCTGTCAAGCGTTGATCTGAGGAAGCTCTCGGCGAAGCTGTCTGAAGGTTCAAGATCAACAGGGCCCTTGCCCATTATGTGCCTGTACACATTTGCCGTTACGGCAGACATCAATCCTATGGCCTTCGCTGCCTGGTCCCTGTCCAGATCCGCGTTCCACTTGAAATTGTAGGTCGAGGTAGCAAGCGCAGAAAATGCTGCCATCTGCATTGCCACAGCATCGGATTCTCTGGGCAGTTCGAATATTATATCCTTAACAAAGTCAGGCAGTTCGTACCCCTTCTGCACCTTGCTCTGGAACAGCTCAAGATCCAGCCTGTTCGGGAGTTCTCCATACAGGAACAGGTACTGGATCTCGTCTTCTTTGGCGCCATTTTCTATGAGGTCGTTGACGTTGTATCCGCCATACTTCAGGATACCGTTGTTTCCGTCTATATAAGTCAGCTTCGTCCACTTTATGTTAACGTTTTCGAGGCCCTTATCAATATTTGCCGTCTTTTCCATATTAATATCACCATCTAATTGCATAGTCTGTAATTAATATATAAGAATTATGAGAGAATTAATTAGCCGTGAATTTAGATACGCTATTGACGGAATAATTCTATAATTTTCCGATAAGGTGCACCAAAGCAATAATAATTATCGTGATCCGCCATAAAAGATCGTGATGCGATATTTCATTTACAAAGTTTCAGGACAGATGTCGACTTTTATAGCGGCATTCCATGACAGGATACGTCTTTTCATGACAGTATATAAAATCTATATCTTAAAATTCTAATGTATATATTAAAAAGTCAATCTTTAAATACGGCTGACAAAATGTGTATGATATGATGGAAAGAAAATTTGCCAACCCTGAGGAGGTGTTTGCTGATATCAAGGATGGATCGGTCATAGCCTCGTCCGGGTTCAACAGAGCCATGGCGCCGGAGTATCTCCTGGAGAAGCTGTACGATCACTACAGGGAAACTGGCCATCCGAAGCACCTTTTCTTCGAATTCGAGACAACAACCGGAATGCCTGGCATAGGGACGGATAAGGTAGCGAAGCAGATATACGAGAGCGGAGACACTGAGTTCATTGATGGCATGCTGATACCGTTCACCGGTTTCTCACCATGGAGCGCAAAGCTCATACAGGAGAACATTGTCGAAGGATACATGTGGGCCATAGGCGTCGCAGCCAACTGGTTCCGCGAGGTCGCCGCTGGCAGGCCCGGCTTGCTTACAAAGGTCGGGCTTGGAATATTCATGGATCCAAGGGATCCAGACTTTCAGGGCGGATTGATGAACGAGAGGGCAAGGTCCAGAAGAAGGGCAAACGTTTCGCTGGTGCATATAGACGGCGAGGAATACCTGCTCTACCGTGCACCGCAGCCTGACGTGGCGTTCATACGCGGTACGACATCGGATGAACAGGGGAATATATCCGTCGAAGAGGAGGGCGCCGTCACATCGGTGCTGAGCATAGCCCAGGCCGCCAAGGTCAGGCACAGGGGAACGGTGATCGCACAGGTCAAGAGGATAACGAAGTGCTGCTCAAGGCCCGCCAAGTCCATAGAGGTACCGGGGCCGCTCGTCGACTACGTTATCAAGGCGCCAAGGGAGGTTCAGTGGCAGACTGGAAGCTACGAATACCACCCTGCCATATCCGGCGAAGATTACATACCGGATCTTAACGAGATACTCATGGAATCTGCTAAAAACATGAGCCCGATAGAGTACGTCATAGCCAGGCGCGCAGCGATAGAGCTGACGGATCTCATGACAAAGTACGGCAGGACGCTGGTGATAAATCTCGGCATAGGGATACCCGTATACACATCCATAGTGCTCAACCAGGAGGGCCTGCAAAATTACGTTATCGGAACAGTTGAACCTGGGGCATGGGGCGGTGTTTCACTGGCCGGCAACGACTTCGGAGTCGCGATCTCACCCTCGGCTCTGATAAGGATGCCGGACCAGTTCGCGAACTATGAGGGCAGCATAATAGATGCCGCTGTGCTCGGCTTCATGCAGGTTGATCCCGCGGGCAATGTCAACGCATCGTATCTGCCTGGTTCAGTTTTCACAGGTCCCGGCGGTTTCCCGGTGATCGCAAGGGGTGCACCGAATCTGATATTCGCGGGAAGGTTCACGGCGGGAAAAACGGATGAATACATCCGCGACGGCAGGATATTCGTGAATCGCACGGATTCTGAGAAGATAAAGTTCGTCAGGAAGATCGCGCTGAAGGTCTTCAGTGCATCGGAGGCGATGAAGCAGGGACAGAATGTCACGTACATCACGGAGAGGGGCGTATTCCGCCTGACTAGCGACGGGCTGCTGCTCACAGAGGTTGCGCCGGGCATAGACATAGACAGGGATATACTCGGCATGATGGAGTACGAGGTCAGGATATCCGACGATCTCAGGGAGATGGATCCTGCGATATTCGATATTTCGTCGAGGATGAACCTCAGGTCGAGGGTGATATCGGAGGTGACGGAGAATGTACCGATCAATGGTGAGTAAGGTTACTGCATCCGATAATGTATCCGTCGTCCCCGCTGCGCAGAGCGATCTTAACGATATACTCTCGCTCCTGCTCAGGCTCAAGAGGTTCAACTCTGAATTCGGTTGTTACTGCATCGTTTCCGAGGATGATCCTGAGGAGATAAAACGATACACGTCAAGCATAATAGACGACGGCAAGCATATAATCCTGCTGGCCAAGGATCGCGGGAAAACAGTTGGCCTAATTCTGGCCGATGTGCTTTACAGGATCTACTATTCGCCAAAATACGAGGCGAGGATCAGAGATATATATGTGCTTCCGGAATACAGAATGCGCGGCATCGGGCAGAAGCTGATTGAGGAGCTCATGAACGTGGCATCAAAAAGAAACATCGGCCTTGTTACGACGGAGTTCCCATCGGACAATCTTGTTGCGGTGAACTTCTTCTCAAAAATAGGATATTCCCAGATGGTGTCAATATGGGGTGTCCCCGTACAGCAGTCGCTGGAACCATAATTTTTTAAATAAACGTATTTTAAATCCGAAAACCATGTGAACGGCTCTTTACAAATTATTTAATAATAATGATTTAATATTCAAACATGGCCACAAGTGTTGCGAATGTTATCATAGATGTGCTTGCTGATCTTGGTGTCAAGAGGATCTATGGCCTGCCCGGAGATTCCATAAATCCGCTTGTCGATGCCATAAGGACACAGGACAGGATCAAGTTCGTTCAGGTCAGGCATGAGGAAGGCGCCGCTCTGGAAGCTGCATTCGAGGCAAAGTTCACCGGAGAATTAACAGTCTGCATGGGTACATCAGGGCCCGGTTCCATACACCTGATAAACGGTTTGTACGAGGCAAAGATGAGCAGGGTCCCGGTGATCGCACTTACGGGGCAGATAGAAACCGATCTCCTCTACCATGACTATTTCCAGGAGGTCAATCTGGACAGGCTGTTCGATGATGTGTCCGTATTCAACGCCCAGATACTGAATCCGGAATCCGCGGCATACATCGTGGAAAGGGCCTATCGAGAGAGCGTGTCAAAACGCGGCGTTTCTCACCTGACACTGTCCGTGGATGTCCTGAGAATGGGTGCGGATCACCGGCCAGTTCAGCATATGGCTGTTGAAAGCTCACATTTTAGCATAGATCCCGGTGCTGCCGAGAAGATAATAAACGAAAGCAAGAAGCCGCTTTTATTCGTGGGCCGCGGAATAATTGGGCATTCTGACGAAGTCCTGAAATTCGCGGAAAGGATCGGATCGCCGATAATCTACAGTGTCAACGCAAAGGGCCTGCTGGATGATGACGATCCAAAGGTAATGGGCCCGCTTGGACTGCTGGGTACAAAGCCGTCCGTTGAGGCTATGAAGAGGGCGGATCTGATAGTACTCCTGGGCACAATTTTCCCCTACGTCACCTTTATGAACGAAAAGGCGGAGGTGCTGCAGGTCGATGTCGATCCATCCAACCTGGGAAAAAGGGTTCGTGCTGATATTGCCTACCAGTGCACCGTTGCGGATTTTCTCTCCCAGGTGAAGCCGGATGAGAAGCCGGAGAAATTTTACAGCGAAATGTCCAGGGATCGTGATGACTGGATCTCAAGCATGGAGAAGCTAGAATCGGACACATCGAAGCCGATAAAACCGGAATTTCTAGCCCGGGTTATATCCAAGAAGGCGGATCGCGATGCAGTTTTCATAGTTGATACCGGCAACGTCACCGTATGGGCAACGAGGCACATCAGGGCTTCCAAGGAAAGGACATTTCTCCTGTCTCCATGGCTGGGCACCATGGGCGTTGGCATACCTGGTGCAGTGGGCGTCTCATTCGCAACGGACAGGCAGGTGATCGCGATAACCGGCGACGGAAGCGCGGCCATGACCATGATGGAGCTGATCACTGCGAAGAAATACTCCAGGCCAGTGAAAATAGCCATCTTCAACAATTCAAAGCTCGGCATGATAAAGTTCGAGGAGGAGGTCATGGGCTATCCGGAATGGGGCGTCGATCTCCTCAATCCGGATTTTTCAAAGATCGCAGAGGCGGTGGGCATAAAGGGCATGAGAGTCGAGGACCCTGATAAGGTGGAAGATGCCGTGGAGGAATTCCTCAGAACGGAAGGCCCGGCCGTCCTGGACGCCGTGGTCGACGGAGACGAGAGGCCGATGCCGCCTAAGCTGACCTTTGCGCAGGTCAGAGGCTATGTGACATCGATACTCAGGGAGAAGCTCGACTGAAAAAATTTGTTGATATAAAAAATTTCATTTCACTGCTGTCTGCCTGATCCTTTCCACAAGCTTTCTGTTCACGGCGAGCATCTCGATGCCCTTTGCGAGGCCCATGCTTATGTTCTTCGATCCGATGTTCCGGACGATGTCCTCGGCGTCCGGATGATCCAATCCGATGACGGGGATCATCATCTCAACGGTCCTTGACGCCGTCCTGTTTCCTGTGAAGTACCTGATCACTAGCCTGATGATCCTGTCAAGGTTTGCAAAGATGAATTCGCGGCCGGGAAGCGTCTCCAGCGCAGAGCTGAAGAACGATATCATGTCCTGTTTCTTTATCTCGGTCTTCTCCACCATTCCGTAAACGGTGGATAGATCGGTGTTTGACTTGAGCTTGCCGAAGGCAGATATGATGCGGACCCTGTCCTCGTCCCTGTCAACAGATCTGAACTTTTCAAGCAGGCCCTTGAGATCACCGGTGACCAGTGCGTAGGCTGTCGCTATCGAGCTCCTCATCTCAGGTTCCGCGCTGTCAAAGTCCTTGAACAGCTTTGACATCTCCTCGGCGTAGGATTCATCGACCATCACGTAGAGGCGCGATACGCGGCCAAGGGCTATTTTCAGATTCTCATCCTGCTTTCCGGTAAGAAACTGCATCCTTGACCTGCAGAATGCCCTTGCATCGTCGTCGAACGCGTGCGTAAGCATGCGCAGGTACTCCATCTGTCCAACTATGGCCGTTATGACATTGTGGTCTTCGTCATCGAAGAAGTTCCTGATCCGCTGCCTGTACGTTTCGGGGTCAATATGCCCGGAGAGCAGGAATGCAAAGAGGTCGTCCACGAGTCCGATCCTGTCCAGCGGGGAAAGATCCCTGTAATGGCCCATAACGTCGGAGAACGTCGCATCATCGTAAAGCACCCGGTAGAAGCCAGCGCTGTCCGCATTTATCTTTATGAGGCCGTCCGCTTCGATCGATGCTTCATCCTCCAGCAGGATCCTCTCCACGCCGTCCTTCTTCTTTATGTTTACGGGCACTGGCCATCTGCCCTCTTCTTCACCGTTCAGCAGGAAGCGCGTCTGATACATCGTGATCTTCCTGCCGTTTCTCTTCAGCTTTATGACAGGATACCCCGGGTTCTTAATCCAGTACTCCATGACACGTTTCACAGGCTTTCCGGAAACATCCTCTATTGCAGTCCAGAGATCCGATCCCTCTGCGTTTCCGAATTTGTGATCGTTGAGGTACTTCGATATGCCCTTCCTGAACTCCTCGTAACCTGCGTAATCCTCTATCATGCGCAGTATGGATGCACCCTTTCCGTAGCTGATCTCATCGAATATCTGCGATATCTCATCCGGATCCCTGACATCCACCTCTATCGGGTGCGTATTCTTCAGAGAATCGGATCTGAGTGCGCCAGACGTCCTGCTGACAAAGAAGTCTCCCCAGAAAGACCATTCGGGAAATAGGGTGTCCATCGTCTTGTACGACATGAATGTTGCGAAGCTCTCGTTCAGCCAGAGGTCGTTCCACCACTTCATCGTCACGAGATCGCCGAACCACTGGTGAGCTATCTCATGCGCGATGACGTTCGCTGAGTTCCTCTTCACCGTGACTGCCGAATTCTCAGCGATGTCCATGTATATCTCCCTGAACGTTATCGCGCCCCAGTTCTCCATCGCCCCTGCTCCGAACTCAGGAACGGAGATCAGGTGCATCTTCGGGAGAGCGTATGGAATTCCGAAGTAGTTCTCATAGAATTCGACGGACTTCCTCGCCATGTCCAGCGGATACTTCGATCTTATGTCCTTCAGCGATGCGAGTATGAGATCGATATCGCGGTATTTTTCGTACTCGTACCTGAACTTTCCGATTCCAACGTAGAGAAGGTACGTTGACATCCTCGGCGTATCCTGGAACTCAACGACCTTCCTCTCCGAGACCTCGATGCGCTTTGGAGGCATGTTCGATATTGCATCGTAGTCCTTGTCGATCACGACGGTTATGGCAAACACCGCCTTGTAGGCCGGGTGATCGACGCAGGGAAACATGCGCCTGGCATCCGTGGCCTCGAAGTGGGTGGTTATCATGCCGTTTTCACGGCCGGCATAGTATATTCCTGACAGTGAATCTGAAACCTTTCCGGCAAAGGATATCTCGATCTTCTGTGGCTGTGAATCACCGGGGGCCCTTACCGTCTGGCCATCGTAGGTGAACGCCGTGTCCCTGCCGTTGACCTTCATCCAGTTTATCTGCAATCCTACGGCATCGAGGACTATGTCTCCAGCGTCAGCCGTTATGGTTTCCGTCCCATTGAATGTCCTCTTCTGAATATCAAAATCCAGCGTGAGATCGTACTTCTCGACTTCCATGAAAAAGTATCGCTGACTATGCTTAAAACTTATTCTCCCCAGCTGCAAAAATGGGTCAGTGGGACTTGGTCAATCCGAGCCCGCTGACCTTGATGTACGGCAACCTTGACGGCATGACCTCGTTCCACCATTTGACGTACTGTGTCTCTTTCGACAGGGCCGATATCTTCTTCAGTATCTCCGGTATTGAATCGCTTATCCTTATGCCGTCCCATGCCTCGGCGATCTCGCCGTTTCTGATGTAGTATACCCCGTCCCTCGGGACTGTGGAGAAGACGCCGTTCCTGTAGTCCTGGAAGCGGAGGTACCAGCTGTTCCTTATGAAGACGCCTTCACGTGTGTCTGATATGAGTTCCTCGGCGGAGGCATCACCACCGTCCATCTCTAGCTGCCAGGCCTCCGGCGATATTATGCCGGCGTTTCCGGTCGTTTCGGTATTCATGTACCTTGCTGTTGATGTGGAGTGCAGGTATGTGTTCAGCACACCGTGTTCTATTATGGGCACCCTTGAAGTGGCCGTACCCTCCTCGTCGAAGACGCGGTAGGCCATGCCAGCCGTATCCGTGGGGTCATCGTACAGATTGACCATGGGTGCTGCGATCTGCCTGCCCATGGAGTCCTGAAGGAAGCTTAGCCCTGATATGACCGTGTGTGCAGAGAACGCATAGCTTCCGGACGTTATTATGTTCCCGGCAGCCATGGGTGCAAGTATGACGTCGTAGTGTCCCTCCCTGCCCTCATGCCTCTCTGCGTTGACGATGCTCTCGGCCGATCTTTTGCCTATGGCGTACGCATCCAGATATCCGTTTATGCCCGTATGCCCGCATTCCTGGCCCGATCGGTCTCCCCTGAACGATCGAACCACGACCTCGGCGCCGATGGAATCGTAAGAACCCCTGTTGTACCTGGTGGCTATCTCCACCCTCGATCTCATCGAGTACACGAGGCCGGCCATCCTCTCCGATCCGGCATCCCTGGATCCGGCCATCGCCATGTCCGCGAGTTCATCAGCATCGAATTCCCTTGGCGGCAGATCCAGTTTCCTGTAGACCTGCTTTCTGTCGTTTATGCCAGAGAACAGCGGATTTTCCGGTGTCTGATCTATTCTCCTGGACAGATCCTCTATGGACCTCTCCAGATCGGCGCCTTCCTTGATGGTGGTCATCAGCGTACGCTTTCCCCTGGCGACGAAGACCAGAAGAACGGATTCCTCCCATATGTTGTGCAGATCCCTGCTGCCGTTGGAGAACCTGACCTGATCGTCCCTGTTCACGTGCATCTCTATGGCGTACTCGTCGAATCTCTTCTCGAAGGATTCTGATATCCTGTCCATATCGAACATGTTCACTTCACCCTCATATTCCTCAGCCTCATGTGCGGGCCGCCCATCCAGACCTCTACGCCCTGTTCAGGATCGCCCTTCCCGCATATGCCTGCGCTGAAGTGCAGGTCCTTGCCAACTGCGTCGACAGCGGAGTAGAACTTTATGGTGTTGGTTTCCAGTATTGGCCTCCTGACCCTGCCCTTTATGTCACCATTCTCGATGTAATATGCTTCCTTCCCAACGTATCGCTCGTTGAACCTTATGTCGTCTATGTTCCATTCGGTAAACGACTTTATGTATATGCCCCTGTGCACACCTTCGAAGAGCTCCTCGAAGGAATAATCGCCCGGTTCTATGTATGTCGTGCTCATCCTGGCCAGCGGTTCCATGTCCCATGATGATGACCGGCCGGACCCGTTGCTCTCCTGCCCGATCCACGCCGCGCTCTCTCTGTTGATGAGGAATTCAGACGTGTACCCGTTCCTGTACAGGTAGCGCTTCCTGGCGCGCACACCCTCATCGTCGTAGAGGTAGTACCCGTAGGACCCCTTCAGCGTTGGATCGTCTATGACGCTGACCTTCTCTGATCCGATCCTGTATGGGAAGGTCTTGCCGGTGAGGAACGATTCCCCGGCCAGCGCTGCCTCTCTGCCGGCTATCCTGTCGTACTCCGTGGGATGCCCGGCACTCTCATGCGCGACTATACCGGATATTTCCGGGCCAACTATGACATCGAAGTTTCCGGGTTCCACGGATGGCGCAAGTATAATCTCGCGAAGGTTTGAAACGTCGTTCTTCATTGTTTCCGATATCGTTTTGAAATCGAACGCATCGTATCCACCGGTCCATCCGAACTCTTCAGAGGACTGCTCATACCTGTCGTTCTCGGATACGCCCACAAGATAGTTGAAGAATATCCTTGAGTAAGTCCCCTCAACATGCGATCCATCTGTGTTCTCATACACCTGGTGCACGAACCTGTCGGACAGTGCGCTTATCCTGACATTCGCTTCCTCAGCTACGGAATCGGCTTCCTTCAGTATAGCGATCATATCCCCAAGGCTGTGATCCCTCACATGATCGCTGCCGATCTCGGACCATGATGCCTTCTCCGATCTCCCGCGGTATATCCTGTTCTTTCCCGGCCTCCTGGATCTGAGAACAGCGTCATCGACAACAGCCCTGACCTTATCCCAGTCCTCCGAATCCACGTACGCCATGGCTATGGAATCGTTCACAACCCTGATCGCGTATCCACTGTCATTGGAATACAGCGATTCGTCGAATTCCCCGTTCCTTATGACGGCGCCCCTGCCCTCTATCTCCATGAATCTTGCGTCCGCAAAGGCGGATTTCGAGCCAGCATAATCCAGTATCCTGTCAAGCAATTCTCCACTCATAAAACATCATCCCTTGTAGCAGAAAACAGATACGGATTCCGAAAAAATAAATGATGGGGGAGAATGCAGCATATTCACTGCTTCTCCTTCATCTTCTTTATCCTCTCCTCATACCTGTCGAATATTTCGCCAAGCACCTCTGCAAAGTTCCATCCAGATCCGTTCTGCACAAGAAAGAGCGGAGGTGCGGATATCCTTGTCCTTATGCTGTACTTTGTCGATCCCTGTGTCTTGTACTTCATAACATGTATGAGGAGCTTTCCCTGCGAAACGTCCGTCATCTTGGAGAACTTGTCCAGGAAACGTTCGGAGAGCTCAAAGGCAATGTCGTACAGGTCCTCATCGTATACGTCAAGGCCACTGATCTCTATGAGTATGCCCTCCTTGCTCTCCGTCTTGATCATGTTTATTAGGTCGCTGAAGTCTACGATACCCACGATCTTTCCTGAGTCCGTTACAGGCATTATGTGGAGGCTGTACTGCATCATCAGCTTGACGGCCTCATCGATACCGGCGTACCTGTCCACGCTCACCGGAGGGTCCATCAGGGACTTGCACTTTATCTCCACAGGCTCCTTTTCACCGTATCCGCCGTACTTGATCTTCTCCTTCTGCCTGTAGAGTATGTTCAGGATGCTGTTCAGCCTTATTATGCCGGAAAGCTTTTCATCGCGGCTTGCGACAGGTATCTCGACCTCGTTCAGCATCCTCATGCTGTCAAACGCCTCCTCTATGTCGTCGTCCTCGTACACGTATATGGGATCAGAGCTCATTATCTGGAATATGCGCACGTCCCTTACATCGACGATCTGAGGCAGGTTCTTTATTATGTCCGTCCTGGATATGATGCCCACCAGCTTGCCCTTCTGGAACACTGGAAGGGCAGACAGGCCGGTATCCTTTATCAGGCGCACAGCCTCCAGCACGTCATCGTCCGCGTTGAGCGTGGGCGTGCTTATCGTGTAGTTGGATATCTTCGACTTGACCTGTATGCTTCTCTTCTTCAGCAGATCCGAGTATGTGATCATACCGGCATAGCGGTCTCCGTCCATGACCGGGAGCTGGTGTATGCCGGTCTCGTTCATCTTTGACATCACCTTGGAAAACGTGTCGTCAATGCTCACAGTTATCGGGTCTGTGGTCATCAGTTCGCTAACTTTCATAGTACCTCATTTTCATATTGCGTACGAATTTATTAACCCTATCCTTGACGTCAATGCCGTTGAAGGCATCCACCATCATCGACGCTATCTCCTCGACGTTGTCGATGCCCATCCTTGTTATCTCCGCCGTTCCGATTCGGCCTATCCTGTCAACGATTATTCCGTTCTCCTCCATCACCCTGCTGAACCTCACGTAATCATAGCCCTTCGATCTGATCCAGTCCCCGTCAACCAGTATCTGATGCGACTCCGTGTACCAGGGCGCATACCTGATCTTTATCCTGCCATCCATGGCTTCTGCTAGTGCCTTTGCATTTCTTATCACGTTTTTCGCGTATTCTTCCCCGTACCTGATCATCTCCTCGATGGCAACGCCCACACCCGCCATCCTCGCTATGTTGTAATTGTCCATGGTCCTCCATGTTATGCTGTCTTCGATGCGCGCGAATATCTTCTCGCTGTCCGTCAGTATTATGCCGCCCTGAGGCCCGAAGAAAGTCTTGTGCGTCGATCCGAATACAACGTCTGCCTCCTTTATGTCCTTCTGGAACTGCTTCCCGGCTATGAGGCCCATGACATGCGATGCATCATATCCGAGAAGGCAGGAGTGCCTGTCGCAGATCTCCCTGATCCTCTTCATATCGTACGATTTCACAAATATTGACTGCCCCAGGACGATCATCTTTGGCTTCACATACTCAACGTGCTTCTCAAGGGCGTCGTAATCGATGAAGCCATCGGCGCCTACGGGCATGTCATAGGACCTGAAGCCCATCATCCTGGGCAGATACGCACCGGAGTAGCCCGTGTATCCGCCAACCGATTCCGGCACCTTGATTATGCTCTCGCCCCTCTTCACCAGTGCTGCGAGGACAGTCATGGCCGCTATATGGCCGCTCAGCATGCGCGTTTCAGCGTACGCGAATCCGAAGAGCTTCTTCGCATTCTCGGATACCGTGTTTTCAAGCTCTTCGGCATATCTTGTTCCACCATAGTCGTTGACGCCGTTCTCCATGTGCGAGTACCGGGATGCAAAATCAGATCCCAGGGCTTTCCTGACGTTGGGGCTAATTACGTTCTCCGAAGCCTGCAGATTGAGAACATTCGATCGGTATACATCAGCATCCTGAACAATATCCAAAACATTCCTCATAGAGGGAGATTACGAATGTCGCAATAAATAATTATCGATCGGCAATTTAGATGCGGTATCAATTAAAAACGATTTAAAAGTATTTAAAAATATTTATATATTTACAACAACTATTATTACGATAAATATGGTGGGTGGCTTCACGGGCAAGATCCTCAGGGTTGACCTGGGGAAGGGCGAGATAAAGGTTGAGGATACGAACATGCAGTGGGCGCGCGATTATATCGGCGGCCAGGGACTGGCAACGAGGTATTACGTTGAAGAGGTGGATCCGAAGATCGATCCGTACGATCCAGACAACGAACTCATAATAGCTCCGGGCCCGCTCACCGGAACGAGTGCACCGACAGCTGCAAGGTACATGGCTGTGACGAAGAGCCCGCTCACGGGCACGATCACAAGGAGCAACTCCGGCGGTTATTTCGGTGCAAAGCTGAAGCACACCGGTTTTGATATGATAATATTCAAAGGGAGATCAGAGAAGCCGGTATATCTATATGTGGACAAGGGAAAGGCCGAGATCCGCGATGCATCCGATCTCTGGGGCAAAGACGTCTTCGAGACCACGGACACTCTCACGAAAAGGATAGGCGGAAACGTCAGCGTTGCCTGCATAGGCCCTGCCGGCGAGAACCTGGTCAAGTTTGCATCCATAATGAACGACAAGCACAGGGCAGCTGGTAGGAACGGCGTCGGAGCGGTAATGGGGTCCAAGAAGCTCAAGGCTATAGTGGCGGGCGGGGGCAGGATGCCAGCCATCGGAGACCCGGAGATGTACAAGGCCGTGCTTCCAAAAATGTTGAAGAAGATAAAGGAGAACCCCGTGACATCGCAGGGGCTCACGCAGTTCGGCACTGAGGTTCTGGTGAACATAATAAACAGAAGCGGCATATATTCGAACAGGAACCTGACGGATTCCGGCGATGACCCGCTTGCTGATGATGTCAGCGGCGAGACGCTGGCAGAAACGTACCTGATCCACAACCAGCCATGCTTTGCTTGCCCAATCGGCTGCGGCCGTGTAGTAAGGTACAACGAACGCGAGAGCGAGGGGCCCGAGTACGAGAGCACATGGGCCCTCGGGCCGAACACCGGCGTTCACGACCTCTACACCATCATAGCTGCGAACGACAACGCAGACCGCCTGGGCTACGACACCATATCGGCCGGCCTGACGATATCGGCTGCGATGGAGCTCTACGAGAAGGGAAAGATACCGGACAAGGACGTCGGCCCAACAAAGCCCAAATTCGGAAACACATCGGCGCTGCTCGAGATGACGGCAAAGATCGGCTACAGGAAGGACTTCGGCGACAAGCTTGCGGAGGGTTCATACCGCCTCGCGAAGATGTATGGGGACGAGAGCGTATCCATGAGCGTGAAGGGGCAGGAGATAGCGGCATACGATCCTAGGGGTGTCTGGGGCCTGGCTCTGGAGTATGCCACAAGCAACATAGGCGGATCGCACATGAGAGCCTACACCATATCGAACGAGATACTGGGCGTAGAGCCGACTCAGGATCCGCTGCAGCTTGAGGGAAAGGCGGATCTCGTGAAATATGTGCAGGACTTCACCGAGGTCATGGACTGCTCCGGCCTGTGCCAGTTCCCTTCATTTGCCCTGAACCTGGATGATTACATCGAACTGGTAAATGCCGTAACAGGCTTCAAATACACGAAGGAGGAGATAATGAAGGCAGCTGAACGCGTCTGGAACCTTGAGAGGCTTTTCAACCTGAAAGCTGGAATAAAGCCTGAGGACGATAAGCTGCCGGAGAGGTTCCTCAAGGTACCGCTGCCGAAGGGCCCAAAGAAGGGGAACGTCGTTCCGATGCAGAAGCTGCTGCAGGATTACTACGGGGCACGCGGATGGGACAGCAGGGGCTATCCGACCGAAGAAAAGATAAAGGAACTGGGACTGGAATTCTACAAACTGTGATCAAAAATAATATTTTTAAAAAAAATCAATTTTTAAGATCACTGAAACAGATCGTCCCTCACGGTGTTTATGTGCAGGGGCTTTCCGGAGTAATCAACGTAGATGTTCTTCAGCTTCAGGTATTCGGATATTCCGTACTTGCTCCCCTCTCCTGCCTGTCCGGTCATGCGGAAGCCTGTGTGGTATCCCTGCGAGGCCTCCGGACCAGGCATGTTAACGTAAAGTTCGCCGAACCTTATCCTCTCTGAAGCCTCGAATATTATGTTCGGGTCCTTCGTGAACAGGTACGATGCCAGGCCGTACTTTGAATCGTTGGCCAGATCGTACATTTCCTCAACGCTGGATATCTTCCTGGCGCCTATGACTGGTGCGAATATTTCCTCCTGGAATATCTTCGATTTCTGGTCTGCGTTGCCTATTATGGTCGGCAGGAAGAAGTAGCCGTTCCTGTACGGTCCGCTGAGGCTTGGCTGGCTTCCGCCGAACAGTATCTTTGCACCGCTCTCCTTTGCCTCTTCAACGATCTCGGATGTGGCCTGGAGCGCGCCTTTGTTTATAAGCGGGCCCATGTCAGCGTTCTTCGGATCGCCCAGTGCGAGCTTCCTGCTCAGTTCCACGAACCTGCTCATGAATGTGTCGTAGATGTCTTCGTGCACGTAGAGGCGCTCAGCCGCTATGCAAGACTGGCCCGCGTTCCAGTACTTCGCCCACAGCAGGGTCTTCAGTGCATTGTCCATGTCTGCGTCCTTCCACACCATAAACGGCGCCTTTCCGCCCAGCTCGAGTATGAGCTTTGCCATGTTGGCTGATGCTTTCTGCATTATCCTCTGGCCGGTTGCGGTTGAACCGGTCATCGTTATTAGGTTTACCTTTTTGTGTTCGACTATGTAATCGCCAATCTCTGATCCCCTTCCGGTGATGAAGTTCAAAACGCCCTTCGGTACGCCGGCTTCGACGAACTTGCGCACGATCCACTCTGCGCTTCCGGGCGTATCGCTGCTCGGCTTCAGAACAACGGTGTTTCCTGTCAACAGCGCAGGAGCCAGCTTCCTCGCAACCATACCGGCCGGGAAATTCCAGGGCGTCAGCGCAACGACTATGCCGTAAGGAACCTTGTACTGGAATATTTTCCTGTGGGACGACGTTCCTTCGACGACCTCGCCGTTGAGCTTCCTCGCCCATTCCGCGTAGTACTGTATCTGGTCTATGACGCCGTCGACCTCCTCCTTGGCCTCCTTTACCGGCTTTCCGTTCTCCTCCATTATTATGTTCTCAAGTTCCGCCCTGTTCTTCTCTATCAGTTCCTTTGCCCTGTAAATTATCTTCGATCTCTCCACCGAACCAAGATCGTTCCAGGCCCAGAATGCATCCTCCGCAGCATCTATGGCCCTGTCAACATCATCTCTGGTCGCCGCCTCAAACCTTCCGATGACCTGTCCAGTCACCGGGCTGTACTTGTCGACAGTCTTTCCGGAAGAAGAATTAACCCACTGTCCATCTATGTATAACTTCGTATCCATAATTAACGTTAGCCCTTCATCTTAATTTAACCTTTTTATCATATAATATATATTTATAATGAGGCAAATATACCGTCATGAAGATCTCAATATCTGCAGAAATTCAGGCCTCACCGACAAAGATCATATTATGCGGTTTTTCTCGAGGTACTCAAGCGTGCCGTCTCTTTTCAATATGGACGTTCCTATGAGGAACCCGCTGTATCGCATATCCACATGAACGACATTATCTATGTTTATCCCACTTTCCAGTATTGTGATGTCGTATTGCGGCATATCCTGATCCTCGCCGGTCTTAAGGCTAACGAGATCGCGCCTGTTGTACCCCAGGATGACGTTGTCTCCATCCACGAATTTTTTCAGGGCCTTTCTGTCATGGTACTCCTCGATCACGTCCATGCCTAGATCTGCGGATCTGCGCACTATTCTCTCAACATCCTCCGACGGCAGGAAGTCCAGTATGGCCAGCACGGCATCTCCTCCGGCATTGTAGGCAGATTCAACGAAGTGATCATCAGGAGCGAAGTCCTTTACCAGGACTGGCACGCCGATCCTGTGCGCCAGGGTCACGTCATCGAATGATCCGGAGAAGTGAGTGGGTTCGCTGAGTATGCTCAGCCCGGCTATGCGGTGCATCTTCACGTAGGACAGGTACGATGAGATATCCTCATCGGTACTGAAGCCGGACGGCGACCTGCGCTTGTACTCCGCTATGAGGCCCCTTCTTCCCTCACCGTTGCACAGTTCTATGGCCCTCCTGAGGCTCACGGTCCTGCGTTCGCGCCTGTACTCGCAACTCCTCGTTCTGTTGTTGGCGAATATGTCTTCGATGTTCATAATCTCACGAAGTTCTGGACTATGCGGAATCCATATTCCGTGAAGTAACTCTCTGGATGAAACTGCACCCCGAATATGCGCATATCCGGCGTGTGAAACCCCATTACCGTGCCGTCGCTTACGGATACCGCATCAACGATTATCCCGCGGGACGGAATCACCGCGAGGGAATGATAGCGAATCGCCCTGAATTTCTCCGGTACGCCGTCATATATGGGGCTCCCGTTGTGTTTCACCTCGTCAACCTCGCCGTGGTATGGCCTTTTCAGTGTTATGATCTCGGATCCCAGCATGTGCGCGAGGATCTGGTGCCCGAAGCAGACGCCCAGAACGTATCCGCCGTAGCCATCCAGCATCTTCGCAATGTTTCCAGCGTCCCTTGCCGATAGGGGTGTGCCTGGCCCGGGAGACACTATGACCTTATCGTACTTCGATGCATCCGCCCATCCGTCGTTGTCCACAACGTCCACACGTTCGCCCACGGAACGGACGTAGTAGAAGAGGTTGTAGACAAACGAATCATGGTTGTTTATTATCAGTATGCTCAAATGACCGACCTCGCCTTGGAATATATCTCGCGAACCTCGGCATCAGGATCGGAATCCTTAACTATGCCTGCACCGGCCCTGACCCGGAATCCGCTGCCATCGGAATACGCGCTTCTTATTGTCAGCGCAAGATCCATCATGCCGTCCATGGTTATGCCTATGGATCCGCCGTAGGGGCCCCGCGGCGTTTCTTCGTACTTCTCTATGATCTCTATTGCACGTTCCTTGGGTGATCCGGACACCGTGCCGGCGGGGAACATCGACTTCAGTATGTCTAGGTACGGAGTGTTTGAAAATGATGCCCGCACCTGGCTCACCAGATGCTTCACTGAGGAGAACTCCTCTATCTGCATGACCTTGGAAACGCCGAGCGTACCGATATCCGCGAACTTGCTGAGATCGTTCCTGGCAAGATCCAGAAGCATGCGGTGCTCGTTTGCGTCCTTCATGCTTTCAAGAAGCACGGAAGATCTGACCGTGGAAGGCACGGTACCCGCTATGGGATCGGTGAACACCTCGTTTCCGCTGACGGTGACCAGGTTCTCGGGGGAGCTCCCGACGACCTGGTATTTTCCGATCCTGTAGTAGAAAACGTAACGTGACCGATCGTGATCTATGAATTCCCGCAGCTTTTCCCAGGGATCTATGCATGCTTCGAAGTCGCGCGATATGACGGCCTGCAGTACCTCGCCGGATCTTATGAGATCCCTGACCTCAGCTATTTTCCTGGAAAGATCCGGGTCCGAGAAATCGCCGACCTCCTTTCTGGTGAGATAGCCGCTTCTCACGATCCTCCTCTTCATAACCGTATCAGGATCGAACGAGACCATCTCCGGCCACCCCGATCTGCGGACTTTTTGTCCGAATACGCTGTTCACGAAATCGTATGTGACGATCAAGGGCCTGAGCTTCCCGTCGAATATCCTCTCCGGATCCGTGATCATGCCGTCTCCGAGAAAGGCGTACTCGTAGCCTGAAATGCGATCAGGAAATGACGCAAAGTAAGCCAATGACCCGCGGTCTCTGTACTCTGAGAGCTCATCGATCAGGTTCATGCACACCACCAACCAGAGAGAAGAATTCGCGTACCTTCTCGGGATCCTTGTGCCCCGGTGACGATTCCAGGGAACTGCTGACGTCTATCATTACGGGTTTTTCCGCGATGACCCTTTCAACGTCATCCGTGCCTATGCCTCCCGCAAAGCCGATCCTCTTTCCTCTGAATTCCTCAGCGCCCATGATCTCAGAGATCTTCGGCTTCCGCTCCACAAGTATTATGTCTGCCGGTCCGTACTCCCTGTACTTTGCCATGAAATCGTCTATGCCGTATTTGATGACGGATATGACCTTCCTGCCCTGGCCGTGAACGTAGTCTATCAGTTCCCGGTCGTGGGGGAAGTGGATCTGGACGAAATCCTCCACCATCTCCGATGCCATGATGGACGCCGGGTCGGTGTAAACGGCAGCGGTCTTTATTCCAGATGCCACAGCATCCTTCAGTGTGCTGTAGCTCGACCGGCGCGGGCTGCGAGCATCGAAGACAAAGCCAATGATGTCCGATCCGGCATCCGATAACATCAGCGCGTCCTTTAAGTCCGTAACGCCGCACACCTTAACGATCACCTGCGATCACCTTCAGAAATTCTGCAGGCCCCCCGCTCATTATATGTTCCAATGCAGCCTCATATCCTTCCTGGAAATCCGAAGCGAGGCCGTTGATGATCAGCACCGGTGCCGTATTAAGGGCAACGAATCTGGCGCCGTCTTCGTTCTCCCCGCGTATGGCAGATAATGTGAGGCCGGATATTGCACCCGGATCCGCGGATGCTATGTTCCGCCTCTCCAGAGGCCCTGTCAGCGATGAGGCATCCACGTACGATTCCGAGACCAAATCGGAGACATGCATTATGCGGGCCTTCGCGAAGGGGCTGATCTCGTCCATGCCGTCCGCAGAGTGCAGAATAATCGCTCGCATACCGGAACGCCTGGCAATGCCTGCGTATAGCTCCATGAACGAGGGGTCCGATGTGCCTATGACCCTGCGGATCGGCGAGAGGGGGTTCAGTATCGGTCCGAGAAAATTCAGCACGGTGGGAAAGCCGAGCATCTTCCTTACGCCTGCGAACAGCGCAAACTCCTTCAGAAAGTCCGGCGCGTATAAGAAGACGAAATTCGTTCTGGATAGCCTGCGTAATGCCTCTCCTGTGCTCTTAGGAAACGCATAACCAGTTTCGGACATGAAGTCCGCAGCGCCATGATTGCCCGATGCGGATCTGTTTCCGAACTTTGCGATCTTCAGGCCCATGGATGCCGCGACTATGGCCGATGCCGTGCTCACGTTTATGGTATGGGCCATGTCTCCGCCGGTGCCGACGATGTCGGTGGCGTCAGTCACATCGTTCGGAGCATGCATGGCTTCGTAGAATCCCATCATCTCGTCCTCGGTCACGCCACGGACCCTCAGGACGGACAGGACTGCGGCACGGAATGCGTCGCTGCACTCCGGGGACGCCATGTACTGCATGAGGTCCATGGCCGTGGCCCTGTCCATGGGTTTGCCGGTGAGAAAACTTTCATACATGCGATCAGGCCTCCATTATGGTTTCGATGAGCCTCCGGTAGGAAGCTGTATCGAGATTCTCCATCATCTCAACGACAGCCGTTCCGACCGCTATCCCGAATGCCTCGTAGGATGCGAGCATCTTCATCGTGCCGGCATCGCGTATTCCGAACCCGTAGACTATGCGCTTTCCGCCGGCGTAGGGCCTTATATGGTTGTATATGGCATCTATGCTGTACGGAAGCTGCACTCCGGTGGCGGGCATCATGCCCTGGTATATCCAGTCGCCGCCGGCTGCTATCTGTTCCTCCATGACCTTTACCGGCGTTATTGGGGTTACGAAGGGAACGTAGTCCAGCGAGTATTGTCTGAGCCTCTCTACCGCATCAAAAAAGGCATCCCTGTGGTCGATCATCAGATCCGGCAGTATTGCACCGGCGAAGCCGTTCCTGTTAAGGTAATCAAGTATTCCCGGATTCGCTGAGAGTACCTCGTAGTACATGAGCGCATACTTCTTAGATCCGATATCGTCCGCAATTTTGAAGATCCTGGAATTCTCGGCTTCGCTGTACCTGTTCAATTCAGGATCATGCGTTTTCCTGATCCTGATGCCGTCGTAAACGGGCTTCGAAGTTGGAAAGCCGAACTCGAAGGCGTAAACGCCGTCCGAGTTTCTCATGAACTCTGCAATGGCATCGTACCTGTATCCCAGGGTGAAGTAGACGAACGGCTTCATGGGTGATCACGCATGAGCACGATACCGGAAACACCGGCGTCCACAATCTCCACGGAGCCATCTCTTATGCGGCGGACAAGGGCTGGATCCGTTATGCCGCGATCGCCGATTGCAAAGCCGCTGACGTACATCGTTCCGGCCATGATGGGTATCATGGCTTCCTTCGGTTCATGGGGCGAGGAAATTACGTACCTGTCTATGCCAGTGACCATTTCGACCACAGGTATGATGGAATCGGGAACGTCCGGGCTGAAAACGATGTACCTGAAATCATCGCGGCGGTAATCGATCCTGTCCCTCACCGCCCTGAAGTACATCGCATTGGCGTTGGGGATAGCCGGATCCACAATCTTCCGGCCGGATTCCACCGCTGCCTTCAGCAGTGCCGGTCCATCGATGTTTCCGTCCATGACCTCGAACCTGCGGTCTGTCAAACGCGACGCGATCTCAAGCGCCTCGTTCCAGGCCCTTCCGTGGTTTTTTGTTATGACATCCGTACCGGCGTACACCATCTGAAAAACTGCCGGTATGGCCAGCAGCGGCACGCTGGACTGGAGCCGCAGCCCATTCGGCGTCTCTGCGAAGTATATGCGAAGATCAGAAATGATGCGATCGATATCATCATGCATATCCGCATATTCGGAGAATATCATCTCATGCCTGATCACCTCCTCAGGGAACGCCATCCTTATGCTTTCGATCGGCACATCGGGTGATGAATAGTGCACCGGGTTGAAATGGGCGGAGATAACCTGCGGTGGATCGCGATTGATATTTCTAATCATCAATAATGTGATATATGCATAATATATAAGCATTTATGCATTTAATTTATGCATAAATATTCAATTCTTCAGCCCCTCCCCTCCGGCTTGACCGATCTGTGCAGGTAAACCGCGCCGAAGAACAGGTCTGTTGCCTCAACGCTGAACCCCCTGTCCGCAAGCTTCTGGCTTATGACGGATGGCCTGTGGAAGTACTTTACTGTGTTCGCCAGGTACGTGTAATTCTTCGATCCCGTTGCCCTGTTCCCGAAGAAGGGCACGAACCTGTAGAAGTACAGGGAGAAGAATTCCGATATGACTGGCCTTGTCGGATTGTATATGTCCATGTTGACGAATACGCCGCCCGGCCTGAGCACCCTGTAGACCTCGGCAAAGTACCTGTCGATGTCCGCCAGGTTCCTGGTAAGGAAGGCCGATGAGACCCGGTCGAAGGACGCGTCCGGGAAGGGGAGCGATTCTGCGGGCGATACCACGAATTTGACGTACTTCTTCAGCTCCGGATTGAACATGCTGTCCGTTATGTCCAGGGCGGTGACATCGCAGCCTCCGCACCTGAAGTATATGAGCTCCGTAACCTTGCCGCTGCCGGCCCCGCAGTCAAGGCAGCGCATGCCCTCCCTGAGGCCAAGGCTGCTGACCAGAACGCGCCTCCAGTGCTGGTCAAGGCCGAGGCTTATTATTGTGTCGATGAGGTCGTACTTTGTAGCGATCTGATCGAATATCTTCTTCACAGCCTGGTGCTTCGCCATCATGGCCATCACTGGAATATCTTTGCATACTGCGCATACGGTACCTTCTGTATGTACAGTATGTTGTCCTTCTCTATGAAACCTGCATCAATGGCAACGCCTATCGTGTATTCCCCGACGAGGTTCGCTATGGTGCAGATGTTCATCGAAGATATGAACATCTCATCGGTTACCCTCACCTCGCCGTAGAACGACGGGTAAACCTCTATGTGCAGGTTCTTCTCACGGAACTTCTTGCCGACAATGTCGGCGTCGGCTGCAGCGAGGAGTATCTCACCGCGCACCTCGCTGATCTTCATCACTATCTTCAACTTATCACGTCGATCTTTCCGTAGGATTTCTCGAATATCTGGCCCGCGTTCTTCAGCTTAAGCAAAGCTTCCTCAGCCTTCTTCTGAGTCATGCCCCTGCTCATGGCCACGTTTATGACGTCAGCGACCTCGGCCATGCCCTTTTCCGACTTCAGCTGCTTTATTATATCAAGGACAGTTTCCATATCATTCCTCTGCTTCGAACTTGCTCCCGTATATATGATGTCGATATCCATCTTTCCATTGTCCATGGACACATCCATCAGGTAGTAATCGACGATCTTCTTCGCCAGCAGGGCGTCCTCTACCGTTACGATCGTGGACAGCCTGGCACGGGCCGCGGCTTCAGCGAGCCTTATGGTGGATTCAAGCTGCCTCACGGTTATGGGTATTGCATCGTGCGACGTGCTCCTGGTCTTGACGTACTGATCCTGGAGTATGGCTATTGCCTCGTCGCTGAGCCTTGGAAAGACATTGTTCCTTGCGTATGCCACGTACTTCCTGAGCGTGTCCTTGTCGATCTCCGGTTCGAAGCCCTGCTCGTCAATTTCGATGTCGGCATCGCTGTGCTCTATGCTCCTGTAGATCTCGCCGATCCTGTGCGCCTTCAGCACGTGCTCTGCAAGCCTGCTGTCGCTGTCCTTGTTCGGATGATCGACCATCTTGAATATGACATCGAACCTTGAGAGCAGCGGAAGGGGAAAGTTGATCTGCTCGGCGAGGTTCCTGTTCAGGTCGTACCTGCCGAACTTCGGGTTGGCAGCTGCAAGCACGGATGCGCGGGCCTTCAGCGTTGCCATTATGCCCGCCTTGGATATGGTTACGGTCTGCTGCTCCATGGCCTCGTGCATCGCAGCGGTATCGTGTTCGTCCATCTTGTCCAGTTCGTCGATGGCCACGAAGCCGTTGTCCGCGAGGACCAGTGCGCCCGCTTCCAGCGTCCATCTTCCCTCTCCGAACTCATCCCGTACGGCGGCGGCCGTGAGGCCGGCAGCGCTTGACCCCCTGCCGAAGGTGAAGATGCCCCTCGGCGAGACCTCCGCCATGTATTTCAGGAGCTGCGATTTGGCGGTACCGGGATCACCGACCATAAGTATGTGTATATCGCCGCGCATGGTCGTGCCGTCCTTCATCACCTTCCGTACACCGCCGAACATCTGCAGCGCAAGCGCCTTCTTCACCATATCCAGGCCGTGTATCGTCGGCGCTATCGATCTGGATATGACATCTATTATGTCGGGTTTCTTCGATATCTCGATGATCCTCTTCTTATCCTCTTCGGTTATCTTCACGCTCTCGAGCTCCTTGACGTCCTTCCTGACGTTTATTGCGTACAGGTAGGTGAAGAACTCGGTCAGCGGTATGTTTCCCTGCCTGCGCTGCTCCGTCCTCAGTATGCCGTCCACGATCACCCTGTTTCCCGGGTAGAGTAAGCCTGCAAGATCGTCCTCGGTTATGATGGTTATGCGCTGAGGCTGCGATCCCCCTTCAAGCGTTTCCGGGTCCTCCTGTATCTCCACCTTCTGCACGTCTATGAATTCGGATAGGTTGGGCCTGAGTTTGAAGAATATCTTGTCCTTGCCTCTGGAGAGTCCGCAGTGGTCGCAGACCTGCGGCTCGCTGAGCCTGTTCTCCGTCTGTTCCACGTACGTGAGGCCGTGGCAGCTGCTGCATTCGAAGGCAGCGTTCTTCAGCTTGGGAAACACCTCGGTGTTCTTCCTGACTATGCCAGATACGCTGATGAGTGTGCCTATGTTTGCGCTCCTTATATCGCGTATCCTGTACGCTACGTTCTTCTCCTCAAGGTCCTTTATCCTGAGATTGAATATGTTGAACCTCTGCGTTACCCTGTCCAGGAGATAATCCTGAAGTATCACCTCCTCTCCGGCCCTTATGTATATTTCCGGAGAGACCAGTATGGAACCGGCGAACTGCCAGTTGTAGTCCTCGAGATCCCTGAATGATACGTAAAGGGTCCTCACCTCCGGATACTCCTGGTGTATTCTGTTTATCTCGTCCGAGTACCCGTAGAGCCTGAAGAAATCCCTCCAGAGATCCTTGATCCTGTCTTCAGAAACCTCAGATGATATCATTCAGATACGTATTGAGTTGAGAATACTTATTGATTTTGATCCAACGCTGTCCGACCAGTTCCGACATATAATTTCCATAATCTAATATTATAATATTTTTATTCTGTCATACGATATCATACCATAAAGGCGTGAAGGGAAAGTTTAAGTAAAGATACCGTTTCTTATAGCGTGTCATTCAAGAAAGACGTTATGGATAAACTTGCGGAGATATCCGGTAAGATAGATGATCTGCAGAAGAAGCTGGATGCCATGTCTGACGCCCCGCTCCTGAAGGAGTACTATGCCGATATGGAGAAGAAGATGAGTTCTATGCCAGATGACGTTGTCCAGGCCGTATCGAACCAGCTTGAGAAGATGGAGGAGGAATTGAAGGCACTTCTTGAATCCATGTCCGCTACGTCTGAAAGGATAGCCGCGGCCGAAAAGAAGCCGGCAAAGGCGAAGGAAAAAGCTTCAAAATAAACATTTTATCTCGCAACGTTATCGCTCTGCATGGACCTGGACAGAATGGATCGTGTGAGGATCCAGATAAGGTACGACGACATCGATTACCTGGGCCATGTGAACAACGCGAGATTCCTCGCCTATTTTGAAATAGGCCGCCTGAGCTACATGAAGAGATTCTTCAACACAAGAAGCGCAAAGGACATAAGCATGGTCATAGCCAGGGCAGAGCTGGATTTCGAAAGATCCGTGATGTTCGAGGACGATATATTCGTGCGCACCTGGATCTCTAGGGTTGGCAACAGGAGCTTCGATTTCAGCTACACAATAGAGGATGACGGCGGTACGGTATTCTGCAGGGGCAGAACCGTCAACGTATTCGTGGAGGACGGAAAGCCGGTCAGTGTACCGGATTTTGTGAAGGATCTTGTCATAAGCGATGTGAAAACGTAGGACTACGTACTGGATTTTGCCTTCCAGTAGGCCTCGTTGAACGCGCGGTTTATCCTGTCCGCAGCTTCGTTAAGTACGGTTATGCTGTTCATGGGAACGATGGCCGTGAAAGTATTCGTACTGCCGCTTGATGCGGAAAAAAACCATGTAGTTCTGTCCGGAAGCTCCCCAATGTTCTTCTCGATCTTCGACACCGCCACATCAGATGGAAGCGTGACCTGTATCCTGTACGAGAATCCATCATACTTTCCCAGGTTCTCGAATATGGTGTTTCCAAAGAAAGCCGAATTGGGTATCTTTATTATGTTGCCGTTCTGCGTGCGTATGTCCGAGAACAGGTACGATATCTTCATGACCTCGCCTGTTATCGGAGCGGAAAAGAGCCATGACTGCATGTTCACCACATCGCCCGGCTTCAGCGCACCGCCGGATGTGACGGCGAAGCCCGAGAATATGCTTGAGAATATGCCCTGCAGCGCTATGCCTATTATCAGGGCACCGACGGATCCGCCTACCAGCGCGCTCGTCAGGTTTATGCCCAGTGATGAGAGTATTATGGCCAGTATGATGGCGTACATGAAGAATGAAACGAGGAGATCGATGAGATTCTGTGCGGATCTGTTGACCTTCTTTGAGAAATACCTGTTGATGTCCCTCCTGATTATGTGCAGGATGAGGACGCCGCCACCGCCCACGAATACTGCCGCTATGGCACCGTTCACGTAATCGATGTATGGCGAAAGCCTCACGATATAGGTACGCACAAGGTAGTCCACGGCCGGCCTTATTACGAAGATCGCTATGGAAATGACCAGTATTATGGTTATGATGAAAATGGCGTCCCGAATGTTTCTCCGATCCATCGGCATGAAAATTCAGCATTGCTTAATAACCTTAATCATCCACGAACGATTGCCGTGAAGGTGATGATCTGTCAGATGGCGTTGTGCTGGATAGGCCCGCAGGATATCCTGTGATGCGGTTTGAGGGTCTGATAGGAGCGAGAATTTTGAAGAGGATCAACAGGTTCGCCGTACAGATCGATGTGGAAGGCAGGACGGAACTGGCGCATCTGCACGATCCTGGCAGGCTTCTGGAGATCGTTTATCCCGGAAATGAGGTCCTTGTGAGGAGGACGGATGGCCCAAAGCTGAAATGGAGGATTGAGTTCGGGAAGATCAACGGAAGATACGTGTTAATAGATTCCGGGCTGCACTCGGATATAGCCAGAAGGTTCCTTCCCGAGGGCGCGGTTCCAGAGGTCAGGGTTGGAAGGAAACGAATAGATTTCAGGTACGGGGACGATTACATAGAGGTCAAGGGGTGCACCCTCATGGCGAACGGAATCGCCATGTTTCCAGACGCTCCTACGAAGAGGGGCCTGGAACACCTGAAGACGCTCGAAACGCTCGCCTCATCAGGATACAGATCGCATGTAATGATGATAATAACCAGGGACGACGTGAGATGCTTCTACCCCAACTTCGAAACCGATCCCAAGTTCGCAGAGGCGTTCCTGAGGCTGGTGCCGGCATACGTGAAGGCACACTTCCTGACCTTCGGCTTCGACGGCCTTTACCTGAGGTATGCCGGCAGCATCGGCCTCTGCGCTGATGTCGGTCATGGCACCAACGGAAGATTGTGAATTCAGGGCTGGAGGCCGGCGATCTCCCTGGCCATGGACTCAACCACGAAGTTCAGCTTCCTAGCAGCTTCCCTGGATCTTTCTTCATTGAATGTATCATCGATCTTCCGGAACCTCACGTGAACCGCATCGCCCTTCTCGTACACCAGGATCTTCGATGGCAGATCAAGTCCGACTGCCGGATCCTCCTGCATGATGTACGTACCTATGGCGGGATTTCCGAAAACGAATACCGTGCAGCTGTTCATCTTCAGGCCGGCCTTCTCCGCGTTCAATCGGTGATCGAAGATCGCGAATTCCGTAAGATTCCTTTTCCTGATGGCATTCCTGAGATTGGAAACGGTCTCCTCGAAGGAAAATCTGCTTTCAAGATCTACGGTTTCCATGCGGTCTGCAATGCGCGATATCATTTATTTATTTTGCGTATGGAAATGATATCAGCGCATCTCACGGCTCTCCTTGTAGAGCTGCGATGCCATTCGCCTGCCTTCCTTGGTGAGGTCGTAGTATATGCCTGCCGGCTTGTAGTTGATCTCCCTGGCCTTGATCTTGATCCAGGGCTTCACGGATGAGGTCGGCGAACGTTTGAGCGGGCCATTGAAGATGGTCAGGAGCCTCATCGATTCCATCTTCTTGCAGGCCCGCTTCAGTTCTTCCTGGTCATATTTGGGGGCCCAGCCGCTGGCTCCCAATAACCTGTGGGACATGTATTTGGGGCTGTCCGGGCCGTACTTATATATGTGGATGAGGATGCTTTTACAGAGATCGCCCAGTTCTTCCATTTCTTCTCTAGAATATCGTCAAAGAGTTTAACCTTTAAGATGATTCTGCCATACATAAGTTTTCAAAGTTTATTATTGTAAGGAAATGCCTAACTGGATCTATCGCATTGGATCGAGGTGAATTATGATATAATAGCTTCAATCGTTAAAGTGAAGTGATACATGTTTATCAGTTAGATGAGAGTTTCGCGAAGAATCTATAGTTCGAAGGAACTCTTAATCCTATTAAGTTTCTATTTTACATTCAGTCGCGATAAGCCAGCCACTCCAGAACCTCTTTCAATCCTATTAAGGTTCTATTTTACACATTTGACCAGGGGCAGACTGTCCAGGCATCATACCTTTCAATCCTATTAAGGTTCTATTTTACTAATTCATTTTAGGGGTGTTCGGTCGGATCAGGTGTCTTTCAATCCTATTAAGGTTCTATTTTACAGGAAGAAGAGGATTCATCTCAGGGCAGGCGTGCACTTTCAATCCTATTAAGGTTCTATTTTACCGCCTCTTCTGTTATTCAGGATCCCCCAGTGCTTGCGGAACTTTCAATCCTATTAAGGTTCTATTTTACAATAGTTTTCGAGATCTCAAAGAAGGAACTGAACAAACTTTCAATCCTATTAAGGTTCTATTTTACCGGATCAATATGGCTATTCGCAGTCGATCACGTTCCAGCTTTCAATCCTATTAAGGTTCTATTTTACGGAGGATCTGATTTATGGGGGTAAAGCAATGAAGACTCTTTCAATCCTATTAAGGTTCTATTTTACACAGCGTTGCGGAGCTTAAGGAAGAGCCGAATGTGTACTTTCAATCCTATTAAGGTTCTATTTTACACGATATTTGGGGTCATTCCCCGTTATTTCAGCCATAAACTTTCAATCCTATTAAGGTTCTATTTTACAGACTTTCCGATAATATATATGGCTTTGAATTCTCGCCTTTCAATCCTATTAAGGTTCTATTTTACTCCCGTATCCGGAGGTTGAGAAGCCGAAGCTCTGGCTTTCAATCCTATTAAGGTTCTATTTTACTAGCTATTATGCAGGGGCTATGCCGATCTCACTTGTGGCTTTCAATCCTATTAAGGTTCTATTTTACCGCCAAATCTGTTATTAAGATCGACACCGTGATTCCAATCTTTCAATCCTATTAAGGTTCTATTTTACAAACTCATCGATTTCATGATATATTTGCCACTCATCTTTCAATCCTATTAAGGTTCTATTTTACCAATTTCCAGTTCATCGGTCTTTAAGTTTAGCTTAACCTTTCAATCCTATTAAGGTTCTATTTTACGGGGAATATCAGCGCCGGCGTCAGCATTCCGCACATTCTTTCAATCCTATTAAGGTTCTATTTTACTGTTTACCACGAAGAAACTGTCCGTGTCCGTATAAATCTTTCAATCCTATTAAGGTTCTATTTTACAACATCATCATACAGCGGAGCATCCGCCCAGATCAAAATCTTTCAATCCTATTAAGGTTCTATTTTACTTAAATCCAGTCCTCCAAATCTAGAACATCTACAAAAACTTTCAATCCTATTAAGGTTCTATTTTACGCTAGTCTGGTATTCCATTTCAAAAACTTTACCAACTCTTTCAATCCTATTAAGGTTCTATTTTACTCCCTTATCCTTCTTTCGGTCTTGTACCCCATATTTTCTTTCAATCCTATTAAGGTTCTATTTTACCAAAGATATGTTCAGGAAGGTTGCAGCCGAATATATCCTTTCAATCCTATTAAGGTTCTATTTTACTGCTTCGGTATCAGGAGGCACCTCTCCGTACAATTACTTTCAATCCTATTAAGGTTCTATTTTACCCGTAATGGAGGCGGTTTCTTCTATTCCTTTGGTGATTCTTTCAATCCTATTAAGGTTCTATTTTACCCAGAACCCAACGGACGTCGGTGACAGCGTGACTTTCTTTCAATCCTATTAAGGTTCTATTTTACGTCTGGAAGCGGGTCGGCGATAAGCGGTGCCACGTCTCTTTCAATCCTATTAAGGTTCTATTTTACTGTTTCCGCTGTATTGCTCGCCACCGGGGAAGTACCTTTCAATCCTATTAAGGTTCTATTTTACGTTGAAGGGTGTGCCTGTGGTGTTTGAGTTGGTCAGATCTTTCAATCCTATTAAGGTTCTATTTTACCTTGCCCACATCGGTCGGGTTCTGCGATGAGGATATCGTCTTTCAATCCTATTAAGGTTCTATTTTACCTTCGCGGAACGCAGTTTCTCAAGAGTTTCTCTACTCTTTCAATCCTATTAAGGTTCTATTTTACCGGCATGGGTTTCGCCATAGTTGAGAATGCGATGTACTTCTTTCAATCCTATTAAGGTTCTATTTTACTCTTCATTCCTGGCCATAAAGATGGGAAAGGTGGCTACTTTCAATCCTATTAAGGTTCTATTTTACACGTTGAACCCACTTCTAAATTGCCGTTATCCCCATTCTTTCAATCCTATTAAGGTTCTATTTTACAGACCCATCCCTCATCAAGCATACGCTTTATTTCCGACTTTCAATCCTATTAAGGTTCTATTTTACGTTATACTGACGTCCAGAACTTCACCGTCAACGTGCTTTCAATCCTATTAAGGTTCTATTTTACCCGGTTTCCGGTATATATCACTTCGTTCATATATATCTTTCAATCCTATTAAGGTTCTATTTTACTAGTAGCCCCGTAGTTGTTCCGGATATATCTCTTCTCTTTCAATCCTATTAAGGTTCTATTTTACCAGGGTGAGACTGCTTCAGTTTCGATCGCCGTAAACCTTTCAATCCTATTAAGGTTCTATTTTACGAGCGAACGGTAGTCGAAGATGATGGCGAGGAGGAACTTTCAATCCTATTAAGGTTCTATTTTACCGTTGTCTTGTACAACCCGACCCAGCAGGTGTCGCTCTTTCAATCCTATTAAGGTTCTATTTTACTTATTTGCAGCAGAAAGACCTTACGGATCTTTCCAACTTTCAATCCTATTAAGGTTCTATTTTACTCTGCTATGACTGAATCTGACCATGACTGCAGAGAACTTTCAATCCTATTAAGGTTCTATTTTACAAGGCGATGCAGTCTCGGTCGTAGAAGCTTGTGAGACTTTCAATCCTATTAAGGTTCTATTTTACTTATAGTCCTCTTCGTTCTTGATTGCATCGGCACTCGTCTTTCAATCCTATTAAGGTTCTATTTTACCATTTTTTTCGGTCTTATCCCTCAGCCTGAACGAACTCTTTCAATCCTATTAAGGTTCTATTTTACCCGAGGTAGATAATCAGTTCATGACTATATTATCTTTGTTTTCGAGATTCGTAAAGTGTACAGAACCTAAGGTCTTAGGGTTGGTATATAAAGGATCTGTACATTTCCTAAGATGACGCCATCAAACAAGAGCTTCTTTAAGATCCATTATTTTGGCATAACTAGGATTTTTCCCGTACAATTCTCAAGATGTGAAGGTATCCTGTTTTTATAAGTCAATGCCAAGTTAGTTTCATAGAAATTCATTAGAATTCGAACATTTATGTTCGCATTAGTCTAGCATTGAAACCTTTGTCTATTAATGTATGGCTTTCACACGTCCTCTTAGAGAATTTCTCTAAAACCTTAACCAAAAAATTGAACTTTTATTCGGACGCCCCGGACGGGATTTGAACCCATGTCACAGGCTCGACAGGCCTGTATGATAGGCCACTACACTACCGGGGCATAATTTCCCATATAGCTACTGAATATTTAATAATTTACGTCATCCGTAGCTTATCCCATTCGTCACGACATGCATCATCCGCCAGCAGCATAGAATTTTCAAGTATAGCTTAGCCACATAACCCCCCGATCGGCATTCATACAGGCCCAATTTTAAATTTGCATATTCTTGGCTCCCTTTTTGTTGGCAAATTGAATCACCGGTTGCCACCAATACGCCCGTCATCGTCGGCAATTGCCAATCATTATCTATGCCATCGGGATATCGACATGGCTATCAAGATCGTAAAGAGCTGCTGGCGATATGTATGGACGTAACTTCTGGAGTCGCCAAATTACATGGAACGCCTTCGATAAGAGGTAGGGGCCCCATACTCCTGACAACATCCATAGGATCGTTCCTGACCCCGTTTCTCTCAAGCGCGGCGGCGTTCGCTGTCCCAAGCATAGGCCGGTACTTCCACCTGTCGTTCATACAGGCTGCGATCATCCCCATGGTCCTCCTGATACCGCTGGCATCCATGATGATATTCCTGGGGAAGTTCGCCGATGCCGTGGGCCGCGTGCTGATATTCAGGATGGGCTTCATGGTGTTCATGGCCTTCTCTCTGGTGGCCGCCTTCTCCCGATCGTACACCATGCTCCTTGCCTCCCTGTTCATGGTCGGCTTCGGGTCCGCCGCCCTGAGCACAAACGGAACGGCCATCGTGAGCTACATATTCTCCCGTGGCGGCCGTGGCTTCGCGCTGGGCATAAACGCCATGGCCGTCTACCTCGGCCTCACGTTCGCCCCGTTCCTGGGCGGCACCCTCATAGAGGCATACGACTGGCAGTCCGTGTTCTACTTCTCCGCTGGCATGGCCGTCGTGGGATACGCGGTCTCCATGTTCAGCCTGAGATCGATAGACATGAGGGGCCGAAGATCGCGCGAGATACCGCAGGCCGGCCTGTTCATGGCCTCTCTTCTGTCCATAACATCATTCGCAGCCCTGGGGTACTTCTTCGGATACCTCCGCCTGATCTATCTCATCGTTATCGGCCTCATCCTTCTGGGCATCTTCGTGTACAGGGAGATCCGATCCGATGTGCAGGTCATACCGAGGCAGATGGTCTCAGGCAACAGGACCTTCGTTGCCTCGAACATAACGGCGCTGCTGAATTACCTGAGCACGTTCTCGATAGTCTTCGTCTTCTCCATATACCTGCAGGCAATACTCAGGATAACGCCGTTCATATCAGGCCTCATAATACTGCCGGAGCCAGTGATGATGGTGCTCCTGTCGCCTGTTGCTGGCCGGCTATCAGACCGCTACGGATCGAGGGTGATAGCGTCTCTCGGCATGATAATCATAGGTGCATCGTTCATCTACCTCTTCGTCTATGCCGGAAGGGACATACGCGTGATCATGGCATCCCTGGCGGTCATAGGCGTGGGCTTCGGCCTCTTCTCTGCACCGAACACCAATTCAGTCATGAGCTCCATAGACCCGATGTTTTCCGGCATCGGTTCTGGGTTCCTCGGCACGATGCGGTTCCTCGGGCAGCTGTTCAGCATAATAATGGCCTCATCGATACTCTCATCGTACATCCCCAGGGAGCTCGTGTCAGGAATATTTTCCGGTGCCGTAGTATCCATAGATCCGGCCTATGCTGCTGACTTCGTGCACGGCTTCAGGATCGTGATGATCGTATCGGGAATTCTGAGCCTTGCCGGCGCCTACACATCGCTGCTCAAGAACAGGGGGAGATGACCTTCGAACCATTTTGAATATATGCATGTGCAAAATTTATTTAAATGCGACACAATACCCGTGGAAAAGGTTGAAATGAAGCGATACTTGATCACCAGCGACGGGACCGTGATAGCAGGTTATGGTTACGGTTCCCCCGTCACAGGGTATGGAGAGCTTGTTTTCACCACCTCGATGACCGGTTATCTCGAGAGTATGACGGATCCGTCATACGTGGGCCAGATCCTCGTGTTTGCGTCGCCTACGATAGCGAATTACGAACTGCGCAAGGGCGTGATGGAGAGCGACAGGGTGAAGGTATCTGGCATCGTGACCAGGGACGCTCACATAAACATGCCGGCCGGGACCCTTGGCCTGGACTTCGACCGTTTTCTGAGGGACGAGGGGATACCGGCCATAGACGGGGTTGACACCAGGCTTCTTGTGCGGAAGATAAGGCAGGGCGGCGTCCTCAGGGCATACATAGCGGACGATCCTCAGGGCCATTCTGATTTCCCCGATCCCATGTCCGAGAATCTTGTTGCCAGGGCCGTTGACGCCAGGGGCGTGAAGAACATCAGGGGTAAAGGCGAAAGGAGGATACTTTTCATCGATCTTGGTTCGAAGAAAACGCTGAGAGATATGATGCTGGAACACTTCTCCCTGATAATGGCTTCTGCGGATTCCGATCTTGATGCCATCGATAAATACGATGCCATATTCGTGTCCAACGGGCCCGGCGATCCCGATCATCCGTCGCTGAGGCCGGTGGTGAATTTTCTGAAGAGGAACATAGGCGTGAAGCCAATCTTCGGAATATGCTTCGGGCTGCAGATAATAGCGCTGGCATACGGATCGAAGACGTACAAGATGAAGTTCGGCCACAGGGGATCGAACCATGCGGTCACGGATGGGAACCGCATATACGTAACGACGCACAACCACGGGTACGCCGTGGACCCGGATACCGTGAGGGACTTCCATGTCAGGGAGCGCGACATAAACGACGGCACAATCGAGATGATCGAGGACGGGATGATGATGGCCGTGCAGTACCATCCGGAAGCTTCGCCCGGTCCGCACGACACCAGGTGGTTCTTTTCTGAGATGAGGAGGAGGACGGAGGATGCCGCGAAGGGATGACATACACAGGATACTCGTTATCGGATCAGGGCCGGTCGTGATAGGCCAGGCCGCCGAGTTCGATTATTCCGGGTCGCAGGCATGTCTATCGTTACGCGAGGAAGGGTACTATGTGGTGCTCCTTAACTCAAATCCTGCCACGATACAGACGGATCACAGGATAGCGGACCGCGTATATATCGAACCGATAACAGTGGAGGCTGTGGAACGCATAATTGAGAAGGAGAAGATAGATGCCATAGAACCGCACATGGGCGGGCAGACTGCCCTTAACCTTGCCGTGAAGCTCAAGAACAGCGGAATATTGCAGCGATACGGAATAAAGATAATAGGTACGCCGGTGGAATCCATCGAGCTGGCCGAAGACCGTGAAAAATTTTACGAATTCTTGAAGGCAATGGGCGAGCCGCAGCCCGCGAGGTACAGGATAAGGAGGGATCATATCGATGAGGACGTCGCTTCAATTCCGGATATTCCGGTGATAGTCCGGACTTCGTTTTCCCTCGGTGGAACCGGCGGCAGCATCGTGCAGAACAGGCAGGACCTGCTGGCAATGGCGGAGAACCTCTTCCGGGCATCGGACATAGATTACCTGGAGGTGAATGAATCGCTGGAGGGCATGAAGGAGATCGAGTACGAGGTCATACGGGATTCCTTTGGGAACTGCATAACAGTGTGCAACATGGAGAACCTCGATCCCATGGGCGTGCACACGGGCGAGAGCATCGTCGTCACTCCGTCCCAGACGCTGAGCGACATCGAGTACCAGATGCTCCGCGATTCAGCCATACGCATCATATCCGGCCTGGGGATAGAGGGCGCCTGCAACATACAGTTCGCGCTGTCAGAGGGCAGGTACTACGTGATAGAGGTAAATCCGAGGACCTCGAGGTCGTCCGCGCTGGCCTCCAAGGCAACCGGTTATCCGATAGCGAGGATAGCGGCGAAGATAGCGGCAGGATACGGCCTGCACGAGATAAAGAACCCAATAACGAAGAGCACGTTCGCGGCCTACGAGCCGTCCCTTGATTACGTTACTGTGAAGATACCGAGGTGGCCCTTCGACAAGTTTTCCGTTGACCGCACCATCGGCGTCCAGATGAAATCCATAGGCGAGGTCATGGGCATAGGTCGCACGTTCGAGGAGGCGCTGATGAAGGCCATAGCCAGCCTTGACAACGCGTTCTCTTCGAACATAAGGTTGCACGTTCCTGACGATGAACTCTGGCGGCTCATAGGGAAGCCCAACGACCGCAGGATCTTCGCCATCTTTGAGGGCCTGTTCCGCAACTTCGACGTGAAGCGCATGTCCAGGCTTTCCGGTTATGACGAATACTTCATAGAGAAGATGCGCAACATCGTTGAGGCCCTTCGAAACATGGACATGGGCCGCATTCCGGAGAATCTCCTGAGGATCAAGAGGATCGGGATACCTGACGAGATCATTTCCGCGTTCTGCGGTGTGCCTGCCGATACGATCACGAAGTACAGGATCGACAGGAACATCATGCCGGTCTACAAGCGCATCGACACATGCTCCGGGGAATTCGAGGTCGCCGTCCCGTACATGTATTCGACCTATGAGGATGAGGACGAAACGCCAGACCTGTCCGGTTCCATAATGATCATAGGCTCTGGCCCGAACAGGATAGCGCAGGGCCTGGAGTTCGACTACGGTTCCGTGAAGGCGATTCTTGCCCTCAGGGACATGGGCTACAGGAGCATCATGCTGAATTCCAATCCGGAGACGGTTTCGACGGACTTCGACATATCCGATGCGCTGTTCTTCGAACCGGTGACCCCGGAGTACGTCGTGAACGTCATACGCAGATCCGGATGCGCGGGACTCATAGTCCAGTTCTCCGGGCAGACCGGGCAGAACATGGCCAGGAGGATAGAGGAGATACTGGGCAAACATATCGTATTGGGAACGTCGACGGAGAGCATAGACCGCATCGAGGATCGCACGGTCTTCTCAAGGGTAATAGAGGGCCTCGGCATAAAGCAGCCGCCCTTCGCCATCGCGGAGAACGAGAACGATACGGTGAGGAAGGCGATGGGCCTTGGCCTTCCCATAATCCTGCGTTCAAGCCACGTGATAGGCGGACGTTCCATGGAGATCATATACGATGTGGATTACCTGGCAGACAGGGCCAGGGAGATCTTCGCCATATCGAAGAACGTGCTTGTGAGCAAGTACCTGGAAAATGCCGTCGAGATGGACGTGGACTTCGTATCAGACGGCACCTCGTATAGCATATGCGGGATCATCGTGCATATAGAGGAGGCCGGCGTGCACTCTGGTGACGCAACCATGGTCTACGGCCCCGGCATAGTGCCCGTGGATATAGAGAAGAAGATCGAGGGCATCGTCGGCAGCATGGTCAGGGAGTTCAGGCTCATCGGACTATCGAATCTCCAGATCGCCGTGCGCGACGGGGACGTCTACGTTATCGAACTAAACGCCAGGTCCAGCAGATCCGTGCCCTTCATATCCAAGGCGACTGGCATTGACTGGGTCCGCCTTGCCGTCGAGTGCATGATCGGTTCACGCATCGAAAATAAGCGTATGGAGGCGAAGAGCTACTTCCTGAAGGTATCCGTCTTTCCGTTCTCAAAGTTCTCCGACATGGACGTGGTATATGGCCCGGAGATGAAGTCGACCGGAGAGGCAATGTATCCGGGCCGAACGCTGGCCGAAGCGCTGAGAAAGAGCCTTCAGCGCAGCATATCATCCGTGCTCATAACGGTAAGGGACGAGGACAAGCCCAGGATTGTGGACATAGCGAGGATCCTGCTGGAGAAGGGCGTAAAGCTGTATGCCACGGCCGGAACCTCTAAGTTTCTCGCGGATCACGGCATACCCACTGAGACGCTCTACCGGGTCAGGGACAGGAGGGAACCGCGCATCCTGGACATGATCTCGTCAGGATCTATAGACATGGTGATAAACACGACAGAGATGACCGCCGGTGCCGTCAGGGACGGTTTCAAGATAAGACGGATCTGCATAATGCGGGGCATACCGCTAATAATGAACATAAATTTGGCAAGGGCCTACGCGGAGGCGCTTGGACAGGTTGAGGTGGATTACCGCGAGATCGGCGATTACCTGCAGGTGTCATGAATGAGGGAGAACAGGAGCGAGGAGGCCGTCCGCACCATTATAGGCAGGATAAGGGAAGCTGTGCCGGCCCACAGGTTCGTCTTCAGGGATCCGTTCTGGATGCTCATAACAACCGTGCTCTCGCAGAGGACCAAGGACGAGACCACGGATGAGGCCGCAAGATCCCTTTATGAAAAGTACAGGGACATCGACGGCCTTGCGGACGCCGATCCGGATGAGGTCGGCCGTATAATCAGCAAGGTCGGGTTCTGGCGCGTGAAGAGCCGGAAGGTAGTCGAAATAGCGAGGATAATAAGAGATCGCTATAACTACAGGGTTCCTGACAGCATCGATGAACTCGTATCGCTCCCCGGCGTCGGCCTCAAGACCGCGAAGGTCGTGCTGGCGGAGGGCTTCAACAGGCCGGCAATAGCGGTCGATACGCACGTATTCAGGATATCCCACAGGATCGGCTGGTCATCGGCCAGAACGCCGGAGGAAACATCGGAAGAACTGGAAAGGATCATACCGGTCGATCTGCAGGTTGGCTTCAATCCCATGATGGTTGAGTTCGGAAAGGCCATATGCAGGCCAGTTCGCCCTCTATGCGACAGATGCCCGGTATCGGAGTACTGCAGGTACTACGAGGAAAAGGTGAAAGATTCAGAAAAATAGGGTCACTCGGCCACGGGGCCGTAGGTGACGAGGTTCTTCAGTTCCTCGGTGCTGTATCCCGTGCGCACGGCGAGGAAGTAGATGCCCAGGCTTATGACCGCAAATATCGCATAATCGTACGGATATGCGATGACGCCTGTGCCAAGCGATCCGTAGTACGAGACTGCCCCGATCAGTATGTTGTACACTATGATCCACACCGATGATACGATCTCTATCGACCTGGACTTCAGGTATGCGTAGGCGAAGGTCGCCGATGGTATTGCGGAGATCAGCGGCCAGTAGTATACGAAGGGCAGCCTCCCGGTGTAGCCGGAGAAGCCGACAACTGCAATGAGTATCCAGTACACTGCCGATATTATTATCGATGCCCGCAGGCTGAGGTTCAGCTTCTCCCTGAACTTGCTGAGCAGTATCAGCGGCAGGCCGGCGTAAACAACCAGTATGAGGAAATCGATTATGGAGAATCCGGACCAGTAGACAAGCATGGATGCGACGACGAACGCTATGGGGCTGAGTACGGAGGCTGCTGGGAGCCTGAATGGCCTGTGTATATCTGGCGCGTTCTTCCTTATCACCGTGTTGGTTATTCCGGCGGAGAGGTAGGCGTAGACGGTGAACGACGCGTTGATTCCCACGATCAGGTACCAGCTCGGGAACGGCGCAAGGAAGAGCGATGAGAGTATGAGCGTGAAGATCAGGCCGACCCATGGCGTCCTGAACCTGGGGTGTATCGACCCGAAGAATTCAGGTATGACGTTGAGCCTGGCCATGCCGTAGAAAGACCTGGCCGATGTGCCCTCGTAGACACCGAGCGATGCGAACGGGGATATGAAGGCATCGATGAGTATCACAACTGCGAATACCGACAGTATCAGGACGCCGGAATATTTGGTGGCGTAGTAGAACGGCCCTGAGGCCCAGGAAGAGGTGCTGAGGGCTGCCCAGTCGCCCGGGCTTATGCCTATGGCGCCCCATTTTATGGAACCGATGAAGGCGATCTCGAGCGCCACGTATATGCCTATTGTCGCCAGCATGGCAGCGATGAGGCTTATCGGCACGTCCCTCTGCGGATTCCTGGCCTCCCCCGCGTACTCTATCCCCTGCCTGAAGCCCTCGAACGCGTAAACAACGCCGCTGGGTATCAGCGCGGCGAATATTGCGGCGGAACCGTAGGGCAGGAAACCGTGCGCCACATAGAAGTTTCTCGGGTTAAACGACAGCGACATGATGAGGACGACCGTTATGACCGGTATGGCAAGCTTCCACGCTGTCATTATTGTGTTCAGTTTTCCGTAGACGTTGACACCGATGAACTGTATGAAGAAGAAGAAACCGATCAGCACTATCGAGACGAGTATGCCCAGCGGCGTCAGAACGCCGGCGCTGCTGTTGTAGAACTGCGGCATGTACGTTGACGTGTACGTGACCACGGATATGGCCTCAACGGTGACGGTGGACACCGCACCGATGAGGTACGCCCACCCGATCAGGAAGTTGGACATGGAACCGTGGGAGTACTGGTTGAACCTCACTATCGATCCGGAATAGGGGATAATGCCGGAGAGTTCGGCATAGGTCAGCGCTATCACGAAGAAGAAGAGGGCAGCTATGATCCATGTGAATATGGACGCCGGCCCGACGTAGTCCGCAGCGTCCAGGGCGGCGAATAGCCACCCGGATCCGATCATTCCCGTGATGGACAGAAAGAAGAGGTCCCACATGCCCAGGCTTCTCCTCAGCTTTGCATTTCCGAAATTCGTATCTTCATTCATCATCTCGTAATGGCATGCGTATATATAAATTTTCGAAGTGTAATTACGATATTCGTATTCAATGGCCTTAGTGGATGGATCCGAAATTTATCTTCACATTCTTGTGCTGCGTTTCATGGAATGTGCGTTTTGATGCCGCATTTTTTGTACCTCCGATCACTGATCTCCGGACGAAGGTATATAAATAAGGATCATCGCTATCCATGCAGGAGGTTGGGATTCATGGGTATTTACGACATTTTTGATGATGAATCGGCCAGGAGCATATCCGGAATGTCCATAGATGAGATGGCGAAGAAGTACGGCACTCCGGTGATCATCTATTCACGGGCAAGGATCGTCTCAAATATCAGACGTATCAGGGAGGCCTATGAGAACCGTGTAAGGATGCTCTACTCCGTCAAGGCCAACGACAACCCTAGGATCATAGAGATCATGCATCAGGAAAGCATCGGATCAGATTCAGCGAGCCCGATGGAGATCATGATGTCCATTTTCTCTGGAATACCGCCGGAGGACATACTCTACTCCCCGAACAATGCCTCCGAGTACGATCTCAACTTCGCGCTTGATCGCGGGATAGCCATAAACTTCAACACTTTCACACAGTACAGGAAGATGAGGGAAAAGCCCGAGAGGATATCCTTCAGGATCAACCCGGGTTTTGGCATGGGCGAATTCGCAGGTACCACCACCGGGGGTGCCAGGACAAAGTTCGGGATAGACCCGGATGCCGCCATCCTGGCCTACAGAAAGGCCAGGGAGGACGGGATCAGGGAGTTCGGTATACACATGATGATCGGATCGAACAACAGGGATCATGTCAAGATCGCTGAAGCGTATTCGAATTTCTTCCGCATTGCAGACAGGATCGGGAGGGAAGCGGGCGTGAGTTTTCAATTCGCGGATGTTGGGGGTGGCCTGGGCATTCCGTATGTCCAGGGCGAAAACGAACTGGACATTGCGGCACTGGGGTCAGCCGTGTTGAAAGAATTTGATCGATACCATTTCGGCGATCTCGTCCTCGAACCGGGACGCTATCTGGTTGGCGATGCCGGCATCATCGTCGGCACAGTCAACGATGTGCACAACGGCTTCGCGGGCACAGACATCGGCATGAACCTCAACATAAGGCCGGCCCTGTACGGCGCCAGGCACACGATAATCCCGGTCGGAGAGAGGGTTGAGGGCGAGAAGATCACCGTCACCGGGCAGATATGCGAGAACACGGACAGGATCGGCGATACGGCATGGAGGTTGAGTGAGGGCGATCGCATAATGGTGCTCGATGCCGGCGCCTACGTTTACTCGATGAGCTCCAGGTACAACGGCAGGCCGAGGCCGCCCGAGATCATGATCATGGAGGACGGGAAGGACGTGATGATCAGGCGGAGGGAGGATTTCTCGGATTTCATCGCAACCGTCGTCTGAACTGAACAAAGTTTCACAATATTTATATAGTAATCAGATAATGTCATAAGGAGGTCAGACTTGTCGTCGTACATCGAGAGGATCGAGGCGCACAATTTTAAGTCATTCCGCAGGAAGAAGGTCATAAATTTCACGAAGGGCCTCAACGTCATAAGCGGCCCGAACGGCAGCGGCAAGAGCAACATAGGCGATATGCTTCTCTTCGTCCTCGGAACAAAGTCCATACACGCTGTCCGGGCGGACAGGCTATCGGACCTTGTGAGCAAGGGATCCGGAAACGAATGCAGCGTCTCCGTCACGTTCAGGAGCGACGACGGCAGATCGCTGGTCATAGAGAGGAGGCTCGTCATAGAGGATGAACCGAAGTCGTACTATTACGTCAACGGGGTCAGATCCAGGCTCTCGGAGATTGATGAGACCCTGGCCTCCATGGGCATAAACTTCGGGACATACAGCTTCGTGCTTCAGGGGGATATAAACGATTTCATCTCTTACAGCGGCCAGGAGCGCAGGAAGCTCATAGAGAGAATATCCGGCGTGGATCAGTTCGACAGCGAGATTGAAAGGGTCAAAGCTGACATCGAAGCCGTCAGCAGGAACATGGAGATAAACCAGACGATAATAGACGAGAAGAGGCAGAACCTGGAAAGGCTGCGAACGGAAAAGGAGAAGAAGGAGAGGTACGATGCGCTGCTGAAGAGAAAGCGGGACGTGGAATACACGGAGATACTGAACAGGAAAAACGCTATGGAAAGGCAGAAGCGCACCATAGAGGGGCAGATCTCCGATCTCACGAAAGAAATAGCACAGCTTGAAGAACGCAGATCGGATCTTGAAAAGCGTTCCGAGGCTATCAGGATCAGGAGGGAAGATGTTGCGAAAAGGATAGACGACCTGACAAGCGGCGAGATGAACAGGGTGAAGACGGACCTTCATTCCGTCGAGGTGGATATAGCGAAGATACGCGGTATCATCGATGAAAAGAACAGGAATATGGAGAAGCTGGAGGAGACCATAGCGAAGTATGAAAGCGAAAGGGACAGCACGGACCGCGAGATCGAGGATCTGGACAGGCAGATAGAGGAAAAGGCGAAGAGGAAGAGGGCACTGGAGGATCGCTACGCCGATCTCAAGAAGAGATACGATGACCTTTTCAGCAGGGCTCAGGCCGAGGCCGTGGATGCGGCGGAGACCAGGAGAAAATCGAAGGAATACCAGGAGAAGATCGACGGGCTGGGCAGGGAGATAGAGGAACTGAAAGCGGCAGGATCGCAGATGAACGCCGATCTTGCTGTTTTGCTGCAGAAGAAGGCCGCACTGGAGGAGAGGAAGGAGGACCTTGATCTGAAGATCAGGACATCAGAGTGGAAGGCAAAGGAAACGTCTGAGGATATGGGCAAGTACAGCAGGAAGTACTACGATCTCAAGGCCAAGTACGATCAGATAAACGACCGCATATCCGATCTGAAGAGCGAGATCAGCGAAAAAGAGGCATCGGCCAAGATCGCATCAAGCAGGGTGCCGGAGTACGTCAGGAACGTAAAGATGCTTGAGGAGAGCGTCGAAGGCGTGATCGGCCTCGTCCGCGATCTGATATCGTACGGCGAAAAGTACGTTAAGGCCGTGGAAAGCGCTGGCGGAGGCAGGCTTAATGCAGTGGTCGTGAAGGACGATGCTGTCGCTAAGGAATGCATACAGATCCTGAAGGACCGGAAGATATCGCCTATGACGTTTCTTCCGCTGAACAAGATGCGGGATCCACCGGCACAGAGGGATGTGGGCAAGATCTCAAAGGACCCGGGATACCTCGGCATCCTCATGGACTTCGTCGACTTCGAGGATCAGTACAGATCGGCCGTGTATTATGCAATACGTGACACGATACTGGTCCAGGACATCGATGCCGGCAGGAGGCTGATGGGAATATTCCGCCTTGTGACGCTTGACGGCGATATATTCGATCCCGGCGGATCCATAACCGGCGGTTACAGGAATTACGCCTCGGACTACGCATCAGCCCTGAGAATGCAGCATGATCTCGAGGGCATGAAGATCCAGCTCTCCTCGCTGATGGATGATCGATCCAGGATAAAGAGGGAGATGGACCAGGCATTCAGCGAGATGAGCGAGGCTTCCAGGAGAACCGGAGAGATCATGAAGGAGCAGGAGATGCTGAAGAAGGAGGCGGAGAGGTCAAGGGAAGAACTCAAGCAGGTCATGGACGATATCTCAAGCACAGACAGGGCGATAGCAGACAAAAAAAGGATGATAGACGAAAATGAAAAGGTGATCGAACAGAAGACGCTGGATCTGCACAAGTATCAGGAGGCTCTGAACGATCTGTACGACAGGATCGACCCGGAGTTCTTCAAGAACATCGGAGACCTCTCAAACGAGATCAACGAGGTGCGTTCCGAGATCGATGCCGTTGCCAGCGAACTGAATCAGATCACCAGCAGGAGGGACATACTCTCCAGCGAAAGAAAGCATCTGGAGGATCAGATGATCGATACGAAGCTCCAGGAGAATTCAATCGCAGCTGAGATCGATGACCTCAATGGAAAGAAGAGGGAACTCGAGGAGAAGGCGAAGAAGTATCAGTACGCACTGAACGATCTTGAGGGCCGCTACGGCAATCTTTCGGCACAGGTCAGGGAGGCCGATAAGCAGATCAGGGAGATGGAGAACGGCATAAACGATGCCAAGGCATCCATCGATCTGAAGAACGATCTCATGAACGATCTGAAGGTCAAGGCGGGCATACTGGAAGGGAACCTGTCATCGATCGAGAGGGAACTGTCATCGTACAGCGGCTGCGAAGCCGTGATCGGAGATCTGCAGGCCATGAGGCAGGAGATCGAAAGGGCCATAATGGATCTCGGCGAGATAAACAATGCTGCACCGCAGCAGTATGAGGATGCGCTGAAGGATCTCGATGATTACGAGAAGAAACATGAGAAGCTCATGGAGGAGAAGAAGGCCCTGGAGGAGACCACAGCCATGCTCAACGAGAAGAAGCGCGAGGTGTTCGTGAAGACGTTCACCGACATAAGCGAGAAGATGAACTATGTGTACGGCATAATAAACGGGGGCACCGCAAAGCTGATCATGATCGGTTCCGACCCGCTGACATCATCGGTGGAGGTGAGCGTAACTCCAAAGGACAAGGCAACGGTGAAGATACAGGCACTGAGCGGAGGCGAGAAGAGCGTTGCCGCACTTTCATTCATAACAGCGGTGCAGATACTTATGCCCAGCTCGATATACTTCCTGGACGAGGTGGATATGTACCTGGATGCCTACAATGCCGAGAACATGATCAAGATGATAAGCCAGAACGCGGGTGAGGCACAGACGATAGTGATATCGCTGAAATCACTGGTTTTCAGCTATGCGTCCAACGCCATAGGCGTGACCAGCGTCAACGGCGAGTCGTTCGTGTTCAACGGCCACTTCGACGGTTCTCCGGAGGCTGCACCATGAACGTGGAGGAGATAATAGAGGACCTCATAGTGCAGGCCTCAGATGAAGACCAGGCGGAGTATTACCGGGATCTGGAGCGGTCTATAAAATCGAAGAAGGTCGTCGATCCGTCCAAGGCAGCAATCATAAAGATACTGGAGATGTGCGCCGACGGCCTAATCGACCCGTGGAACGTGGATCTGACCAAATTCTCGCAGATAATGATCAGGTTCACTGAGGGCGGCAGCATCGATTTCCAGTTTGCGGGCAGGGCGCTTGCCGAGGCCTGGTCTGTGTTGCGCAGGAAATCGGACTGGACAGCTAAGGATGAGGCCCCGGAAGAGAACGAAATTCCAGAAGAATACGGCGATGAGATGCCGGAAGAGGTTCAGCCTGTTGACGTTACGCCGGTCATAACGGTACCTTTCAGGAGGCCCGTTTCGCTCATAGAGGTCATAGACCAGGTTAGGCACAACATCGCCAGAAGACAGCCCGTCAGGCAGAGGGCGCTTCCGGTTTCGTTTTCCATAGAGCGGCTGAACAGCGAGAGCCCGGAGGAACAGCTTGAGAGGGTCATTGGCATCATTGAAGGATACCCGTCCGATACCATGCGCATGTCGGATGTATGGGGAAAGAGCCGCAGGGACCAGGCATCATTCTTCCTTTATTCGCTCTTCCTGTACCATGACGGGCGGATAGAGATGATGCAGGAGACCCCTGACAGCGACATCATAATACGCAAGATCCATTAGAAATAGTTTGGGCATTCTGGTCATGCACTGTAATTTACCGCTCACTGCCATAGCTTCCACGTTTCAGGTATACGATTGAGCCTGCCGATATGGACCATGCGGCCAGAAGAACCGCCTCTATGAATTCAGGCACGGCAAGGCCGACATTTTTTATTGTGACGAAGTGAAAGACGAAGCCTATGCCTATCACGATCACGGCTAAAGCAGCGGCAGATCCGGCGATGCCGTAGACCCTGATCCATGCGGGAAGCGATGCGCGAACGCTGGCTATTATTATCGATATGGGAAAGAGGACGAAGTAGATCAGCGCGAAGATCAGGTGCAGGTAGCCAAAGTGCTCGTTGAAAACGCCGACCAGTGCCAGCGCAAGGCCGGAGACGATCATCAGTGCCTGGACATATCCCGCGGTCCGTATCCTTTTCAGCGATATGACGAAGGCTATGTTGAGGACGCCTTCAATTATCAGGCCGGAATTGAATAAGTAGCCGTAGGGATGAACGCCCAGGTCGCTCAGGGCGTTTCTTGACCATGAGAACCATGGACTCACGGCTACATCGATGAGAATGAACAGTATGGTTATCACGGGGCCAATGACCCCTCCGAGGGCCAACGACCTCGGCGGCATATGATTATCTGAAACTCTTTCCATATTCAGGCATATTCATATAAATAAATATAAATATTCGCATCGTGCTGATGGATAATTGTGAATGCAGTTTTGCATGAAAGGAATTGCATTCAGAGGTATTTCCACACGTCCTGAGTGTAGTTGGATATGTATTTCACATAAAAGTGCCCGTCGGCCCGCTGAATCAGCTTGAAGATCTCCGTATAGTAATCGTACATCGCCGATGACGGCAGGAAGGTATCTATCTCGATCATATCCTTTATCAATTTGAAAAAGTACCTGAACCTGGGTATGTGCAGTTCGTTTGAGACCCTTCTTATCTCTGAGACGTTCTTGCTCTCTATCAATGCTTCGAATATGCCGTTGTCTTCAGACACAGGAATAAGCATCTGGCTGTAATGCCTGTTCAGTCTGGACTTCTGGAAGTATATGAGCGTCTCAAGGCGATCCTTCTGTATGGAATCGTTCTTGAGTTCACCTATGAACGGAGTAGCGGCAAGTTCCTTTGCGGCCTCCTTCTCCTCGTCTTCAAGCGGCAGCACATACGATACAATGGAGAGCCCATAATCTGTGTTCAGGCGTTCGAACATTTCCTGTATGCCCTTAGTCGGGCCAAGGTATTCAACCCTTGCATGATCACCGTGAACAACATACCTGGAGAGGAGATCCGACACATCCTCCATCTTTGAACTGTGAAACCTTATGTACACGCTTAACTCTCCCCTGAAGATGTCGATATTGCTCATAACGCATGATGGCGCTTTGAGCAGTTTTTCTATAATTTCATAGCCGTGGACATTGTTTATTCTCTCATCTATGACGAAAAAATCCTCCTTCTCCAACGGATTGAATGCAGCCAGGTTCATATTGATCCTTTTTCCAGCCCTGAATTTTGGAAAGAACGCACTCATCATAAGTTTTCCATCCATGTTATTGATCATCACAGGTATTCTGAAGTCAAGATCTGAAGATGATATGATAAACGGGGTATCCTCCTTCAACTTCAGTATGAGATCCATATCCAGAGCGTGGTCAACGTCTATGAGCTGCATGAGAATTTATTGATTTCTACTATATTAAATTCATTATCGTCGGCGCATGGAGTGTTATCTGGGCTTATAATTTTCCGATGCGTTTGGAGAATTTCAATTGCCTCATTCCGCTGGCTACGATATTCAAAGGTCAGTTGAAGACGCACCGTCCTTCAGATCCTCAAGGGAGATGGTGCTCATTATGCCTCTTACCTGCTTCAGGCCCAGGTATTTCCTTACATATGCAGCGGAATCCGAATACTTGTACGTCGTCATGAAGTCACTGTCGCTTCTCTCTCTGAGATCGTTCAGGGTTCTGTTGAAGATCTCCATGAGTTTCAGCGCTTCGTTCGCTGACAACGGGGGATCGATGAAGATCTGTATCGGGCTAGTCCTGTACGTCGGTCCTTTTACGAATATGCCGTCCGCACCAAAATCGCGGATGATCGAATATATGCCAGATCTGCCCTCCCGGGTCCCCTTATCCACTGTCCTGACGTAAAGGGGATTTGACTTTATTCTGGCATAGAGGTCATCATTCACGCTGAAGGTTTCTCTTTCATATTCGCCGTGCCGGTACTCCTTGGAGTTGACAAGCACGACCCTGTTATTTCCAGGATTTTTCCCTATTTCGTCGTATGTGAGGTAGAATTTCACCACCGGGTGATCAGGCCTGAAGTGTGCCCGTATATAATCCTGATATTCGTTGTCCGGCTTGAAATTGTTTTCACTGCGAAGGACGTATCTCTTTTTCTCTTCGTGTTTATTTATTCTGATCGCATCGAATTCGATACTTTCCACAGGCGATTGTGAACGCTGAAAACTCAGTATCATAACGTTTGTTCCGGTGGACGGAAAAATTCTCCTCTCGAAGATGTAGCAGCTCCCTATCCTGTAAATCTTCAGGAAGTCTTCCCTTATCTTCCTTGTTCCAGCATCGGAGAAGAAGAAGTTCGACGGTATTATGTATATCATGTTGCCGATGCCGTGGCGGAGATCGTTCATCATGGCGATCTGGTAGAGATCCTGATAGCCGTCGTTCTGGCCCTCAAAGTATTCCTGATGCCTCCTGGCATCTTTTCTCTTCCTGATGTATCCCAGATACAGGTAGGGGGGATTCGTTATGTGAAATACCGGGTATCTGCCGCTCAGTACGGGATAGTCCATGAGCGTATCCCTGGTTCGTATATTCCTTCTGGCCATCTCCTGCGGAATGCCGTACTTCATGGCGTTCTCTATCGATCTTTCCACTGCGCTTTCATCTATGTCGAAACACATTATGTGATCCCTGAAGAATTCTCCTCTTCGATCCCGGTCTATGTAATCAAGCATAGGCAGGATCAGGTTTCCCTCTCCGCAGAACATGTCAACCCAGAGGTAATCGTTTAAATGATCCCTGATCTGCGGCATTATATACCTGTGAAAGACCTCTACAGGCGTGAAGTGCATACCCAGCATTCTCTGTTCAATTTTGCCTTTCCCTGTCATCATCCATCGCCGTTCCAGGGCTCATTCTCATACGGTGAATATCGTCAGGCGCCGCAGGTGATCCCATGCCTTATGTTAATCCTGATCATCAATCTTCGCCTGCGTTCTCCTGAAGCATGAATGAACACGTTTTGCCCAGATCTTCGGGCCGTCTATCTTTCGATATTCTGATAACCCGATTTATTCCATGCATCTGGATTTTGCAACGGTATTCATTCTCATGTTATCTGTATTCCCGGAAATTGACTGATAAGCCACGCGCTAATTTCAAGTGTATCCGCAGATCAGTATAAGTTTCGTTAATTCCATTGCAGGATCCTTCATGCTGCATATCAACAGCCTTTAAGGGCTTCGCCTTTCCTGAAATATATTTCGCATGAATTTATACAGGAAGGTCATTGAAAGGGAATAAAGCGCTTCTTCATTCATAAAATGTAGGTTATTTTCAATAAATTCAGATGATTTTCACATCACACTTTCTTCCGCGGGCCGCGCCTCAACAACCCTTATATGGTTCATCTCCTCTATCTCCCTTGACGATTTTTCAAGCGATCCCCTCGTCTCAGGAATGAACACAAGCGTGATGACCGCAGCAATTATTGCCAGTGCCGAGAGATAGTAAAATGCCACTGATTCGCCGAGTGCTGCGAATACAGCCGGAAAGACAAATGACGCAATCGATGCGCCGATCCTTCCGGATGCCACGGTGTAGGACTGTATTTGCGATCTTATCTTTGTTGGGGCAAGCTCCACACCGTACATGCCAGACGCAGTCACCGATCCGGGCCCGAGCTGATTGAAGAACTCCATTCCGATGCCGTACGCGAGCATTCCCACCACCGGTAGTTGCAGCGACGATTCCGGCAGATTTAAGTGCATCAAACAGCAGGAGAGACGCGCCCATGCCTATGAATCCAAGGATCTGCAGCACCTTCCGCCCCTTCCTGTCTATCAATGAGAGCATTATTATGCCGCCGATCAGTGTGAACACCTCCATCAGGTATGTCCATGAAACTGGGCCGAGCCCAAGCTTTGATGCTATGAGCATTGGCCCGAACAGTATTCCTGCGTAAGCTATCTGATCGTACAGGAACCACAGGAGCATGGCGGCGATGAATTCGCGCCTGTATCTTTTGAAATAGTATCCGAAACCGTGGTCGTCCCTTATGTTGCCCTCTATCATGATCTCTCTGTTCGCCACGTACTTGACTTCCTCCTCGAAGCTTGCCTTATCCCCTGCAATTCTCGCCAGAAACCTCGGCGTTTCGGGCATTTTTCTTCTCAAGTACACCACGGCAAGGGCCGGAACCGCACCGAATGCCAGCACAATTCTCCAGACAACTGCGTCAGGGAGTCCGAGTATCGGCCCGAAGATCATGTATGCGAAGGCTGCCAGCAAAGCGCCAAACCCCCACATCATTCCAAAGCCGAATGCTATGGTCTTTCCCCTGTCTTTGGAGTTTGCGTGTTCACCCATTATCATCGGCGACATGACGTAATCGGCACCGACGCCGATCCCCAGTATCAGCCTGATGATTATCAGTGCGTAAACGTTCACGGCAAATATCTGCAGAAATGCAAATATCCCGAGGATGAGGACGTCAACACCGTAGAATTTCTTTCTGCCCCTCTTCGCAAGTTCACCGAAGATGAGTGCACCGATTGCCGCGCCGATGAGTGCAGATCCTGCGATCAGACTTGTGTAAAGCGTATACCCTGGCGTGATCTTTGTGATTCCGTAGGACGAAAGCACTATGGCCAGAACGATGCCAATGGACGAAAGATCGTAGCCGTCCGTGAAAACTCCCATTCCCGTTGTCAGGATGGATCGAAGGTGGAACCATCCAAATTTCTTCCTATCTAGGTCTTCAAATATATTCGGCATTGTCTTCAGAGGTAAAAAACTCCGCGTCTAATATGTATTTTATCACCATAATATATATACTATATATATCGACCACAATCTTATTTATCCATATTTTCTGAGAAAAACAGAGGAGAGAATGGAACGCTTAACCGATAAATAAAAAAGATTGTTCACAAGACGTCTGTGAAAGCCTGCGTAGAATCGGTGCCTCCTGGAGATGGAAATCCTGTCCGGGGTTAAGACGCAGATCCCTCGAACTCCGGGCAATTATGCTTCAGGTCATAATTCTAAGATCATATCCGCAATTCTAGAATGGATGATGGGGATGGCCGGGTTTGAACCGACGACCACCTGGTTATGAGCCAGGCGCTCTGCCTAGCTGAGCTACATCCCCACGCCGCTGATCGGTCTCGAACCGATGACCGCTCGGTTAACAGCCGAGTGCTCTACCAACTGAGCTACAGCGGCACTAAGACCGATAGAACTACTTTCCTTTTAACTTTTTCGTCAAATGCCACATCGGGAGACCATCGGCCCAGTGCTTTGCCTCTGTTCCCACCATGATGGATACGCCATATTTTATTCTTATCCTGTGAAGATCCAGAAAAGATAATATCCGGATTCATGCTTTTGTGTGCAATGAGCGTTCTTCTCATAGGCGGCAACGGATTCGCAAAGGTTCATGCTGAAACCTACAGACGGCTCGGTATAGAATTTTCAGTGTATGACAGGAACCCACAGGTTCTGGAGATGTACAGGAGAGATTACGGTGTTAGGGAAACCTACTCCGACATGGCTGCGGCGCTGGACGCCGATAACGATGCCGTGGATATAGTTCTGCCCCACAACCTCCATTACGAGGTTGCGATGAAGGCGATCGAAAAGGGAAAGCATGTTCTGGTGGAGAAACCAGTGACGGGGAGGATCGATGAAGCGGTGAAGATCATAAACCAGGCTAAGAAGAAGCGTCTAAAGTTCATGGTGGCGGAGCAGTTCTATTTCGATCCGTCATTCAGAAAGGCCTTGGAGATCGTGCAGAGCGGAAAGATTGGAGACGTTCGCACGGTTATAGTCAGGGACCAGCAGAGGTACGATGCGCCGGGATGGAGGAGCAGAAAAAACGAGATGATGGGCGGGTCGCTGATAGACGGCGGTGTGCACTTTCTGGAAATATTCCTGGACTTCGGAGGCCAGTGGAAGTCTATCAGTGCACACAACTATAAGGGCGGCACATCCATAGAGGGTGAGGACAACACGGCCGCCCTCTTCACCTTTGAAAATGATGTGCATGGCATATTCTACTATTCATGGAGCTACGTTGAACCTCCAAAGCTGCCCGCTTTTGAGGTTATCGGTACTGAAGGATCGGTCTACGAGATGAAGGAATCGAGCCTGATGAAGCCGGATAATGTGAGAACGGTTCTGAATCAGCCGGTTCTCAATGGAAACATCGTCAGTGTTGAATGGAAAGACGTATACGAATCAGAGATAGGAGGCTTCTTAAAGAGCATAGAAAAGGATACGGAAGTGCCATATCCTCCCGCGAATGCAATAAGGAACCTTGAGACCGTCCTCATGATGTACGGTCGCTGATCCTTCACGGAAGGCGTCAGAACATGTTCGGTATGGATCTGTCCACATCGACGACAATCGCTTTCTGATCCGATCCGGATCTCAGCCACTCCAGGTTTCTGAGATCTGTGTCAGCGGTATTTACATCGATGCCGTATGACGATAATATGCTCTCAACGTCCGGGTCCGGCCTCAGAAAATCGGCATCCTTGATTTCCGGATAATACGATTTTGCATAGCTGCGCAGTATGCTGTAACCACCATTTCTGAGCACGATCATTTTCAGCGGTATGCCGTAGTGCCTTGCAGTCCATAGCGCCTGCACCGAATACATCAGCGATCCATCCCCGATCACCGATACCACCTTGGGGCTGTCCATCGCCATGCCAATGGATGCGGGCAGCGCCCACCCTATCTGGCCACTCCTGGCCGTGAAATAGCCGTGGGGCCTGTAACCGAAGTAATGGCGCAGCGGCTCTGACATGGATATGGCCTCATCGACCAGCGTGTAATCGCTGAAATACTTCGATATCCTGTATGACACGTAATTGTAGCCCATCCTCTTCCTCTCTCGCATGGCGTCCGTGAACTTTCTGTAATCCTTCTGAGCGCTGTAACTATTCTTCTTCTTCACCAGGGGCGTTATCTTCCTGAGGAAGGTCTTTGGATTGGCTATGTACGTCTCACCCATTCTCCGCGTGTTGTTCAGGCCCACGAATATCTTGCGCTTTTCGGGAAGAACTGTATCGGTTGTGTACGGATAAAGCGTTATATCAGATCCTATGAAGACCAGGAGATCGTGCTGCATGAGCTGAAGATTGATCAGTATTGCGGCTGGAAACAGCTCACCGGCGTACTGTGGGTCATCCGAAATGTAGCTCGACCTGTTTCCAAGCGGCTCTGAGTATACGGGACATCCGACCTTCCTTGCGAATTCCACGGCTTCACTGAACGCGTTGAATTCGTCTATTTCAGACCCGAAGATGATGGCGGGATTCTCGGATTCGTTTATGGCCTGGGCTATCCTGTTAACATCGTCATCGTCTGCGATTCCGTATTCAGAAACTGCGACCCCCTCCCCTGAGTACAGGCCATCCTGTTCCATCACATCCATGGGAAATGAGAGGAACACGGGGCCCCTAGGCGGTTCCGCCGCAATCTGGTATGCCTTCCTCATCTCGTATGCTATGTCCGAAGCCCTTCTCACTTCGGATCTGTACTTCGCGAAGTTTCCGGCGAGGTCATACAGGTTACCGGAAAGCAGTGGGCTGTATGCAAGATGCCTCTGATCCTGCTGGCCCGCGGTGACTATTACCGGTGTCCTGTTTTTCAAAGCGGTTATGAGGTAGGCCATGGCGTTGCCCACACCCAGATCCGTGTGAAGATTCACGATTGACGGCCTTCCGGATGAAATCGCGTATCCTTCAGCGATGGCAGCCGCTACGCCATCGTGGAGGGCCAGAACATAATCGGTAACGTCTCTGATCATCGGGATCTCTGTCGTCCCGGGATTTCCAAACATGGGGAGCAATCTCAGGTCGTGAAGGACCCTGCCGAATATCTCATGCCCCTTCGTTCAGATCACCCTGAAGTTCGGATCGTATCCCTGCATGTAGCGCATGACGTTGGCTATCGTCTCACGGAAGAAGCGCATCTGGCTCTCCGCCGTTACTCCGGCTATGTGTGGCGAGAACAGCGTGTTCTCCAATCTGAACAGCGGAGAATTTGGATCCGGGGGCTCATGCTCAAATACATCCAGGCCAGCTCGTATGCCCTTTTTCTGGATCGCTTCTATGAGATCCTTCTCGACAACGACCTCTCCCCTCGACGTGTTTATGAATATGGCACCGTCCTTCATCAGGCCAAATCTACTGCTGTTGAACATGTGCCTTGTGGTCTCATTCAGAGGCACGTGGACCGATATGACGTCCGAATCGGAGAGAAGGCGATCAAGGCTGACAAAGGTGGCCCCGTATTCCTCTTCCTCTGCCTCGCTCATCCTCTTCGTATCGTTGTAGATTATCGCCACCTTGAACGGCAGAAGCCTGGCAGCGAGGGCGCGCCCTATGGAACCCATGCCGACTATGCCGAACGTCTTGCCCATCAGATCCGACGATCTTGTTATTCTCGGCCAGCGGCCGGACCTTATCTCAGCGTCCAGGAAGCGCTGATCCTTGATCAGAGACAGAACCATGGAGAGAGCATGCTCGGCCACGCTGTCCGCACTTGCAGTGGGTATGTTGGAGACCATGATACCGTTTTTCTTCATGGCGTTCATATCAACGTTGTCATATCCTATGCTGGCAACCTGCACGAATCTCAGCCTGGGCATCTTCTTCAGCAGATCTCCGTTAACAGGCGTGAACGTGGTGACGATGAGAATCTCAGCATCGCTCCTGTCGAAATCTGTATCCGTCCGGACCTCGACGTCCTGGGTTATGGTTGACACAGCGGATCTTATCTGATCCAGGGGGAGAAAATTCGGGACTACGACCAGTACTTTCATATTTAAATCAGTTGAATATAATATATATACTTTGCCAGAGTACGTGCTTGAGATCCCCATTCAACATTCTGATTGCGTTTACGCTTTCGCCATGATCCGTGTTCCTGCTGAAAGGATCAAAAGTAATATATGAACGCAGAAGATCGGTTTTTTATGTCAGGATTCGTGCCGACGCACATATTCTTTACCAGAGGCGTGGGAAGGGGAGAGACGCAGCTGGTGTCATTCGAGGCTGCGCTCAGGGATGCAGGTATAGCACCTTACAACCTGTCAAGCATAAGCTCAATATTTCCGCCTCATGCGGAGATGATAACGAGAGAGGAAGGGCTGAAGAAGCTCAGCCCTGGCCAGATACTGTTCACTGTTCTGGCGCGGAACACGTCCAACGAGCTGAACAGGATGGTATCGGCGGCCATAGGCTACGCGATTCCCAGGGACAGGAGCAAGTGGGGCTACCTCAGCGAGCACCACAGCTTCGGCGAGACCGAGAAGGTTGCGGGGTCCTTCGCTGAGAAGCTGGCTGCGGAGATGCTTGCCTCCACGATAGGATCCTCTGCCCAGCTGGCGTATGATAAGCAGAAGGAGGAATATGTCCTTGAGGATAAGATACTCACGACCGGTTCAATATCATCGACAGCCGTTGTGCTTGAATCCGGTGAATGGACGACCGTGGTCGCCGCTGCTGTACTCATAGTGGAGTGATCGCCTTGGATATAGAGGCTAAATGGCAGAATGCATGGGATCGCGATGGCATATTCGTCCCGAAGATGGATGGCAGGAAGAAGTTCATGATAACCGTGCCATGGCCGTACACCAATGGATCCCTCCACGTAGGGCATGGCAGGACGTACACGCTTGGCGACATCATCGCCAGATACAAGCGATCCAGAAACTACAACGTTCTGTTTCCCATGGGATTCCACCAGAGCGGAACGCCGATACTCGCTTTTTCTGAGAGGATAAGGGCCGGCGACAGGTCCACGATCGATCTCTACACGTCGTATCTCAAGGAGTACGGTGAAAAGGACATCGATGCACTGATAGAGAGCTTCAAGGATCCGAAGAACATCGCGGATTATTTCTCGAATGCCATAATCAACGACTTCAAGCACCTGGGATACTCCATTGACTGGACCAGGCGCTTCACATCCGCAGACGAGTTCTACCAGAAATTCGTCCAGTGGCAGTTCAGGCGCCTGAACGAGAAGGGGCTCGTGAAGCAGGGAAGGTATCCCATACTCTACAGCCTTGAGGATGACAATGCGGTAGGTGAGGACGACATCAAGGACGGGGATACGGACAAGGTCACCATAGAGGAGTATACCGCCATATTCTTCCGTGGAAAGTCCTTCGATCTCATAGCGGCATCGCTCAGGCCGGAGACCATATATGGCATAACGAACATATGGGTAAATCCGGATGTGAAGTACGTGAAGGTGAAGATATCTGGGCGCATGGCCGTTGTGTCCGAGGAATGCTCGACAAAGCTGAAATTCCAGGGCAACGAAATAGAGGTCGCGGGGGAAGCGTCCGTACAGGAGATACAGAAGCAGACCTACACCACGCCTGCAGGAAAGGAGGTCAAGGTATACCAGGCCGATTTCGTGGATCCGGACAACGGAACCGGGATAGTGTATTCCGTACCGTCGCACTCTGTTTACGATTACGTGTATTACCGGAAGAAGCGCGGAAAGGATTTCCCGGTCATAATAGAAGCGCCGATGAAGATGAAGGATATCGAAAGCAAGTACGACCTGGAAACCGAGGAGGGCAGGGAGGAGGCCACGAAGGATCTCTACAGGAACGAGTTCTACTACGGAAAGCTGGTGGATTCCGGCCCGTACACCGGCATGACCGTGAGGGAAGCGCGGGAGGCGGTCAAAAGGGATCTCATCTCCAGCGGAAACGCCTTCACATTCTATGAAACGTCGAGGCATGCCGTAACCAGATCGGGATCGAAGGTCATCGTGGCGGTGCTCCCTGACCAGTGGTTCCTGGATTATTCCCAGCCCTGGCTCAAGGATCTTGGGCACACGATGATAAACACCATGACGATGCACCCTGAGGTATACAGGAACGTCATGAACGATGCCATTGACTGGCTCAAGGAAAGGCCCTGCGCCAGGAGGCGTGGCCTGGGCACGCGGCTGCCATTCGACGACAGGTGGGTCATAGAATCGCTGTCCGATTCCACCATATACCCGGCCGTATACACGAACTCGATTCCTCTGAGATCCCTCTACGAGACTGGGAAGCTTGACGATGATGCCATTACCAGGATATTCATGAACGGCGAACCGAAGAATGAGGATGAATCGGAGGCGAAGAGGCAGTTCGAGTACTGGTATCCGGTTGACATAAGGTTAACGGCCATCCCGCACATATCCAATCACCTCTCATTTTACGTTCTGAACCACGCTGCAATATTCCCCAAGGAGAAATGGCCAGCAGGCCTCATCATATCCGGGCTTGTGGTCTCAAACGGTGCAAAGATATCTAAGAGCAAGGGGAACGTGGTATCCCTGCTCGAGATAGCCAAGAAATATTCTGCGGATATCTACAGGCTGTACGTGGCGGTGCAGGCAGACATATCCTCCACCATGGACTGGAATGAGACCGACCTGGCAAGCATAACCCGGCGCTTCAACGAGTTCAAAGATTTAATGGCTGGATTCAAGCAGGACACGTCGGATCTCACCTTCGAAGAGGCATGGTTTGTCGCAAGGTTCAGCGTCAGGCTGAGGCAGTTCATGGAGAGCATGGACAGGTACCAGATCAGGGATGCCTACATCAACATCTTCTACGGCGTGCTGAACGACCTCAGGTACCTCTCCTCAAGGGGTGGAGACGTCAACAGGGCCCTGACCCCTGTGATCGCTGACTGGTTGAGGGCATTGATGCCCGTTATACCTCACCATGCAGAGGAGTACTGGCACAGCTACGTATCGGACACATACGTGTCGGTTGATCCGTTCGACGAGAACTTCCAGGACAGGTACGAACGCACTGTGCGCAGATTCGGCATGACCTGCGACCAGATGTACAGCGCCATGGACTACGTGGAGAAGGTGCTTCAGGACGTTAAGAACATCATGCAGGTCACGGGCATTGAACCGAAGTCGGTGGAGATAACTGTGGCGAATGCCGACGTGGTGAGGGCTGCACAGGAGTTCCTCAATAACAGTGTTTCCGGCCAGTCGAAGAAATACATGCAGTACCTGGCGAAGCGCAGGAAGGACATAATGATATACGGCTTTGACGAGTACGATGTTCTGCAGAGGAACCAGGTCTACCTGTCGAAACAGATCGGGTGCCCCGTGCGCATAGAGAGGGGCGATGTCATAAACGGAAAAATAGCACTTCCCGGCAAACCGGTCATATATATATCATGAATAAGAATACCAAGATAAGTAATTTCATATATTATTAATGCATGTCTACATGTTATTAAGTATTTAATAATAAGGTGACCTATATGCCGGAGAATATGGATCCTTTTGAGATGGCCCTCCAGCAGCTTGAAAAAGCCGCCGCGGTTCTGAAGCTGGATGAGCAGGCCCTTGAGATACTGAAGCAGCCGGAGAAGATCCTGCAGGTGAGCATTCCCGTTCGGATGGACAACGGCAGGATAAAGGTTTTCACCGGATTCAGGGTGAGGTACAACACCGCCAGGGGGCCAGGGAAGGGCGGTATCAGGTATCACACAGAGGAAACGCTGTCCACGGTGAAGGCCCTTGCCGCCTGGATGACATGGAAATGCGCGATCGTTGACATTCCATTCGGCGGTGCCAAGGGAGGGGTGATATGCGATCCAAAGTCCATGAGCCAGGGTGAGCTTGAGAGGCTAAGCAGGGGATACATACGGGCCATCGCTGATTTCATCGGCCCGGAGGTGGATGTGCCGGCCCCGGATGTATATACGAACCCGCAGATAATGGCCTGGATGATGGACGAATATGAGAACGTTGTGAGGCACAGCGCACCGAATGTCATAACCGGAAAGCCACTTGAAGTGGGCGGATCCGAGGGCCGCGGAGACGCAACAGCAAAAGGTGGAATGTACGTTCTTAGGGAAGGTGCGAAGAGGATCGGTCTTGATCTTTCTAAGGCTCGCGTGGCCGTGCAGGGATTCGGAAATGCAGGGCAGTTTGCAGTGAAATTCGTTCATGAGATGTTCGGATCAAAGGTCGTCGCGGTATCGGACACGAAGGGAGGCATATATGTGAAGGATGGAATTGACTATGCAGCGCTTCTCGAACACAAGAAAAAGACGGGATCGGTCGTGGGATTCCCGGGATCGGAACCGATAACCAACGAGGAGCTTCTCGAATCGGACGTAGACGTTCTGATACCGGCGGCAATAGAGGAGCAGATCACCGGAAAGAACGCGGACAGGATCAGGGCGAAGATAGTGCTGGAACTTGCAAACGGCCCTACAACGCCGGAGGCGGATGAGATACTGTACAAGCGCGGCATACTGGATCTTCCAGATTTCCTCTCAAACTCCGGTGGAGTAACGGTCTCTTACTTCGAGTGGGTCCAGAACAACTACGGCGAGTACTGGACGGCCGATGATGTGTACAAAAAGCTCGACCAGAAGATGACCAAGGCAGCGCATGACGTGTTCGATGCTATGGATAAATACAAGGTCAATCCAAGGACAGCGGCCTACGTTGTCTCAGTCAAGAAAGTGGCGGACGCCATGAAGGCCAGAGGCATGTATTAAAAAAATTGGTTTATTTTTTACTCGTATCGTCCAGGGCGAGGACTGGTTTCCAGCCCTCGTGCCTGTATTTTGCCACCGTTATCTCCTCAAGGCTCAATCCCTTCGTCTCAGGTGTGAAGAATATTGTGAAGATCAGCGCGAGGATCATCACAACGAAGAGGACGAAGAAGAAACCCTCCTTTCCGAGCACTGTCGGCTTCGACAGATATGGGAACAGGAAGGCGGAGAGGAACGAGACTATCCTTGTTATGCCGGTGGCGCTTCCCATGGAAGAGCTCCTCAACTTCGTGGGCAGCAGTTCTATGGCGTACAGCCCCATTGTATTTCCTGGCCCAAGGTTGCCAAGTGCGTAATCGATGATGAATGCAAGTATTCCTATGGCCAGGAAGACCTGTCCCTTTCCGCTTGCTGCGAAGAAGAAGAGAAGTATAGCCAGGGCCATCGATCCGAAGCCGAGTATCTGAAGCGGCCTTCTTCCCACGCGGTCGTTGAGCATTACTGCACCGAAGGCGCCCATGAAGCCTATGGGCATGTAGAACATGAAGGAGTAGAGCAGGGTGTACGATCCGCTGACGCCGAGTTCCTTGAGGATAAGCGGGGAATAGAGGCCGATACCGTATCCTGCTATATCGTACAGGATCCACTGTATCCAGACTATGAGCGTTCTCTTGCCGTACTCTCCTTTAAAGAGGGAGGAGAGCGATCCTGATCTTATCCTCGATTCCCTGTTTCTCTCCGCCATTATGCTGTCCATTTCCTCCTTTTTGATGCCGATGCTGTCAGCGACATCCCTGATCTCCTGCTCCGATACATTCTTGTCGGCGGCCTTCCACCTTATGGATTCCGGCATCCTCATCCTCATGACGACCACGACTATGGCCGGTATGGCTCCAAGACCGAGCGTCCAGCGCCAGCCCGTCAGCGGATCGATGAGATAGAAGCCGTAGCCTATGATGAATGCAGCTGCAGCACCCAGGCTCCAGAAGGTCCAGACCCATCCGTAGCCGCCTCCCCTCTTCGCATTGGGATACATCTCGGTGGTGTACACAGGGCTCAGCGAATAGTCCGCGCCGACTCCAAGGCCGACGAAGAACCTGAAGGCTATCATCTCATATATGTTCGTCGCGAGTGCGGTGAGCACCGCAAAAACCGCGAAGAAAATGAGATCGAATATGTACAGGTATCTTCTGCCGATCCTGTCGGCGTAGTGGCCAAAGAGCACTGCTCCAACGAAGGCGCCGAGCAGGGCCGATCCTGTGACGAACGACTCCGTGAAGGCCGTGTACCTGAATATGTGGTACGTGACCAGGACCAGCGTGAACACAGAGATCACGCTCAGATCGTAGCCATCCAGGAAATACCCCATCGCGGACAGCGATGTTATGATCGACCTACCGGGCACCTTAACCGGTTTAGCGTATGCGTTTGATTCCATCGTAAGATCAGACCATGGATCATATTAATTTTATTCGCATGAGGCAATTGTGAGATATTTAGTAATATTTATTAATATATATAGCTATAGATAATTAAAACCTGTTAGAGACCGATGATAACCCAGCGCTTAAAATAAATATCACTGAGTTATATCCTCGTCGGTTGTTGAGAGCTGCCTTATCCTAGAGATTCCGTCTATTTCATGTATGACCTCTACTACGGGATCAGGCACATCATTCTCCCATGGTTCGCCTGCGATCATCTTCTCCCTTATCTTTGTCCCGGTCCATTCCTTCCTGTTCACCATCGGCAGCGATCGCACTTCATATTTCCTCTCCATGAAGAGCCTTCGCACAAGCGGGTTGTTGGTGTAGACTATATCGAACTTAGGCGTGAGCGCCTCAACGTGCGACACCCACAGCGAGTTCGCGTTCACATCCTCTATGGGTACGAGGTAATAGTTGTATATGCGCTCCTTTTCGAGCGTCCTCGATATCATGAGGTGGCGTTCCCCTGCCGTAAATGGATTGACCACGGTGTGGGAATACTGTGCCGATCCTATGCCTATTATTATGGAATCGTTCTCGCTCAGTATCCTCTTAACTATCTCAAGATGCCCCTTGTGGAAGGGCTGGAATCTTCCGATGAGAAATGCCCTCTTCTCCTTTCTGCTCTCCATCATTGAGAAAGGATAAATGTCAATATATTTTTATCTCATCGATATTTTCATTGAGAACCACCGGACTTATTGGAATACGTGTGTCCGGATCAATACGGTATGGCTCAACGTTGAAAAAATTCGGACTTCATCTTCGCTGCGATCGGATCTGTTTGCAGGCTCTGGATCAGTGATAATATTTCTGTGGGGTTGATTGATCCGAATCCATCAAGCAATTCTCCTTGCTAATGCCGAAGTCGGCGGATATGCCTCAGGGTTTGAGAGCCTTCATGGATGGCCTATGAACAGGCATTATGCATTACCGTGATCCTTCGATTTCATATTCTACCGTATACTTAAGCTATGAAAAAGGCGTAAAACGCGGAGGTATACATAATCGCGCATTATGAGGAACACCGGATTGGCGATAGGCGACACATGTAGCATGAATCTGCACCAATATATATGGCGATGTAAGTCGAATCCCGGATATCTCATTCTGTTTTTCGTTTTTCGACTATCATTTTCTTTCTCTTCAAGCGATCAAAAACATATTTTAATACGAAGGTAATAACCATAGTTGAGTAAATATGGATTTCAATATACTCATAGGCGGTCCGCAAGGAGGCGGTATTGATACAGCCGCTAACCTTGTAGGGAAAGCAGTTGCAACTTCTGGGTATGGTGTTCTCAGTGTCAGGGAATACCACTCAAATATAAAGGGGCGCCACAGTTATACCCACATGAGGGTTATGGACAAGCAGCCAAGGTCGCTGAAGTACCCTGTGAATATTTTCGTCGCTCTGGATCCTGACACGATCTTTGAGCACCTTGATGATGTTTCAGAGGTCTCGACGGTTCTCTATGATAAGACAACGGAGGATTACGATCTCCAGGCCGCAAGGATGATAATGAGGGATACTTCGGTCAAGATCAGGAGGATACTCACGGAAAATGGCTTCGAAACCACGATCAGGGGTGCACTGGGCTACATGAAGAAGCGCGGTGCCCGGCTATTGCCTATACCATTCTCCGACATAGCGACACAGGCTGTGCCCGACGGTACACCCAGCAGGTACTACAACACCATAGGGGCGGCCATAACGCTTGCGATCATAGGCATAGACAGAAAATTTGCCGATGACGCAATATCATACATATTCAAGGGAAAGCAGCAGGTCGTCGAAGAGAATGTGAAGGTCGTAGACGCATCATACAAGTTCGCTGAGGACAGCAAGGTTGCCGGTAAGACGCTTCCGGCACTGCCGACGCCGAGAAAGCTTCTGCTGACCGGAAACGATGCCTCTGCACTTGGAAAGCTTCTTGGCGGACTCAGGTTCCAGACGTACTATCCTATAACGCCTGCAAGCGATGAGAGCACGACGATAGAGGAACATCAGAATATAAAGTGGCTCGATAAGGAGGCCGCCAACCTCAAGAAGGGCGGCGTTGTCATAGTGCAGACGGAGGATGAACTGTCAGCCGTCAACATGGCCATAGGCGGCGCGCTCACCGGCGTAAGATCTGCCACGGCAACAAGCGGTCCGGGATTCTCGCTCATGGCAGAGGGATTATCATTCGCGGGAATGGATGAGGTACCTCTCGTCGTGACGTTCTATGAAAGGGGCGGGCCCAGCACTGGGCTTCCTACCAGAAACGGTCAGTCCGATCTGCTCTTCGCCCTTAATGCAGGCCATGGTGAGTATCCGAGAATAGTGTTCTCGTCCGGAACGGTTGACGAGTGCATATACGATGCGGCCAAAGCGCTGAACTATGCCGCAAAGTACCAGATGCCTGTCATTCATCTGATAGACAAGAACCTTGCAAATACTCTCGATCTCATATCCAAGGTGGATCTCGACAGGATAAAGATAGAGACTGTGAAGCTCGCAAAGGAGGGCGACGATGTAAAGCGTTACGATCTCAACACCGACAACGGCGTATCGCCATATACCACAATGGGAAGAAACATATTCTGGATGACCGGAGACGAACACGATGAACTTGGCCACGTAACCGAGGATTCGGACATAAGGGACAGGATGATGGAGAAGAGGTTCAAGAAGCTGGAAACGGCGGACAGGGAGATTCCGATCGATGAGAAGGCCGTTCTGATCGGGGAAAAGGAAGCTGACATAACCTTCGTGACATGGGGAAGCCAGAAGGGGCCGATCCTGGATGTCATAGAGGACCTCAAGGAAGAGGGCATATCTGCAAACCTGCTTTACCTCAAGATGTTTTCACCGTTCCCCACGGAATTCGTGAAGAACGTTCTCAGCAGTGCAAACCTCGTGATAGACGTGGAGAGCAACTACACGGCACAGGCCGCCCAGATGATAAAGCTCTACACGGGCATAGATATAAAGAACAAGATACTGAAGTACAACGGTCGCCACATGACCGAGGATGAGATACTGAAGTCGGCTAAGGAGATATTGAACAAGGAAAGTTTGATGGTGGTGCTTGAAGATGGTTCATAATTTCAGGAACGATATAACGGTTGACTGGTGCCCTGGCTGCGGTGATTTTGGTATTCTGACCGCACTCACATCGGCACTGCAGGAACTGAATCTCGGGCCGCACGATGTTGCGGTCATATCCGGTATTGGGTGCTCTGGAAAGACGCCTCACTACGTGAACGCTGCCGGTGCACACACGCTGCACGGGAGAGCGATACCTGTGGCGGTTGGCGTCAAGCTCACGAACCCGAAGCTGAAGGTCATCGTGACCGGTGGAGATGGCGATCTCATGAGCATCGGTGCCGGTCACCTTGTGGCTGAGGGCAGGAGGAACAGCGGCATAACGGTGCTTATGTACGATAACGCCGTTTACGGTCTCACAAAGGGACAGGCAGCCCCGACGCTGAAGCTTGGAGTGCAGACGAAGAGCCTGGCAAGGCCGAACATTTACGACGCGATAAATCCGATAATGCTTGCCATATCCACCGGATACTCCTTCGTTGCCAGAGGGTTCAGCTTCGAAATCGCACACCTTAAGAACATAATAAAGCAGGCTGTAATGTTCCCGGGATCTTCATTCATAGACATACTGCAGCCCTGCCCGACGTACAACAACATAAACACAATGGACTGGTACAAGAAGAGGGTCTACAAGCTCGACGATGACAAGTCATGGGATCCTGTCGTCACGGAGAACGACCCCAAGGCAGAGGAGAAGTACAACAGGGCCATTGAGAAGTCCTTTGAATGGGGAGACCGCATACCAATCGGCGTATTCTATGTCAACAAGAAAATACCGCCGTTCACTGAGCGTCTCAAGCAGTACGTTGATAACTACGAAAACGTGCCGCCAGCTGCACAGGACGTGAAGTCACCCGACGGCAGGCCGATAGTCGATCCATTCGAAACATTCAAGGATAAGATCATAGTTTAAGGGCCTGCGTATTTAATTTTATATTTATTCTTTTTTAAGCCATACGTCATATAGAGAATTTCAAGAATCTGCCGTGGTCTCGTTCTTATCATTATCGGTATGAGAATATAGTCTATGGCAGCCTCTAAATTTCTGGAAATTCTCAGGCTGATCCGATAAAACGTCGGACACCGTTTAGATGTATCGTTTCCGTCCACCATTAAATCATAGATATGAATAAATAGTTTAATATGTGAATTGGTCATACACTGGTCATGAAAGTGGTCATATAGGTTTCTGAAAAGGAAAAAATACCTATGGGAAACCTCGTTGGAACACACATAGCTGTGCTGAAGGATGTTGAGACCGTTGAAGTTGTGTATCTGGAAAGCGCTATCATCGCTACCACGCATGAGGAAATGATAAAACCGCTTCTGGAAGAGAAAAAAAGTAATAGTCATGGCCTGCAGGACATCCATGGAAATGAACAACATCAAGGAATCCGATCTTGTCAAGGGTGTCTCTCCCACCCCGATGGGCGGTTTCATAGAGATTGTTAGGAGGCAGCAGGAGGGGTGGTATTACATCCACGTGTGAAACCTCCTATTTTTATGTATTTTAGACAGTTATGGAGACATCCGGATATGCTAAAGGCCTGGCATACCGTTGACATCGAATACGATCTTAACCCTGAACGTCCAGCATCCTTTTTCTGAAATATTTGGATAGGCCCTGGTCAGGTTGGACTGCAGCTGAGGATTCAAGAAGCAGTCGTATTTTATGGGATGAAATTCTCTACCTGAGATCATGGATTAAGCCTGCTTCATCTCCTGCAGTATGCGCGAAATCACACCGGGATCCTCGAGGCCTGTCAGATCACCGCTCACTTTATTGCTGATTACGATCTCTCGCAACAGTCTTCGCATTATCTTTCCGCTACGCGTCTTTGGCATCTCTGGGATCACGTATACACTTTCAGGCTTGGCATAATTACCTATCCTTCTAGCAATTTCGTCCTGTATCCTTTTTCCTAGATCTGCTGGCAAATCAATTCCGTTGCCGAGGGTGACAAATACCGCAGTTGACATGCCTTTTATAGCATGATCGACACCAACAACGGCAGCCTCAGAAACCTCCGGTATAGACATTATTGCATCTTCCATCTCCATTGTGGAGATCCTGTGCCCGGAAACATTTATCACATCGTCAGTTCTTCCGAGTACCCATATATGGCCATACCTGTCACGGACGGCAGAATCATAGGTACAATAATTCCCCGGGAAAACAGAAAGATATTCCTTGAAATATCTCTGTGGGTCTTTCCATATTCCTCTTGCAAGTGAAGGGAATGGCTTTCTCAATACGAGCGTCCCTATCCTTCCATTTTCAACTGGTTGACCACCTTCGTCAAGTATATCAAATGAGTGACCTGGGAGTGGAAGCCCGCATGAACCGGGCCTTGCACCGGTAACGCCCACAAGAGAGGAAGTCCATGCGCTCCCTGTTTCCGTCTGGCCGTAGGTGTTGTTTATCTCTATCCTCCCGTGCCCGAGGTCGTTGTACACCCATTTCCATGTCTTCACGTCTAGCGGTTCCCCAACCAGCGATATCAGCCTCAGGCTGCTCAGGTCATATCCAGAAGCCACGTCCGATCCATTCCTGGCAAGCATTCTCAAAAAGGTTGGCGCCGTGAACAATTTCGTAACCTTGAAATCCTGTATAATGCTGTAGAAATGCCTTATGTCAGGGTAATCCAGCGCCCCCTCGTATGCAATGACCGTTGCACCGTGTGCCAGGCCGCCCACGAGTTCGAAGATCGGGAACGTCAGCCATCCCACGTCGGCGGTACACCAGAAGATATCTTCAGGCCCAAGATCAAGCGCATATTTTACATTGTGATAGGATCCAACAAGAAAACCTATGCCGGAATGGACCACGCCCTTGGGCTTGGCCGTTGTCCCAGAAGTGTATATGACAAAACCAGGTGCATTAGCCTCGATAGGCACCGGTTCGGCATATCCCGTTATTCCTGACATAAAGTCATCGTAGTATACTTCCCTTTCACCCAGATTCAGATCGTGCTTGCCGTCTCTCTTGATTATGATGACTTTCTTCACGGACGGCACTTCACTGATTATTGAGTCTAGGGTCTCCTTCAGGTTGATTTTTCTTCCCCGGCGTAGACTGCTGTCTGTGGTTATTACCACCTTTGGGTTAGTTTCCTTCATCCTATCCAGAAGGGCTTTAGCAGAAAACCCAGAAAATATTATGTTATATATCGCCCCAATTCTGAAGCAGGCATGGGCAGCTATGAATGCCTCTATTCTATTGGGGAGAAAGATCGTCACGACATCTCCCATTTTTACGCCTTCATCTGCCAATCCTTTCGCAAATTTCGCGGTCTGCAGCATGAGATCTCTGTAGGTTATCGATTGCCGTAAACCGTCCTCACTCAGCCATATTATAGCAGTCTTCTGAGGTGTTTTCATTGCATGCCTGTCAATACAGTTAAAACTGACATTGCTGTATCCATTGACGAAAAATTCGAATTTTCCAAGATCACCTTCAAGATCTTTATCCCATTTCTTGAACCCGTCCAATTCAGATGCCACGCCGGCTCAGTATTCGCCTAGGTCAGCAATGGTTCGCTCATAGATCGTCCTGTAATCATCCTGAGAATTGAGGCGAATCCTGCCGCTATGTTCCAATATAGGCCTGAATACTTCGTTACTGTTTATGAGGTCTTCTATTTCGTTCTGCTCCATGCTCATCACCTGTTTTCAGGGCCCTTGCATATAAATTCTGAATCTGCACCAGCAAATCCAAACTCTGCCACCGCTCGATCCGCGCGTGCGCAGGTACAGAAATCTCTAATTGCTGACAGGTCTGTACCGGTTGCAGCAGATGGGTGCCATTCAATATCGGTCTTCGGAAACCCTTCTACTGCACAATCTATTCTTCCGCAGCTTTCGGAATCCGCCATAATGAAAATAAAGATCACGACTATATATATTTATATCATTGGAAAGGTATATGCATTCATGCATAATGTAGTTATATTTCGGATAAAATATTTATTCATCATATTCTGGTATCCAATATGAATGGACTACATAACAATATGCGATTATCTCTATTTTCAAGAATCTGTCCTCTCAGAGTTGACCCTGATAGTAAAATGGCGAAAAATAAAATTGAATTTCGGATAATAAATACAACTGCTAAGAGAAAAAAAATCGATATCCAATCTGTATGAATGCCTCATATGTCGGCGAATTTTTAACGATGTAAGTCCACAGGAATAATGAATAAGAGGTTTCGAAAGATGCTATACTTGCAATGGTCTGAATAGGTTATGGTCTTCATTGACCATGTTTTTAAGCACCTTTAGAAATTCTCATATCTCTAAATACAGGTAAGCTTGAACTTTCCGGATATTCTTCGATGTCCATTTTAGCGTTCGTTAATCATTATTGGATTGTCTTTCTTGTCAATGGTTACTTGGAATAGGCATTCATGGATATATTTTGTTGATCCGATATTCTATGCGTTATTCTTTTACTAAGACACTTTTCATGCCTATGCGTTATTCTTTTACTAAGACACTTTTCATGCGTTACTATGGATTCATTGTCTAGGAAAGAATAATTCGGCATCCATATACAATTCATCTATAATAATCTCTATTCCGTGCCAGTTTGCCTCGCGCCTGATCCATGGAATCATAAACTTTGTTTATAACAAAAAATCCGTCTCTGGAACATGCCTCTGATAGCATCCATTCATCTGTTAACACATTATAATTATCTTCGGCTCTATATCGACAATAATTATTCGAGAAGTTTCAAAAAGTCGTTCATTGATATCCCTACCTGCTTTAATATCGCTCTTAACAGGCCTTTTCCTATTTCATCATGCATGGGAACTGTTATCCTTCTATTTTGTTCATTAATCAAAATCACGTGGCTTCCTGTTTGATGATCAAAACGATAGCCTATCTTAGATAATGCCTTTATGACATCATGGCCTGATAGTACAGGGGTTCTAGGCATGTACAGTTATCTCCTCTGCATTGTCCCTTGGGATCTTTTCATTGTGTTTTTTCAACGATTCAATATATGCTCTAATGGCTTCCTTAATATTTATCAACGCTTCTTTTTTTGTCTTTCCTTGGGTGAAGCAACCTGGAAGCGCGGGTACATTAACAACGTAATACCCATCTTCATCTTTCGTTATTATAACCGTGTATTTCATATATGTCATACATCTCATAGACGTTATTTAATTTTTAGTCTTTTTATAGCACCCAGATTTTAATCTCATAACATTAATATAAAAATGTCTCGTACTTTTCTTGTGAGGCGAATGGCCATACGTAGCGTCCTAAATTTTGTGTATGCTCAAGGATACCTTCTCTGGAACATGTCCTTGATCGCGTCCATGCATTTATAGAATCCCATTAGGGATCGTAAAGACCGCTGTTCGTTGAGTTCGGCCACCCCCAGGTACATTATCTTCATAGCGCTCTCTTCGGACGGAAGTGAATAGATTATCTTTATCCTCCCACGTATCTCCTTGTTCATACTTTCGATTATGTTCGTTGAATGGATTGATCTTTTTATACTTCGTTAATAGATCTATTCGTGATAGCTGTTCCATTTATCACCAATTTCCTCAAGGAATGCGTATATTTCATCTTTCTTCAGCAATTCCGTGGTCTCCTGGAATTCGAACTGTATATTCATCGAATACCGGACTAAAGTGAGGATAAATATGTCTTTCTTCACGTTCAAAATAGGGAGGTGTCAGAAGTTTCTCAGAACGTCTGCTGCCTCCTGTATGTGGTCTGTTGCTGCACTGAATGCGAATCTGATGTATCCCTCGCCGGCCGGTCCGAATACAGGACCAGGAGACGAACCAACACCGGTTTTCTCCAGAAGGTAGGATGTCATTCCCCATGAATCGGAAACTCCTGGCGGGTATTCCTTTATCCTGTTCCAGAGATAGAAGGTACCGTGAGGCTTTATTGGTTCGAGATACCTTGATTCAGACACGGCTTCGTATATTATGTCCCTCCTCTTCTGGTACTCCTTTCGCATTTCGCCTATGTAGTCCTGCGGGCCCGTCAGTGCCGCAACTGCACCGTACTGCGTGGCTGAGTTCACACCATTAATGGTGCACCTGAGCAGCTTCTTCATCCTGTCATAAAGGATCTCGTTGCTTGTGTGCGCGTATCCTATTCTCAGTCCGCTCATGGCGTAGCTCTTTGACATGGAGAACAGAGATATGGTGTCATCGTAGAGGGATCCGGGGCTGAGATGTTTCAGTCCATCAAATATGACGTCCTCATAAGCCTCATCACTGACTATGAAAATTCCCTTGCTCTCGGCGAAATCTATTATATCAGAGATCTGCTTCTCACCGAAAACATAACCGGTTGGGTTGTGCGGGCTGTTTATGAATACAGCGCGCACCCTGTCATCATTCTCGTATTTTCTCATCTCCTCAACGTATCTTTCGACAGGAATCCTTATCGGTATTCCGTCCGCCAGCTTTATGATCTCTGCGATCTCCGTCCACATCGGATCCGGTATTATGACCTTCTCACCCGGAGCGATAAGAGATCTGAACGTTATGTAGAGTGCGTTCATTCCTCCATTGGACACGAGGACGTTTTCTGGTGTTGCACTCCTTATGCCGTTTTTCTTCACCAGTTTCTCGGCTATGGCCTTCCTGAGCTCCGGTATTCCTGTTGAATCGGTATAATGCGTTCTGTTCTTCTTAAGCGCATCTTCAATTGCAAGCCTTACATGTTCTGGTATGGGGAACGATGGGTCTCCGGACTCGAGTCTGTATACCTTCTTTCCTGCCCTCTGCATCTCCAGAAGCTGATCCCTTATCTTCACTATTGCGCCGAACGAAATATCATCGACGACGTTTCTGCTCAGCTGAATTTGTTTCATACATCGGCTGATTTACATCATGAATATAAAATATTGTCATGATTAATTGACATTATGATCCGCAATGTATGTACGATTCAACAGCGATTCACGGTGATGGAACTTGACGATTGAAGTAGGGAAGATGGGAAATCCGGAATCATTTCTTCACCGTATGTCCGTTCTGATAATGCATTGCGATCCGTACGGTGGGCCTTTGTATCTTCCCGTTTGGATAGCGAATCTGGCAGCAATTTCTTCCCAGGGAAATGCTTAAATCTCATATACAGATGTAAAAATATGGAGAACCTAAAGATAATATGGCATGGGCATGCATGCTTCAGCCTTATAGGCAAAAAGCATGTGCTGGTGGATCCGTTCCTGACCGATAACCCGGTTGCCAAGGTAAAGCCAGAAGAACTGAAGCCAGACCTCATACTGGTCACACACGGGCATTCGGATCACTGCGAGGACGCCTCAAAGATTTCGAAGAATACACATGCGCCTGTGGTGGCCGCCTTTGAGCTTTCCGAAATACTCAAAGAGGAGGGTACGGAAACCATAGACATAAACCCTGGCGGCACAATTGAATACGAAGGCATAAGAGTGAAGGCAACCATTGCAACGCATTCATCCAGTTACAACGGGAGATACGCGGGCAACCCGATGGGCTTTGTCATAGATATGGGAAGGAAGATATACCATGCCGGAGATACAGGCTATTTCAAGGATATGGAGGCTATCGGCGCTATGGATCGTCCTGATATAGCTCTTCTACCGATAGGGGGCCACTACACCATGGATGTTGATGGCGCCTTTGAGGCCGTGAAGGCCATAAAGCCGGCCATAGCCATTCCGATGCATTACAACACATTCGATCTGATAAGGGCAGATCCGGAGAGGTTCAAAGCCCTGGCAGGTACAGTTGGAACATATGTGATAATACCTGAAATAGAAAAGCCAATAGAGATCTGATCTCATCCATAATTTTATATTAGCTTTGGCTGATGGCATCACCTCATGATATGAGCCCATATATTGGAAACTATAATGCCGGTATTTCTAACCGCTTTCAAAGCATATACGTGTCTTGAATAGAGCGCCTGGGTTCAAACGAACAGCTCTTATCCAGCTGAATATAAGTGGAAATTTCCTTGCGGATATGTGTTTGACCCCTTCGCACATGTAGCAGGCTTCAGTTCATCCTGACCAGTTTTCTTCCTGATAAAGTCGCTACAACCACATGGTTTCTCTTCAAAACCTCTATGAATTCCCTGTCGTTCGTTATGACCGGACAGCCATATTTAATCGCTGCCTTAAGTATGCATTCATCGCCATGTCCCTCGCTCTTCAGCACCTGATGCTGCATGGCGTATTGAAGCCCAATCCTTGCATTGATATCAGCGGCAGAAAGCTTTCTTAGCTCGTATATGACGCATTCCGGTATGGCTATCCGGGCTATGCCGCTCAGACTCAGCACAAGTTCGTCCAGCCTGACCCTGCTCTTCATTGCGTATATTATGACGTTTGTGTCCACTATGGCAAAGTTCGACTTCATCTCCTGTCCACAAATTTCCTGAAATCGTCAAGCAGCCTCTGCCTCGCCAGCGCATAGTCGTCTGTGCTGTAAAGGCCTATCCCGCGGCCCCTGGCCATATCCATGCTGTAGTCCATGATAGTCCGGTATTCTTTCAGATGCGCTGCAAGCCGTGATCCGGGAGAATTCCTGTGAGTATAATTAATGCGGTCTTCAAGCCTGGATCTGTGCAGGTCCGGATCGTCGATGTATACATAGGCCAGAAACGCATTTTTGAGCACCATTTCATCCATCATGTCAGGCACGAAGTACAGGCTTTCTATTATCAGGTCCTCACCATTGGCCAGTGCACGTGCTATTACGCGGTTTATTCCGCCCATTATCGGCCTGGCCTGGTCCAGATATCCCCTTATGATGTTATCATCGCTCATATCTCCGTAGAACTTCCAGGCATCGTAGACGCTTGTCTCCAGGTGGGATTCCTGAGGTGCAAAGGGTCTCAGAAATTCACGCAGATAGTCCGAGGACAGCACGATGTCGATGTCAGTGTTCCTCGCTATGTATCCGGATATGCTGGTCTTTCCGACACCGGGTACGCCGCCGATGAACATTATCCTGGAGTTCATGGATCAGTCAATCCCCCATACCCTTATCAGATCCCTTGAGTCGATTACCTCCACATGCTGCGCAAGGAGATCGAGGGCCTCGAAGTAGACGCGTTCCGAAATTGTGGAGGTTGCATCTGAAACGACGAAAGGAAAGTAATCATGTATCAGCGCCTCTACCGCGGAAACGTAAACGTCAGACTCCGTATAGAAACCGGAGATGAGGATAGACTTCACATTCATGGCGTCCAGCTTTCTGGCCACCTCATCGCTCGTGAATATGTCCTCACTGTACACCGTGTAAGATGACTGCAGATCAAGGATCCTGAACTGCCTCAGGTATTCCTCATCGAAGCTCGAGGGAGACATGAGGCTTATCATCTTCTGCTGCTGCTTCCGCATTATGTATTCCGTGGTTCTGGAGTTCCTGTATTCCCGGCGTATTCCTATTAGCGGAATACTGTATTTGGAAGCGGCCTTCTTCAGGACCTGCATTGAAGTTATGAACTCGAACTTGCTGAAACTGTGCTTGAACGCCTCTTCATCAGGATTCATGACTATTATCGCGGATTCCGAGGGGACGAAGTCCAGATCGTTTATTCTGTATTCCGGCTGATGCATCCTCTTCCATATTGCCACTGGAATAATAAAATGTTGCCCGCCCCGTATATAGTTCTCCATTATATCGAATACTCAGGCGGTGCGGTTTCCCGGCGCCGTTGAAAATTTAAATCGGTATAGTCTATCCCTATCCAAGTGATATCTTATTGTCCGTTCAGATAAGCGTTGTTGCAGCCACGCTCAACGAGATCGATAACATAGAGCAGTTCATAGACGGCGTTGAGGGTGTCCTCAAAGGAATGGAGTTCGAGATAATCGTCGTTGACGACAACAGCAGCGACGGAACAAAGGAATATTTGGCAAGACGCATGAATGAGGATACGCACGTTGTTGTGATAGAGAATCCGTACCGCTTCGGCATGCTGCGGTCCCTGAAGCTTGGCATAGAGAAGGCGGGGGGAGAAATCGTGCTGGTGATGGATGCGGATATGCAGCATCCCCCGTCAGCCATACCAAAATTGATTTCGAGGATAGTCGATGGATGCGACATAGTGGTCGGAAGCCGTTACGTTGACGGCGGATCGGCAGGCGATAGAGACGCATTCAGGGCTGCGCTCTCCAGGGGTGCTGAATTTCTTGCGCATGCCCTGGTGCCATCCTCGAGGATGACAAGCGATCCGATGTCGGGCTTCTTCGCCTTCCGCAGGGATCTTAGGCATGATTTTGCCTACAGGCAGACATTTGCGACCGCCGATTATGGAGCAAAGATACTGCTGATCATACTCGCAGAGAACAGGCACGCAAAGGTATGCGACGTAGGCTATGTCTTTCAGAGCAGAATGCGAGGCAAATCGAAGATCGTAAGCGGAACATCGTTCCTGAAGAGATACCTTGCAGAATTGTTCGAAGTTATGAAGCTGGAGAGAAGGTACAGGCACATGCAGTGACGTCATCCCTGATGGGCATCATTCGGTCTCCTGATGGGTTTCCTGTTCAGCTTCACCCATCTTCTGCATCCTCTTTCCCCTCCCCGAACCTCTCGGCCTTCCGCGCTTTTTGGGCTTTCCCGGCCCGGTTTGGTGCAATGCCTTCTCCAGCGTTCTGACTGCGGAATCCAGATCTGATTCGTATCTCAGGCTATCAGCCAGATCGTGCTCTCCTATGTAGTCAAGCCACATCGATATGTGGCCTTCGGTCAGATGGTACTGCACGGCCAGCCTGTCATACCCCATCAGGCACTTCATTTCGTAATACAGGCTAGGAACATCGCAGGCGATCCCGATGAGGCGATCATAGGATTTGAAATAAAAGGGCTCCATATTTTACCTAGAGCAACTTAATATATAAGATTTTATATAGAAAAATATAACGTATGATTTTTACCTTATCTGCTGTCTTTACATTTTGATTTAAACAATTTACCGAATAATCCAGTACATCACGGCCTTCGCATTATTTTCGCTATTTTTTCGTAATCCATTGTGTTGATAATACGGTCCTTCGATATCCATGCCCTTCTGGCTATTCCGATACCGAAGGTCATATCACCTAGATCATCCGGCCTCTGGGCGAAAGATGCGAGCGCAAACATTAGCCCTTCCCTGTGGGGCATAATATCCTCTGCCACGGGATCAAATGCATCATTGCTGGCGGTAATCATAACCGCCGATCCGGACTTCGCCGCAGCCTCAAATATGTTCGCCGGATCCATCTTCCGACCGCTGCTGAAGGTTCTTCCTGTCACGTTCCTTATGAATGTTGGCTTCACCGATTCTATGGCCCCACGGGCAGATGCCTCGTCAGGAAATCCAGACAGATCAAGCACAGTGAAGTCGAATTCACCGGCATCTTCAGCGTACGTCTTCGATGTTAATTCGATTCCAAGGAAAATGCGGCCGTCGTTCATGACGCTTTTGATGCCCTCTTTCTCTTCAGGACTCCCAAGGACGACGCCAAAGTACTGCAGGCGTTCCATTTTTTTCAGCACGTCAGCGCCATATTTTCTGATAAATTCGTATGAAATGTATAGATCGCCCCTTATATCTCCTGCTTCAACCAGTTCAGGCAGCGTCATGGATATGGCCCTATCGATCTCCCCTCTATCTTCCCTGAGTTCCGGCGGAATATACTGCATACCCAGTTCCGCATAGATCTTCTCCTCGCCCTGGTTTTCCACCAGGTTCGAATTACCTCGGAACAGCCCGTATTCATTCAGCTTGAGACCCCTGTCTATTGCGATCTTTCGCAGTTTTATATTGTGATCCTTCGATCCCGTGAAGTACTGCAGGGCCGATCCGAAACTGCCCTTATCTATTATCCGCAGGTCGCAGGTGACTCCGGCATCAGTGGCTATGGTCACCTTCTTCTCTCCGCTGCTCACAACCCTCTGGCAGTGCTTGCTTCCGGTGAACGCAGCTATCGCCCTGGGCGGATCGGATGTAACGCACAGTAAGTCTATGTCGCCGACGGTGTCGCGCATCCTCCTGATCGATCCCGCAACGGAAACCCTCACTGTTCCTGCGGCCCTTTCTATTTCGTCCGCGATCTCCATGGCTGTCCTGTATCCCTGCGGGAGCGGTATCCTCCTGAAGGACATCTCTGCAATCTGAATATTCTCAGCGATCTCCTTCTCACTCTTCTCGCCGAAACCGGGGATTGAGGCTATTCTGTGATCCGCCAGCGCGGCCTTCAGATCATCGATGTTCTTGACGCCAGCATATTTGTAAAGCGAAACGATCTTCCTCGGGCCAAGGCCCTGCACCCTGGATAGGTCGCGAAAATCGACGGGATACCTGATCTTGAGATCGTCATACCTTTTAATTCTGCCTGTTTTTATATACTCCTCGATGTACGACGCTATCTTCTTTCCGATGCCCTCAACGGAGGTGAGCGCCTCAATGCCACCACGGTTGTAAATATCCTCGACGTCCTCGGTGATCGATCGCAGTGATCTGGCAGCCCTCAGGTAGGCATTGGCCTCGAACCGGGATTTTTCGTTCCCATCGGCAAGTATCATGTAGGCGATCTCCTCAAACATTGAGGCCAGGTCTTCATTTATCATAGATTAAAAACGACTGGATAGATAATAATCTTCCCCTCCGTTTCAGAAACGCATGAAGAGGACGACTATCGCCACTATTATGACGATCGCACCCAGTATGTAGAATATTGTGGAATCCCTCCTGTGTATTGGCATCCCGAACTCGTCCACGTTCTCATTAACGTACTCGTAATCTTCGCCCTGATCCTTGTCGCTCGTGTTATCCTGATCGGCTGTGGGCCTGGGCCTGCCGTAGTTCCTGCGCCCAAACCAGAAGAAGGGAAAGAAGAAGAATATGGGGAAGTAGCTGAAGTAATAACCGTAACGCGGCAAGAATACGGGGAGAAGGAAATCCATAACCAGGAAGAACGCAACGTACAGTATTATTATGAACACGATCGGATTTCTCCTTGCCATCCTGATTCCAATGTAATTCATGTATTAAAACCATGGAGATGAATTCGTTTTATGGTTGCGCATCTTTAAAAAATTCATATTCCACGATGCTATATGCAGGCAATCCCCAAAATGATTGTTTCTGAATTCGTCGAAGTCTTTAACGGACGGGGATTATGGTGATCGCATGAAAATTACAGGCGTGAACAGCTACATAGTGAGGAACCCATGGAAGAAGTGGGTTTTTATCGAACTGGAAACGGATGATGGATCTGTTGGCTATGGTGAGGCGACTGTCTTCAATGGACAGTTTTCCGTTTCATCCCGTCTGAAGGATGTCTCGAAATTCATCATCGGTAAGGACCCGATGAACGTCCGCAGACTGATCAGCGAATGGTTCGTGTCCACGTTCAACAGAGCCCATGATATGGTCAACGTGGCCCTTATGAGCGGAGTGGAAGCCGCCTGCTGGGACATAATAGGAAAGCACCATGGATCTCCTGTTTACGAGATCCTAGGCGGACCGGTTAACGAAAGAATACGTGTCTATGCCAACGGCTGGTACACGGCGATCAATGAGGTCGAGGACTGGGCCAGAGCAGCGAAAAACGTCAAGAACAGGGGATACACCGCACTGAAGTTCGATCCGTTCGGAGCAGGTTCCGGTTTTCTCAGCAACGATGAATTCAAAAGATCCATGGAGATAATACGCATCGTCCACGATGAAGTCGGTGACGACGTGGAGATGCTCATAGAGGGGCATGGCCGCTTTAACAGGTCCATGGCGCTGAGGATAGGAAAGGAGCTGGAGAAATACGAGAACATAGGATGGTTTGAGGAGCCGGTCATACCTGAGGATATCGAGGGCCTTGCCATACTGTCCAGATCACTGCGCGTGCCCATCGCAGCTGGCGAGAGGTTCATAACGCGCTACGACTTCGTTGAACCGTTCACAAAGGGCGCTATACATATTGCGCAGCCGGACGTTATCAATACCGGCGGCATAATTGAAACGTTAAGCATAGGAGCCATGGCGGAGGCTCATAACATAGCGATGGCGCCGCATCAGGCCGAAGGGCCGATAAACACATTCATAACGCTTAACGTGGATGCTGTGCTTGGAAACCTCAAGATCCAGGAGATGTTCGATGAGTTCGCGTACCCGCAGTGGGCGTGGGATATAGTCAGCGCCAGACCTGAGGTCAGCAACGGCTACGTCAAACTGCCCAGGAAACCAGGAATAGGCATAGATCTTAGGGATAAGGTGAAGGAGTATCTGGCGACGGAGAAGGATCCTGATTTCAATCTCTTCGCTGCTGGATGGGAGAAGAGAGGATTCTCCTGAACCCATCCCTGATAATAATAACCTTTTACTTTTGTTTCAAAGGAAGTGGTGCTTGGGCCTCTCTCCGCCCTGATCAGAACTTACCGGTTCATAGAAGTCGACCTTTCCGCACTGGGGGCAGCGGTAAAGCGTGAAAGTCTGCGTTGTCTCCATCATATCGTTCCATCCGCCGAGAAACATGCCGCCTATGCCGGTGAACCCCCCAACCCTGAACTTCATATCGCCCACGTTTTCCATATCCGTTCCGCAGTTGCTGCATTTATGATCCATGATTGAAAAAAGAAACTGCATTATTTTAAGTTATTCTTTTTATTTTTCCACAGAAATTTTTACATAATGCGGATGGGGCGATGCTCTCATTCTGGCGTGCTTATGGGTGCACGTATGCTGAGGCCGCCATCTACGTAGAGGCATGTGCCGGTAATGAACGAGGCTTCCCTTGAGGCAAGAAACGCGACGGCTGAGGCAACTTCCTGCGGTTTTCCGATGCGCTGCATGGGGTGTTCGTGCCCCCATTCGGAGATCTTTTTCTCTATCCTCATCGGGTCGCTGCCGACTTCTAGTTCAGCAGCTTTCCTGACGAGCGGCGTATCGATCGTGGCAGGGCATACGGCATTGCATCTGAGTAAGGGGGCGTAGTCCAGCGCGATGCTCTTCGTCAGACCGATGACGGCATGCTTAGACGTGACGTAGGCTGAGGCGTTCTTTGTTATGATCGATGCCTGCACCGACGATATGTTCACTATGCTGGGATCTCTGGACCTGATCATGTACGGAATGGCGAACTTTGATGCATAGTAATAGCCGAACAGATTCACGTCGATTATCCTGCGCCACTCCCCCATGCTCATGCTTTCGATCTTCCCGTAGCTCTCGATGCCAGCGTTGTTGACCAGCACCGAAATGCTCCCGTATTCCTTGAAGATATGGTCAATCGAAGCTTTGACCTGATCTGGGTTCGTAACGTCACATTCGATATGGTCGTATTTTGCTTCACCTGGATCGTGTATGGAAAGGTCTATGACCTTTGAACCCTCGTCCACAAACCTTTCCGCTATGGCCCTTCCAATGCCCATGCTCGCTCCGGTCACGATAACGACCTTATCCCTTAGATCGCTGAACATGATACGTAAAGCTCATGATAGGTCATCAACGTTGCCGTCTCATTTATAACGCATCATTCCATCACTGATCATATGAAGCTCAGAATAGCCGAGATCCTGCTGGAGGACAGGCCCAATGATTTCTGGCGGTCGCTGAAGCTGATGGGCGTCGATGAGGTCACCGGCATCCTTCCGAGATGGTTTGCGGACTGGAGGAATTCCTATGAGGACGATCCATGGGACTATTACCCGCTGATGAGGTACAGGAACATGATAGAGGATAGCGGCTTTCACCTGACGGCAATAGAGGACAATCCGCCAATGCAGAACATAATATACGGCACTGAAAGGAGGGACGAGGAGATCGAGAACGTCATCAGGATGATACGGAACTTCGGAAGGATCGGCGTTAAGGTATGGTGCTACAACTGGATGGCCGGCACAGGGTGGTCAAGAACGAACACGCACATTCCCGGCGGATACGGGTCGTACGTAACGGGCTTCGATCGCAGTTTCATTGGAGATGATCTCCCGAGGATGGGCCGAATAGACGCGGCATCCCTGTGGAAGAATCTGAAGTACTTTCTGGACGAAGTGATACCGGTTGCCGAGGAGAACGATGTGAGGCTTGCAATGCATCCTGATGATCCGCCGCTGCCCAGCTTCCGCGGCATAGACCGGATAATGAATTCCATCGAAGCATACCAGCGCCTGATCGACCTCAACAGGAGCGAGTACAACGGTATCACGCTTTGTCAGGGGAATTTCACGCTCATGACCGATGATCTGCCATCTGTGATAAGGCGTTTTCACGACCGCATTTACTTCGTGCATTTCAGGGATGTTTCCGGCAACAGCGAGAAATTTGTCGAAACGCTGATTGGCAGAGGAAAGACGGATATGGCTGCGTGCATGAACGCGTATATTGAGGTTGACTACAGATGGATAATGCGTATCGATCATTCGCCAACGTTTCCAGGGGATCACGAGTTGATTCCGGGCTACTCTTATACTGGAAGGATCTATTCAATAGGCTATGTACAGGGGTTGTTCGATTCTTTGTCAAATCATAAACAGATTTCCTGATTTCCTCTTTATTTTTGTTTTCGTCAATTACCTTGGACAAGTACGGTAACAATCTTATTTTGTGAAATACGATTATTTCTTCCATGAGCAAGATAAAATCGCTCGAAAAAATATCAGAGGAGAATGTTACACAACAGGTATTTCCATATACCAAGCCTACCGACTACTACAAGGACATGATAGGGGAGGTTTCACCGGCTGAGGCGGCAATGATAACGAAGATCGTGTTCGTAAAGATGGAAACAGAGGATGGTATAAGAAGTTATATTTCAGTAACAGAGCCAGTCTGGAAATATCTTGAGGGCATAAGCAAATACGTGAATTTATTCGATGTGTCAGAGATAAGCAAGGCATGGGATTTCCTTTATAGGATAACACTCCCCAACGGACGATCTGGCCTGGCGCTTCATGCTATTAGCGCCGTAAATCTTCTGATGTACGATGCATATTCGAAGGAACTTGGAATCCCCGTCTATAGACTCATAGGCGGGTCCACAAGAAAGCAAATTAGGGCCTATGCAAGTCATCTTCATCCAGACAAAGATGAGAATCTGGAGGCTGAAGCTAAGCATTACCTTGAAGAGGGCTATACAGATATGAAGATGAGGTTCATAGCTTCACCCTCTGATCCATACGCCGTCGAGAAGAACCTGCATCTTGTGAAAATAATTAGAGACGTCGTAGGATATTCGGTGAATCTCGCCGGTGACTTCTGGATGTCTCTAAACTACAATTTCGCATACAAAATGATAAGGGCCTTAGAAAAATATGATCTCGCGTGGATCGAAGAACCCCTGTTGCCTGACGATTTTGAAGGGTACAGCCGCCTAACGAAGAAGGTAGAGATACCCATATCTGCTGGAGAACATCACTATCATGTCTTCGACTTCAAGCGTCTGTTGGATGCCGGAGTGACGATATTGCAACCTGATGCAACCTGGGTCGGTGGGATAACTCCCATGAAGAAGATCGCGGGATTAGCAGAATCATACGGTGCTCAAATCATTCCCCACGCAGGGAACATATACAATTTGCATTTCATAATATCGGAACCTGAAGCAATAACACCAATGGCGGAATATCTGACAAGGTACAGGGACTGGATGGAACAGCATATAGTTAACGTGCCGAGGGCGACTGGTGCTAGGTTTGTACTCAACGATGATCCTGGATTCGGGATAAGATATGACTTCGAATGATTCCTATTCTGTCAGGGTATTCAAGGTTGGGGAATCGGAAGTTCCGGGCGCAGAAGTTTATTGGATGAAAGACTTTTGGACCTGGGAACGTCTTTCATTTCATATGGTGCTGGCATACAATGATGACCGATCATTCCTCATAAACACCGGTATGCCCCTTGATCTTACTTTGAGAAACCAGGAAATGAAAAAATTCGCTGGTGATCGCGCTATTTTCCGATCGGAAGATTCTATAGAGATGCTGCGCAAGGCCGGTTTTACACCAGATGACATTGATTACGTGGCATTAACTCCAGTTCAGGATTACACGATCGGTAGGCTCAATGAATTCAGAAAATCAAAGATATTCATATTTAGAGATGGCTGGATCAAGGATATCGCAGCACCAGCATACGCATACTTTCACAATCGCGACCTTTTCATTCCAAAAAATATATTTGATTTTGTCTATGGCGAAGGATGGAAAAACATAATTTTCTATGATGGCGAGACGGAACTCGTTCCGGGAATAAGGGCTATACCTGTAGGATGCCACCATAGATCTTCAGTTGCGTTCGCAATAAATGCGAAGGATGGCACTTATGTATTCACAGACGCCTCATTCAAAGCAGAAAACGTAAGGAATAGAATACCCATAGGCATCGCTGAAAACATTTATGAATGTCTATCTGCGTACGAAAAAATAGAAAAAATCGGCAAGTTATTGCCGGCGTACGATCCAGCTATCGACGATCTATATATAAAATAAAATATTTTTCAGTTTATTCGGTTGGTCAGTGTGCCTATACCGGTTATGGATACATCTATGACATCGCCATGCTTTAACCATACGCGTTCATTTTCCGGAAGGCCGAGAATCACACCTTCAGGTGTTCCTGTAAATATTATGTCGCCTGGTCCTAAGTTGAAATACCCGGATAGATAATCAACTATTGCGCGTACATCAAAGATCATGTCTGATGTGTTGCCATTCTGTCTTACCGTTCCGTTTACCCTTGTTATTATCTGAAGATCCCTGGCAAATCCAAGTTCGTTCTTTCCGACGATAACCGGACCGATGGGGGCAAACGTTGGCAGAGCTTTGCCCAATAACCATTGGCTGGTTCTGAACTGCAGATCTCTGGCAGAAACATCATTGCCAATCGTATATCCGAAAATGCTGCTCTCTGCTGTCCCACTGCTACGGCCAATTATTACCACGAGTTCTCCCTCATAATCAATCTGCTTTGCATCTTTCGGAACTGTTATATCATCCATATTTCCTATGATGCTGTCTTGAAATTTGCAGAAAATTGTTGGATGTTCCATCACTTTCTGTCTTGATTCCTTCGCATGCTCCATATAATTTACCCCTATGCAGAGTATTTTTCCTGACCTGAGTACTGGTGCAAGTATTTTAGTGGTTGCAATTGGTCTGCCTCTGAGTTTGCTTTTGCTTTCTTCAACGATCATGTCTATGTCATTCTGATCCGCATTGGATGCGATGACATCATCCGTGATTTGAAAGGACTTGAATACGTCGCTTATCTTTGATAATTCTGCGAATGGATATAACGTATCTCCTAAGAGAACACCACCAGCTGGACCATCCTTATCAAGAAAATTTAGTATTTTCAAATGCTCACCTTCACGGCTTGAGTATGATCTTTGAGTATCTAGATTCAGGAGATAGCTCTTCATTGAACGATTCTTCACCGGTTTCAAGAGGTCTTATGTCGTACCATTTCTCACTTATGTCGAGGAAACCGCGGTTTATAAGATCAACTGATCTTCTGAAATCGTCATCAGAATAACAGAATGATCCATGCGTCTCGATCTCGCTTCTTATCATAAATTTACAGGCATCTCCGCATTCGGCTCATGCAATCCAACGAATACAACTCGCCCACCTCGGGCAATTGAATTGATTGCCATAGTCCTGGTCTCCTGAGTGCCAACAGCATCTATCACTATGTCAAAATCCTTTGGAATGCTCTTTTCTTTCTTATTGTTGATTGTTCTGGTCGCCCCCCAATGAAGCGCATGTTCGAGCCTGTAATCGTTTATATCCGTAACCACCCTCTCCACCGTACCATACAGTTCAAGCAATTTAGCAGAAAGCAGACCTATCGTGCCTGCGCCTATCACCAGCGCACGGTCATCCATTTCAGGCTTCGCATGATTTATGGCTCTGAACGCCGTTGCAAGTGGTTCGGCAAGCGAGCCTTCTGGCTTTTCAGTTATTTCATAGCAGGAGTAGCTTGGAACGTTGACATATTCCTCAAATCCACCAGGATAATCAACACCTATTAGCTTTCTTTCCGGGCATAGCTGTCTGTTTCCAGTTTTGCAGTATCTGCATTTACCGCATGTTACCAGTGGATTTACAGCAACGTTCTTCCCCAAAAGATTGGAATCCGACGAGGAGCCAACTTTCACGACCTTTCCAGTGAATTCGTGTCCCATTATTGAAGGGGGCTTTCTAAGTTCGTTCTGTCCTACGAATGCGGATAGTTCAGATCCGCATATTCCAGCATAGTTCACTCTGACAGTAACCCATCCGGGTTGAGGTTCCTCCAACGGCCTCTCGTCAATATCCATCTTCTTGATATTTGTCCATATTAGTGCTTTCGTTTGTATCGCCTGTTACTTATTTTTAATGTAGATAAAAAGGTATAATCAGAACCGTCCGGTTTATCGGCTCAACTCCATTAACGCCATGCAGGAAAATGAGGCCATTCTGTTTTGTTTTTCCATGAGGATCTGAGTAGCATTTTCGATAAGTCTCCATGGTAATTCTTTCATTCCGTAGGTCTATGTAAAATTCAGAAGACGTCCGGTGAAAAAATTGGGTTAAATGTCTCAGATGATATGGATATGATGTGATGCAATCACAGTCTCTTAAGCTCATTCAGCATTCTGAAAAGTTTCATATTGGACATGGTCTTAGATTCTGCGTTTCTGATATATTCCTGCACGGTAGACTTTGAAAGGCCGAAATATTCCGCTATCTCTCTAATTCCGGCTCTCCTCGGGATATCGTAATATCCCAGATTATATGCCTCGATTATGATCTGCATCTCTATTGGCGTGAAATTAAAATAAGGTGTCAGGACTTCATAGAAATTTGGGAAATACTTAGCTCTGAAATCAAAAAGTTGGCCCATTGACTGTAATTCATTTTTGAGTTCATTCACGTTTTCAGAAGGGATTACAGCGTACTTTTCCTCAACGCCATATTTCACAAGGTCGAAATCAAATATGCTGTTATAGTCATTCAGTTTTCCCTGAATCATCCCGCTGTAGGTTTCGTAAAGATCAATTATATATATGTTTGATTTGAGCTCGCTTATGCTTAGGCCACCCAATTTTCTGATAGTGCCGGACCTGTTAAGATCTCTTAGGAAATCCCGTAAAGTACGCTTTCCCTTTACTTTGAGTTCAAAAAGACCGTATATAATATCCCTGTCCTTATTCGGAAGGAGCTTCAATGTATGTATCATAACATCGTGTTTCTCAGTTATTTTGCTCCAGCAGTTATCATGCGTCATGCGGAAATAGACTAATGAGAATTTTTGGTCAAGATTGAGTGGAGCATACTTAAGTATCATGATTAAGTATATTTTAAGATTATTTAATATTTGCTAATCAAAATAACATGGTTCTAATTTTGTTAAAATATTTATTATGAAAAATCTTTATTGAAGATTTATAAGCATTCCGCCATCTGCCAGCAGTTCTGTACCGGTTACGTATGTATTATCATCTGAGAGGAGAAACAGAGCAGGTGCGACCATGTCCTCTGGCAATCCCAGCCTCCCCACGACTGTACGGCGTTCCATATACGCTCTTTTTTCCTGGTTTGAAAGATCCTCCTTGTTTATGTCTGTGAGTATTGTTCCGGGTTCAAGGCTATTAACAAGTATTCCATATTTTCCAAGCACGATTGCAATCGAGTGCATGAAGCCGTTAAGCGCAGATTTTGTTGTGGTATAATGCGTTTGAAATTCGCCACCAACGTGCGCACTGATGGAACTTATAAGGAGTATCCTTCCGTTTATTTTGTTCTCGATCATATTTTTCGCAATGCGTTGTGTGATGAAATAATGACTTTCAACATTGACTTTCCATACTTTTTCGAACAAATCAACGCTGATTCTGAAGAAATCCTCAAATGGGCATATGCCGGCGTTATCAACCAATATATGCACCTTGCCAAATGTTTCTATAGCTTTCTCAGCAAATCTTATGCTCTCATATGGATCGCTCTGATCGACCTTTACCTTATGCGCTTTCACGCCATATTTGCTGGCAGTTTCCAGAACCTCGTCTGCTTCGGAATCGTGAGAGGCGTAGCTTATAAGTATGTTCGCTCCTTGCTTAGCAAGTCCCAACGCGATCGCTCTACCTATGCCCCGAGATCCACCGGTTATCACAGCGTTTTTGCCTTTGAAGTCGAGCATTTATAACACCTCTATTCGCCAGCAGTTTGTTCCAGGGATTTTGATTCTGTCCTCACGTAACCCGGTGCAACTACGCCCATTACACCGACGACTATGAATGCAACAAGGAAGAATATTCCCGCTATCCATCCGATGTAGGTGACACTTGCCTTTACGATAAGAGGAGTGAAGAGTCCAAATATAGCACCTTCGAATCTCATAGTGAACCAGATGAAACCCTGCCCTGAATTTCTTATACTGGTCGGAAAATGCTCCAGCGAATATAGCCTAGTTATTGGCCACACACCTAGACCCTGACCTATACCGAATAGCAGGAATGAAATGAGGAGCACCGGTACATTATAGAGGAAAGGTTTATAGACAAGCAGCAGGAATGATACGGCTGACATAGCTGCACTTGTGAGATACAGCGGATACCTGCCCACACCAACCTTGTCGGTGAGGAAATAGTATATAAGCAGGCCTGGAACGATCGCACTGCCAAAATATATTGCTTCAAAAGCGAAGACAACCCTCGTCGATACCAGATGTAGTGAACTGAAGATGTATGGGAAGAACTCCCCGTAAGTTGAGGCAGGTATACCCCACATCAGGTATAGGAACCAGGCGAATAGTAATGGCCCCCCATATTTGGTGAAGAGTTCTCCATAGCGATATTCTTTGTATTTAGGTGCTGTAGAGGCTGAAATTGTAGCCTCCTGTGCGCTTCCGAGAATTTTTGTGGCACTGTGAAGATCCTCATAACGACCCTTTAATACATCAAATCTTGGAGATTCTGTCAATCTGCGCCTTAAAGCCCAGGCAATTATGGCTATGATGCCAAGCATTATCCAAATGGTTCTGAACAGCGTGATTCCGGTGTTGTATATCGCTATAGCTATCGCAAGTTCAACTAGAACCCCCACGTACCACATTATGTTTGTATACGTCATCAATTTACCCCTACCACTTTTAGGAGCAAACTCAGATATCAAAGACCAAGACGTTGGAACATCTGCACCCACTGATATACCTATTATGGCATAAAATACCATAGCCCAGATAAAGTTGAATGAGAAAGCCAGAAGGATGGCAGCAACTGCATACACAATCATATCTACCTGATAGATGAATTTTCTTCCGTACTTATCTCCTAAGGGCCCGAAGACTAATGCGCCGAACGCTGTCCCGAGAAGCGTGATCAGGGCTGGAAATCCTGCCAGTAGAGTCGATGTTATATGCAAATAGGCGAGTATTGCGGATAATGTTATACCGGTACCTGCAAACATACCGGCATCCAAGAAATCCCCAAGCGACGCTATCAATGTCCAAGATACGTGTGTGCCTGTAAGATTGGCATTATCTAACAATTCTATTGGATTTGATTTATCACCCATGTATATGCTATCGGTTTATACATATTTAAAGAACATATCATACCTGTCCGATTAAATAATATATCCTCGCCATGCCTAATGGGGTTGATGAAAACCATTATATCTCATATTCGTCAGAGCATCTTACAGCCATAAGGATTCGTCCCATATGTCTCTGCGAGAACAGATCCCTAAAATCTAAATGCTGAAGCTAGTCTACGGACTACAATTTTCGATGTATCATATTTTGTGACGGACTGGTCTTCTTCTTCATTTATATTTTGTTAATTGGTTACTCCCTAATGAGCCTGCCGGGAAATTTTGACATAATGGCTGCCTGTCCCACAGTATTTAATAACGATCAGACTATAAATTATGAAGAAACAGCTCAAATTCCTCGTTTTCTGGAAAGAATAGGTATCCATTCAATTGCTGTGCTTCTTTTTGGAGGTGAGTATTATAGACTTTCATTGTCAGAAAAAGGTGAAATAATAGATTTAATCAGGCATTCATCCAACTGGAAGGGAAAATTGATAGTCGGCATAAACGATAATTCGTTGAATGCCATGATTGAGCTGTCCAGATTGGCAAAAAAGTCTGACGCTGACGCTGTTGTTGTCTCACCACCTGCTTATGTGCCATTTTACAGATATGGAAGAAAATTTGTTGAATCTTTTCTGAGGAAATTGCTCGAAAAAGTAGACCAACCAGTTATTTTTCAGGACACTGAATTACCTGAGGATCATCTGCCATCACTGAAATTCTGGAAGAATTATGTTCAATCCAATGTATTGTATGGATTCAAAATAGAAGGAAGAAATTCCTTGAAGAAAATCAGGACTATTCGGAAAACTTATCAAGATGCAAAGATCTATGGAGGATATCTAGGCATCAATATCCCAAAAGAGATTAAGGCTGGATCCAATGGGAGCATAATAGGGTCTGCTATACCAGATATAGTCATCAAGAGCATGTTTTATCAAAATTTCAGTATGTGGGATACGCTAACCAGATTCTTAAAATTTGAAGTTCATCACATGTCAGAGTTCGTGGAAATAGAAAAATATCTTCTCATGAAAAGAGGCGTCATAACACGATACACGAGCAGGGATCCAAGCCCTCATCTCTCCTGGCGTCTAATTGATGAATTGGATCGTTTTTATCTAGAATTTGGTCTTTGAATTTTTATCTAAAATTCATGGCAGGTAAAAGACTTCGTCCATACCTGTCCCAGTTCTCTCTGCTGGAGGTGTAATTATTATGTCGCTCATAAAGGTCTGCCATTTTGAATTTATCTCGCTATTGTTTATTGCCGACAGTGTGGCAGATGGATTATCGCATTCCCAATAACCAAACACGTCAGTTCCGTCAATGAAAATTGAGTAGTTTCTGATACCGGCCCTCTTAAGAAGATCCAACATTTCCGGCCATACGTTCTTATGCCTTCTTGTGTATTCCTCCTCGCTTCCCTCCTTTAATCTTAAGTGGAACGCATATCTCATATTGAAATATAGCGTTGATATACTTATACTTCATACCAAACTATTCCAATGATGACAAGCTATATTATCAATGATTTAGTTGGCTAAGCTATGCAGAAGGGTTTGGAGATAGCGTTTCAGACCATTAATGGCCTGGACGAATCGCTTGTGCAGGCATTAGCCGGAGTGACGGCATCGGATTTTCCGGACTTGGACATAAAGTACAACATCTTTCTGGTCGATCTGTACGGTCAGAAGTACTTTCGCATTCTGTTCCAGTCGAAGAAGCTGAGTGAACTGCATCCGGAGGAAAGGAAGAAGGTCAGGGAGAAATTCGATGAAAACTCCAGAATGCAGTACAGCGAACTGATGACGAAGTATCACGACCTTAAGAAGCAGGGAAAGATAAAGGACAGGCCCGTCAAGGAAGTTCATGAAGAATACGATCTGTGGGAGGACCCAATCTGGCAATACATATAGATGCCGGAAGATCGATCTTAACTATGCATGCATTCAGATCCTGGTGGATCTCTTCCAGTCCTTTCTGAACGACCTCCTGATCCTGATCTTGGCAATGAAGTCGTCAAAGACTATTCCAACCTCCCTGTTTCTATTCAATGATGTAGCACTGAAGTTCTCGGAACCAATGAAAACCCGGTCTCCGTATATCATCTTCGCGTGCATGTAGTTCGTATTTACCGGCATGATCCTGACTCTGACCCCGGCTTTTGATAACTCGATGAGACGCTGCCTGTCCTCAGCGCTGACCGACGACGGCAGTATCATCTTGAGTCGTCTTCTCTTCTTCAAAGCCGCAAAAACAGCGGGATCATCACCCATTTCCTCGGTTTCAATGAACTTCGCTTTCGATATGAGATAGCATATTGTTCTCTCAGATCCAGGGGAAAGAACAATTTGACTTGTCCTCCTTACCTTGCTGTCATCAGTGTTGTTCCAGTCAGCCATGAATATGCTCTTCAGAGCTTTCCTCATTCGCCTATCTTTTGTGACGTACATGTATTCCCTATTTTTTGTGAATGAGGCATCGGATGCATTTGCTGTGCCAATGAATGCTATCTTATCGCTGACAAAATACTTCGCGTGGTCGAAGACGCCCGGCGAGTCGAACCTCTTCGGTGCCATCTTGTAGTTCAATCCGTAATCCTTAATTACATTCGATTCTCCAGACACATTGGCTTCACCGTACGGGCGGCCATCGTATATGACCCGCACATCCACACCCCTCTTTTGGAGATCCTGCATAGTTTTAAGAATATCCTTATTGTCTATCATATAGAAATTTGCATACAGGAATTTCCGTGATCTCCTGATTGAATCTAGTACTGGCTTTATGCCGTCATCTGGTTCTATTATTATCTTCATCGCTCTGTGTAAATGACAACGTCATACTAAACTGTTCCATGTCCGACAGGAATACAAGATCTTGAATAATGGAAGGGTGCCCTAACAGAGAGATTGAAATTAGCAAATACACTGGCTCCTAAGTATAAAATCCGCAGTTCAGAAAGCATTTAAAATATAGTGAAAAGCGCCCGATGTTGCAAGGTTCAAGACCGGTACAGCACAGGTTCCTGGCCTGACAGATTTCCTCACAGAAATTTGCTGGTCCAATGAAAAGGGGCTGTTTGAAGCGTCACAATGAGATCTCTTTGAGGCCTTATTGTTTATACTTTGCAGAATTTGTTGTCCCGCGTATGTTGATCTTATTTACATACTAATTTTTCATCATATTTTAATTGGATTTCGCATGAATTCAACTGATGTACAATAGAAAAATTATGTTCATAACGATATTGATAGCAGTCATTGCAGTGATCGGTTTTCTAGGCATCAATTTTGCCTTCAACAGCGCGTCGACGCCATCCATACAGAAGGATACCGGCCTGAAGGCCAGCAGCAAGCCTGTTTACGAAACGCAGACCAGCGTGTTGAAGCCGGTGAACAATTACCTTTTCCTGCCGGCCAAAGATCACCGCTTCCTGTATCAGAATGGAACCGTTCAGCCTCTCTATACACAGTCGCCTGCGCCAATGGGCATAGGATTTTTCGGGCTTGAGAATATCTCCGGCCAGCTCGTTGGCAGCAACTATTATGCGTCCAGCTTTGCCGCAACTATCAACATAACGAACCTCAGCGTATTCAATCTCGCAGATGATGCCCCATCCTCTATGACTTTTCAGCTCAACACGGTAACTGCAAACACGACACTTTTCGGCAATTCCTCGTACACCTTTTGGACACAGAACGTTGCGAGCTATTCTGTGAGAACACACGAAATCAGCTTCGTTGACAATATATGGAACTTCAGCAGCCCCACTGCTGTCATGTCCAGCAACGCAATACTCAATTCCACGGGTCTTTTATATCCGTACTCGGGAGTTCACATAGCACTTGGGCCCACATTCTACCTTCCACCACCATTCACCCTGACGCTATACCTGAATACATCGGAGATCAATGGGAACAACGTTTTCTACTTCAATTATTCAATACCGACTCTTGGCGTTAGTGGAACGTACGACAGGGTCACGTTCAACTCTACCTATGGAATGCCTCCGGCCTATAAGGCACCGCCATCCTACTTCAGAGTTAGTGGAACGCAGCTCACGCCACTGGGCCTCCTCTATGACGCCGAGATAATGATAGGCGGGCCTGGAGGCGGATCCACCACAACGGTGACGGATATAAACGGAATGATGGATCTCAAATACATACCTGCAGCCAATCCGATGATGCATCCAACGCCTCCACCACCACCTCCTCCGCCTCCGCCACCACCCGGATCGCAACATGCATCCGGCAAGCCTCCTGCAGCGATGACGGTGCAGTCCTATGTGAACGTACCCAGTGCATTTGACTTCGGCACGGATACCGGAGAGACATCCGTGGGAACCGCCATAGCCTGGAATTCAATGGATCAGGTCCTGCTCAACACAGGGCCTTCCCTGCTCTACGGTATGTGGAATGTTTCCTCCGTTACCACCATGGAGCAGTTCACGGGCAGCGTTATGCCCAGCAATGCCTTCCTCTTTGTCAGCCCTGGTGACGTTATAAACTACAGCCAGGCCGGATATGTTCCGCTGACCATGTCCGGTTCATACGATTTCTGGCTCCCGGCTGGGCAGTATGCCGGACTGGCGCTGTTGAGCGATCACCGCGCACAGGCGCAGATGCTCACTTCATCCAACACCTTCGTTCTGCCGTTGGATATGGCGGCCGGCGTGTACACCCCACTGATGGCCATGAACAACAACCAGATCGCCAACATATCTTCATCCGGCAGCGGGACGGCATCTAACCCGTATATGCTCTTCAACAACGAATACGGTTACATAAGCCCGCTGTTCGGCGAGATAAACGACTACTCCTTCCCGCAGTTCGCGGGAGTCATGCTGATCAACACGTCTGCCTACACCATGGCCTCCCAGATGCCAACATTTCCGGTACTTTACCAGGGCATATTTGCCGGTTACGCTGTCTTTGAAGGCCTTGTACCCTACAACTATCTGGGGTACTGGATATTCAACTCATCTCACTTCATACTGTACGGGAGCGAAGTAACAGGATGGTTCACATCCTTCGACAGCGGAGAGCCCCTTGCAAACGTTGTATTCTGGAACACATCAGATTCGCTGATAGCTTCGAACACGTTCATGTCCATGGATTCGTCCGTGCTGATCTACGGAGGCATGAACAACACAGTATGGGGCAACTACTTCCTCAACTCGCCTCTGCTTGCCAATACCCAGCTTGAGCAGGCATGGAACCTGTGGGGCAGTCCGCTTGGCCTCGCGGTATTCTCGTCCAACAACACAATATACAACAACTTCTTCGCAACTGAGCTAACAGCCATCAGTCCATCGTACAGCATATACAGCGGATCTCCGGCAGTATACATTAACATGTGGAACGTCTCGAAGATGCCAGCCACAGCCGTTCGCATGTTTGACGGCTTACAGCTGACAGGCAGCATTGTTGGCGGCGATTACCAGGGTGGAAACTTCTGGTACAACTTCAACGGCAACATACCCTACAACGACAGCGGAATGATAGAGTATGGCGGTGATTACGAGCCTCTGAACGTGATAGATCTCCAGCCGCCAAATTCGGTGATGCTCTCCGGTAACGTACCCTACATGATGACCGCTCCTGAGTTCCAGCAGTACCTCCTTAACCTCGGGCCAGCCAACCCGGACAACGTGATAAACGTAACGCTGTATCTGAATATGACGAACCTGAGCCAGCTGGAACAGTTCGTTGCCCTAGTGAACTCTCCTATGAGCCCGTACTTCCACGATTACCTGACACCGCAGGAGTTCATGGCATCGTACTATCCGTCGCAGTCACAGATATCCCAGGTGGAATCATACTATTCGGCCATGGGCTTCAGGGTATGGTCATACGCATATACGCCACTGGTAATCGTACTCCAGGGAACAGTGGGCATGTTCGAAAGGGCGTTCGGAACCATGCTGTTCAACTTTGAGTTCACATATCCAGGCGGCAGCGGCGCTGTCTTCATGACGAACACGGCGAATCCGTACATACCTGCCCAGTTCTCCGGCCTCATCATGCATGTCTACGGGCTGAGCTATTCAAGCGAAGCATTGCTGAGCACGCAGAACAGGCAGGATCTGAAGACGGAGGTGTCCGGGATTTCAACGCTCACAGACCAGAACCTGAACGGATCCAGCAACATCCTGACGCCCGTTCATCTGGCACAGTTCTATAACGTAACTGGCCTCGAACAGCTTGGCTTTACCGGCAAGGGCGTGAAGATAGGTATACTCGGTGTGGGCGAATCCGCTAACATGAGCGCAATATCCATGTTCTGGGATCAGTATGGGATACACCACCCGCAGGTCGTGTTCGTGAACCTCACTCCGAACGGCATGAACCCGTATCCTGAGGGCGTTGAGGCAGATCTCGACGTTGAGTGGTCCGGAGCCATGGCACCGAACGCCACCATATACGATGTGATGCAGCCGTTCAACCTGACGGGAATAGGCGACAATGCCATAAACCTAGAGCTCTACTACATGCTGAACGTCATACACCCGCAGATAATATCCGGAAGCTGGGCAGAGCTTCAGTTCCACCATGACACAGGCTTTGCACAGATATACAACCTCATAGGCCTGCAGGCCGCAGCCGAAGGCACCACCATATTCCTAGGATCCGCGGACAGCCACAGCATATACTACCTGACGGTGATGGCGTCAGAGTACATAGTGTCCGTTGGCGGTATATATCCTGTGCTGAACCAGACCGGATACATAACCGGGCAGTTTGGATGGTACCAGCCTGAATACAGCTGGTACGGCGGCCCAGTTGGTTCCGGAGGCGGCAATAGCTTCTTCTTCGCCAGGCCAACCTACCAGAGCTCGGAGCTGATAGTGGTCCCATCTACGTTCACAAACCGTGGGCAGCCTGATATAGCCATGCCTGCAGCCAAAATGGTCTTCGCGTACAGGGACTTCTTCGGGGTAGCCGGTGGTACCAGCTTCGCAACGCCCATATCAGCCGGTATATTCGCCGACATAGAATCTGGGTTCCTTACTCCTAATGGTGAGGTTGGATACTTCGGCTGGATACAGCCAGCACTGTATGAACTGGGCTACGGTTATGAATTCGGCCTTCCGGCGTACTACATGGTGGACTACGTGCAGCCGTACCCCGGCATGGTCGGAAGCGGCTACCTGGGGCAGGGCTGGAACGACTTCGTGGGCATTGGATCATTCAACGCTTTCAACATTACGGTTGATCTGGCAGACTATTACCTGGATACATTGCTGATAGCCTACGGACTCTGAAAATTAACTACTCAAATTTCTGATTACAATTTTTTAAGATAAAATTTAATAATAATTTTACATGCTATTTTATGGTCGATTACGAAATACAGGGCACAGACGTGCAGTACCTCAGGGCTGTTCTCGGATCCGGGGAATCGGTATACGTCGAGCCAGGGCATCTGATTTACAAGGATCGGCAATCCAGGCTGGATGTAAGGGCAGGCGGGCTGAAGGGAATGATCTCGCACATGCTGGGCGGATCCGCCGTATTCCTGCTGAAGGTGGATGGGCCAGGTGAGGTTGCGTCCGCAGGTTTTCTTCCGGGAAAGATTCACAGGATAGATCTCAGGGGTGGCGGCATAATCGCCGAGTTCAACGCCTTTCTCTGCATGGATTCAGGAATACAGTACTCCACCAAATTTGCTGGGATTTGGCAGGGCCTGCTCGGAGGCGAGGGTCTCTTCCTTGAGCACTTTTCCGGCACAGGTTCCATATTCCTTCACGGCCACGGGCAGGTCATAGAGAGGGATCTCGGTGCGGGCGATGAGATCAGCGTCGAGCTGAGCCATGTTCTCGCCTTCGACGATACCGTGCAGTACAACGTGGAGAGGATAGGCGGCCTCCGCACCATGATACTGGGCGGCTTGGAGGGGGAGGGCCTTTTCTTCGCACACATGCGCGGTCCTGGCAGGGTATGGATACACTCGATCTCGCTGTTCCAGCTTGCTGCAAAGCTCATGGTAAGGCAGTGAGGAACATAGCGAATATCCATCATTTTTATAGCGGGATCTGTGCACGGGAAAAATCTGATGTCCTAACTAAAGAATACCGCTGAAATTTTCTGAAAGGAAAATGTATTATCTCTTATGAACTTAGGCTTATGTATGGCTGATCCGGACTTCGGCGTATACCATCATTCATCCCGGGAGGAATCTGAAAGATTGCGGTATATGGCCAGGATAATGTTCACCGAGGCCTTCGGAAAGATCGGAATAGATCAAGATGCGGACATGAACATCATAGATGTTGGCTGCGGCCTGGGTTTTCTCACCATCCTCTGCGCCGATTATTTCAAGAATTCGCGTATAACGGCCATAGATACCTTTTCCATGGGATCACTCAAGGATAACTCCAGAGAAAGGCTCATTGAGAACCTCAGGTTGGCGGATGTTCTGGACAGGGTCACCGTCGTGGAGGCGGACATAACGAAGCCGTTCAATATAGAAGATAAGTTTGACCTTGCTGTATCCAACCTTGTCTTTCACAATACCGGTAGACAGCGCTTCAGCGTCTACAGGAACGTTTGGAACGTGCTGAAATGCGGCAGCTACTTCATCAACGCCGATGGCTTCATCAGGAAAAATGTCGCTTCCATTTTCGTGGACCCATTCAGAGCGGACATGTCAAAGATATCGAGCATGTACGAGCCTGAGTTTGCCATGGAGCCTAAGGATCAGAAGAGGAACGCAGTGTGGCGGTACATTCTGGTCGGGCTCAGATCAAAATGCAGCGATGTTTAACCGCTATATTCCTGTAAAGTGAATATTCTTATGCCACCCCTGCCATCGATGCCATCTATATTTCTGATCAATACATTTTCCTAGATGCACTTCCATAGCATACGCTGAATATATCCATATCTGGACCATTAAAAAGTCCCCAGGTAGAACACAGTTCAGGAAAAAGAGATGGCCATCTTCGATCACTGGCATATGACCATTCATAGTTTCAGAAATTGAGGCAAAAACACATGGGATAATAAGGGGTGGCTACTGAAGTTTTGGCGCCAGGTTATCCTTTCGGAAAGAAAAATATACATACATATTATGACATTGGCATGCTTCAGAACAAACAGAGTACACTGATAAGGCCGATCACCACGATCATGATCATTATCTCGATCATCGGGGGCGTTCTGATCCTTGTTAATGCCGTTGTTGCGCTCATAACGGCCCTGGCCTATCGCATTTTCTCATTGGGTGCGTTCGTTGTGAATCCTATCCACACAGGCGGTTCGGGCTTTATCTTCATATCGTTGATTCTGAGCGTCATAGGACTCTTAATAGGAACCATGGTCATTCGAGAAACCAATGGTAATATGGCAAATAGATTGAAGACCAGATCATGGTTCATCATCACTATTCTTGCATTCCTGGCCTTTATATTCGACAGTGGATTCTTTGCGGGTGCCATACTGGTACTGATTGCGGGAATAGTGGGCTATGTGATCAGCAGGGATGGAATTTGACCTGCCGAGCATTTATGGATCTCGATGACCTTCTAAATTTTTATTCGTTTATGCATCCTTGCCCGGTGTTCTATCTGCAAATAAACGCGCAGCAGTAGATCGAGCGCGAATGCCGAACAGAAGGCGCATATGATAGCCAGCCATAATTACAGCGTTCCTCGTAAGCGTAGATCGGATCTGCAGTGTTTTGAGACATCATGCCGCTGAAACCCGCGCTTTATTATCAAATATAAGAATACGCTATATTTTGCCTCCTTATCGTCAAACAGGAGGCATTTTCATGAGGGCACCTAATTCATCCCCGATATATCGAACGGCGTTTTTTTGGGTTTTTCTGCAGAGTGCTCAATCATAAATGAAAGCGAAGATGCGTTGACGATTTCAAATAGATAGAGATAACCTGCAAAATTTTTATCCGGACAAGATGTTAAGTTTCCATGGGCCTACCCATCATCATAAATCATTACAGCCAGCCCGACGATATGATAGAGGATCTTGTCCGGGCAATCAGGGATCAGTATGGAGAATATCCTTCGCCTGAGGAGAAGAGCACCTGGTCGTTCCTCGGAAAGAATATCTTCAGTATGGGACTTGATTATCCACTGCTTGCCGAAACACCGGTGTTCGGCCTCGAACGCGCCGATATCATCGTTGTAGATACCAGGAATGCGCTGATCATCGAGGCCAAGGGATGGAAAGACATTGGAAGAATCAGCAAAATGGTCGTTCTTGCCGATGGGGCCTATCACATAGATCCGTGCTATCAGCTAAACAACTATATTTCAAAGATGAGGTTCTTTCACACATCAGGATCCGTGATCAATTATAGAGGTATACTTTACATGTACAACAATAGCACGTATACGTCTGATTCCTGCCAGATAGCACACAGTGTCGATGAACTCAGGCAGCAGATAAGGAAAATAGGAGAACCTGGGAAGCAGGAAGATCTCGAGCCAATCATCAGCGGGAGATTCACCATAAGCGATGATCTCATAGATCTCATCATAAAGTACAGGCAGGACATATTGTCAGATGCTGCCTCAACACTTGTTTCGAGGGGGTACGGTCTCAGCGAAGAACAGGCCCTGATAATGCACAGGGTGTTTGAATCCGTTGAAAGGGGCGAAGACAGGACATTTCTGATACGCGGTGAGAGTGGATCAGGAAAGACACTGGTTGCCCTGGAACTCCTCCTTGATGCGGTTAGGAATGGGTATCATGCATTATTGGCATACAGGAACAACAGGCTTCTGAACACCATGCGACAGGTCCTCGACCTCAATGCAGGAGGCGTTATGATAGGATCAATGATCCAGTACTTCTCAACCGGAAGGGGCACCGGAATAGGTGAGCCGAAATTCGATGTTTCGAAGTACAGCGACATGGACCTGATAATCTACGATGAAGCGCAGAGGATGACGTCTGATGTTATACAGACAACGCAGAAGAGATCGAAAGTAAAGGTGTATTTTTTCGATGATTCGCAGATTCTGATTGGGGACGAAGCTGGAACGCTGGAAAACTTCAGGCAATACTGTAAAAACGTTACGGAGATGAATCTTTCCGGAACGTTCAGGCTCTCCAGGGATTATCTGCAACTTGTTCGACACATACTGTGGGATGAAGATGCCCCAAAGACCCTCAATTATGAGGTCAATCTTTTCGATGATGTGATGGATTTCATGGGGGATCTTAAGCGGAAGAGGAATAATGGATACAAGATGGGACTGCTTTGCGCCTTCACGGAATCCAGAGGCGACAGGGAAAACCCCACCAGCGACCAGAACAGACGCATAGGATACCCGCTTCCATCAAGCCTCGATGTTTACAGGGATACCGGTCTTGACATCTACTGGCTGATGAACGAGAAAACCGAGTACCCCAGGTACTGGAGAGGCGAGCTGGATCCGCTCAGGTACTGTGCATCAGTTTACGGAGCGCAGGGATTCGAGGCAGATTATATCGGGCTTGTATGGGGTCGCGATCTCATATGGAGGAATGGCTGGATGATAGATGCAGGGGTGATCACGGATACTATAGGAAACAGATTCTCACTCAAATCCATGGCAAGAAAGAGCCCTGAAATTGCGATGAGGCTAATAAAAAACCGCTATTACACGCTGATGACGCGAGGAATACGGGGCATTGACATCTTCTTTGAGGATCAGGAAACAGGAAGGCACGTTGCCGGTATCCTGGATAGATATCGTAGGTGATGAGTTAACAGGGAAACCCTTAAATTGTTCTATATCTTATAGAACATGTGCTAGGAGACCTGATAATAACCATAGATCCGAACAGCCAGACGCCCCTATACCGCCAGATATACTCGCAGATAGTGGGGGCGATAGCCACCGGCAGGCTTCTGCCAGGTGATAGGCTGCCATCGCTCCGTGTGCTAGCTGGTTTACTCGACGTAAATTATCACACGGTCAACGAGGCATACGAGATGCTCAGGCAGGAAGGGTTCATCACACTAATGAACAGAAAAAAGTACATAGTTTCACCGAGAAAGCCGGATGATGAGAAAAGGAAACGTGTTCTTGAAGATCTGCACGAGTCCGTCATAAAGGCGGCTGCGCTGGGCATATCATATGATGAGATATACAATATGACCAGAAAATTCTTCAATGGGGAAGATGCACATTGATCTCCGCGTTCGCTCAATTCTACATCGTGGAATTTCTGATAACTGCTATAGCAGGCCTGACTGTATCCCTGATCCCATATATGACGGAAAGATCCATAGTGTTCGGTGTAAGAATCCCTCCTGGAATGCTGAATAGCTCAAGGCTGACTGCGATGAAGCGCATTTATACGTTATCTGTAATCGCTGTAACCGCATCAGCCATCATCGTATCCTATGCACTGCGATTCACGGTGTATCCTGTTATCATCTCAACGCCTACCGTGATCGCAGTCGCCTTCCTTATATATCTGCCGATGCACCTGCGCGTTGCGGCCATGAAAAAAGAATTGTGGCCCATTTCAGGTGATCGGCCCGTATCAGCCATGGTGGCCTCAGGGACCCTGGGATCCTTCCCATGGTTATATTCACTTCCGGGCCTGATTCTGATCATTGCCATATTCTCGGTTGGCATCGTTTATTATCCGCACATACCGGCCATGTTTGCAACCCATTACGGTATATCCGGTGCTCCCAATCAGTATTCGGCGAAATCGCCCTTCACCGTATTCCTCCTGCCGGTTCTTTCCGGCATAATCACCGTCTTGCTGGTCGTTCTGGCGGTGGCCATATGGCGGACCAGCTTCAGGCTTGACTATGCCGTTGACGATCCGGTCAGCAGGGCAAGGATCTTCAGATCCAGGACCGTGAAATTCTTGCTTCTGGTCACGGCATTCATCAACTCTACGTTCATGCTTTCCGCTTTCACGGAATGGGGCATCCTGAAATCATACGATATAACGGTTGTAGCCCTGCCTGCAATTCTCACAGCGGTGGCCGCACTTGCACTGTTTGCCGGAACAGGCCAGATGGGAAGCAGAATTCATGTCAGGGTAGATTATAAAGCGTCGGATGATGTAAGGCATATCGGAGAAATGAAGGATGACGACAGGTACTGGAAGGCAGGCATTCTCTATGTCAACAGGAACGACGGCAGGATTCTCGTGCCCAAGCGCTTTGGCGTGGGATACACAATGAATTTTGGCCATCCTGTGTCGCTGGTTATACTGGGCGCGTTACTCACGGTGCCCGTGATAGTGCTGGTTCTGATCATCCTCAAATTGTAATTCTGTATACCCGTCGCATCATTTTTCATCAGGACGGAACTTGGTCTGATCGATGTAAGGTACAATTTTTGTACGCAGCAGCGGCTTATTATCGATACGCACGTTATTTGTTCCGATGAATGGACTCTATTCTGTAATTAGATACGAACTGAATCTGGATCTGAGGAAGAAGAAAGCAATGGCCGTTTTCGGAATGGTGGTATTCTTCGCCGTCTGCTTTTCGCTTTTGATTCCAAAATATGCCAACGGAACGTTCTTCACCTACAGACCAGAAGCATGGGACTGGATGTACACGGTAGCGGAGGAATTCGACACCATAGTTGCAGGCCTCTTTGGCCTCATAACGGGCGGGCTGCTATCAGTGGATTCGATCGCCGGGGAGTTCGAAAACGGAACCATATCGAGACTCTACTCGCTTCCGATCAACAGATGGGAGATCTACTTTGGGAAGGTCATCGAGAAGATCGCCATGTTCACGATCCTGTCGCTGATCACCATCGTGTTATCGATCTCAATTAATACAGCCGTGTCAGGCATCCAGAGCGACTTCAGCTGGCTGCCATATTTCATCCTGGGCTATGTGTTGAGCCTCACATCGTACGCCGCGATAAGCTTCATGTTCGGTTCAGCCATAAAGAATTCATCGCTTACCTTCACTGCACTGTTTGCTGCCTGGATATTTTCCGACATTGCCTATTTCTTCATCGTATTCAGGCATGGCTTCAGCCTCATCATCGATGCAATGCCGTACATCAATTTTTCAGAGGTTCTGCCCGCAGGCTTCCTGATGTTTCTGGATCATGGAGGAAGCATATCGCTGACCATGCAGGTTCTCGGTTCTTTCAAAACATACGAGGTTCCAGCGTCGCTTTATGTAGCGTCTATTCTCGCGTCATCGATCGCAGAGCTATCTCTGTTTCTGATGCTTGGTTATATCGTATTCAGGAGGGGTGATCTCTGAATGGAAAATGGCAATCTCCTGGAGGTCAGGAATCTCAGTAAGATCTATCCTGGTGGATCTGGTGTCAGAAATGCATCGATCAAAATACGATACGGTAGCATACACGCGCTTTTGGGTAATAACGGTGCAGGAAAGAGCACGACAATGAAATGCATAACGGGTCTGCTTGAACCTGACAGCATTGAGATATCATTCAGGGGCACTACGTACCCATGGAATTCCAAGGATCTGAAGAAGCACATAGGCTATGTCCCTGAACTGCCGGCATTTCCCAAGGTATTCACCGTACATGACTGCATAGTATCCTATGGCCGCATGATGGGCCTCGGTAAAGCGGAGGCCGTTGGACGGGCGATGCCCATAGTCAGCATTCTCGGGTTGGAGGAACACATGAAGAAGCGCGTATCGAGCCTGAGCCGGGGTATGCTCCAGAAGCTGGACATAGTGATCGCACTGCTGTCCGATCCGGACGTTATCATCATGGATGAGCCGACAGCCGGCCTGGATGTTTCTGCGGTGGAGGAACTGTTCGGCATTATCAGATCGCTGCGTGACAGGGGAAAATCGATTCTTATATCAAGCCATCAGCTCCGCGACATAGAGACAATATCTGATTCCGTAACGGTGATGGATTCCGGGCATGTGATCTTTGACGGGAGTATTAAAGATCTGTATGCCAGTGCAGGATCTGTTGAGGTTGTTGCGGAATTCAGCAGAATAGACGGGAAACTGATGGAAACCATTAAACGCATGCAGGGCGTTATGGATGTCAGGATGGAGGATGTACCCAACAGGATCAGCATTGCATTTTCGGGCAGTACAGATCCTTGCGGGTATCTGCGTGATCTAGCCTTCAGAGATGGGGTTTCACTGATATCATGCAGCAGATCACAGTCAGATCTGAGAACGGCCTTCATCAGAATGGTGGAATATGTCAGAGGACAGCGAAAAGATCAATGAGGAGATACGGATCATCAACAGCCATCTCCTGGAATTTCAGGACCATGTTCTTGAGAGGATATGGGGAATCTTCTACATCAACATCGGTGTTCTCATACTCTTCTTTTCCTTCTCATCCTCCTTGGCCAGTTCGCTGTTTCCAAGCGTTCCGGCAGCCATGTTCGTCTTTTCAGTGCTGGATTTCTTCATGGCGATCGTATCGATACTGCTATGGCGCAAGATATACGTGAAAACCACCCGCACGTTGGAGATCGCACCGGAAAACCTCAGATTGCGCATCCGGTTCATGGGCGCAAGGGCCGTCGTTGTGCTGCTAATCCTGGATGCGGCCGTGCAGATCATATCATTCCCGTACAGATACAGCACTTCTTTCATGCTGATCTCTTCCACGTTCAATTTTTTGGCGGTGGCCTATGCTGACGTTGCCATGTTCGCCAACAGCAGGAGATCTATGATCCGTACCAGGCGCCTGCCAGTGGCGCCGTTCTCCGCATTCATGGCCCTGCTTCTCGTCTCTTACATCTCCGACTTCCGTATACTCCCTGCCTGGTTTTACTACGTCGGTATCATCCTTCTGGCAGTTACTGTTGCACTGTGGCTGTTCACAGGGGCTTATTTCATAATATCCGCAGCTGGGGAAACGGTGATCTCCGGTGACTGATGGGAAAGAGATGCATGTGGATGACTCGCTGATCAGATCCATATTTTACGAATTCACCCGCGATCCCATGGATTCGTCCACCAGGATCATGATAGTGGTTGCACTGGCCATGAACGGAAAGATGAGGATGTCAGATCTTATGAAGCTCACCGGCTGCGGCAAGAGCAGCATATCCAATCATGTCTATAGGCTTGAGGATGCCGGATACCTCAAGACCAGAAAGGTTTCCATTTTCAGTTCCCCGCGGGTGATCGTGGAGATAACCGATAAGGGTCTGGAATTCTACCGCAAATACGTGTCAATCATATCAAAGCTATCCGGCAAATAATACGCTGTTTCGGCGTCGTGATTCCAGGTACTCCGGAATCTGATCTGCATTCCGGTAAAGATTTCATCCGCGGTCTGTTAAAGATCTTATATCTGCAATACGGAGTCTGGGGATGGTGATTTTTAAAATGCAACACAGGAAATGAGTTCTGAAGTCTATTTAAGGATTCCATGAATCGATGGTCATCCGAACCGTCCTCCCAGAATGATCAGCATTGTCCGTCGATTCTTCTTTCAGTTTGCCTTAATGGCAGGGGTTTTGTTGCAAATTTTCATCGAATTTCTATAAACGTGCATGCCCGCTATTTCCGAGCTTTCGGCTTTTTTCTGGCAGCATTCACTGTCCGATCCGGTATCCGCACGCACACATTATCCGCCCATGGCCTTTCCTGCATTGTCCGGTCTGGAATTTCCGGAAATCCACTGCCGGAACGAGGCTCATGATGATCGCTGTGATCACGGGCGACATACTTCCTTCCGCTGGAGGTGAAAAATATAATACAGAGATCGAATGATGCTTCATGGATAAAAAAGTGGCTACCGATAAGCGGAGCGCCCTATTGGTAATCGATGTACAGAAGGCATGGGATGATCCTGGCCTTGGACACCGCAACAATCCAAATGCGGAATACAGGACAGCTGATCTCATCAGGGAATTCAGGGATCATGGCCTTAAAATAATACATGTGCGACATTTTTCGTACGACGAGAGATCCCCATTCAGGCCGGGGATGCAATCATTCGAATTCAAGGATCAGGCTCTTCCGGCCGAGGGAGAAATTGTTATAACAAAGCGTGTTAACAGTGCTTTCATAGGCACCGACCTTGATGTCATCCTCAGGCGGCTCGACCTGCGAAGGATATTCGTGGTCGGACTCACAACTGATCACTGCGTGAGCACGACTGTCAGAATGGCTGGAAATATGGGCTTTGAAGCGTACCTCGTGGAGGATGCGTGCGCCACATTCGATCGCAGTGATCCATGGGGCAGGGTGATACCGGCAGAAACTGTACATTTGGTTAACATCGCGTCGATTGACGGTGAGTTCGGCAAAGTAATCAGATCATCGGATATATCGTATGAATGACCTTCGCCTGGATGGCCTATTTTTCACAATCAGGCTGAAATTTTGCATGAACTCCGTGATTTGTACTTTATCTTCTCACATCATGTATTTATCCACATTTCAAATATTTAGTTATGAAATTTTTCTACAGTGACGAAAAGAACGAGAGGTTCAATCCGGCAATGAGGGCAAGGCAGATCACCGATACCGGCATGGATGTGGATTACGATGCAATCTTTTCGCAGATCAAGGGATATGTGAAAACCGTATTGAAAAAGGAGAGGGCGGGAATCGGACTGGCCATCGGTGAGTTCGATCCAAAGGTGGCTGCCTTCTGGCAGGTCGGTGGAAACTACATAGTGATGAACGGTGCCCTTATAAGGGCCTTGGAACAGAGACTTAACGACAGGGAGGCGATACAGAATTATGTCATCGTCGTGCTGATGCATGAATACCTTCATTCGCTTGGATATACAGATGAAATCGCGGCAAGGCGTCTGACTCATACAATACTTGAGGCTGTTCTTGGCGGCGAACACATGGCAACGAAGATCAGCTCCAGGGATCTATGGGAAGTATTTCCGCAGCTATATTATGCGCAGCCAAGGTATGGCGCTCCGTTGAAGATTGTTGACCGCTTTGCCACCAGAGATGCTTCCTACATAGCATAGGAGAAGATTTGCTAGGGATCCTTATGCTTTATTTTCCTCTTTATGAAGGCTAAATTGCCAAGCAAACGGTCTTCATAATTTTTAAGAATAATATTTAAATAATACAAAGAAGATATTGTTATGGTTGTAAGAATTGGCTGATATCAACTCTCAGTATATAGTGAAGAAGGTCAAAGAATGGGCACTTATGAACTACGGCGTATCAGAGGAATCAGTTAACGTATTTTCCGTGAACAGGCTCAGCAATGGCTACTGGAATGCAAGATGCTCCTTCATATTTAACAACGAGGAAAAGCGTTTCTCTCTTTCCCTCGACAGCAACGGCGAAATAATATCATACTCCGATCTTGCGAAAGAGGGATCCGGTGACATGGGTTCCGCCCCTACCATGATCCTGATAGCCGAGGTGTTTTCGATAATAGGACTCATAGGATTTTTCTTGGGCTTAATTGTCATTCTCCTGGCAGCTGCTAATGCAGTCACAGTTGCAGGCCCTTCGGGAACTGGCACAGTATTTGTATTTCCACCGACTTTGGCTTTCATAATCCCACTCCTTCTTATCTTGATAAGCATCAGCGTATACATCCTCAGCAGGATACTGAAGATAAGGAAATACATAATGGCCGGGGATGCAAGGTCTGCCTTCGAGGAGGACACCGTGGGTCTTGGCGTCCTTGCCCTCATATTCAATGGCATCATCGCTGGCATACTCCTGCTACTCGCAAGAGACGATCTACGCAGGGCCTCGCAGTAAATCCTTTTATTTTTTCAAAGCCGATCCATGAATGGATTTAAGGGAAAATGGATAATATCTGAATCTCTGTTGTTCCTATTTGCGCTGTTTTTCTTTCTGTTGGGCTATCTGATCTCCTCTTATCCTGGTGCGGATAGGCTATTCAACTCCGTGAGAACGCCATGGGGCTTCTTGACCTCCATCTTCATCTACGACGGCTCCGGCAATGTGGAGTATTTTTTGATCTTCGCGATCCTATTCTCCGCTGCAAACATATCGCACGCAAGGGAGCTCAGGATAAAGCGCACCGCTGTTGCTCTGCTGGCCTCCGTTCTCGGATCGATCATAGCGAACCTCCTCGATCTTGCCCTCTTCTTCTTTACGGATCCGGCCGCGTCCAGCTATGGGCAGTCAGGTGTGGTCTACGGACTTATGGGTTCAGCCGCTTCAATGGCCCTTCTCGATATCATATTTTATATCCTGGTCGCAATGGGTCAGCTGAGGCACAATGATTCGTCCCCAGATCAAGGCCCGGTCGGACATGCCAGAAACATACTTTCCATTGCTTCTCTTGCGCTGATATTCCTCCTGACCTTTGTCTTCATGGCCCTGGATATAAAGGCCTTTTACTCGATAAGACCCGGGATCGATTCCTTCGTCCATGCCATGGCCTTCGGATCCTCGGCGATCATCTTCATCATAATTTCCTATACGCATGCTTCGGATCTCCTATGGGTCTCAGATCAGGACGAATCGCTGTAAAGAACGCCTCCGAAAAGCATGGGGGCTTTACATGCACGGATTCCTGCACTTTTAATCGGGAAAAAGCTTTGGCTTCATATTCATTGACAGCCCGGACATTGCTGATGAGTAGAAGCATGGCTTCAGGTAACTACTAGAGAGATCACACACTGCAAGTCAGGGCTTGTCGGTGTGTTTCCGTCAGTCGATCCGGAGAAATGCGAAGATAAGGGCGAGTGCGTTTCAACATGCCCCTATGAGGTGTTTGAATTAGGAATCAGGACGGCTGAGGAGATTTCAGAACTCAGCTTCATTGGAAGGATAGAGGCAAGAGCCCATGGAAATCGCATGGCCAGAACGTCTCACATTGATATGTGCCATGTGTGTGGAGACTGCGTTATCGTCTGTTCGGAAAAGGCCATAAGACTGCTTCCAAGATGATGATTCAGGCGGCAGCCTCCGCTTATCATTCGATACTATCCGCAAACCGATATCCGCATTGGGTCACTTGCATATTTCGTTCTTGTTCGGAGCGGCTTCATACTGAACATTATTTTTCCGCCCCAGGTTATTGCTATGACTTTGCAGATCCATCGTCGTCCGGCTATTAGTTTTATTAACTATACGAATAATTGAAATATTCGTATAGTATATATTACAAATGAATGAAAGAATGCTGTATCGATTCAATGAATGGTGGATCACCGGCACCGTCAGATCGGATCTCACAGGCAGATTCAGGCGCATGGATTATCCAGCCTTGAAGCGTCTGATCGATGACAGAAGCATCGTTCTCTTCTACGGCCTGAGGCGCGTTGGAAAGACAACGATCATGTACCAGATCATAAGCGATCTTTTGAAGGATGGTACGGAACCTGAAAGGATCCTCTACTTCTCGTTCGATGAATCATCAGGTGATATTGATGAGATGATCAGCCTTTATGCGGAAACGGTGTTGAAGAAGCCCATCACCGAAGCCCCCCGCATATACATGTTTCTGGATGAGGTACAGAAGGCAGAGGACTGGGAGAACAGGATCAAGATATTTTACGATCTCTATCCGAACATCAAATTCGTTCTGTCAGGATCGTCCTCACTCAATGTACTTAAAGGATCATCTGAGACGCTTGCAGGAAGAATTGTGCTTGTGAAAATTGAACCGCTGTCCTTCAGCGAATTCTGCAAGTTGAAAGGCCACGAAGTCCCGTACGAGAAGGTAGCCTATGCGAGGGATATCCTCAGCCCCATGCTCATGGAGTACATCGAAAAGGGCGGATTCCCAGAGCTGGTCTGGGAAAACGATCCATACAAAATAAGAAGCTATGTGCGGAGCATAGTTATAGACCGCATAGTGACCAGGGATATCCCGCAGGAATTCGGCATCCGGGACATGGATCTCATGAGGAGGCTGATGGAAACGATCCTGATGAATCCCGGCGTGATCCTTAACCTGGATAAGATATCCTCGTCATTTGGCAGAAATCGCATAACGATCTCGAACTTCATCTCGTACATGGAGTATGCCTTCCTCATACGGACAGTTTCCAATTACAGGCCCGGCGTGGAGGCCGCATCCAGAAAATTGAAGAAGGTATACCCGTATACACCTGCCTTTTATCTCGCCATGCTTGCCCCGCAGGATGCATACGATGCTGGAAAACTCATGGAAAACGCGATGGCCGCAATTCTTTCTCCGGGTTACTATTTCAGGGCAGGGAACACGGAGATCGACTTCGTCCTTGATCATGGCGGCGTGAGGATTCCAATCGAGGTCAAGAGCGGAAACTATGATATTTCCGACTTTTCAAGGGCCCTGAAGAAGATGCGATCGGATTCCGGCATTCTGGTAGACCAGGGCAGCATGGCCGTAAAGAAGATAGATGATACCACCATATTCCAATATCCGATGTACCGCAATGGCCCTATATCCGAACAGGATCATGGAGGAATTTCTTTCCAGGTCCGATGGATAGATCGGATCCTGTGAAGTGCACTGAATGAACGATTGCTCAGTCCATCTCCAGCGCCATAACCCTCGCCATGGAACCGCTGGCTCCCTTCATCTTCAGTGGCAGTGCAACCACGAGGTACGGCTTCCCCTCCTCGAGATCATCCAGCCCGTAAAGATCCTCTATGAACGGTATTCCCTTTGACAGGAGCTTCTTGTGAACATGGAAATCTGAATCCTGGTACGGCTCTATTCCCAGCGTATCTATGCCGACGAGCTTCACATTCCTCTCTATCAGGAACTCGGCCGCATCCTCCGTCAGGCCTGGAAACTCGTACTGGAATTCCCTTGTGAATCCGCGCTTCTTGTACCAGCCCGTTTCTATCAGGATTATGGAACCATCGTATTCCTCCTTCCATTTCTCAATGAGGTGCGTTGAGCGCACGAAGTTTCCATCCGGTATCGTCTTTATGCAGTATCCCGTACCTATGAACCGGATAGGATCGATCTGGTCGATCGTGATACCGTTTTCGAGCATGTGTGCCGGTGCGTCGATGTGCGTACCGGAATGAGTCGATCCGCTTATTGTTTCGATCTTATAGCCATCCCTGGCAACCGTTCCGACCGGTTTTATTTCAAGAAGAGGATTGGTGGGCCAGATCGGCATATAGGTCTCCAGCGGAACGGTGAGGTCATGAATTGCCTTGATGTGGATCATGATCATGCATATACCTTCCGATTAAATTAGCTTTCAGATCGATACTTCAATGCAGAATCCAGGCATGAAGCAGAAATCTTCAGGAAATGGCGCAAAATCCGTGCTCTGATCTGAAATCACTATGGCGAGAGTCCGTTAGTGTGGTATTTAAATTTATGCCAATACCGGCTTTGTCAATATAAAGTATACATTGTATCGATTTTATAGGAATTGAATATTGAACAATCCATGACATACATGCGTTCCGTCTGATTGCGATAACAGGCTTCATGAATATTTGAGGTCAGAATGACATCGATATCTGGCCCACATTCAGTGAAAAGCCTGCAGGTTCAACTACTCCTGAGAATTCGAGCGTCATCTCCGTGCTGTTGAACGGAGTTCCCGTGAATGTGAATGCTGCGTCATTGAGCATCCCCTCCATACTGTACCAGTCGACATTTATATTCGTTCCGTTGCCCCAGTAAGAATCGTAGATGGGCGCATTGTGTATTTGATACGTCTCTATGAATCCGAATGTCTGCGGGACAAGAGTAAGATTTGTTGAGGAATGCGGAGATCCACTGAATATTGTTACATCGGTCAAATTGTAAGTGTTCACGCTGAATATCATATCCAGCGGCAGTGGGGAATTGCCTGTGTTGTTCAGGGTGAATGCGCAAATCAGCTTATTCGGATCCAGTTCATATCGTATATCAAGCTGCACGCCGGGCATACCTATGGCCTCCGTGGCCTGCGTTCCAGATCCTGCCAGCGACAGGACATCGCTTGTTATGTTTATGTATTCGTTATTCAGGTAAAAGCCGACGGACACTACCCTGGTGTTGTTCTGCTTAATGCTGAAAAATCCTCGACCGCCTATTCCCACGGTGATATTCCCTGCTTTCAATGTGCGTGGAGTGAATTCATATGGGGCCCTTGAGGGTTCGGCCTTCTGGCCATGCATCGGAATGAAGTGCAATGCAAGAACCGCACCCGCCGATAAAACGATCGCGACCGTAACTATTGCGATGATCCTCCTGTTCATCTTCGAGCCACCGCCGCCATGAGGATCATCACTCCACCTCCAGAGAAAACGCGTTATAGGAATAATAACTGTTTGGCTGGGCATTGTACGGCCCTGTCATGAATTCCAGGTAGTCACCGCCGGGTGTTATGGAGATCTCTTCATAGCAGATATCATTCAGTGGCAGCTGATTGAAGGAGATGACTCCGGGGATATTCTGATCGGAATAGTATGAGACCTGCGGCGGCCAGAAGACAGGCACTATCGTGTAATTGCCGTAATAAGGGCTGGTGAGATTGTAGTGGTACGAGAAACCGCCAGCCTGTATGTAGTGCGCCATCCCGAGTGAGAAGTTGAATAAAATGTACATACCGTCAACATATGATATCACATATGCAATCTCCACTGTATTTCCCTCTGGGCTGAAGATGTACGTCATTGATCCGTTTGAGCAGACATCCTTCAGAACCACCGATTTCTGGACGCTGTTATTTATTACGCTCAGCTCCGCATATACGACCGTATCTGTAAAATCCGATCCATCTCTGGCGATGAACGGATGAATTGCGATGTTCATGCTCATGTTCGGACTGCTTATTATGATCCGACTTCCGTTTGAAAAGACGAAATCATAGCCTTCAAGGTATGCACTCGTTACATTGAGGCCTCTGACCGGACCGCCGGGATTGACACCGTATCTGTCAGCAGTCGAATGAATGTACCATATTGCAAATGCAGCTATCAGGATGAGAGCTACAATGATAACGATAAGCTTTATTTTTCGGCGCGGCGCTTCGGCCATTGTTTAAATAACCATACATTTTATTTAAGGGTTTGCAAATTATTTGGTGTGTGTCATGGTGCCTGAAAAGCTGCTTTTCCTGTTGGAGGCCGTTACAGGCCTGATTGGCTCTGTGCGTACCATAAAATAATCCTGCAGACTTGATGTGCATTTATGCGCCCATATACGTCATCGTTGTCTTCCGGTTATTCGCACATTATTGCAATGCTGGAAAATGCCATACTGAATATCTTTAATACCGATATAGACGATATAAGATCTGACATATATCAATACTGATTTAGAGGGAGAAATCAACCACGGAAATCATACAGAATATTCGGGCACTTCCTATTACTATCCTCAGATTCATTCCAAAAATTTTGTTACTGGCTGCATTCAATGTCTCATTGCCTTCTTTGCCAGGTTGACAGCGGAAATAACGTCCTCTTCGCTTATCTTATTTTCTTCGAGAAAATCAGAGAAGTACTTATCCGCCGCTTCCTTATCGATGACAGACTTCTTGATGAATTTCGGGTACATTGAATATGCTGTATCAATCAATTCTGGTAAGCTCATATGATTGTACTTGGCCTTGACTTCACATATCTGCTGCCTTTCAAAGTCATCTAAGCTGTTCCATATTGAAGCCGCAATTTTGAACCCCTTGTCTGTGAGTCTCAGTTCATCAAATGAGATTAAACCTCTAGACTTGAAATCGGTAAGGTCTCTAGAAAGATCCATTGAAAATGGCCCGTACCAGCGGGGCTCAAAATGATAACTATCCATCATATCAGAAAACGAAGCACTTCTGAAGAGAAGGAAAATTTCTTCCTGTAAATGCGTTACTGATGGTATCGGTTCGTTATTCTTCTTTGATCTTCCACACGAATAGATAAAAGAAAGCAGTAAATCGCTTTTCGTGACCATTTAAATAGTATATTTCATAGTTATATGGATTTTTATGAGGTCTTATGGGACGAAGCGCCGGCCCTGGTCCATGCGGTACCTCTCTCAAAGCCTGAACGAGGCATACGATCGCTCAGCCTTTGATCTAGTTTCAGCAGAATACTTATCCAGCAGAAACCATTTAGACCATCTCTTTAGCCCTATACAGGGTATGATGGAATTCCTGCATGTCATTTCAAACGTACTCCAAACGATTCATTTCAGATCAGGCTTAAATGGCTTCATCGTATAGCGATGTGCAAAACATGCCCATAGTTCCATGACGAAAGCCGGCGAAATCATAATTGGCTCTTTTACACCATCGCTAACTGAATAGAGATAAAATATCCATAACTCAGTCGATGTCCCCTTAAATCAATTATAAATTTTACATGGATAAAATGCATAAGAGCAGATCATATATGATGATGACTGATAAGCCATGTTGCAATACAAGATATCAATTGTCTCGTTATTATAGCTATATAATAGCGATATTATTGACAGCAAGACGTAAAGCCGGAAGTATAGAAGCGCGCACCTCTAGCCACTTCAATGCGGATTCAGGCCGTCATTTCGCTGCGGTATGGCCTGTATCTTCGATCAGTATACCATGGCCAGCGCTGGCCTGGGACGCCTTATAGTTTTCACGCGGATAACCTGGCGCGTACTCTGATTTGTTTATCCGATCTATCTGGAACATAACGGGCCTGCAATCGATTCATGACCATAATCATGCCGTATAACGATAGTTATACAGCGACAAACTATATCCAATCGGTGATAATAACGTTATCATTCACCAGATGACTTCAAGAGTTTTGCATATATATCCTATTTTCTTATTATATCGACTAAGACTAATTCTAGAAATATTTTTTACCTCCATTCCATTCAAGTTAATGCGTTATCCGTACTTAACTAGTTTCCTTAGAATAGGAATCAGATCACCATGGTATTCCATTATTTATCTCATCGAAGATTCCACTGGCGGCACCATCAGAGTTCAAAAGAGAATCATACTCACGACACTCACGGAGATATAAATAAGACGTCAAAAAAAGTTGTGATTTTAATGAGAAGCATATTATTGAATATATTAATAATCTAAATTTACCTTAAAGTCTGGTCTATTAGACTATTTTGGTCAAACGCAAGGTTGTTCAAATGTTAAAATTTGCCAATATTTTATATGTCTAACATTGGATATTTGGAAGCTAATTTTTTAATCTTTTGTGTCTATAGATTTGCTAACTTTCTACAGTTAACAGAATTTTAACGATCCTGACGTTTGGGTTCATATGCATTCCACTCCTTATCTTTGTTTTGATTTTGTAGAGGGCATGCCGTGATATCCTGCTATCCTTAACGTCTTTGGACTTCAATGATAGAATCCAATTATAGAATGCCCTTAATTCTCATATTCAAGGTATGAATCTTCATATATACCTAATATAGATGCCTTGTTAAGATTGTTAAATTCCTTGCCCATATATCGTATTCTATTAGCAATTATATGTTTCCTAAGAACTATTCCATCATCATAATCAAACTTGTTGTCATTGTATCTTATGTATTTAATAATAATGTCATTAAAGATACAATTTTAAAATTAATTATTCATCAATTCTATTGAATGTGAATATTTTTCCAGTAAAATTAGGAATACCAAAATTGTAAAATTGATATAATTGAAATCCATCCTTTAAATGTTTCTTATTGAATTCATCTATGGCCCTGTATTCTCCCTTTGATAAATTTCCCAGATATTCCCAAATATCATCAAAATAAAAAATCGTTCCATCTTGAGCGAGATTGTAAATCCATTCTAGGACGGTCTTCGCAGATTGATAGTAATCCACATCTATATTAACGATAGAAGGGGGATAATCAATTAGAGAATTTCTTAATTCAGCAGTCAACGTGTCTTCGTAATATCCTTTTATAAATTTTACATTCGATACTATTTCAGGCAAAATCTTCTTTATAATACTTTTGATTTGCTCAACAGTTCCTTTAAACTGTTCCTTTCGCCAAGCCGGATTTTCATTTCTTGGATCGTTATATTCAGGTAAACCTTCGAAGCTATCAAACAAAAATATGTTAAATTTATCCAAGTTAACATTGAACTGTTTTGAGATTTGTTTCAGTGCTTTTAGGAATGCCTTTAAAGAATTACCTTCCCCAGTGCCAAATTCATAATAATTGAAAGGAACAAAGTTCCATTTCTTATAGTGTTCACTAAAGATTAATTCCATTGCATAATATGAAAAAGAATAATATAATCCGTAATTTAACAATCCATAGATCATAGGAAATATCTTTCTAATATTATTCATTCAATTCTCACCATTGTTTTATCTTAAACTTTAATCGCTTTCCTATCTTTAATCTTTTTCTTTAATGCTATAATTTTTGATTTATTGATTTTAATTTTTTTTGTTTAGGGAGTCTTCTATGAAAAAAGTTTATCTAACATTTATGTAATATTATGATTCTTAGAGCTTTATGGTATCGATCACGTTCTTCGATATGTTAGGACGAAGGGATCTTATGCGCATTGACTCCATCTTCTTCTCCGTCAGCCTGTCTATCTCATCGTAGAAAGCTATATGCCTTGAAAGCATCGTCCATATGATTTCTGCTAGGATCCTAGCTATCGCAACGATAGCACGATTCTTTTCCAATCGCTTTACAAGCTTAAGGTACTTTATCTTTATCCTCTTCGAATTCGTCTAAGAGTGCTGCGTTCACAAGCACGAACCTGAGCATGGAGGGATCATGCCTCGATATGTGACCCTGAGATCATTCGATCCCGATTGATTCTGCCTTGGTACAAGGCCAGCATAGGGTGCTAGTTTCTCTTTACTGCTGAATCGGTGTATATCATTTATTTCAGACATGATCACTGCTGCTGAGTAAACATCGATTCCGAGAATTGTCATTAGCAAACAGAGATCACGATACAGCGGTTGGATTAAAGACAATCGCTTACAACCTCATGATCATATCTAACATAATGACAGGAGAAATGGGGAGGGAGATCACGAAAATCATAATTCGCTAAAAACAAGACAGCCTACTAGATCGTAGCATACCTCTTTGGCTTAAATAGTAGTATATATTAAAGGCATAGCTCCTAAATATCTTCGACAGAATTCCCAAGCAAGAGTATGAAATCTAAATTTAATCGAATAACTTTTTGCATTTACTAAGAATAATAGCAACATTATTGTTTTTAACGATTGTGAACTATCGAAGTCGCAGATATATAACGGAATCTTATAACTAAAAGCCTCATATCCTGTGATTTTTTTAAAAATTTGTGCTCTGCAATATCATAGTATAGTTTGCACGCTCAATCTGCATCGCTATTTCTTACAAGTTCTCTTCTCCTAAATTCAGAGCGATATCGAGAATTATGTGAATAGCTGCCATGCTTTCTGTAATCAGAAATAAAATTTTGAGCATGTGATAAATATAAGTAGAATAGGTATACATCCTAACCAACAGTTACCCTCCTAAATTCCTCAAGATGATCCTCGACAATATCTTTCTTAATGCATATGGAACTAGAATTAATGCTTAACTTATATTCAATATTGTATTTTAGAAATTTGCGTAGCTTTCTAGGTTTATGATCGTTCTTAAAAGACAAATAATCACCAGCCTGCATAAAAATGCCCTCTGGTTTAGACGCGTAAGCATTATGATAGAATTCGAAACGAATAGCGTTATAGAGATCGTATATTCTACTAAGCTTTATAGGAGAAAATGTATTGTCATTGTCCATAAAACAGATCAATTGACCTTAAGATATTCTAATGCCTTCAACCAATCTCTCGCCATTGTATGATCCATCCACAAGGACATTGATAATTTCTTTCCTGTCAAGAAATTCATCCGTCTTCTCGTCATCAAATCCTTTAACGACAATTATCTCATAATTTCTTCTATTAAAGTCCTGATTGAGTAAGGATATTATGACTTCTCCAATATATTTTTTCTACTATAGCAATTTGCGATTACGCTTATAAGAATATTGTCTATTTAGCCTCTAGCCTGAATATTGTATATAATTTTTAGCCTATAGCCGGTTCATTTTGCTTTATAATTTTATCATGTCTTTATGAAATTCAAAAGTTATTATAAACACGATTATTATTCGTATGTAATGGATATAATAGATAGAGCCGGGCATCTATTCGAAGGTGCTAAAATAGTCAAAGAACTTATAGAGATCGGATCAGAGCAGGCATAAAGCTTAAAGCATATGTGTTTCCGTTTATGGCAACAGATAGAAGAGGTATTAAAGTAAACATTGAAGGATATGGCGACGTGATCAGTAATTATCTGCTAGTTGGATATAATATTTTGTTTCATTATCGCAAGGAGTCCTCCGATCCATTTGCAGTCTTTTTATATAATGAATATCGGTTTTTAAGCAGACGCAAAGACCTAAAAGTACTGGATATAGGTACGAATATCGGTGATTCATCTATATATTTTGTTGTTAACGGGGCAATAATGGCTATTGCTATTGAGCCTTATCCTTCTAATTTTTCAGTACTTAACAAAAATATAGAAAAAATAATTTACAAAACGAGATAATTACAATTAATGCCGTTTTAGGATATAAAAATGATTATATATAATTAATGTTGATAGGAAAGTCAGCAAAGCTTACAATGTCGTTGAGGGCCCAGATGGATATAATATAGATGAAATAACCCTGAATAGTTTAGTTTTGCGCTATGATCTGGCTGATCCATATTTGAAGATAGATTGCAAGGATTGCGAATACAAGGCAATAATGGCATCCTCTAAAGATATATTAAGGAAATTTTCTAAGATGCAGATAGAATATCATTATGGATATAATGACTTAGTGGATAAACTTAGGCGCTGTGGTTTTAAGGTTCGTTATACTAAACCTAGATCTGATTATAACAGACACGCATCCAATCCAAATATGTCTGTTGGCTATATTTATGCGTCAAGAATATAGATTTAATTTTTTACTGCTAAGTTATACATTAAATTAAACAAATTCTCCGATACTTTTTTCCAGCTATAATTTTTCTCAATATAGTTATGTATTTCATTCTTGTTTATCACCGTGTTTTTTATATCCAATAATGCCTGCGTCAAAGATTTCTCATCAAAATCTGCAAACTTTATTACATTAAATCTTATAAAATCATTATACACACGATATATGTTAACAGTAGTTACAACCTTTAACCCAGATGACAGAGCTTCTAAAACTACGAGAGCATAACTATCACCTTGCGTCGGATACAGAAAGATGTCACATGATCGATAAATATTGGCTAAATCATTTTCTGCAACGTGTTTAAAATGTTTAACATTAGTGTCGCTGGCGCATAATTTATCAACTTCAGATTCCAAGCTGCCCGAACCAACTATAACAAATTCAACAGGAAACATTTTTTAATATTATTATAAACTTTTATTGCCATTAAAATACCTTTTACTTCCTCTAGTCTTCCAACAAAGAGTATTTTAGTCTTTAAATTTTGGCTATGCGATGGATAATATAGATCTGTGTCTACGCCATTGCTTAATAATATTAATGGTTTATTCCCAAAATACTCTTTAAAGCTTACATTATGAGGAAACAAATGAAAAGCAGTAATAGACGGCAATATAATACGAAGTGAGAGAAGTCTTGCAATTAATTTTTGGCTGAATGAATCAAGGTTATCAAAAGCACAATGATTGCTTCCAATTACGACACTCTTATGAGAAAACAAATTCGAATAATCATTATTGAATAAATATATAACATTGCTATCCTTCAATTGTTTTAGTTTTTTATGATACACTGTATACTTACAAATTTTTAATAGCATGGGTAATATAAATAAATTTAAAAGATAAGAAAGATATTTATTCCTAATGAAACCTAAAAGACCTCTATAGTCCTTTATCTCTATGAATTTGGCCTTATTCTTTATTGTTTCCAGATCAGAATCACTTAATCTCTGGCCACCGGGCATTAGATTTGTTTGTAAAACTGTGATATCAAATTTTGAAATGTCTGCATATTTTAAATAATAATATAGGGACTTTTCTGTACCCGCACCTGTTTTTATATTTGTGAAGAGAACAAATAATATCTTCAACTTATTCATCGATGAATCCTCCTGTCCATAACGTATATGATAGGTACTGATAAAAATATTGCTATCCAAATACTGCATTGCGATAAAAGAAAATCATCATAATTCTTCTGAGTCATAAGCATTATACTCACATTTGAAAGATTGCCTTCATATAAAAAAAGAGTTGGCAACGTACATATAATTATTAAATGGCTCGCTTGAAGTCCACGGGCCGGATATTTTCCATCTATTAAAGCAATTCTCATCTAATATTATAAGTGCATCCTTAGGAACATTTTTTATTTCTATATAATATGGTTTGATAGATATATAGTTCAATCTATCTATCCTACTGGTAATTACGTCGGCCACGGAGATATTTTTAATTTCAGTTGTTGTGCCATTGTTTATGTTTATGACTAGCCGTATATAAGCTTTCTTTGCACCGAAAGGTGCTTGAACTAGAAAACTGCCCTGCGTCAACCTTATTATATTGCCTTACCAAGGGTTTCAGGAAACATTGCTGCTTACATTACCAATTTGTGTTCCATTTAAACTGTACCATCCAATCATTTCTACACTATAGGCCATATTACTGCCTTCAATAAAATATTTAAAATAATAAAATGAATAGGGAGTAACACTCAAAATTGATTCAATCGAGGTTTCAAATTGTTTGCTTGAATTTATTATTTTATATGCATACGATTCATTATCGATGAATCATATATTATAGTTAATATATTCCCAATTTGTTATGTTGACACTTTTAGATAAATACTCTATATTATTTTCATAAAAACCGTATTTTATAGGATTTAAGCAATGATTCATTATATAATTATAACTGGTACCATTAGGATTATAAATATAAACAATTCTACTATAATATAAATTTTTATAAATGATCGATCCTCAAATATTTGCAATCTCTTTAAATGCATTGCTTTTATTCAAAAGAAGGGCCCATTTCTCTCAAGAACCTATTGGCGCATATGATAGTTGCAATAGTTATCCGTACTCAGTGAATGAAGCTAGACCGGTATAAACAATATTTGTATTGATGTTCGGACCCTTATATATTATAAAATATTCGACTCCTTCCATCGGGAGTGCACGTGCGAGTGGCGTTAAGTTTCCGTCATGTTCCATAATTGATATGGCACCACCTGCAGATGTTGACAGATTAACGTACGGTGTATCATCCGTCATAGTACCGATGGCCAATTAGTGCTTGTAAAAACAGAACCTGAATATATCTTATATCCAGACTTTATATTTGTATTATGATAGAACCAATTTGATAAAATCGTAATATTCTCAGGAACATCAAAGGAGCTCAAAAATTTTTTGCGAATGATTGTGTAGTTCAATGTCGCTGGGAAAATTAGTGTGGCCATATTTAACTAATATGGTAATATCAGAAAATATTAATATTATCGCAATGATCAAAATAATCGTGACTCTGTTTATCGATTTCCTATTTAATTTGGTTTTTAAAAAATTTTTAAAATAATGGTTTAATGGAATTTGAAAGAGAATGGCAGTCAAAAATTATCGTATTAGATACCATGATAAAACCGCTTGAGACAGACTATTCTCCAACTATAGAGATATATTTATTTACTACTATCGCGATAAGCTCTACATTAAATCTAAACATTATCTATACAATTGGTACTATAAAATTCAAAGACAAGACAGACATAATTATTTCTATCATCTTAACTTTTTTTCCTGAAGTAAATAGAAAGAAATAAGAAAAACAGTGATACAGCCCATATTAAATAAACATATTAATACAACTAGTATCCTTTAAAATTGCCTTCCAAATCGATCAAAATATCTTTAATTATCGGCGCACCGAAGTCCGCCACTGAGAATGCAGATGCACCATGCTCTGCAATGAAGGAGATTATAAGAACCATAGAATCCGAAATAGTTTAAATAAAATAATAGATAAGGCAGCCTTTCCAGAATTTAAGAACAATTTTTTCTGTTTGTATGGCTTATTGTCAAATATATAAGCATAGAAACAACTAATATTCCTTCCCACATTATTACGTCTGTATCAAAATAATAAACATACATAAATATCGATATCAAAATTAAATCGAAACTCAGACCTTTTAATTCAAGATTGTTAAATGTCAAATATAATAGATATAAAATCAATGGAGAAAAAGCATAAGATAGGACTGTTTCCCAGCTAGTGCTATACGTCAAAACGGCCATAGCAGGACTGAAAGTGTATATTAGAGCAAAAATATAGGAAATATTGTTATTATGTAGAATGGAATTAAAAAGTTTATAAGAAAAAATAAAAGAAACCAAAATATTGCAAATAAACCATAATGGCTCGCCTATGCCAATACCACCTATATGCAAGGTTAGCAATGAAGATATATGATTAAATAAGACGGCCAATATACGCCATATAATCTCCTAACCCCTAAAATTTCAAAATAGGACAAATACGAATTTAAGAGCCAGATCCCAGGATGTAAAAGAACAGGCCCAAAAGAACCCCATTTAAGGAAGTTAGTTTCGGAATTAAACCTAGAAGATCGTATAACATTTAAGGGAAGGATATTTGATGATGAACTTCCCCTAGTAGTTGGTTCTTCCTAGATGAACGTCCATACCTCCGTAACTGAAGGATGGGGCCTTTCAACGCTTGAGGCATCTGCTGCCGGAACGCCGACGGTTTCCTATGACGTGCTAGGAGTCAGCGACGCCATTGAAGACGGAATCAATGGTATAAAAGTCAAAAATGACGATAGAAAAGGTCCCTCGGATGCAGCGTTTCAAATTTTAAATGAACCCGAAAAATGATGGTCATCATCACTTCAATTTGCTAAAAATATCCTTGGGACAAAACAGTCAAAAGATGGGAAAAACTTATCATATAGATGTGCAAGAACTAGCTAAACAAGTAAATGGAGAAGCACGATATTTGCCCTAGTATAAGCGAATATAGCTATCATGAGATTTTAGGCTTTTACATCAATCCTGTTGAAAACCACTTAGCCTCCAAGAACATGCTGATCGATCTGGATGAACGCAGCGTTGAAGGGCTTCTTATTTTCATAGCGGAGTGTAATCTTGGAATAGAGAACAGAGTAATGGAGCACATGAACAAGGGAATTAGAAAATGTAAAGATCATAGATTTACATAGATCAGAGGACCGCACCACGATAATTATCCATCTCGATGTTGTCGAATTGGCAAGATGGTGGCTTGACAGGTCTTTGAGAGAATTTTATAAAAGCAATGACGTCACAATGGACATGTTCTAGGGCAATATACTTAATCTTACAAAAGATCTGGAAGCTATTTGTTAAATGATTCTAATAAAGTGCGAGCAATCTCATAGACTAGCTGTATGCAGATTTTAATAATTTTTTAAGAGATAGGTTATTATTTGTTGCTAAGAAAGAGAGTTAATTGCAAAGCCATCTTGCGATTAATAAGATATAGTAAGGATATCATCAAAAGTCTGTGTCTTAGTTTATTCGTATAAGCAATGTTTACCTTAAGTAATTCAATAAATTCCGAAATGACGTCCATTATTGGTTGTGTATTCAATAGTGATATAGCAAGTCTGTATTCTATAATATAAAGGTTAAGCCACATAGATATTTGTTTATCATTGGAATATTCCGTTAAACATATATTGTTTAGCATCTCAATTGTTGGAAGTCTGCGTTTAAGTTCCTTGATAAGAGATTCGCTTTCTTTCGATCCAGATATTCTATCCGCATGAAGTCTATATCCTGTTAACACTTGGTTATCTAAATAAATCACGCCACCATGCATAAGAGAGATCCAGAAAAAGAAACTATCTGGCATGCTCATAATTTTTCTAATCTGTGGCATGAAGTCTATCAATACACACTTTCTGATTGATATACAGCTTGAATTAAAGTCAGCCCTGTACTTTAGGGCTTTTGCAATAACTTTGGAAGATGAAACTTTTGATAATCTGATAGAATATTTTATAGATACTCTTGAATCATATATGCTCTTTTTATCTATGACCTCTGTTCTTTCGTTAATATAAAAATAATTATTGTGATAGTATATGATACTTGAATCAGAGAAAGTCTCTTCTACCACTTTGAGCTTATCTGGAAGCCAAATGTCATCATCATCCATAAACGTAAGAATATCACCATCAGCTTTCATAATGGCATGATAAAGGAATTCTCCCATAGAACCTTCAAGAATCAATTTCTTAACTTTTACCGAGACTCTTATATCTGATATATCGAAATCAAAATTAGACACCAAAATAATTTCATACTTATCCTTTTCTAAATTCTGATCAATTACAGATCGAATGGCTTCTTTTAGATATTCTTTACGATTATATGCTGTGATTATCACACTGATCATATCAATCGTAAATGCAATACATATATAAGCTTCTTCCAGCAGATCGCGATAATTACAGCGATAACCAGGATTCAATATAATTTAGGTGCGATATATAATCGAGGAAGAAACTGATCAGCTCATATCCTATAAATCCCATTATCAATTTATCAGGTACTGAAATATTAGTTTATTTAGACAGAAACAAAGGATAAAAGTTTAAATAAAGGACTACATTCGGTTTTTCATATGGTGAAATTTTCATTTCATACATGTGAAAGTAATTATTTTAAAGATCCATTTTTCTATATTATGCTATCAATATCAATACTTTTTTCGTATTTATTCTCATATTATACTATACTTAAATATGTTTCGCTCAACGCAACTGCTTATGATCTAGGAATTTACGTTTCTATCCTTGAAAATACAATGCATGGGCATGTTATGTATGCAAATCCACTTTTAATTAATTCTTTTTCTGAGCATTTTTCTCCATTCCTTTTTGTTATATATCCGATATACTGGTTCTTTCCTTACGTAAAAACATTATTGATAATGCAATCTGTGATGATATCATTTTCTGGATTGGTCATATATCTACTTGCGAGGGAAATATTTTTTATTAATAATTTCAAAAAGGACATATTACTTGAAATGTTGGCGTTATTCATCTCAACCTCATATATATTATCACCATACATTGAAAGCCCACTATCGTTTGATTTCCATCTTATGCCTTTTTTGATTTTGTTTGTCCCGCTTTCATTCTATTTCTTTATGAAAAAGTATAAAATTCTGAATTTAATAGTCTTAATTCTTATAATTTCACTTCATTCCCTCTTTGTGATAATGGTCTTCTTTATTATTTCATATCAATTTATATTTCGCATCAGGAATGAAGGAAACCTAAATTGCCATAAAATAATCCGCACAATCGCCAATATAAATATTTCAGATAATTTGAAAAAAACACCAAAATCGAAATACGTTCTACAGAAAATTGTTCGAAGTAAAACATTGATAAAGATAATAATAACGTTAATTTTGCTTGTAGGATATTTGTATTTTGCAAGTCTAATGAAGACTTTCATCGCCTCAGGGGCAGTGGCCTTAAGCCCACCATCTACTATGTCCACAGGGAGTGTTTCAAGCAGCTTAGCTGGACTTTTTACCGATTTGTTTACGCGGCCTATGCTTATCGAATCTGCGTTTCTAATTAACTTTCCAGATAAGATTATATTTGCATTCTATGCCTTTGCTAATACGGGATTTTTAGTATTCCTAGATCCCTTATCGCTCCTGATGGATATTCCGTATTTCCTCTATGCTTATTTGTCTAGCTATGGCCCTTATTATTCACTAGGATATCAGTATTCCACTATGATCATACCGTTTATATTCATTGGCGCGCTATTTGGCATCAGAAAAATAGTTCAAAGCGCGAGAGCGACAGACAGCGATGATGTCCGTAGAACTATAAAGAAAATATTAGTTGGCGTCATATCGATAGTTATAGTTAGCTCGCTCTTCGAGCTTCCGCTTGATCCAATCTCACCTCGCAATATATTCATAGAAAGTGGATCTATGGCAAATTTCCACGAATTTGCTTATAATAACGGATCAGAAATAGCTTTTGAACTACAGAAGGAAATAGGCGAAAGCGATCCATATCTTTTGACAATAAACAATCTTTATCCAGTGTTCGCGAAAGACACAAATGCTTATGTCATAGCCTTTGCGTGGAATAGCCAGTTACGAAACCTTATTTATGGTTATCACATTGAATATTTGGTCAATCAGCCGGATAGTTTTTGGTCAAACCAATTTAATCCAAGTATGAACGACTTAATAGATAACAATACGTTTATCTCGCATTATGGTGTTTATATGGAATCATTTGGACAAGACGGAGTGATAGTATACAAGCTCAACTATACTGGATTACCAGTCTTGATGATTCCGTATTCTGCCTATCTTCCTGCAACGTCATTCTATATCGCTGCAGGAGAGTACAATTATTCGATTGTAAATGGTTCCTACGTATATCATAACACCACCATGGGAACTGCATGGTTCGGACCTTACACAACGCTTCTCCCGGGCCGATATAACATAACCTATTATCTAGAATCTGTAAATTCTGAAGCTAATAGTAGTATATTATTGGACGTAACTACAAATGCTGGAACAGTAACACTAAATCAAACTGTAATAAATTCTTCCGAATTGCCCAACGGTGATTTAGAAGAGGTTACATTACATTTGACGCTAAATGAAACAAAATACAGCGTCGAATTCAGGGGAATGGCTATTGATTGGACAGGTACTCTAATATTTAAAGGAGTAAAATATTCCGTTTATTAAGACCTATCAATGCTCTATCAAGATAATAATAGATTAATATAAAGTTTGAAAATTGTATATCGACATTGATAGTGTCAAGAATTTTGTGTAAAGGGAATCCTGGGAAGATCATAAAACAAAATTTATGAAAAAAATCAAGGATACCCACTCGAGCGGACAAGGAGGCAATAATGGATGGAATGTACGGACAAAGATATTTGAGATAGTACGGACGACAGCAAACGAGTTCATGGAATCTCTGATGAAGGAGAAATACAGGCATTTTTAGAGAAGAATGGTGGAAAACATAACGGATACTATGAAGGGGATCTCATAAGGAAGTATGGAAAAATAGATGGTCTGAATGTACAAAGGGACCGTAATGATGAATTCCATACACTGTCCGGATAGTACCAGCAATCGATCGGAATAGAGGATCTGATATTATCGAGGTATTCCAAAGGCATATCCACAAGGAAGATGGCAGAGATACTTGAAGAATTGTTACACAGTAAATACAGCAGATCCATGATATCAAGGATAACTGATATAACGATATCGGAGGCGGAGAACTGGAAGAAGCGATCCCTTAATAAAAGATATATAGCCATATTCCTGGATGCCATGTTCTTCTCCCTTTGAAGAGATACAGTACAGAAGGAATGTACGATATTCGCCATGGGCATAAGCGAATCTAGACATTATGAGAGCCTAGGCTTTTACATTAATCCGGTGGAAAACCATATTGCCTACAGAAATGCCCTGATCGACCTCCATGAAAGAGGAGTGGAAGAACCCCTTCTCTTCTTAGCGGACATTCTTCCGGGCATATAAGAGGAGATAAGGCAGATATATCCGAGATCGGACTTCCAACCATGCACAATACCATTTAAAAACTCATCTCTCCCCTAAGAATTAAACTAAAAATGGCGTAATAGCTCAACTAAAAAATCCATAAATGCGAGGATGCTGTAACGGAGATCTTCTAGAGAGTAGGTAGATTTGAGCATGCACAAGTTCTGGGACGCCATAAGTATTCAGATAAATTTCATCGCCTTAGTCTATAATACCATGATCGCCGACACAATTTGTTCATAGGATCCTAGTATTCTTATTGAGGCACAAAGATCCTGTTATATATAATAATATTATATGAAAGTAAAATTATTCGGATTAAAAATTAGGAGAAGCCTTTCGGTCATAACTCAGTATGAGAAGATTAATTAATATAACCATGATCTCTTCTCAGTGTCAAGTCCAAGCTTTGCTATCTTGGGATCTGCTGATCTTGTGTACGATGGTGGGGGCGAGCGAAATGCCCTGCAAACATCTAAGATAGCTAAAAAAATGGGTTTTGATGTTACGATATTTGGTTCTGGATGCGAATATGAAAGAAATAACCACATAGCAGTCAATGAGGTAAATTATGTGAAGAATGCATTTAAATTCGACATATTCGGAAAGAAATCCATTCTGCGCCTCACGCATAGCAAATCGACCGGCTTGATTGGCCTTTTTCGTTTTAGAAGAATATATAATATAGTCAAAGGATATGATTATTATTACTTTCAGAATCCAAATTTCCTCTTCAGAAATTTTTCAATGTATGCAAGAAAAAGCTCTTTCACGCACCATATAATCCTCGCGAACCATGGATCATATTTCGAGATACTCGGTCAAAGAAATAATCCCGCGTACCGACTAGTGTTAAGATTTCTGAATAGATTGATCTTCAAATCTATTGATAGGAGCATAACCGTGCAGGTACAGAATAGCTTTCAGTATGATTTTTATAGGAAGATGGGATTCAACAACATACATTTAATACCTCAAAGCTCAGTCAATTTTGACGATTTTCGTGTTGAAGAATCAAGAGGCTTCAATGTGGTTTTCCTGAACAAACTCACTAAGAACAAGGGTTCCAAATTATTGATGAAGATCTTAAAAGATTCTGATGAGGATATAAAATTTCACATTGTCGGTTTAGATACGAAACGATATGCGAAAAAAATTAAAAAGAATAATGTGATATTCTATGGGCAAGTGAGCGAGGAAGAAAAAAGAAATATCCTCGCAAAATCGGACGTAATGATCAACTGTTCAGAATATGAATCCCTCAGTATTTCTAGCATAGAGGGGCTTGCCAGTGGTTTGCCAATCATTTCGACTAGAACCTCTGGACTGGTATACATCAGGGATGTTATGGGTGAAAATGTAATAATAATCGACCGTAATGCAAAGGATTTCCTTACCGAAATAAATCGTTTAAGAAAGTTAAAAGAGAAGGATCCTATGGAATATCTCATGTTGAGGAAGAAAATAAAAGAAAAAGCCTCCTTGTATTTTGATGTAAGAATAATAGAAGAAGCTATGAAGAGCATGATCGGATCGATGAAGTTAGAAAGGGAAGAGGTTTTGTTTCAATGAAAGCCTCCATAATTTTATGTACCATAAACGAGATCGATAATCTACCAGATCTGGTTAAACAAATAGATGATAAAGCAAAGCTCGAACACCAATTTGTTTTCGTGGATGATGGAAGCACTGACGATACAAGGGACTTCATCAAGGATTATGTATAGAAAAATGGAAGATCAAAATGCGTTTTTGAAGATAGCAAAAGGTCACTGCTCGTAGTAAATTTATTCGGTATTAGAGTTGCCGATGGCGACGTCATTATCATCATGGATGCGGATGATCAGCATCCTCCAGAATACTTGAATACTATATATAATAAGCTAATGAACGGCTATGATATAGTTGTTGCGAGTAGATATGCCAAAGGAGGATCGGCGGGGGACAGAAAATCAACAAGAGGACTGATTTAGAGCGGCCATGTTTATCTCAAAGATACCGACTGAGTCTTCAAGGAAAACTACAGATCCCATGTCGGAATACTTCGGGTTCAGAAATCATTTGAATGTTTCGATAGATGAGAAATGGAGAGGTTATAAGACTCTTCTCTTCCTGCTTGCTGCAAACCCAAGAGTTAAGGTCGCGGATGTGCTCTATGTCTTTAAGGAGAGAGAGAAAGGGGGCAGCAAAATAGTTAATGGTTTTCGATTCATAAGAACTTACATGACCGAAATCCTCTTAGTGACAAGGGTAGAGCATCGGTATAAGACATAAATAGAAAGCTTATTTTTTAGGAACATACAATCTGCCCAGCATTTTGTGTATGTAATTTGTATGGAGTTTTGTATATGGATTTATGATGGTGTATACATATAAAATTATTAATTTCAAAATCGAAATTAATCATAAATGAACACTACAGGAGATGGAAAGATGATCAAGAGGGATCCATATCTTATTGCTATAATAATAATCGCAATTATTTTCTCCTATGCATTTTCAGTATATTCAATCACTAAATATATTTCATTGAATGCAACCGGATATGACCTTGGCATAGCTTCGCAGGTATACGCTACAACAATTCATGGCAAATTTTTCTATTCAACGCTCATAGGAGAGAGAGTCTTCTTGCAGAACACTTTTCGCCGATCTTATTCCTGATATATCCCTTATATGCCCTTGCACCAAGCCCCATGACATTGCTCATACTCCAATCGATCGTGATAAGTTTCTCGTCTCTTCCCCTGTTCCTGATCGCCCAGAGACTCCTCGTAGGAAAAACCAACAAAAATGTGGCCAGTCCTATCGCACTGGCAATATCCATTTCATATCTTCTTTCTCCCTATACGGAAAGCCCCATTTCATTTGACTTTCATATCATGATGTTCCTGAACCTTTTCGTTTTCTCTTCATATTATTTCTTTCTCAGGAAGAATTGGGTACTGAATGCTGTTTTCTTGGCTTTCATAGTATCACTGCACTCAGGATACGTTTTCATATCACTCTTTATAGCTATATCTCAGTACCTCATGCTTCATCCTATCTCCTTGAAATCTCTTAAGCTAGAGAGCCTGAAGAATCTGATCAGACAGAGGAACACCGCATTGCTTGCCTCATTCTTTGCCATTTCGTTCCTCTATATAATGTCCGTACCTTTAATGAAAGCTTTCATTGATCACGCGTCTGGATCGGCCAGCGTAGGTAGCTTAACGCCGGTCGGCATGGCCTCATCCAGCATAACTGGCCTATTATCAATTATGCTATCAGATCCGGGGAAGTTTATCACCTATTTCCTTTACAATTTTCCACAGAAGCTTTCATTTTTCATGTACGCGTTCGCTAGCACGGGATTTTTAGCGTTTCTCAGCCCTACCACGCTCTTAGGTTCGATTCCGTATTTCTTCTTTGCGTATCTCTCCAGATACCCTGCATATTATCAGCTTGGATATCAGTACACGGTGATGTTGATACCTTTCGTTTATGTCTCTACCGCCTATGGGGTTTCTAAAATTCTAGGATTGATATCAAAATTTAATAAAATTGATGATCATTTGGCGAAAGAAGCCGTAAAGAAAATGGCAATACTGATCCTTGCGATTTTGATTGTGGGAACTGCACTTGAGATACCGATGACACCTATTGCACCACACAGCATATTTGTAAAACAGGGTGCAATGGTCGATCTTCCCTCCCTTAAGGTCGGAAATGCGTCAGAAGCCGCTTTTGCGCTTCATAAGACGATAGGTGATAGCAATCCATACCTGTTGACAACAAACAACTTGTTTCCCGTGTTCTCAAACGATCCAAATGCATACACAACCCCATATTCAAATGGAACATTGACAAGTATGATATATTCCTTCAGATTCGAATACATAGTGAATGATCCCTCCAGTTATTGAGCCGAAGCAGGAAATCCAATGCTTGATAATTTGATTCTAAATGCGACTTTCATTTCCCATTACGGTATCTATATGGAATCTTTCGGTTCTGATGAAGTCGTGGTTTATAAGCTCAACTATACCGGGCTTCCAGTATATGAGACCCCGATAATGTTTAATCTGACAGCAACCTCCTTCCTCATCTACGGAAATGAATATAACTATACGATGCGGAACAACACTTTATCTTCCATAACGCATCGATGAGCATTGCTTGATATGAACCTCTCCGAACACTGTATCCCGGCAGGTATCGTGTGATTTTCTATCTTCAATCCATAGATGCAAATCCAAGCGATAACATAACTCTGCGTGTGGCTTCAGACGATAACTTTGTCCTCATAAACGAAACAACAATAGAAGGAAGTATGTTGATGAATTCAAGCATAAATGAATCCGCTATGAATTTTGTCCTTTATCAGACAATGTGTGGTGTGGGATTTTCAGGTAACAATATCCATTGGAAAGGGGCTCTTATATTTTAAGGAGCCAAATACTACAACATAGTGTGAAAATGCGATAATTCCCTTCGAAACTGGCCAATATAGCGCCACCCCTCAATATCGCAGGGCAATCCTACCATATTTCCCACTATCGATGAGCACATCATTATATTTTTTAGGCTTCTCGATATTTCTGGAACCTTCTGAATCTATCTATTAGAAAACAAATTGGGAGGTGAATTGGGATTGACCTCGGACATTCTTTTAGGGTTTGCATTGTTCAAAATAACTATTGTCTGATACATACATTCAAAAATTAAATATATAAGAAAGATAAGGATATGGATCATAATGACCCATTCTTCATCATTTGTTGGAACCGATGTTTTGTACCAATATACAGGTGCAGGCGCACAACTATTCTCTGGGGCATTGTTTTATGTCGTTCTTGTTCGCCTCTTCAATTCAACCGATGTCGGGGCAGTTGCATTGTTCCTGGCAATTGTTGGGCTGTTCAATCTTATATTCTCGATGGGGCTTGGAACAGCTGTACAGCATTTTGCCTCATACCATCTGGGGAAGAGAGAATACGCCACGGCTAAAAGCATTGTTTTCAAAATACTCGCTCTCGGTTTTCTCCTTTCGTTAGGAGGATTGGCTTTCATGCTGTATACGTCAACTGGCATATCGATAATCTTCATGCACACGACCCGTTATTCCAATCTGATCAGATTGCTAAGCCTGGTTCTTGTTGGAAATGTGCTATTCGGGATACTAAACGGCGCCGCTCTTGGTCTGCAGCTCTTCAGGACTTCCGGATTGATGAACATAATCATATGGGTAACCTATTATTCAATTGCATTGATGATGGGATTCTTTTTTAAGTCCCTTACGTATTTGATAATCGGATGGACTGCGGGCATATTCTTTGGCGTATTCATGTATCTGTATTTCATAATAACGTCTACAAGGAATTACAGGGGCACACCACGGAAATTGACCCCATCACTACTATTTCAATTTTCCATTCCAGTTCTTTTATCATCGATAATTAGCTACGGTGCAAGCTATACGGATCGATTCATAGTTGCCGGACTTATGCCACTTTCATCGCTAGCCATTTACAATTTTGCACTACTCATCGCAACTTCCATAGGGTTTCTCGTTTCTCCACTGAACAACATAATGCTTCCGAAATTTTCCGAATTCTATGGCATGGGAAATCGAGAGAATATAAGATCCAGAACGGCGATCGCTACCGTGGTAGTTTCGGCTGTATATGTTCCAGCTGCCTTGGGAATTGCGGCGCTTTCAAGGATGATCATAGTGCTTCTCGCAGGAAGGTATTACGAGGAAGGAGCCGATGCCATTTCTATTGTGTCTATATCCTCCGCTATTTTCATAACAAGCAATGTAATGACGCAGCTCATAGCCGCAGTTAGGAAGACGAGAGTCTTCATCTATTCAAGCAGCGCTGCTCTTGCCAGCAATCTTGTTTTTTCGATCCTACTTATACCGAGGTTTGGCATAGAAGGTGCTTCAATTGGATTCTCATCGGTGTATGCGGCTTCTTTCATTGTTGTATATTATTACGCCAAGAAGACAGGCCTTTTCAGAACAGATATGATGGGATTAACGAAGATATGGATTTCGTCAATCGTTATGGTCATAATCGTAGTATTTCTCGAAGTTCATTTTGGAACTGCTCTCTATCTTCTTGTACCATACATCTTGATTGGAGCTCTTACATATATGGGAATGATCAAGGCGACTAGGCTAATAAAAAGAGACGAAGAGCTCTTTCTGGGATCACTTTTTCCAGAATCTGCATCAGTTGTCAAAAAGTTTATATCGTTCTTGGCTTCTGGAAAAAATAAAGACGTACAATGAATTATCCTCTTATATGGATTTATTTGTTTACTATTTCATCGCAATCTGGTATTACATCATCAAAAAATGAACAAGGAGATCAGGAGAAGGATCAAGATAATCGATTCACTTCCATCCGAGGAGAATGCAATGAAGAATAATATACCTGAGGGTGGCCGAACTCAACGAACAGGTGTACGTACGATCCATAAAGGGGATTCCGTAAAGCCCAGGACGCCATAACGGACATGTTTCAGACGAGGTATTATTAATTTTTTCATGAATTTTGTTTCATGATTTTCCCATGATTCCTACACAAAATATAGGACACTGTCACTTTTTTGAATATCGTTTCCTCTCTATGGAATCCATATAGTTTTTTAAGTAATTCTTTCATGAATATTCTGCGAATTTTGATCATTCCAATCATTTTTCATTTTGATATATGCCGTTTTAGTTCTTTATAAAACATTCTGTAAAAGCCGATTCAATGGATTCATGGAATTTGCTAATCAGAAATCTAGAAGCTTCTCGCCTAAGTTCGTTAAAATGTGTTTCATTGTACTCTGAAAGATACTTCTTGATTTTCTCTCTTGCCTCAGCGAGACTATCGTAAAGATATTGTTTTGGGACTATCTCAGGAGCCCCTCCGGAATTGTGTGCTATTGGAATCACCCCATAAGACATAGCCTCCATAAATACAATTCCTGCTGCTTCATACATCGCTGGATGGATTAAAATTTTAGCCCGCCTTAGGAGATCATTTCTTTGCTTATCCGTTGCATTGAAAATGAAATGAGAATTTTTCAAGTTTTTCTGCAAAAATTCTGCATATTGTTTGTCTGCTAGATACCCTATTATATAATGGTTTTCGTCTCCATTTGGAATGATTTCAAGAAGATTTTCTAACGACTTGTCTGGATCGATTCTTGATATTGTTATTATTATATCTTCTTTTTCGTTAAAAATAACTTTTGGTATCTCGGGTAATAAACCTGGGTAAATAACTATATGAAATTTTGCATCTGCTATTCTATATTTTAACATAGTAAACTTGGAATTATATATTGCTAGGATTATAGATTTTCTATTGAAGATGCTTAGATTATCGATGACTTTTATCACTAAGTTGAATATAGAAGAAATAGCATTAAATTTGTCTTTATTTTTTCCGATTGAAGGTGGTTGTTGATATTGAAAGTTACCTGCGTTAGAGCCGGTATAAACTATGACACCTTTCTTAATAAGAAATTGAGCCAATAAATTACTATATAACCTAAAAATAGCAAATTTGATAAATCTTATTGCATAAGGTGATCCTTGTGTAACCTTAAAAAATGGTTCGATCATGGTTACTTGAAAATTATCTGATTCCTTTAAAGCACGGAAAATCTCTTGAAAGACCTTGTCCCCACCAGTTCTTGGCTCGCCGAAAAACCATTTTATAAGAACAATTTTCTTCCTTCGGTATTCTTTCATATGCGTCTAGAATCATCTATTTACATATAAACATACTTTCAATAGAATAGGTCATAGATACAACACTACCTCAATATATCGTCCTCGATGAAAAAAGTTTATCTGACAGTATAGCGATACTTTGATTCTTAATGAGCCTTATGGTATCGATTACATTCTTTTTTACATTAAGACGGAGGAATCTTATGCACATAGATTCTATTTCTTCTCTGTCAGCCTGTCTATCTCATCGTAGATAGGGCGTCCCATATTTTAGCGAACGACGATTTTCATTATCTCCCTCGCCATTTCTCCCGTCCTTTTCGATATAATCATGATGTTGTAAGCGACCGCCTTTAATGCAACCGCTGTATCGTGATCTCTGTTCTTCATATACCAGATGTTCTCAGCGTTCATTATACCCTTAAGTACGGAGAATGTACGTTATATCCCCCATCCAAGTGTCTCGAATATGTAATCGTATATCGCGGATGTATCATAAGCTTAATCTGCAATTAAGTATGCGAAGTTCCTGAGGGAATCGATGGGCCTGTGCGATGCACGGGAATCATGGATATTACCTCTGGTAAAGATCCACTCCATGATAAGGTGCGAATACACGTCCAAAGACATGTGACACTTCTTTCCGTATGAATATCCTTTCGTTTTCTTTGACCACCCGCTGTACGGATCCTTATAAGTAATCCATACACCCTTTCCCATGGCAGTGGAATACTTGCATGTGTGTATTGAACGGACAAATGGCGGCGCATTCTCTCATAGAATAAAGGGAAGCGATCTCTTTGTTGATTGCATGCAAATCGAACTTCCTTGTCCTCTTTGATAATGTCTGTAATGACAATATTTCGCTGATTCCTACAAAATCAAGATTTTCTTATGGGTAAGGACGAATATCCTGGAGGATCTGTAGGATATTCAGAAGATCTGCAGTGGCATTAGAATTTTAACCATCTGCCTGTCAATATACTTTTTCTTCCGATCATTAAACAAAATAATATTATGATATCCATTATCAATGGGATATGCTTCTTGGGTATATCCCAGTATTCTAATTCTATTAGTAATGTTCCGCGTTAGTCTGACTATTTTGAAAAGCCGAGACGCCTTAATTATTATATAAATTATAGTATTTGAATATTCATACCTATATAAAAGTTCGAAAAGGAGATAAAGCGTTATACAATATATGTATCAGGGCAAGAAAAGGTGAATATAATGGTCAACATAGATAAAATCATTGGAATTAACAATCTTCCCCTAGCAAATGGATTAGGCGAATATGCCAAAAGAATGGAAGCTGTTCTAGGAAAGAACATATTATCATTAGTGATGGATAAACGCTATAAGGATATGGATTATGCAGGAAGGAAAATTTATGGTTACTATCCACCCATAACAAATGGTTATTTGCTTAACGTATATCTTTCTAGATCAATATTAAAGAAGTACTATAAGGGAAAATTCCCACATTTATTGTCTCCTTTCTTCTATTTAGGTTCAGAATATGAAAGCAAAAGCATAATTACAATACATGATACTTACTACAAATGGGAAAAAAATAAAATGCAAAGGCTCTCTAAAAAAATAGTCAGAAAATATAGATCTTTTAAAAATATAATCTCAATATCGGAGCAAACGAAGAATGATCTAATTGCTGATGGTTATGATGCCGATAATATATCTGTGATATATAATTATATAGATCCAATTTTTAGGAAACTAGAGTCAATTAACAAAGATGAAAAAACGGTGCTAACGGTTGGGGATGGCATACATAAAAACAATATTCTAGTGAATAAAATCGTAAACGGGAGATATTATCATATTCATATAGGTAAGGAGGTCAGGGCTGACGAAAACTATTCTGGGATATCGACAGAGGAACTCGTAAAACTTTATAATAGAGCCTCAGTATTAATAAGATTATCGGACTATGAGGGCTTTGGATATCCGCCATTGGAAGCTTTATTTTGTGGTACGCCCGCAGTTGTCAGCGATATTGCAGTATTTAGAGAATTGCTGGGCGATTCTGCAGTTTACGTCAAAAAGGATGAAGTTAGCATTTTGGACGGAATTGAATACGCTATTCAAAATAGAAAAGAAATGCTAAATAGGTTCGAATCTAAAATAAAGAGTAGATATACCAAGGAAAGATTTATTAGCAATATGATAAAATATTATAAAGATCTATAAATGAGTTTTTTAATATGTTGATATATTCATACGTATCTAATTTCATTCATACAATATAATCAATAACATCATTGTATGAAACCCGCTAATGCGATGAGTATACTATATTCCATTTCTTAGCAGTTTTCCATGCTTCTCTTTTTTATGTACATATAATGCTTTATCAATGTTAATGAATGTTCTCTCTATCACTCATAATACCATACCTCCATCCTCATTAATGCAAACTAATGAAGATATCACCAGTCAATGTTGACATACGAATCGAATCGCTCCTATCTTGCGTTATGATCTAATTATTCAATGAGTTATATGTAATGATCATTATAATATATGCAACGTTAGCATACATTAGAGAAAACGCATTGACTACGATACTATAAGTCTTGCCTATTGAAGACGTAATTCAGATAATCCCTTCTAAACTGTTATTATATTATTGGAGAATAGAAAAGATTAGTGACTTTATCCATTCCTGGTGAATGGGCTCTAATAGTCCTACCTTCAAGGCTTAGAGAATAGCCAAGTGATATAAGAAATTCATGACACAATTTTCTTAACGCAACAGAATGGGTTTCTATTATTATCTTCGGTTTAAATTTTGATATCGTGGACCTAGCACCTAAAAGGACATCGTGTTCAAAACCTTCAACATCGATCTTCAATAAATCTAGACGATCAAATGTATAATCATCAAGCCTAGAAGTCTGTATCTTTGCTTGCCCTCCGGCAACAAACATGTTCCCTTGTTTACTACCATTGATAAAATTGCCATTTCCCAATGCAACATTATATGCAATCACATCAGCGTGATTTATCCGAATATTTTTCTCAAGTTCATGAAATACATCAGCTAATGGTTCAAAGGCTATTACCTTTGCTCCGAATTTTTTTTGGCCCACCATATTGAACTATCACCGTAATTTGCACCCACGTCTACTACCACGTCACCCATCTTGGGCCTGAACCCATCTACATCATAAATTCCTTCTATAAAGACCTCATACAATGCATCTACGGGGGTGCCGTCTGTAAACTTTAAGCCCAACGATGATGTCACTAATTTTGGTAGATTTTTCCAATAATCAAAATAAATTTTTCTCCTTTCTCTAGAAACAACATCTAGTAATATATTATGATCTATCCCATATTTTTTTAACTCTGAATGTTCTTTTAATTTCCATGAGACATTCTTAAACATATTTTGAAATGGCTCTATGAACTCAGCTATTTTCTTAGTAGGCGTTCTGATATTCATTTATGTATGTGATGATGTCGCAAAATATATAGATAATGGCACGAATTTTGATTAAGGAAATCATGCGATCATAAAACAAAATTCATGAAAAAATCAAGGATACTCATTCGAGCTGACAAGGAGTGAATAATGGATAGAATGTACGGACAAAGATATTTGAGATAGTACGGACGACAGCAAACGAGTTCATGGAATCTCTGATGAAGGAGAAATACAGGCATTTTTAGAGAAGAATGGTGGAAAACATAACGGATACTATGAAGGGGATCTCATAAGGAAGTATGGAAAAATAGATGGTCTGAATGTACAAAGGGACCGTAATGATGAATTCCATACACTGTCCGGATAGTACCAGCAATCGATCGGAATAGAGGATCTGATATTATCGAGGTATTCCAAAGGCATATCCACAAGGAAGATGGCAGAGATACTTGAAGAATTGTTACACAGTAAATACAGCAGATCGACCATATCGCGCATAACCGATATAACGTTACCGGAAATAGAGAAGTGAAAGAAGCGATCCCTTGATAAAAGGTATATCGCCATATTCCTGGATGCCATGTTCTTCTCCCTTTGAAGAGATACAGTACAGAAGGAATGTACGATATTCGCCATGGGCATAAGCGAATCTAGACATTATGAGAGCCTAGGCTTTTACATTAATCCGGTGGAAAACCATATTGCCTACAGAAATGCCCTGATCGACCTCCATGAAAGAGGAGTGGAGTAACCCCTTCTCTTCTTAGCGGACATTCTTCCGGGCATATAAGAGGAGATGAGGCAGATATATCCGATATCGGACTTTCAATTATGCACGGTACATGCATCAAGAAATTTTGAATCCAAGATACGGGTATCGGACAGGGATGAAGCGGACACCGATCTTAAGGGAATATTTCTCTCCGGATCGAAGGATGAATCGATCAGGAGATTAAATGACTTCAAGAGCAAATGGTTACCGGAGTATATGAAACCAATTTACATCATAGGAAAGAATTTAGGAGTACTTCTAGAATACTGCAAATTCCCAAGGTCCGTCAAAAGATCAATACATTCAACGAACATAATCGAGAGGATTAACAAGGAGATCAGGAGAAGGATCAAGATAATCGATTCACTTCCATCGGAAGAGAACATCATGAATATAACCTATCTGAGATTAGCCTAATTAAACGAGAAATGCTCTCTCCGATCAATAATGGGTTCTATGAGTGCAGGGACGTCATAACGGACATGTTCGAGAGGAAATATCCTTTAGAATATACAAAATACGGCAACTACGCATTCGATCACAAGACCGTACGAATAATGGCCTAATAGCTCGATGAAAGAATGGCCATAAATCCATAAGCGCGCAAAGAAGATGTGTTTCAAAGCAGGCATTTTTTGCAAATATAAAAAGCTGTATGCTAGTAATGCCAAGACAAAACATATATCGGTAATAAAAAATTGAAAGGACTAATAACAATCATGATTTGTTTTTATTGAAAATTATGGTCTGGAATAGTTGCTCAACATCCACAGAAACTTTAGAAATATCGTATTTTAAAACAGATTCTCTGCATTTATTAATAGTCATTTCATCCTTGGCTGAATTCAGATGAAGCCTACAATTTTTCAGTAATTCTTCGTACTCTCTGAAATATATAACGTTCGGATTATCACTTAGTTCCACAAGTGGTCCCTGCTTCGGATATGTTATAACGGGTGTTCCGCATGCGAGACTTTCGAAGGGAATGAGACCCAAGGCCTCATAATTGAAAAGGAATAAGGTTGCCTTTGCCGCAGATAAAATCTTGACCATCTCATCCTGACTCAGATAGCCCAGATGTTTAACCCCTTCAATCTTTATCGGACCGTAGGACAAAAGCGGAATACCATCCTTCGCCAATTTTGAAATGAGCCGTCTACCATAATAATCCTTCTTCAGGCTTATTGTAGGCACCGCTATAAAATTCATTTCTGAAAACTTGGAGGGGGTTGGCTTGAACACTTCGGTGTCTATTCCGAATAAGATACCAGACACTGGAAGGCCATAGAGATACTGAAAGACTATCTGGGTCCATTTTGAATTGGCAAATAAAATGTCAAACGATTTGAATCTTTTATATTCAATAACCTTTGCTAGACCATAGGCTGGAGATGCAAGAACAGTTCTCAGAATAGGAAATCTAAGGGGATCGTTTCCCGCCGATATGAATCCATGATCATGTAGTTCCATAACGACCAGTGCAGATTTAGTACCATACGCTTTGTCAAAATATATTGGGATCCAGTGACCTTCGTTCGAAATAACCAGATATATGTCCAGCGGCATCAATGCTTTCAGGAGATTTGCCATTTTCCTATCAACGCCCTTTAATAACTGATATTTTATGGCAAATCTAATGCCATATCTACCATTGCTTATCGCCTTTTGATAAAAGAATTTAGCCGGCGATATGAGGGAATTTACTTCATCTATTATGCTATCCTTAACAGCATAGGATACTACAAAAACCTCATTATTTTTAGCCAACTTTGATGCAAGTATAAGTGCTATTTTATTACCCTCCACCTTAGCCAGATACGGTACGACTATTGCAATCCTCATTCATCTTAGCATTGCCTCTGTATATTTTATTTTTTTTAAGAATAACAATTATTTATTTAGCGAGACAAATTCCTTCAAATAATCATAAAACCTTTTGGCTATTACTGACCAATCGTAATTCTCCTTAACATATTCAAATTCAAGCTTCTTATCATGATCGATGATCTCAGGATTCTTCAAAATTTCATTTATCCTCTTGGCAAAAGCCTCGGGATTCATGCCCACATACTCAAGATACTTTCCTTCGAATTCATCAAAAACGCCTCTTAAAAAATCACCAGCGAGAACATACATTCCAGATGCCAGGGCTTGCAAGACAACTTGCGGAAAATAATCCTCCTTGCTTGGATAGACAAAGACATCGAATGACCTGTATAATCGCGACAGTTCATCATTACTCGGTACACCGTGATATACAACCTTCTTCTGATGCTTAATCACATCCTCAAGTTCTCCCGATCCTGCTATATGGAATTCTATTTCGATGTCGCCAAGCATATCTAGCATTGGTAATATTATATCCAATCCCTTCTTATAAGTCAGGGCGGCATTGAAGAAAAAAGTTACCTTACCATGCCTGTCCTCGAAATCTGGATGATAGATCGACGTATCTGTTCCAATGGGCAATACCATTTCATATTTGAATTTCAAATATTGGAAAATATCAGCGTCTTTGGGAAAAGCATGATAACCATTTAAATATTTAAAGTATATTCTAAAATATATTTTATAATATAATAGATAATATAATACGTTTTTGAGATTCTTCTCTAAAAACATCTTGGGATTTTTAAGTGGATCTGTATGACCTCCACCTATTATTGGTATTTTATATCCCTTGAAGAAGATCGAATAATGATTGTAAAAAAGATATGCAAGATCTATATGACCTAAATTTTTGAACTTACCTTCCTTAATGGCTTGCCTATAGTCAAGAATGGCAGGTCTTATCAAGAATTCTTCCAAGAGTTTCATGAATTTGTTTCTAGATTGAATCCCATGCCTGTGGATCGTAATTATATCAATCTCCCTAAGAACCTCCTGCACGTAATCATTCGAAATTCGCTTGTTAGGCAATCGATCCGTTTGTATAAGAAGTATCTGTATGTCGCTTGGTCGGTATTTAATAAGGTTAAGTATTACATTTTCAACACCTCTGCCAGTTCTTAAATCGGCCAACGTACAGAATACTATTCTCATCGAAAAGGATTATAATAATTTATAATAATAATATTACTGTATATACATGCCATATTTCTCATGTCTTCGAAGGCAGATTGTGTTCTGCACATATTTCACGGTATATACCAGTAAATCTTCCGCCTAAATTCTAAAGTCTATAAAGCCATATCATATATAGTGCGGCATGCAATCAAAGTGCTTTTTTGGAAACATTAATCTCTTTAAAAACGATGAACGAACAAACATAATACTTCGTTCATTACCCTGACGATGATAAACGTCGGATCATCTACCTAATTGTTTCACTTAGATGGACGGTCATTCGGGCTTCATTATTGAATAGTATTTATAATAGAGTCGCTTATACAGAGGAATAGGATATTTTCCAGATGCCAACAAATGTTCATAATTTTCCCTCGTAGGTTCAGACAGGTAACGGTTCAGATCATAAGTGTATTCAACATACTGCCTGCAGCTTTGGTTAAGATCCGGTATACTTTTAAACTTCTCAAAAACCTTATAGGTCTCGCTGTAAAACTTTCTTTTCCTTTTTGCATGCATCCTTGAATCGCCGTGTGAAACGATTTCAGTCAATTTGCTGTTTACAACGTGCATATTACCATAATTCAGCATTATAGCGAAAAGTATCTTATCAAAGCTCACGTGGGTTGGTATAGAATATTTTTCCACGAATTTCAGGAGGTATTTCTTAAAATCAGCATCAAAAGAATATTCTGAAATATGCCAATCGATGCGATTTCTTATGACATTACTGATGTAATTTAAAGACGGATTGTAGTATTCGGATTCTTTTGCAGCGCCGCCCTTTCCATTTTCGAAAACACGCTTGAGGGCATTTACTTTATTTGATAGGAATATGTCGTCATAGTCAAGCAGAAAATAATAATCAGCATCTATTTTTTCAAGACCAATGAAATATCTCTTTCCCACATCAGATATTTGACTCTGGATAAATGTTACCTTTTCGTCTTCAATTTCCAAATTTCTCCCAGGAGAACCTACCACCACTATTCCATCAACCTGGTTCATGGCGCTGTTAATGGCTTTAGATACCAATGGAGAATTATAATAGTCGTTTATTACGCATACTGTTTTGCTCATTCAATACCTCCCAATCTTTTTGTTCTTCCTGTCTAGATGATATTATGTAGCCCAGATCATCCATCTAGATATTTAATGGTTTCCAGATGTTTAGGCTTATCTTGAGTATTCCAATGTTGCATTATTTTCTTACAATCAAATTAAGCCTTAATTTCGCTTTCCTTTATCCACTGCATTACTCTTTCAATGCCCTCTTTCAACGGTAATGGACGCTTGATAACTGTATTTTTTGCTACTAGATTATCGGCCTCATCGACTACGTAGTCTTTTCGAATAAACTTTATTTTCCTTTTTGTCACATCTTCTATAAGACTTATCAATTCATTGACAGATGTGCCAATGCCGGAACCTACCTCATATTCTCCACTATTGAGACGACCATTTATTATGTCTTCCACAAGCTTTACGACGTCTCCTACGTATAAATAATCCCTCACATGGGAACCGTCTCCGTAAACAGTTGCTGTTTCTCCTGTGAGTGCCGCCCTTGTAAAGAGATATACTGCACCCTTCCTGGCATTTTCCCCATATATGTTGAAGAATTTCAATATGAAATAATTTAGGTTATACAATTTGTTGAATAATCTTATCCATTCAACCGCTTGTTTCTTACCAAGAGAATATGGATTCGTTGGATTTTCTATTGAACCCGATGATGGAAAAATAAACATAGAATTGTTCTTTCTTGCAAGTTCAAGAAATTTCATCGTAAGGGCCAACCCGTCCTGAAAGTATTCATAAGGGTATTCCTTGGATAATCTTATCAATCCCCTTGCGGCCATGTGGATTATAAAATCATATTTGACGTCCTCCAATGTATCGCCAATATCATATCCATATACCTCATAATTCCTTGCTTTCAAATAATTATATATATGTCCGCCAATGAAGCCTTTGTTGCCAGTCACCAGAATTTTCATGTCTGTTTATATTACTGTCATATTAAGTTTTTATCACAGCAGATTAGGAATTCAAATTCTTATGAAAAGCTCCAATGCTGAGCTATCGTTGTAAAATATTTGTCTTAGGTAATTTAGGAGGCGCCTAGATCTGCAAAAATAAATTAAATTACATAGCTGACAGGATAATGAACGATAAGACATTCTTGAAGCACTTGTGAGAATAAGTTTCTGTCAGAGCTAGAAAAGTATTCTTAAATTAACAAGGGTCATATATGCAAGAACATGAATATAAAGTGAATAAAAGATCTAACTCTATTGATCAAGATTTCCAAGTTCTTTAGCGACTCTTCCATTCGATTTTCGGGATATTAGAAGTTATCCATTGTATTAGGAAAGAGTCATTAGCTCCTGCGTATATGAACCTGAATCTATGTTTTTTGTGGAATTATTCTATTATCATATGGAGTTTACCCTAGGAATGATAATATTAAATGAAGATAAAATATAATTTATTCACACTCAACCTTCACAGTATATATTTAGAAAAATGCAAAATCACAGTAGTGCCCTTATGAAGTTGCCAAACAACTGATCTCCCAATTGACAGTGAAGCCAGTCATTGGTCATTGCTTTTCCCTATCTCTTCGTGCATCAAAAGACCTACGGCGAAATATCTTCATGGTTGTACCAGTAAACAGTAGCATACAGTATTGCCCTTGATCCCTTCGCTCAGGCTCCTTACTAATCATTTATACATCGAATTATTGAGGAATCCCAAAATCGCCCTGTCATGATTAATCGTACCAAATAGATGGAGAACATCCAAATCTATGCTGTAAATTGGCATTATCATTATGACGGCAACTATGCAATGCCTTAAGGCAAAAAGATTCATATCAAAATGTCAACTCTTGCAACTATTATAACTGTTGCATTATTTTTTTATTGTAAACATTATATAATATAATAATGTTTTAATACATTCTATGGATCCCAGAAAATGGCTCATGAAGGGAAATTAATAGATACCAGCAAGGCCACATTAACAAACAGCACATTGAGAATATCGCTCACACGCAGGATAGCAAAGATGCTTGATGCTTACCAAGGGGACATTATAGGTTTCTATCAGAAAGATGACCAGATCTATATTGCCGTGGTAAGATAGTCAGGCAGATCATCACAAATAACTAGCGCAATCTAAGTGAAAACTGTACCGATGGCATGATGATCCGTGTCACCGCTGACTATTCATAAAGATCGCTACATCTGCATCCGAGTAATTGGACTTCGCATCTTCTTCATAAAGGACAGTTTAAATTTGGATATTTTCATCATATTTTTTCTGAACATTCTATCTGTCATTTCTTCTAATGTATTTGAAATGGGATTTAAATAAAGCTTGCTCCATGTTAGAATATGGCTGAAAACATATCAGATGTTAAGAATGTGAACAGGCCAGTAGGGCACATACGATGGACGATTGTCCTCATGGTCTTCGGCTTCATAACGTTCGACTACATAGACCGGGGATTGGTCACGTCAGCTCTTCCAGTGCTCACGACGGAATTCCATCTCAGTCCAATACTGCAGGCTGCAATCGGTGATGGGTTCACCTACGGATACCTCATAATGAATCCGGTCGTGGGATACATACTGGATCGCTACGGTTCCAGGCTTGCGGTGACGAGATTCGGGATCGGATGGGGTGCCGTGCAGGCGGCAACGGCAGGTGCTTTTTCTGCTGCGTATCTGGTCATTGCAAGGGTATTTTTAGGTGTAATGGAGGCGGTCGGCTTTCCAGGGGTCACAAAGATAACCGCAGAGTGGATGCCGAGGCAGGAAAAGGCCAGAAGCGGTACAATAGGCGACAGCGGAGTGAACGTCGGTATAATACTAGGCTCTCTTCTGCTTCTTGGTGTTGATCTCATTATACCGCCGGGCGTCGCCTGGAGATACGCACTGCTCATCAGCGGTACCCTGACGATTCTGCTCTCCTTCGGGCTCATATTCATACTGTACGATACACCTGAGAAGCACCCAAAGATCAGCAAGGAAGAGCTTGAATACATCAGATCAAATCAGGAGAAGGCCGTTGAACAGACAAAGGCACCTGTTTCAGCCTGGTTCAGAACCGGTGATTACTGGGGATCCATGATGGGTCTCGGAGCGCAGGCAGGCATATTCTTCGGCCTGCTTACATGGCTACCACTCTATCTGTACGAAGCAAGGCACTTTACGCTCACATTCACCCTGGCGTATACAGCACTGATATGGGGCTTTGGCTTCATTGGAGAGATAACTGGCGGTTTCGTCATAGACTACATCAACAGGACGCGCGGACCGAATACGGGCATGAAGATAGGCTTCACCGTGAGTTCACTTGGCGTGACCTTCGGTCTGCTGGCTACGGCACTTGCAAGATCCCCGATACTCGCCGTGGAGATACTGGCTGTGACCTTCTTCTTCCTGAGGTGGTCTGGAATCCAGTGGGCTGTCAGCTCCTTCCTGGTACCAAAGGAGTATGCCGGTCAGTGGGGCGGACACATAGGGTTCTGGGAGACGCTGTGGGGCATAATAGTGCCACTGGCTTTTGGAGCTCTGTTATCCGTCACGCACAAGTATGCGCCCGGCATATACATGTTTGTGCTCATCGGCATCGTCTACTTCGTCGGTACAGTCGTATTCACGAAGTATCGCCCGCTGCTGCTTAAAAAAGCTGTTCCGTCTTAGGGACAGTATTAAACCTTTATTTTTCATATTTTCTAAGTTTAATGCATTAGATAACAAGTATATTAACAGAATTCCGTTTCTTTTATCATGGCGTCTGAAAAAGATATCAAATCCGGAGCTGACATCATAGCCGAATACCTGGAAAGGAATGGCGTTGAGTACGTTTTCACCCTCACCGGTCACACGATACTGAGCCTGTACGAGGCCATAAGGAAGACGAAGATCAAGCTAGTTGCAGTGAGGCATGAGCAGATAGCAGCGCATGCCGCTGACGGTTATTTCCGCGCTTCCCACAAACCAGGCGTTGTCATAACGCACATTGGCCCAGGACTCCTCAACGCCACCACCGGTGTTGCCACCGCAGCACTTGATTCATCGCCGCTCATCGTGATATCCGGAGATGCCCCATCTGTTTACGAAGGGGCAGGGCCGCATCAGGAGATAAACCAGGTCACTGATCTTTCACAGTATCTCGTCTACGTTCCGTTCGCCAAGAGGGCATGGAGGATAAACCATGTTGAGAATATAGAGAGGATAATGGACCGTGCATTTTCTATTGCACTTGACGGTAGGCCAGGCGTCTCGCTAGTTGACGTGCCGATGGATATATTCGCTTTAAAGACCGACAAGTATGGCCTGTTCACTGCAAAGCACAGTTTGAATGAATCTAGGTTTGCGCCTGACCGTGAAACGATAAGGAAAGCAGTCGATTTCATCCTTCAGCATGAGAAGATACTGATACTTGCAGGTGGCGGTGTCAGGCTATCAGAAGCAGGTAAGGAGATCGAGGAGCTTTCGGAATTGCTTAATGCCCCTGTAGCCACAACCATGGGAGGTAAGGGAACCTTCCCCGAGCACAATGAGAGATCTCTTGGGTTTTTAGGCGGGTGGGGCAATCCATATGCAAACAAGGCTTCGCTTGAGTCTGATTTGATAATAGCTGTGGGCACGAGATTCGGAGAGGTGAACTCTAGTTCCTGGATCGAAGGATACACCTTTGACTTCAGCAAGACCGATCTGCTGCGCATAGATATCGACGAAAAAGAAAGATCAAAGGATTACCCCGAGGACATGTTCCTCCAGGGTGATGCAAAGGCCACCGTATCTGAAATTATTGATGAACTGAAGCATCGATCGCATGTCCGCTCAGGGAAGAATTCAGGCTGGTATTCCGAGTTCAGAAAGGGGCTTGATGGCTATTATGACGATTTCATGAGATGCGAGATGGGCAGTGGCAGAATAAAGCCAAATTACGTCATACGCGTTTTACAGGAGTTGATCGATGAGGATAGATCGATATCGCTGATAACAGACGTCGGCTGGAGCAAGAACGGTATAGCACAGTATTTCAGGATAGATGATCCGCTAAACTTCATAACTCCGGGAGGCCTGGCCATAAACAGCCATCTCACACCGCAGCAGAAGTGGATCGCTGAACAGTTCGTGATGTTCTTCACCGGACCGAGCGGAGAGAAGCAGTGGGTATCAAAAGGCCTCGCCTTGCCGTCAAGGACAGCCATACTTGATAGCAGTTGGTACAAGACCAACTTCCCGATACAGAGCTTCGCGGGTGAGCAGTTCCCGCATGCCTATGGCTGGAACTACAATACAACGAACTTCCAGGCAACTGAGAGCGCTGCCCATAGCATAATAGTTGATCTGTTCGCTGGCAAGATAACGCCAACGCAGGCCTACGACCAGATAATCAACGAGACCAATGCAAACCTTAAGGGAACGTCTACACTGTGACCCCGGTGAGGTCTGTGGAGTCAAATCTGTACAGAAATGAAAAGATAAATGTGAGGGAAAGGAAGAAGAAGAAGAGGGATCCGGAGAGAACAACCGGTATAATCTTCGTGATCCCACTCATGATTTTTGTGATTGTTTTCACCTTCTTCCCGGCAATTTATTCATTTGCAATAAGCCTGTTTCATTACGATCCATTCTTTCATGATATCCACTTCGTTGGCTTTTCCAATTATCTTTACGTTATAAGGGATCCGGCATTCATAAAATCCCTGATAAACGTGCTCATATACACGGCCGTTGTGGTGACCGTTCAGACGTTCCTCGCCTTTGGATACGCGCTTCTCTTCAACACTGCATCGAAGATAAGCAGGGTTGCCAGGGCCATAGTGTTCATTCCTGCTGTGGTATCCCCGGTGTCCATGTCCATAATATTCATATGGGTATTTTCGAACACCGGACTCGTCAACTATTTCCTGTCATTCTTCGGAATACCACCGCACAACTGGCTTTTCAGCACGGTATATGCTTTCCCTGCCATAATGGCCATGAACATATTCACAACCGCACCGTATTTCATGATAGTTTACTCGGCCGGCCTTCAGGCTATACCGCAGGAGGTCATGGATGCCGCGAAGATCGATGGCTTGAAGTCAGGTCTCAGGCGATTCCGTTATGTTTATTTCCCTCTGATGCGATTTTCAACCATACTAGTAGTTATCCTCGGCCTGACAGGCGCGATGCAACTGTTTGATCAGATATACGTTATAACCGATGGCGGACCGGCAAGGGCAACGTACGTGCCCTTGATGTACATATACAACAGAACCTTCGTGTACGTTGGTGATATAGGGCTGGCCGCCGCAGCTTCATTCGTTCTCTTCGTCATAATCCTCGTGTTAACCATAACACAGAGAAGGGTCATAACTGAGAGGAGGTGGTGAAATGCTCAGAACCGAATTCAGAAGACGGAGACGCATAAGTGCAGGAGAGAGCGTCAAGACCTACCTGATCTACGTGGTGTCAATACTTCTGGCTATAGTTTACCTTGTTCCATTCTACTGGACAGTCATAAAGGCCTTCAGGGACAGCATATTTGCCAATTTTCCACCGAATATGAATCCTTTCAGCCAGACCAGCATATCCTACTTCATAGTGAACCTCAGGACGGTCTGGGGTTTCGGTGACTTTCCGCTGTGGTACTTCAACAGTGTTTTCGTTTCGATCTGCGTTGTGGCAGGTAGCGTGTTCGTTGGCATGCTTGCGGGCTATGCATTTGCAAGGCTGAAATTCCCAGGAAGGGATTACATGTTTTATGCAGTCCTCGCAACGCTGATGATACCATTCCCCGTCATATCGATAGCTTCCTATGTCTTCATGCTCGATCTGAACTGGCTCAGCACCTATCAGGGACTGATACTCCCGCAGATCGCTTCCGCCCTGGACGTTTTCATAATGCGGCAGTATTTCCTAACCATCCCCGAGGAGGTTGAGCTTGCAGCAAAGATAGATGGCATGAAGCCATGGCAGATATTCTTCAGGGTCAGTGCACCCATGGCCAAACCGGCCATAGCGGCGGCAACCATATTCTCCTTCATAGGATCCTGGAACAACTTCCTCTGGCCGCTTATGGAGGTGCACAGCCTGAACATGTTCACCCTTCCTCTGGTGCTGAACTTCTTCAAGGGGGCAAACGGGACGCAGATATATTGGAATCAGATGATGACGGTGAACATACTCACGATGATACCTACGATCGTCATATTCGTGGTCTTCGAGAAGTACTTCATCAGCGGCATATCCATGAATTATTCAAGGTGAAAGCATGAGCGTTATAATAGAGAATCTCACAGCAAGATATGGAGACAAGTACATATTGAAGAATTTCAACCTGAGGGTGGAAGACGGAGAGTTCTTCGTCATCCTCGGATCTTCGGGAAGTGGAAAGACAACGCTGCTTAGAAGCATAGCCGGCCTGATACCAATCGATGATGGCAGGATACTCATAGATGGCAATGATGTAACGGATCTGTATCCATCGGACAGGAACATTGCCATGGTCTTCCAGAACTTCGCGCTCTATCCCCATATGACCGTATACGACAACATCTCACTGAATCTTAAGATCAAGCACGTTCCAAAGGATGAGATCAAGAAGAAGGTTAGTGACGTTGCAGAGATGCTTCACATAAGCCAGCATCTGCAGAAATACCCGAGACAGCTATCCGGCGGTGAACAGCAGCGTGTTGGTATCGCAAGGGCCATGGTTCGTGATCCTTCGGTTTTTCTGATGGACGAACCGCTATCGAACCTTGATGCCAAGCTTCGGCGGGAGATGCTCGGTGAGCTAAGATCATTCCATGAGAAGGTAAAGAAGACCATAATCTACGTGTGCCACGATCAGGATGAGGCGATGGCGCTTGCGGACAGGATACTTGTCCTCAACCAGGGGCAGATAATGCAGCTCGGAACTCCTGATGAACTGTACGATCACCCCGCGAACGTTTTTGTAGCTGGATTCATAGGAAATCCCCCAATGAACATTCTTGAATGCGACGCCGAGGAGAAATCAGGAGGTACAAGGATAGACGTCATGAATTCTGGATACCTGGAAGTTGATGATGAAATACCAGAGGGCAAGATGTTCATCGGCATAAGGCCTGAGCTGATAGGCCTATCCGATCATGATGGCATATCTGCTTCATTCGACTATTTCATAAATTCCGGCCTTAACGCCGAGGTGCACGTTAAGATCGGTGATACGCCCATCAGGGCGGTCATTCCCAAAGAGGAGATCCCTGCAAATCTCAGAGATCTGCGCAACGGAGAATCCATACATTTGAAGGTGAAACCCGGCACGATATATCTCTACGACAGGGAGAGCGGATCGATAGTAAAGGAGGTTGATTACGGTGCTTCCAGAGAGATCAAGAAGGCTGATTGAGGAGATCCGTGGATTGACCGAAGAGGATAATCACAGGGACATGTGGCACTGGATAAGGGTGCCGTCTGGACCGCTTGAATCTTACAGCTACACCATGGTGAAGGGATCAAAGGCGCACTTCATAGCCTACATGAACGGAACAATACGCAGATCGGATATGCACAGATCAAGGGTAGGCTACTGGAAGGATAGCGTCAGCCACATCTCCTCGCTTGACGGCACGGTGAACGGAAGACGGTTCTCTGATGCATTCAGAAAGTATATCAGGGGTCTCGGCTACATATACAGGCAGTACGAGGGCCTTGACAGAATAGATTACATTTCGGAGAGGGACGGATCCCTGCACATACAGATCGCTGCAGCGGATAAGGCTGATCTGGAACTTGAACTGGAGGTGGGGCACACGATCGCCTGGCCATCTCATGCATCGGGTGAGACTTTCAATCCAAGGATCGAAGGCAACACCGCCTGCATTTCATCAGAAATATCGCGAACATGCATTTCCATCCGCAGCGCTGATCGTGCTGTTATGGAAGCCTGCGCGGACAAAGTGATGATAAGAATACATGATCTGCACGATGCGGAAATTGTGATATCCGATGATATCAGCGAAGAAGCGGATAGCATCGAATCCACAATAAGATACCATGAAAGCATCGCAGACGTTGCCGTGCTTGAAACCCCTGACTTTAGGTTCAACAAGGCCTTTCTCTGGGCAAAGCATGATATGCTTGAGTTTTACACCAAGACCTCTAGGGGCAGCGGCTGGTTTGCAGGTTTCCCCGTATACTCATGGTTCTTCGGAAGGGACGGGTTGTGGATGGCCCTGGCCGCCAATATGGTCGGGTTGGCAGGGTTGACATACGAACACACGAATATGCTACTGAAATACTCTGATGATGGCAGAATACCGCACGAAATAGGCCTGGCGGATGACGGAGATCAGGGATACACCATTGGCGAAACGAAATTCAACACCATGTACATGTCGATCGACAGCAGCCCGCTCTGGCTTCTTGCCAGCGCGTCAATGGAGAATTGGGATCGATCACGCTTCGAAGAACGTCACCTGAAGAAGGTCTTCGATTTCATAGCGAGCTGCGATACGGACGGCGATGGTCTGATAGAGAATGATTTCCGGCGCGGGCTGATAGGCTGGCCGGAAACGTGGGCAAACATCAGGAACGGGAAAACGGTCGATGTCAATGCACTGTGGATCGAGGTACTCCGCATTTTCGGCTACAGATTCGGCTATGACGAATACCAGAAGATCAGAGACAGGTACATGTCAACCTTCTTCGCCGGCGCGAACAGCGTTGATTTCGTGGACATGGAATATCACGAAATAAGAAGCGCCATGCAGTTTGTGCCTGGAATATTCATGAGGAATGAGGCCATCCGTAGCAGGATAAAGGATCTTTCGGCAGGTATGATGACGCCATGGGGAATAAGATCCATGTCAGTTTACGATCCGATGTACGATGGTGGCTATCATACGGGTACAGTCTGGCCCCTCATGACAGGATGGTTTGTAATCGCTGCGTACAAGAACGGATTGCCGGACTTGGCCTTTAACCAGATGAGGACGTTCGTTGATCTGGCCTTCTCTGCTGACGATCCCGGAAGGATCAACGAAACTTACGATGCTATGATGCCGCAGCCTACCGGGCAGTTTGCACAGGGATGGTCCTCATCCATGCTTCTGCTTTCAGTTCTGCAGGGTATGCTTAACATCGATCCGTTGTCCTTCGATCCTTCCGAATTCAGAGGAGGATACCATTTGCCTGACGGATGGAAGACGGTGAAGCTGTATCGTCTCCCCTGGAGAGGAAAACTGTATGATTTGGTGTTCTCGGAGAATGGCCCTGTACTAAGGGATGCAGAAATTGCGGCCTCAGATGGTGCAAGGAAGTGAGAAATACGATTGAAATCGAAGATCCGAATCACAGGCCATTCACCATATCGTCCAACTACGCTTATTACATAGGCTACCTGGACCTCCGACCAGACGGAATGGGATACCACAAGAGAGGCGAGATGAACGGCCTCTGGTATCCGCCTCTGCGTGTGCTGAAGAATATATATGTCAGCGACGGCAAGACGGTTTTCAAACCAGCGCACGCGGAAATTGGATATTCTGAAGCTCGATTCGAATTCTATGGAACAACACTTCAAATTTCATTCCAGGATGACAATGATTTTGAGATCGCGGTCAAAAACGCTTCTAATGACGTCAGGAAGCTTATCGTAGAACTTCACCCAGAGACTGTTTGGTACACTGTAAACGATACGAGAATAAAGGTGAACAGGCGTTCGGCAATCATATATAGCCACATGTTCCCTGAAACTCGCCTCAGAATAGCCGCCTCCTCCGAGTTTTCCATAGAAAACGGGCGATTATCACTTCTTGCTGACGGCAAGTCTTCACTGAGAATTTCATCCGCATGCCTGCATTCGCATCGACCGCCGATCCGGGTTAATAGATACAGAGACATTGACAGGTTTTCATTGCTTCGGGGAGGAGGACAGATAGGTGAGAACTTTCGGACAGCGAAGGATAACCTGATAAGGCTTTCACTGATAAATCAGGAAACTGGATACGGCTTGACCGCTGGCCATCCAGATTTTCCATGGTATTTCGGGATCGACACCCTTCTCTCTTTCAACGGCATCCTGGATGCTGGGCTCTTCGAGCTTGCTTTCGGATCTCTCAATATACTTGCTAGATACAGCAAATCAGGAAAGATACCGCATGAGATACTGACCAGTGGAAAGGTCTACAACGACGGCGATCTGGAGGAAACAGCGCTTTTTCCATACGCAGTTTTCAAATACGCAGAATGGGCAGGTTATACGGAAGAGATGAGGCATTTGGCCACTATCGCATCTGAATCCTTCAACTACCTCTTCGCTCATGGTTTCCAGGGCAGAGGGATAATGGAGGATCCGAAAGCTGGAGAGGGCGTAGACATAGATACGATTTCATTCACCATCATGTCCCTCATGGAGCTTCAGAAGGTCATGGATATGGATCAGGAGGCGTTCGGAGGGATTGCCGACGCGGTTAAGCCAACTGAGGCCATAGACGCACTCAGGAAGACGGTACAATCATTCTGGATGTCGGAAAGAAGAACGTTTGCAAATAGGATAGTGGACGGCGTTCCCGTTGACCTTGGCTTCTGGACGTCAATAATTCCGTTCTACACAGGTATTGCAGGCATCGATCAGTACAGAAAATTCGTTTCAGATGGAGGCGGCCTATCACGTATTTCCAGCTCATCTGGAATCGTTGTTGATGCCAGTGGGAATTCCATGCCGGTGAACACCGGAATGTTTGTGCTGGGATCGATCAGGTATGGGGACGCCGAGAATGCGGCCAGATATTTCAAAATGCTGGACAGATCCCTTGGATTATTCTCTCCGGGTGCATACCCTGAGATAAGCAACAACCCTCAGGGATGCTACCTGCAGGCATGGTCTGCAGCCATATACATAGAATCGATTGTGGAGGGTTTTTTCGGCATCCACTCCGAAGGCGGGCGGCTGATTTCCAAGCCGTTCAATTCGAGCTTGATGCCAGGCGGTGCTACTCTGAAAAATGTCAGATTCCGCAATAAGTATTATGATTTCATTTTATGATTCGTGATCCACGAGGATCACGGCAATATTTTTAGCTCTTAGCCAAACGATGCAACAGTAAAGGACTTCATAACTATGTCCTCTATTTGGGAATCGTAACCGCCAACGGTATACTCCCCTCTATCAGTCTTGAACACGAAGTTTATGATCTCCGTATCAGAATTGATCTCAGAGATCTCTCCTTCGGATGTAAAACGATCGCCGGTGGAACGCACTATACCTTCCAATACCCCGTGCACCCTGCCTTTTTGGTCAAAGATCCTCTTCAGATCGCTTATGAGTATTCTCTGAGAATGGTAAGTATATGGAGCGACTACGGAGTGATCCTTTATCCGATTTCCCCTGTACCATCCAACGAAGAAATTGTGTGTAATGAACCATGACATGTCCTTATCCCTTATCACATATCCGTATCTCTCTATATCTGTGTTCATGGCGACGCTACGAGGCATAAATACCGAATTTTTCTCATCAGAAATCACCGTAAAGAACTGCCCGGGAGAAACATACCTCACATCCACATCGAGATCCGTGAACTGATTCTGCACTTTTTCCAGATCGACATCCGTACCGAAGAAGAGGATCTCAACGCGGCATCCCTCCCTTATCTTCCTCAGAATGGGTTCCCTGATGTATGCAAACAGCTCCTGTGTTGTCTCTATCTCTAAAGTTTTCTCCGTCTCATTTATCAGATCTATGGAATTGTTGATGACGCTCCTTATATTTTTGGCATTGATCAGAGCGGTTGTCTCGCGTCTGGTTTCCATAGCCCGATTTGCCCACGTCAGAAAGTAGCGCCTGTTCCGGCTCAGAATCTGTTCTCTGGCCTCCACAACTGCCTCGGGATCTATGGCTTCATATTTCTTGGGGCGCCCTAGGAGAACGTTTATGAAACCCTTCCTCTCGAGGCTAGAGGTTATGTCGTACAGCTGTGGTTGCCTCAGCGGCAGATATCGCAGTATATCCTGTGCGGCCATGCTTCCGTATTCAAGCAACAATATGTACACTCTGGATTCATTTTCCGTAAGACCGAGATCCTGAAGTATCGATATTATGTTTGCATGGTCCTGGCTGTCGCCAATATCCGGATCTGTCATTATATCTTGATATCAACAATGCAGATATAATTTTATACTAAACCTGTATTGTATAGTATCTACTATCACCAAAGGTAAGTTTTCAATTGAAAAATTTTTGCACAAAATGTTTATTTAAAAAATACGTCATCGTCTGTTCTTTGATTCACTTCTTTATCTTCTTCATCTCTTCGAAGACCTTTCCTGTTCCGCTCATGCCGATCCTTAATTTTTCCGGATCGATAGGCCTCTTAGCGGCATCGATGATGCTCTCGATCTCCCGATAGGTGTGAATGCCGCCAGCCGCCTTTATTCCTATATCCGATCCAAGTTCTTCCGCTATCCTGGACATAAGCGACACATTGTCCGGCGTTGCTCCAGCTGCGTTTCCAAGAGAAGCGCAATAGTCCTTGTTAGCAAAACCCGTGCTCGTCTTAATGAAATCCGGTTTCGCCCTGATCACGGATCTGTAGAGTCTATCCTTCTCGTCTTGCGTCAGATAACCATCCTCGGTTATGATCTTTATCACCAAATCGTGATCCTTTGCTATCTTAACTACGTCAGTTAAATCTTGATCGACGTAATCCCAGCGATGCGATTTCACGTATCCCATCGGAACGACGATATCGACTTCATCAGCGTAATCTGAATCTTCTATGATCTTCTTCCTTGAGGATGTGGCAAGGGAACCGAAGGGAAAATCGATCGTCACATCAAGCTTGACTTTGTATCGTTTTTCATCGAGATATTCCTTTGCAAATTTTCCATAGATGGGTTCTATGCACACGGCATAATTTCCCATATCCTTAGCCTCTTCGATCAGCCTTGCAATATCCTTCTCCGTCAGATACGGCTTCAATCCACTGTGGTCCACCAGACGCATAACCTGCTCGATGCTGTACTTCATTGTCTCACTCCTTCATATATGCATATGCTTCCTTTGAAAGTTGCTCCTTGTACGCCATGGCCCTTTCCCAGGTCTTCTTCCTTATGAGGCCAAGGTATCCTCCAAGGAACATTAGCATGAATATTATTGAACTCGTAAAGGCAAGAACCGGCCCATATTTTATGAACAGCGCACCCTCGATAATGGAATTGAAAGCACCGACAAGGTTCAGCGAACCGTTGTATATGCCGTACACCGTCGCAGATGTGCCGGCAGGTGCAAGATCCACAGCATTTACTGCCCACGATCCGACCGTCAGGTTCATCAGCCCGCTGCCTATGCCGAGGAATATGGCAGTTCCAAGAAGGTTGTGCGCCTTCCCCGTGAAGTAAGAGAGACCGACCATGATTATCATCAGAACCATCGGTATGATGGCGCCTAGCCTCCTTGCAAGCGGCTTGTTATCAGGAAACTTTCTGAGCAAGCCATCGTTGAAAGGCCCGGAACCGAGAAAACCTGCTATCAGCGCCACATCTATGGCAGCAGAATAGAGACCGCTCTTCTCCACGGTATGGGCGAAGGTTGAAAACATCAGCGGCGGAAGCCAGTACAGGAACGTGAAGAGAACGTATCCGAATGAGAGAAATACAAGAAACGTGCCCCAGCCGGCCTGCGTGCCGAAGATCATCTTCGCAGCCATCTTCCAGCTAACACCTGACGGAAGAACCTTTTCCTCTTTCTCTTCTTCGGTCTTTCCTTCCCTGATGTACGCCAGCTCCTCACTGTTAACCTTCGAATCGTCAGCGGGCCTGTCCCTGACATAGAAATACCATATGGCAGCAAATATCAGTCCAAGTACTCCGAACAGAATGAATGCTGCCGGCCATCCGAACATTGTAACCAGAATTCCACCGGCGATCAGGCCGATAACAGGGCCGACAGCCTGCCCAGCACCGGCCAGCGTAAACGATTTGGACTCATCGTATCTGTTTGCCCATCCTTTTACGACCTTGGAATTTATGGGCCAAACTGGCCCTTCTCCAGCGCCCATAATCACTCGTACGATAACCATGCTGATGAAATTGAACGTGGCCGCTGTCAACGCCGTGAATACGGACCAGATGGCGAACATGGTCGCCATCGACTTCCTCAGGCCGAGCTTGTCAACGATCCAGCCACCCGGGAAGTTGAAGATCGCATAGGACAGAGACCAAAAGAACAGTATCAGCGAAATGTTGTGAACAGCTGTTGCGGTGAGCGCCGTAGCAGAATGAGACCAGCCAAAGCTGTATGCAAAAGCCGGCTCCGAGACTATCCATATCTCCCTGTCCGCGTAATTGAACAGTATTGCAAGAAAGAGAAGAGATACGATGACCCATCTGACCTGGCTTTTCTTCGTTTCACTTTTATGAACCTGAACAACCTTTCCTTCTTCCACGATCTATCAACGACACAGATCTATTTATTGATTTTGCATGATATATGTATATAATGCACAGTATATTTGATCTTAAAGATATCATATATTCCCATAATGCCTATGATCAAACAATCGTTATAACCGCGGGAGCCATTATGGTGCATGGATGTACAGCAAACGGTAATAGCGTCCACGATACTGATTTTCATCCTCTCGGCGATCCTCTCAGTGTTCCTCTCCATGAACTATTTGAGGAGCCGCAAATCGTCCCCGCTATACTGGTCTATAGGAATGTGGCTCTTTGCCTTCTCAGTGCTTCTTGAAGTGATATTTGCCTATGGAGTATTCAATCAGCCGCTCATAAGGATATACCTTTTCGCCGTAGCAGAGCTGGTCCTCTTCCTCTCCTTCGGATCTGCAAACCTGGCCACCGGGCGATGGATCAGGTACTATTATGTATACTCGGCTGCGGCTTCCCTGTATCTCATCACTTCGCTGATACTTTTTCCAGTTCAGCACATAATAGCCCACTATGTCGTCTTCGGCCCTCTGCCAATCAACGATACGATAGCTTCATCGCTGATAACCTTCCCAGCAGCCATCGTAATCATAGTCATGGCGGTGATAAGCTACAGAAGGAACAGAAATTGCAGGTTAATACCGATCATCCTGGGCGTCATAGTTGTCAGCATTGCAGGAACGCTCTACATTGCAAAGTTTCCGGCATTTCTCTATTATGCTGAATTCATTGGTATTTTGCTGCTCTGGATCGGCTTCTTCGATCCGAGAGCTGTGAGGAGCAAAAGCCAAGGAAAAAGCTGATGTATCCATTATTACGGGGATGAGAAGTATTATTTAGACATTTTACGTATATTTGCGTATGAATTTTATCGTCATAGGAGCAGGCAACATAGGCAGCGGAATAGCCCAGAACCTCCTAGAAGATGGGCATGAAGTGGAAATTGCAGATAAGAGCAGGGAATCGCTGAACAGGATCAGGGGCAGGAACCCGAAGATCAGGACTAGGGAATTCGACGTAATGGACAGATCCGCTTATCGCATGCTCAATGATTACGATGCATCTGTAAGCGCCCTCCCTGGAAGTATCGGCATGCAGTTTCTCAAGAATGTGGCGAAGATGGGCAAGATCGTTGTGGACGTATCTTACATGGAGGAAGATCCATACGATCTTAACGGTATCGCTCAATCGGCAGGCACTATCATCGTACCTGATATGGGCTTTGCGCCTGGGCTGACCAACGCCATAGTTGGCTACTTCTCTGCGGATCTTGACCAGATCAGGAACGTGAAGATATACGTGGGTGGAATTCCTGAAAAGCCTGTTCCGCCACTTGACTACACCATAACCTGGTCAGTTGAAGGCCTCATCGACGAATACACTAGACCCGTGCGGATCGTAAGGAATGGCACGGAGGATCATGTGCCAGCATTGTCCGGGATAGAGCGTATTGGTGTTGGAAACTATGCTGACATGGAGGCATTCTACACCGATGGCCTCAGAAGCCTAATCAGGAACATTAAATGCACCGGTGAAATGTTTGAGAAAACCATAAGGTATCCGGGGCATGCCGAGAAGATGGCAGCGATCAGAGATCTTGGTTATTTCGACAGGATCAAGGTGGATGGATGCAACCTCACGATGTTCGAGATATCGGAACAGATCTTCATGGAGAAGCTTTTCAGGCCGGACATTCAAGATGTTGTACTCATGAAGGTAGAGGTATCCGGGACAAAGCTGGGAAGAGAAGTGACGAGAACTGCGGAGATGCAGACCGGCTACGACTCATCACGCAAAAGGACGGCGATGGACATGGCCACATCCTTGCCAGCCAGCATAACCGCAGAGTTCCTATCCAGCAATGGTAAAATAACCTCTGGAATTGTCTTTCCGGAGATTCTGGGAAAAACCCAAAATTACTTCGAGTATCTTGTGAACAACATGAAGAAGAAAGGTATCAACGTTAACATTTCAGTGAAATAATCACATTGTCTGCTGAGAATGCTACGAGCTGCTGACTATAGATCAAATATTATTTTTGCATAACCCTCTTCAGGCTTAACGGCAAGATCACTGTAAGTTACGGCCTTGATCACGTTCCTGTACTCAATGCCTTCGGGAATCTCCGAACCGTAAAAATATGCGTCTAATTCACCATCGCTGTATTTCGATGTTATGCGGTAATACAGAATGTAATAGGTATCTAGATAGAAAAGGACACGAGAAAGCAGATTGACCATTATATCTTCGGGAGTTTTTCCTGTGATTACCTCATGCATCTTTCTGTTTTCCTTGAGCCTAGAAACATCCACTATCAGATCGGCCATCGCGTAAACTGCATTCGAAAAGAGCTCTTCATAGGTCTTTCCGTAGACGATAACGCCGATATCGCTCTCATGATCAACGACTTCGTAGCTCAACGTGCGGTTATCATCAGAATCCATAAAAAATTTTCATTGTAGGATCGAAATGCGCAGATCCATCGCGACAATTATGAAAAGGATAAAATCAATCTAGCATTCGCGTAAATTCATCTTTCCAACAAATGCATTAATATTAGAAAATATAAAAAGATTATGATATCAATTTCTGTATCCGCGACTGTTTAATTTTAGACCCATGACAAAGTACAGAGTCAGCCATGATCCTATGAGGACGGCCATGAGGAATACAAAGCTGGATATGGCCATCTGTATATTACCGGAAAGCACATGCCCAGACGCACATCCATTTGCCATCCTCGCCCCAAAGAGCACCAGGAAGGCACCGAAGAACGACCCGACGAATCTCTTCTTATCGCTCGGGCCGAATCTGTGTTCCCAGACCAACGGAACACGCTTTTTGAACTTCATGAACCGCTTGGATATGAATATCGAAGAGATCAATCCTCCCAGGAATGTTCCCAGATCGCTGAAAGGCTCCCAACCAATCTCACTGAACGGCAGGTCTATTGGCTTTCCGTTGACTATGTGCATCCCACCAAACAAATTCCAGTATGGATTTGAAGCCGCATATTGAGGATTAACGGCATAAAAAAGCTGCGCACCTATCCAAGAATAGGTTGTCGATTCACCGAATATCTGCCTAAGAAGAATAACAGCGACTGCAATCACTGTAAAAGCGATGCCAAGAACGATTATGCTCCTGGCATTTCTTATGCTGCTTTCGTTGGTAAGCCTTATGAGATACTGGTTCTGATCTGGATATTTCTTGTTCTCGTCGTCGATCATGTCATCGAATGTCAGCACTTTGTTGTTCTTTCCGGCAAGGTGAAAACCGCATGACTCTTTGACAGGTTGTTTCGGATATCGAGGCAAAAACAGGAACATACCGAGAAGTATTGCTCCGAATATCAGACTTGTGCCAAATATTTCCAGATGGCTCTTTATTCCAAATATTGAGTACCACGTAATTGGGCCATAATTGAACGTGTTCCAGAAGAATCCTCTCGCTGCTCCGAATATGAGCGACCAGGTGAGCGCGCCGAGCAGGCCTCCAAACACGGCATATATGGCGTCTCTTCTTCCCTGCCCAAGCGCAATCCATATTGTGCCTGGGAAGTAACCGGCGAGGCCAACACCAACACCGAAAAGCAGTCCGCCAACAACGACCCCGAAAACAAAGAAGTCCTTTATACCATAATGCGGAGATACCCCAGGTATGGCTGCAAATAGATAGAGAAGAATGGCCCCAAGCCCAATAGAAAAGCCAAAACATACTATCAGAAAACGATCCTGGAACGCCATGACCCGCATCAGAGTGTCTGGATCACTGAAGTTCCATATTTCCAGGGGTGTACCGAGTCCGAATCCTGCAGCTATCCCGAGCAAGAGCGGCGCTGGAGTGTGATGCAGAACTATCTGATAGTACAATCCAAGAACAAGCAGCATGATCGACAGCAGAAGCAAAAAAATAGACATAGCCCAGAATGCTGATTTACCGGCCTCTGCGGAGGTAGTTTTATTCACATTGCTGAACATACAGAATTAAAAATATAAGTAATATAATAATCTTAAGTTTATGTGCAATTTTTTACTATATTTTTTGCAACATAAGATGAAATTATTATTTTCGCAGATATTAAAAGATGATGATAGGATCATACGCACTGTCGATTTTGGACGAAGCCGAAGTACTGGTTGATCTCTTAACGGGAGGGGCGCCAAAGGTGAACAAGATATTCTTGATCACATCATCCAGAAGAAAAAGACCGGACTATTACGGCGAACTTGAGAGCTGCCTGAAGGAGATGGATCTGAACCTAGAAATAATAACAGTGGATGATGTTTCGAACTTTTTTGAGGTGTATCTTATCCTTGAAAAAATATGCGAACTAGAAGGCACTCCAAAATGGGTCAACGTAGGATCCGGACACGGCATCATGCTTTCTGCCCTTGCGGTGCATGCCTTCATAAAGGATGCCCTCTTGGTTGCGTTTGATAAAGAGGAGAAAAAGGTTATCGTCACTGATATCAAGAAATTGAAGAGGATAAAGATATATCAGAAAAGATACTTCGAACTCATCTCTGAACTTGGAGAAGGAGAAAAGACCATAACCGAACTGTCTAAGATCTTCAATCTTTCCAGGTCGGCTATGTCAAGAAGATTGAAGCACATGGAGACTCTCAATATAGTGGTTAGAAAAGGTACTGGGAGATCCAATATACCATATGTGTTCAAGCTCACCGAACTCGGAAGAAAATTATTGTAAAATTAATTATATGATTTTTCCGTTTTAAGACCATCGCTATTAAATTTTTACTTCGGAATTGTATCTGCCAGTTTTCCTGCGGACGATGGATCTGTTTATGAATACCCCTACAAAGGATCCGCCAAGGGCCATCACTCCGTCCAGTAGTATGGCCAGTATCACCAATAAAGAACCATTAATTCCTGCTATCGCCCCCACATAATACATCAATCGAAGCAGACCGGCCATTAGCAGAGGAATTTCGAAGATAATGAAGGCAGCCATGGAGACTACCGTGGACAATGCAATGGAGTAAATTGGTCTCATACTCACAAAGGCTGTAGATAACAGGCCTGCAATGATAACACCATACCAAAATCCTGAATACAGGAACAACAACGTGAGAGCAAGGCTGATGACCAGCACGATCAGAGCAGAATATAAGTTTTTCATTGAATCACCTCGAGAGTCGTTGTATCCATTATACTTTTAGATGGAAATGATGAGGCAGACGGATAGAAGATCAGCGGTAGGTATTCGCCGTTAATCCAGTAATTGATGTAATTTGAGTAGAGAGGGCTGGCTGGATTCTCGCTCTGGCCACCTGGATAAACGCCGTACGAATCTGATAGATTTGCAAAATTGAGTATCATCGTGAAGCTCTGCCCGCCGCTGGGCCAGTTATACGGGCCAACGCCAGACGCATCGTTCGGTGTGTTGTAGTCTCCACCTCTCGGCAGCGGCCCAACGCTAAGCTGGCTTATACCAAGGAGACTAGGAAATACGAATCCATAAAAGTGACCCCACGTATAGTTTCCGCTCGGATACTCGCTCTCAAGGTAATCCATAGCCTTTATCATCGCTGATGCTGTAAGGTTCGTCATGCTCTGATTTGAGAAAGGATACGCGCTGTCATTGATGATCATATGGGCCATGTCAAGATCGAAGGATGCTATACCTATGCTGTTCGGAAAACTTCCACCCATACCTGTCACGTTCAGGATGTCCCTGTATTCAGGAAATACGCCGTGATCCTTGAAGAACGTATGGAATATCTCATTAAACAGGTACATGTAGGTGAAGAACCAGACGCTTGCAGCCCTGGAATTGACGTCCATGCTGTAGTTCCAAGAACTCAGCATTGATAATGCAGATTCCACCGTTGCATTCTGATATCCGGCCATGTATTTCAGCATGTATGGAACGGCCATAACTGCCTCATAGTCCGTATAATTGTGGCTCTGGAGATTCATCATGTCGGTGATTGTCAGATCCGTGTGCGTCCTAAGGTAGGATTCCTCCAGCATAGCCCTGAATCCTGGCGAAGGAGTCATCGTATCACCGAACCAATATGGGTATGCTGGGCCCACCTGTCTCTGATTTGAACTCACTATGAATCCATCACTGGGGTTGACGGCGTGGGGCACCATGGAATACGGTATTGATCCGCTTATATACTGAGTGCCGTTGCCTGGCATTATCGCGTTTGGATTATAGGGTACTGCGTTTGTAGATGAAAATATTGGATAGTAGGCAGGCGATATATCCGCTATCGTATCATTGATGTCAGCAAAGGCAAAGTTCTGATATGGTGCCTTCCATATCTCCAGATCCGAGGAGAATTGCTTCCAGTTTGTTGCATTCATAATGTTTAAGATTGCACCGATATCGTTTGTGAACATGTTTCCAAGCCAGTCCATAACTATTGCCGTAGATCCGTTCTGATCCAGTATGGGGCCAAGGTTTGTCCAGTTTACCCTAAAGCCATTTACAATGTATGATTTAACTGGCTGGTATGTTCCGTTCCACAGGTATGTTCCATTCACCACATTTTGAACAAAGAAGAATGTTCCCCATGAGATTGCCTGGGTATCTGTCAACGTCCAGCCAATGTGTTCGTTATATCCTATGACTATTATCGGCGCTCCAGGCAAAACCACACCATAAACGTCAAAGTGTGGGTCAACAAGCTGAACCTGGAACCAGATCGATGGAAGAGAGAATCCCAAGACAGGGCCTCCAACAAGAATTGGCTTTCCTGTTGCAGTTCTGTTTCCAGAAACAACCCATTCATTGCTGTGATCAGTTGGATTCGGTGGGAACAGGTGCAGAGGATCCCACATTTTTGCAATACTTACGGCTAGAGATGCAACGGTAGCATTAATAGGATAGGTGTTTTCTGACATCGAAAGCACGTATTGATTTGGGGTTCCGTTATAGCCTCCATAGTAGAATTGAGGTATGGGCGAAAATGGGGTTATGAGATCATTTACCAGGCTTCCAATCTTGTATGAAAGCAGGGAATAAAGAATTGAGTCATCGCTGAATTCCAGCGTCTGTATCATGTATTCCTGAACCGCGAATGTATCAACAGGGGACCAGTATCCAGGCTTATAGTCAAGCAGATTGAATTCGAATGGTAGCAGATTGTGGGACTCCGAGTAATTTATGTAATCATTGATGCCTTGCGAATAAGCCGTGACAGCCTGATATGTGAGATAATCGGTACTGTTCACACTCATATTGCTTACGATGGCATTCCAGTCCCTCTGCGCGGTCAAAGGCGCACCGGTCATTGTCTGAAATCTATCATAATTGTAGTATCCAGATCCAAGCATGTTGGCCAACTCACCCATTGCGGTCAATTTAAAGAGCTCCAGCTCAAAAAGCCTGTTCTTTGCCTGAATGAATCCCAGAGCCAGGAACAGATCATGATTATCTTGTGCATAGATGTGGTACACTCCATATCTATCCTGTATTATGGTTACGTCGTGCTGAAGTCCTGGGATCTGTATTGTCTCATTCCCTATGATCAGATTGGACGCATTTCTGGGTACTCCCGTTTCAGGATTCAGCAGTGATATCAATGGCGTTATGGAGCCGATGACCACTATGAGAACAACTATAATTGCACCGATTATAAGATAAATAGAATTTTTCATAAGTATTGATTTGAAAACCATGATATAATCATTTGCTTAAAATGTTAGGATCAGTTACATATTAAGCACAAAACCTTTTCAATTTGATGCATCAATGTTCTTTACAGTCTACGGCTGAACACGTGGAACATTGAAGTGAATAGCCCTAAACGTCTGGTTAAAGGCTTTTAGGATAAGGCAGAGGTTATGCTCGCATGCGCTTCATCAACGAAGATATGCCCATAAGAAAATTATTTGCCATGCGGATTATAACATGGATTCATGCAATCGGGCATTTCGATCTATACGGTATGAATGACAGTAGAACCCCGAAGGCTGAGATGCTGTTCGCACCATGTATTGGCAAGCTATAGTTAACTGGTTACGATGAATTGAAGATCAAAACGCGGTATGCTTGAACAAATAATGGAAGAAGATAGAGAGGAGAAACGAACGCTGTGAAGATTGCAAGATATCGATCGGCCGCAAAAGATGAGATTCTGATAATGCAAAATCATACAAGCATGATGGGGATATTCGCATGGCTTCTATCGAGAAATATTTTACAAAGGCGCATTGCGCTAGAACCCCACTATGAATTCTACGAACCAACATAATGCAGGATCTTTATACACTTTGACAGATATAATATCGGACCTATGAAGCATATCGAAATCTAGGACTCTGTCTTCGTTACATGCGTCTAACCGGAAATGGCATATCGCATGTGATTATCCATTTAGGTATGCCCTTATGAGCTTGCGCTGGGCCTCCCTTAAATACTGATCAACTGATACTGCGGATACCCCGATTTTCTGCGCAATGTCCTTCAAATGCACATCCTTAGGATAGTTGAAGAATCCCATCTCAAAGGCGTTTCTGAGCACCTTTTCCTGCATCTCGGTGAGCCTGGGCGGGCCGTTGATCGACTCTGCCTCAATTTCCTGAACCTGCCGATGGACTATCTTGCCGTATACAGAGAGATCCTCCCTTATAAGATCGAAGTTGTCTGCCGTTGTTATCATTGAAATAACGTCCCCGCCAGTACCTGTATATTCATCGTAGAATATTGTTCCAACTCTGTTGCTCAAATAAAATGGTGAATTATCGCTGTACTCCAAATATCCTATAAAAAGTGTTTTACCGTTGATAGAACGGTCGAATACAGACAGTGTCTTTGGGTTATTGCGAACCTTCGTTATGATCAATTTTGCAACATCCTTGGATTGGATCGGGTAAACGCTCTCATAGGTTATCATCCGGTCTCCCCGGTAGGGAACGCTCCATAACAGCTTGACACTCATGTTTTCATTGATGAAATTGAAGGTACAGCTATCGTGAAGGTATGTGATCTTGGCTCTGACCAGCCTTATTCCAGACAACATCTCATATTTAATGGGCATATATGATCAATATAATTCTATACTTAAATGCTTAGCATCCTGCTAAATATGTTTCCTAAATCTATAGATCCGGTTAAATATCATATATATACCACGAAGGCATCCGATCATATTGATGCAACCCTGATGTCGAAGCCGCACAGAAATGTCTCACCAGGTTTGAGGTCGATCAGGCCTATTTTATTATTGTAAGCATTGGGCGCACCGGTCATGGGTTCTACTGCAAGGGATCTTCTTTCCGCATATTTCCCATCATAGACCTCGAAGTAAGGCATGGATCTCCGATCCAGCTCAATCATTCTGTCCGAAGATACAAGAAGGATCATGCCATCACTATAGAACGAATCATCGTAATAGCCCTCAATCTTCTTCGTCAGAAAGTTCACACTTTCATCTTTTCGCAATGAAAGATCGCCGCCAGAGAAAAGCCTCACTGCGCTGTTCGAGAATTTGATGAACCAGAAATCTCTGTAAAGGAAATACGGATGAGATCCACAGACCAGCGGTGCTTCGTTATTTCCAGTATTCTCCACAGAGATGACGGTGCCCAGAGAATCATGTTGGACAGCATAATTCACGTATATGTTTAGTCTGGAGGGATATCCCGATCTTTCAAGGGCGTACTTCAGCAGAATCGAATCTACGTCCTTGTATATTATAGAAAAATAAGCAGACTTAACCAGGCCGTGTATACTGTCCGTAAAGTTTCCCTCATATCCAGCATTTCTAGGAAGTTGGTATCTTCTGCCATGCCAGGTATATGTACCATCAGAAACTATGTCAGCGTATGGAATGAGAATGGCCATTCCGCCATGCGTGGCATATCTGTCTGAGGATCTCTTGAGTATCTCCATGTTCGAGATCCTCAGCGAGGATACAAAGGCTCCCCTGCGTGATACCCTGCAGACCGATGATCCAGACCTCAGTTCCTCCATCTCGTCTCTCCCTTCTCCGCACGCACGATGCTTGAAAGGCCGTCTATTATTATGGGCACGTCGTCCTCCTTAAGGCATTGAGGGTTCAGATACAGTTTGCCGTCTAAGGAGTAAGTGTATATGGGAACGCGGAAGTTCTTCAATCTTGAGCATACTTCATCCGCTGACATACCATTTTCAAAGCTTATCTCAACCCTTGGAATTGCCACCGGTCTTGGATGGTTCCATCCCGGATCGACGACCCGCACGGTCATCTCCTGGTCTATGTCCGATATCATCTTGGCGATATTGTCCGCCATGCTCCTTTGCTTCCTCAACCAGTCCTCATCGTTGAATGTAAGGAATCTTTCCACTGCGGCAACTGTAGCTACAATTATCTCCTTGCTGATCTTCATGGGTCTTCCGATGAACACTCTTGTTCCGTCCGGCCCATTTTCTTCGCTGAATGGCCCAAGTGATTGCGCCATCATTATTATGTCCTTACGGCCGACCATGAGACCAGAGTTGCTCAGCCCGCCCAGCATTTTTCCTCCACTGTACAGTACAAGATCGGAGCCCATCTTCAGATACCTTGTGAGATTTCCCTTCGGTGGTATTTCAGCAGCTGCATCCACTATGACCGGTACATTGTATGAATGGGCTATCCTGATGACCGACTCCAGCGGAAGCGCACCATCCATTGGATCTAATTCATAGTGCAAAACAGCTAGTATATTTTTGCCATGTTTCTTTATCGTTTCTTCAAGCGATTGTTCAGATACGTATCCTTCGTCTCCAAATTCTATGATGCCAGGACCTGCCATGTATATTAGATCCCTGAACTCTGTCTTGTGAGGCCTCTGGACGGCCACCACCATCTTCCTGCCCTCCTCAATGATGTCTTTGATGTATCTTGCCCCTGTTTTCAGGGATAAGAGGGACGCTAATCCCAAGACAGTTCCGGCTGCAGCTCCAGCGGTTATATATGCAGCCTCCACGCCAAGTCTTCTTGCGATATATTCCCCAGCGATCCGAGAAAAATCCTGCATGTTGATGAATATGTCGCTTACGTATTTCATTGATTCAATTATTTCGTCGGATACCGTATTTCCTCCGAGAAATGTCATTGTACCTATGCCGTTGACAACCCGCATGGATCGTACGAATTTCAGAAAATCTGTCAGTATGCTGTTCTCATCGTCGATCATACCAGAAGCAGACCTCCATCCACAACTATATCGGCCCCATTTATATAGCTCGCACCCTTTGACAGAAGGAATAGCACTACCGAGGCCACTTCAGCGGCTTCACCGCGTCTTCCAAGTACGCTTTCAGCAGCATACTGCCTCTCCACCTCGTCTGGATCCAAGCCACGCTTCCTAGCCTGATCGAGTATGTCCTCGTCGTTCATAGGCGTCTTAATATTTCCAGGGCTTACACTGTTTACCCTGATACCTAGCATGCCTAGGTCGGCAGATAGCGCTCTTGTCAGTGCAAGTATTCCTCCCTTGGTCATAGAGTAGAGGGGATGACCTGCCTCAGGCCGCTGTCCGGACACCGATGCTATGTTCACGATGGATGGGTAATCTGATTTTCTGAGAAGCTGGAGGAACTCCCTGGTCATAAGGAAATAACCCTTCAGGTTGACACTGGTTATCCTTTCATAATCATCCTCCGTAGAGTCCTCTATTTTCTTATAGAAGTAGATACCCGCATTGTTCACAAGAAAATCAAGCCGTCCGGAAGTTTCAGCTACACGATCTCTTAGACTTGCGATGTCATCCAGGGAATCAACGCTGCCATGCAGGCCATGGAATCTGCCTTCATCAACACCATGATCTGGAAATGCCTTGTCTATTCCATAAACTTCGGCACCAGCATCCAACAGTGCATCGGCTATTGCCTTTCCTATGCCTTGGAATGCGCCGGTAACCACCGCCGTAGATCCAGAAAAATCGAAGATGTATTTTGCACTCGTCAACTTCATCATTGCACCTCCTCGCTGTTCAGCAGTACACTGCCCAGCTTATTCTTGCTATGAAGATATATTACGTAGACCAGTGATCCTATCAAGAGCGCGAATATGACGTAAAGGCCAGTCAGATACGGCTGGCCTATGCCCACGTATGATGTTATGTCTGCATATATGAAGAGAGCCGCTGCAGCGATGGTTGGCACTAGAGTATACGTTGCAACCTTTGCAGTCACCCGTCTGTAAAGTTTTCTAAAGAATGGTACTGATGAGGCATCAGCGATCAGATGCTGAAGGACCCACATGAATGTTGTTAGCGCACCAAAGAGGAAGAGAGAATAGAAGATGCCCTGTGAGTATCCGTATACGTGCACGAGGGCTATAGGACTAACGATTGTTAAAAGAGCGGTGACTGCCAGTTCAAATGCTGCGGCATATACCGGAGTTTTGTACTTTCTGTGAGTTCTTGAAAATCTCCTTGGAAAAACAAAATTATCACGCCCCATGGCGTATATGAGTCTCGCACCGCTCATTCCGCCAACGATCCCTGCCCAGATCTGCCCTATCAGCGCTATCACTATGAATACAAGCGTCCCTATACTTCCTATATATTTACCGAAGGCCACAACAGCCGGGTTCCAGTCAGTGGCCAGAGAAGATGCATTGGAAAGCCCGACAGCTGCAACCTCTGCATATGTAACGATGACGCTGACAACCGTCAGCAGCACTATTGATATTATTATAGATCTCCACACTGTTCTTTCGCTCGTCCTGGTCTCCTCGGCAAAGTAAAATGGAGCACCATACCCTGTGAAGAAGAGGAATCCAGCTGTAACCGAGGCAAACATGACGCCGGTAATTCCCGCCGGTGCTCTGGCTATATTGAACGCCTGCACACTGTTGTATGGCGTCCTGGCTATTGTTATAAATGAAAAAATAAGCACGATCAGAATCTGCACAGCCACAATTATGAGAACGGACAGACCTGATATCCTTATATCGAAGACTGTGAACAGGAACATGAGCACTGTGGAAATCAATGCTATTATTATGTAAAGTGCCAGAGGAAGAGTGTATCCATAAAGCGCTGAAAGCGCGGTTGAAAGTATGTAAGAGACTGCAACCACCGAGACCACATCCATCAATATATAATAGAAGAGATTAACAAGCGCAACATATTTTCCTGTGGCAGGGCCGAATCCTTTCTCGGCAAAGCCATAGTATCCACCGGCAAAGCTCACATGTTTGGAGAACATCAGTGCGGGAACCGAAACCAGCAGGATGGCTAGTGCCGCGAATATCGGCACTATCGGCGCGGCAAAGCCGGCATACACGACTGCGCCTGCCCCATTGGATACTGCAAAGGCGAGAGGATATATGGATCCCATTGATAGTGCGACAAGCGTCCATAGACCAAGCTCCTTACCCTTTAAGGATGTCTCTTCACTCAAAAGATCACCGGTATGTCATTCATGAACGTGATATAAAGAGCAATCCTTAAATTTTAATTCATATCAATTCAAACGAAAGAATAGCTATTACAGCAAGGGAAATATATAGAAGCAAACCAGGTTAAATATAAATAGAGAATTACAAAAAATATCGATCTGATTTTGATCAGATCACATGTCTGGGTTCTGCGAAGATATCACAGGGACAGGATCCTCAAGCTTCTGGCCTATCTCCTCCTCGGTGAGCTTCCTGCCTATGCTCCTCTCGTAGAAGGCGATGATCCTCTTCTTATCCTCAAGGCTGTACTCCCTGAAATACTTCTCCTTCTTGAGGCTCCTTCCGGTCTTCTCCTCGTATACCTTCGCAGGGATCGAATACTTTCTCTGAGTCGAATCCCTGTAGAGTTCAGGTATGACGTTGAATGCGCAGAACGGTATCACTCTGCCATCCGGCATCGCATAGTGGATATCGCACCTCTCCACACGATCAACATCGTACGTGTACGGGTCCTGGAAGTGCATGAAGCCTATGAACATAGACTTGTAGTGGAACGCCTTCAAACCGTGGTAATCACCCTCTGTGAATGCGTTGTAAACCATGTCCTTCAGCTTGAAGTCCTTCGGCGCCTTCTCATAGTCTACGAACTTCTTGAGGTTGTACAGCAGCTTTGCAGTGCTCTCAACCTTCCTGAGGCTCTTGAACGTTGAATCTCCTATCTCGTCTGCAAGGTTCTGGATGTACTCGAACATTCCCTTCACATCGACAAACCTCGTGACTGGTATGACCTTCTCATCATCCTTGAACAGGTATGTTCCCATACCGCAGGCGTAGTGTATCGATAGCTTGTATGTTGGCCTGCCCTTTAGCGCAGCCACGAAATTGGAAACCGATGCTGTAGACGGCACGGTGAAGAAGTCCTCCCTGCCTATGAGGCCATCCGTCTGCTGTTCGATCTTCTTTATTGCTCCCGGTATGGTTATCCTCTGCTTGGCCCTTGCCCTGTCCGGCATCCTGCCCACCAGGCTCACAGGCTGGAAGTTGACTGCCCTGACCACGTCTATATTCGAAAGCCCAAACCTTATGATATCGCCCAGATACATATCGTTGACTCCGCCTATGACGGTCGGAACAAGGACGACACCGAGCGGTGCCTTCTTGTAGTTCTCCAGGGCAGCAGGTATCTCCCAGAAGTTCTTCGGATTCGATCTTGGTGTAGGGCCATCGAAGCTGGTGTATATGACGTTTGAACCGGCCTCTCTGACCCTTCTCACGAAGTCTGGGTCGAAGGCAGCCCTGACACTGTTCGTGTTGAGCTGGACATGATCGTAGCCCTCTTCCCTGGCTATTCTGACTATATCGATTATATCGTCCCTCATCGTTGGCTCTCCGCCGGTTATCTGGACGGCGTTTGCCCCTACAGGCTTCTCATTCTTCATGCGGCGCAGCATCATTCTTATCTGATCCTGCGTTGGTTCGTAAATGGGTTCATTCTCCTTTGCGTAGAAGAAGCAATACCAGCAGGAGAGATCACACCTGTTCGTAACAACTATATTTCCGAGACCCGTGTGGGATTTGTGTTTGACGCAGAGACCGCAGTGTGTCGGGCATACGATCTTTGAAGCATAATAGGCAACGTTAGGATTCAGTATCTTCACGCCCGGATCCTGCCACTTCTTTGCCTCCTCGAACATCTCGTAGTCTTCCCAGTATTTCTCAACCGTAACGCCGTGCTCTGGGCATTCCTTTATGAGCTTGACCTCGCCACCCTCTTCATACACTATGGCAGGGATCCTCATCTGATCGAACTTCTCCTCGTCAACACAGCCTGGGCATAGGCTTTCTGTTACCCTTATAACAAGCATGTCCTCGTTTATGAGATGGCCCATTTCATTAACAAACTCATCAACACTCTTAAATGGAGCATTTTCACTTATTTCAAAGTCACTGGCGAACCTTATGTTTGGATATTTTTCCTTCTCAACCGACAGCATCTTTTGAATTCACCAACACTATAAAAGTATGGAATATTAAAACTGTTTTGTCTCTGCCTCTGCTAATAACGTAGTTTGGCGATTAGCATTACAAGATACAATGTTATAGCCCTATCGTATACAGCGTATACGTATTTTGTAAAATATTCTTATATTTAACTACAAAAATTGTCGTTTTGGTGAAAATCAAAAATGAGTATTAATTGGTATATATTCTTTGTTGATTTCGATCCATGTCATTCGAAATGCAGGGCTTCTGCATAGTTGCCAAGATCGAGGAGGCCATGGCCGGAGAAGCTTACAAGAACGGTCTTCTTCTCGCCTCTGTTCTTATCTGCTATTTCCTTCAGTATGGGAAGTGCATGCGATGTTTCTGGAGCAGGTATGTAACCCTCCGTTTCTGAGAATATCCTTGCCCATTTGAATGCCTCCTCCTGATCGTAATCCCTTGCAGACACTATGCCCTTGTTCATCAGCAGGCTTAGCGTTGGGGCAACTGCGTGATAGCGCAGGCCGCCGGCGTAAACTGCCGGAGGTATGAAGTCGTAACCGATGGTGTACATCTTGAGCAAGGGCAGAACCTTCCCGGTGTCAGGATAATCATACCTGTATTCGCCCTCCGTCATCTTGGGCACCTCCTTCGATCCAGAGGCTATGTACGTCCTCCTGATCTTTCCTGAGGAAAGTTCGTCGGCCAGGAACGGGAAGGCAAGTGCGGCGTAGTTCGAACCACCGCCAACGACACCGACTATGTAATCCGGATCCTCACCGGCCATCTCCATCTGCTTCTTTGCCTCCATGCCTGCTATTGTTTTGAAAAGTATGTCCGAATTTATAACACTTCCAGCGATGTACTTTCCACCATTGTCAAGTGCGTAATGTATGGCCTCGCTTATGGCTAGACCAAGCGATCCTGGAGTGTCCGGCATCCTCTTCAGGACTTCCCTTCCATACTCTGTGAATTCGGATGGACTTGGATGGGGGTGTGCCCCGTACATGTACATCATGTATTTGCGGTATGGCTTTGCATAGAAACTAGTCCGTACCATGAAAATGTGCGATTCCATGTGGAAGAGCGCCGAGGCGAGGGCAACTGCGGAACCCCACTGGCCTGCACCCGTTTCCGTTGATACGAATTTTGCGCCCTCCTCCCTCGCAAAGAAGACATGCGCAAGCGCACTGTTTATCTTGTGCGAACCTGAATACGTGTAGGATTCCATCTTCAGGAATATCTTCAGATTTCCTCCAAGCAATTCCTCCAGCTTCTTTGCCCTTATTATCGGGGTCGGCCTGCCAACCTGCATGTACCTCTCGAGTATCTCATCAGGTATCTTCGGATAGCGCTCGCCGGAAAACTCGTACTCCAGAACCTTTGCCGGCACAGCCTTCTTAAGCGTATCGAATGCCTCTCCAGTCTCGTCCCTGGGTGTTGGCAGTTCCTCCGGGAGATCGGGCAAAATGTTGTACCAGTGATCTGGCATCTCGTCCTGTTTTAGATCTATTCTTATCATTGCTCAGATTATGAAAATCATGTATAAAATTTATGCGGTATGCAATTATTGTATGTATGAATATTTAATTATTCCATTCTCCTCGATCCGCCTGACCATGCCCTTGCGATCCATGTGCTTGAGGTGCGATACCGTTTCCAGTATGGCAAAGTTCCTCTCCATGAAGTTCATCGTATCCATCTTCCTGCCCTTGCTCCAGGTTATGTCCCTTGCAACCTCGTAGGCTGTCTTGGGCGACTTCAGGGCAGCGATGATGGCACGCATCCTGTCATGGTGATGCTTCTCTATATCATCGATTCGGATCTTAGGTTCTGTTATCACGTTTCCATGGCCCGGAAAAATCCGATCCACCTTCATGGCCCTGACCTTCTCGAGGCTTTCCAGATAATTTCCAAGATCGTCCTCATCTCCATAAACGGCGATGTTGGGTGTTATCCTGTCGAGTATATGATCCCCTGCAAAGAGATCGCGGCTATCCTCGATGTAGACCGCGGTTGATCCAGGGCTGTGGCCAGGCACCTCTACGAATTTAATACCGGAGGCGTTTATCTTCCTGTAATCTTGAACGAAATCCAACTTCGAATAGTAATCGAAGTACCGTATCACAGGATGCATGGTTATTATCTCCTCAACCATCGATGGCGGGACTCCATTGACCCTGAAGATCTCTGAGTGCCTCTTTATGTATCCATCGCGATCCTCATTGGCGTTCATGATCAGATCGAGATCAAGATGATTCATGTATGCCGGTATGCCGTATTTTTCATGGAGATAGAGGACGCCCCCAAGGTGGTCGATGTGGAGGTGCGTGATAAACACAAAATCGATCTTCTTAAGGTTCTGTTCTATGGATTTGATTGAATTATCGGACATGCCTGAATCTATCAGGAATGCAGAATCATCGGTTTCGAGCCTGTATATATTGGCAGTCTTGAGTGCCCTTATCTCGATTGGCACTGTGAATGTTTCTATGAGCAATTGCATGCACTGACATTGGCGTTCGATTGATAACATTTTTGATTGTAAATTATTTATATGTTATGATAATTGATTTATTGATATGCTATCCTATTATATTGATTTGCAAAATTTGATATATGATATCATTTATCTATAGAACATGGAACACACAAGGCTGCACAACAAAGGTCTGACTCTAGATAAGATCTTTCTGAAAACACTGCGAACCACCCATAACGGTTTTCTGACGGATGGAAAGGATCGCATCGGATATGGAGAATTCTATGACAGAGTCATAGCCATAGCGGAAGAGCTTCACAGGGATCTTGGAGAAAACAGAACCGTATCAGTGATGGACTGGAATACTCTAAATTTCGCCACGCTGCTCTATGCGGTACCGCTATCAGGAAACGTACTTCATCCAGTGGATGTCAGGCAACCGCCTGAACAGGTGATGTCCTCCATGAAGGAAGCTCAAAGCAGCTATCTTCTGTATTCGGCAGATTTCGGCAGGCTTGCTGACGCCGTGAAAACTTCCGGCATCGTCAAGGAAGACAATATCAGGAGCACCAAGGAAGTGTTTGATGAGAGCACCGATCATAAGCCTGGGAATGCTGGTCTGCCGGAACTGGAAGAGGACAGGATAGCGTCGGTACTCTTTTCCAGCGGCACCACTGGCAAGCCCAAGGGCGTGAGGTACAGGCACAGAGATATAGTGCTGACCATATGGGCCATGGAGACCAATCTGTCTGCTTTTCCAGGCCCGGCAAGGTTGGCTTCTTCGGATACCGTATTCTCGCTGATTCCGTTCTTTCACCTCTGGTCCTGGGGAACGCTCTACATATCAACGCTCATAGGGGCCAGCTACGTGGTAGGAGGAAGATTCGACCCAGGATCCACATCGGATCTCATAAAGAGAAACGGCGTAACCTGGATGAGCATGGTTCCGACGATGTTCAATGCCCTTATCTCTTGGGACAGGAACTCTCTGGACGGTATGAAGATACTCATAGGCGGATCAGCAATACCGTCGGGCATACTCAACTTCGCCTCCGATCATCAGATTGAGCTGACCGGGATCTACGGATTCACCGATGGACTAGCAGCAGGAATAGGAACTTCGAACATAAACGGAAGCCTATCGGAAAGAAATGCTGATGCGGTGAACGCCATAACTCCATTGGTATTCACGGATTTCGAGGTGGAGGGAGAAAACAACGAAATCAAATTCAGATCTCCATGGATACCAGAGGGCTACTTCAATGTTCAGGAGGAAAGGGCATACAGGGACGGCTGGTTCTATCCGGGCGATTCCGCAGAATTCACGCAGGACGGCAAGATAAGGATAAGGGACAGGATAAAGGATCTGATCAAGAGCGGCGGAGAATTCATTCCAAGCGCACTTCTCGAATACTATATCTCCGAAATAGGCGATATAGGCGATGTCGCTGTAATAGGTGTTCATGACGATAAATGGATAGAAAGGCCTGTTGCGATCTACCGGACAAGAAGCGGTGCCACCGTAAATGACGAAATCATCAGGTCGTACCTGAAGGATCTTTCCAACAAAGGCTTAATCAGAGACTGGTGGATTCCTGATCGCTTTATTCCTGTGGACAGCATGCCCATGACCGGCACGGGAAAGATCGACAAAAAGACGCTCAGGGCCATGCTGGAGAAGGGGGATCTCAGAACGGATCGAAAGTAAGGATATTCCGAATGAAGTGAGTGGTGTATGGCAGCCATTAGAATCAAGAGGGTCTACGACCAGTATTCGGGTGATGATGGCTACAGAGTTTTTGTAGAGAAGCTGTGGCCTAGAGGCATCAAAAAGGAGGATCTGAAGATGGATCTGTGGGCAAAGGATCTGGCGCCCAGCGATGATCTCAGGAGATGGTATTCTCACGATCCGGAAAAATGGGATGAATTCAGAAAGAGGTACAGGAAGGAGCTGTGCAGTAAGAAACAGCTTGAGGATCTTAGAAAAGTTGAGAACCTGACCCTTCTAGTTGCATCCAAGAGCGAACTCAACGGTGCAGCTGTGATCAAGGAGATCCTTGAGGGATGGGACGATTTCGAGGATTTCTGTTCCAGCGTTCGCGGCGATCAGATCATGAATCGAAGTCACATCGATGACTAGACGAAGACAACACAAACATTAATTAACGATCTCATATGACGGCAAGCATGAAGATCAGGACAGCAGAGGCCATAGCTGTTGTTATCGTGATAGCGATAATAATCTACGGCATAGTACCTCTGCTGGTATCGACATCGCCTGCGGACATGAAGTCTGGAGATACCTATTATATTGAGGGCAAGATAACGAGTGAGCTTGAGAAATCCAATTTCTCAATATTCATACTTAACACCGGATCGACAAATGTCACCGTATACTATCAGGGCGTTGCGCCTGCCGTTGGATCCTACGTTCTGGTTAAGGGCACATACACTACGATACCATTATTCAGTGATCTGGGTATATTAAAAGCGTCGAACGTGTATTACTGGCTGTACATTCTGTGATCATCGCACACCGCTTAGTACAATAGACTCAAGCGACAGAAACATGTTAAATATGTTCTGCACCTATTCTATGCATGCGAGATCAGACTGTCGATGATATTCTAGGCCTTAGGAATATAGAGGAAGTGAAGATCGCACAGAATGGAAAGATCGTTGGAACGATTGTATCAGACAATTTCAGGGAGTACAGAAAGAAAGAGTTCAGGAAGATCGTGTACATGTTCGATGAAAAATTCAACATCCTGGCCAGATACGATGGCTACGGCCTTCATTCACTATCTTTTTCCGATGATGGGAGCGCCGTATTCGCGGAAGGAAACGAGATAGTAGTGTTGAGCCAATCCGGAATGCCGGTAAAATACGATACCGGCATGAAGGTATCATCCATAAGCTTCATGTCAGGCAAGCCTCTCTTTACAGGCACAATGGAGACAAAGAAAAAGGAGGATGATGCCTATTTCTTTGAAGAGGAGGATCCGTTCACGAACCTCTATCTCATGGACAGCTCTGGCATAAAGAAAATAACGGATAATCTACAGATCTGGGAATTTTCATCATCAGATGGTGTAATATATACTGTAGCTTCGAAATGCCCGCAGGAGAGCTGCTGGTACGCCTCGAAGGTGTACAGAATAGTCCCTGGAAAGGATCCGGAGATCATTTACGACCCAGGCAAGAGGCAGATAGGAAAGATAACCACGGATGGAAAGAGATCAGCGTTTCTCGAATCGGTGATGAGCGACCGCGGCGTAATATCCGGCGATATCATTCTCTATGATGGATCCGCCAGGAATATAACGGAGGGATCAACTAGCAGCTATTCCCACGTGATCCTGTGCGATAACGCGGTCTTTGCCCTTGAAAATGACAGGACGACGTTCCGAATAAGAAACTTGGACAGCGGGGAAATCATCTGGTCCGGCATGGGTGCGGTTTATCCGGTATATTCGCCATCGTTTGATCATGCCGCGGATGCGTTCGCCTTCGCTTTCTCTTCACCCGCAGATCCCCCGGAAATACATCTGCTTAGGGATGCAGAAACAAAATCATCCATAAATTCCCATCTTGATGGGGTCTCACCCTATCCTGCAGAGATCGTTGAATGGAAGGCTAAGGACGGGGAGGATCTCTATGGCATCCTGCGTTTGATCGATCCGAAGAATCCGCTGATAGTATACATCCATGGAGGCCCCACCTCGTTCTCCTACGCTTCGTTTCTTGACCGCACATCCATATACCTTGGATACGGATTCAACGTCTTTGCGCCGAATTATCGCGGAAGCGTTGGGAAGGGCAGGCGATACGCAGAGCTGAACGTGGGTGACCTCGGCGGAAAAGACTTCGATGACGTGATCTCCGGAATAGAATTCCTGAAAAATACAGGGAAGATAGCGACGGACAGGATATACATAACCGGTGGATCATACGGCGGCTACATGTCTGCGCTGGCAGTTATGAAGACAGACATCTTCAGAGCGTCAGTTTCGCTTTTCGGCATATCGGACTGGGTGTCGTTCCACGGAGTGAGCAACCTCCATCTCTGGGACAGGCTCCACATGGATGCCGATCCATGGGCATTCAAAAAGTACGATGAATACTCACCCATAAGGATAATGCATGAACCGAAAACGCCCACACTCCTGATGCATGGGATCAAGGATCCATACGTACCCATAGGCCAGTACTATGAATTTTACAGGTTCCTCAAGGAGAAGAACTGCGAGGTACGCATGATCGTTTTCCCCAGGGAGGGCCATGGATTCACGGAAAAGGAACATATAAGAAGGCAGTACATGGAAACGATTCGCTTTATGAAGGATCACTGATTCCATGGCATAATTTTTTATCCATGCTGAAATTTCAATCCCCATGAAGTTTGAATATGAATACATGGAGACGCCTGAAGATCTGCTGATGTCCCTGTCCGCCGGCTTCGCCATGGCTATGAGGAACATAGCCACGGTCTATTCCTACAAAGGCTATCTGTCCTACTATACGCCTGCGATGAGCGATGGAGAAGAACTTACAATGTTCGTAACGCTGACGAAGGGGGAGCTGGCGCCTGGCCTCATAGATTTTGATTCGGAGAATAAAAGGATCGAGCACGTGAAGAAGGCCACTAATCCAGAGGCTTACCACTTTCTGGTCATAAGGCCGCAGATATCAACGGTACTCGATAAGGCAATATACGATTTTGAGAAATCTAGGAATCAACCCTAGATGCATCGTATATCGTGTTTCCATGAACGATGGTCATCAGCGGCTTCGCTTCCTTTAACCTCCTCCTGTCCTCAATATTCCTTTCATTGAAGACGGCGAAATCCGCGGAGTATCCCGTTTCTATCCTCCCGATCCAGTTTTCAGCGCCGATCAGGTATGATCCAGCTTCGCTGTACGAACGTACGGCCTCATCAAACGTTATGCGCTGCTGGCTGAATTCGCTGTTCACGGCGTAATGTATTCCGTACATGGGACCGAGGGGCATTGAATCGGAACCGAAGGCCAGTTTCAGGCCCTTATCGAGTATATCCCTGTATGGATTATTGCGGTAAAGCCATGATTCGCCCAGCCTGTCCTGATACATGCCGCCATGGCCCGCCCACTCAAGAAAATTGGGCTGTGCAGATACAATGGTATTCGCGTCTATGATATCGAGTACACCGTCCTCGACAAGCTCGAAGTGTTCTATCGAGTTCCTCTGCCTTCCAGCGTGCCTGTGCATGGTCTCGGCGGCCACCCTGACGGCCAGATCTCCGATCGCATGCACCGCAACCGGCAGGTTTCTGGACCATGTCCCCTCACAGAACCTCTCGAATTGCTGCTCGCTCATCTTCAGATTCTTCGTGTCCCAACCTTCGTGTGCCGCAGTCCTCGCTCCAAGCGACCCGTCGAGGAACGTCTTGACGCCCCAGTCAGACGGATCGGATCCGAAACCGGCAAAGAGATCCTCTGCGTATATGACCTTGAATATCCTAACATTGCTCTTTATCCTTCTGTAAGCATCGTATGTCGCCCGATCAACTATGTCGCGCACGCCCGTTATACCGAGCGATGCAGATATACCTATTGCGGTCTGCAGGGCCTGAACGTATTCCTCTTCGCCAGGTTTCACCAGCGGATCAAGCATCTGCATGTCCTCTTCCCTGAATATGCCGTCTGGCCTGTGCTGTCCGATCGATCTCATGGCCTGATCGTTAGCAACGGCCATGTGGCCATCCCGCCGGAAAGCAACCACCGGCTTAACTATGCCGTCAAGATCCGAGGCCGTGATGTATGTTGGATCATCCCTCCACCTGGATTCATCCCAGCGGTAGGCCACAACCTTATCGTGCTTCTCAGCGTATCTCCTTATGGCATCTATGGCCTCGATCTTAGCCTCGTATTCGAAAAGGTTTAGCCTTGTCTGTTCGAGTCCTGTGCTCAGAAGATGTGCATGGGAATCTATGAAGCCCGGCAGAACGTATCCGCCTGACAGATCGAAGGTATTCTTAGCTTCCAAGCCATGATCCCTGCCGACGTACACTATCCTTCCTCTGTCTATGGCTATCGTGTCTGCATCCTCATGGCCGAATATCCTTGCATTCGTGATCAGGGTATCGAAGACCAGGGGCATCACTCATCACCCGTACCTGCACCCATGTGTTCCATTGAAGGAGAGAAATCGATACTGGCATATTCATCTTTCCTGGCCATGAGTATAAGCGCTGATATCACTATCCAGGCTGCAAAAACAATGGGTGCGATGAGATACGGCATGGTCATGCCGATCAACGAATAATAATACGCCGTGATCATCAGGATGGTGGTCAGCGATGGCAAAGCGATCCAGAAGATGAAGTTTCCAGATCGCCTTTTCACAGAGGATACTGATAGCGATGTATTCGTCAGTATGTGTATCAGCAGCGTGGACAGCGTTGCTATGGTTCCGAATATTGCCCATGCATAGAAAAGGCCTGCGTAAAAGCCATCTGCGAGGTAAAAGTAGGTACCGAGCATCGCAGCTGAAACTGCAGATATTGCATACGTCATGTCGATGCTTCTTGCCGGCACTCCACGTCCATCGATCCTGCCCAGCCATCCAGGAAGCACTCTGTCCCTTCCAAGCGCGTACATGACTCGCGTCATTGGCGTTCCCATGCCGATGACTGTACCGTAAGTTGAGAGAAAAGTGCTCACAACGATGAATATAACGGCACCTGCAAGGCCGGTGAAGCGCCTCGCCACTATCAGGCCAGGTATGATCGAAGAGGAGAAGTTTCCTAGATTGCTTAGTCCGAAGCCCACTACCATAGCATAGGATCCCAGGACAAAGATCGCTCCAGCCATCACCACAATTGCTATTATGGCCTTCTTTATGGTTTTCCTTGGAGATCTCGCCTCCTCCCCCATCGGCACAACAGATCCATAGCCGGCGAATGCAAGATATCCGCCAACTATGAATCCTAGGAAGACGCCAGTCCATCCAGAACCGGAGGACGGAATGAATGCCTGCACCGTGTTATCATCAGCGGACGGTATGATTATCATCGACAATATGGCAACAAATGCAATCTGTATCGATCCGAGTATCAGTGCGAGCCTGAGGGATGGTTTTGCGCCTCTCCTCATGAGCACGTAGGAAAGGGCCATCATCGATCCCATCCACACCATACCAGACCAAACCGGAAGGGATGTACCGAACGCGTAGTTCAGAGATTTTGAAAATCCCCATATTACGATTAGATACTCAAGAGCAAGATTTGACGCCTGGTACAGCAGGTACTGCAAGCCTGTGAATTTGCCCACATGCCTGCCAAGGCCATGTTCAACGTAAGCATAGTATCCTCCAGCATGGCTGATTATGCCTGAGAACTGATATATCGTGTTCGCAGCCAGTACCACAGCAACGAAAGAAATGAGCATTGCAAGGGGTGCATTGATTCCTGAGAGCCCAACGATGCTCACTATGAGGCCCGACAATATCGTTATAGGCGTGATCTGACCCAGGCCCTGAAAGACCAGATCCCACGTGCCCAATTTTCTTGCTTCAGAATCCTCCCGATACGCCATAGCCGGATGAAATTATCCTCATACATAAATATTTGTTTTCGTAATTCTGCTACTAAATTCGTATCAAAGCGATCCAATTTATGATAAGATTCAATGTAAATCCACGTCAGCGGATAAGCAATTGGGCGAAGGTTTCATCGGTCAATGCAACGAAACATCGCAGTATCATGGTATATGCCAGCGCAAATGATCGTAACCGGCGTATCGTTCATACAAGTGATGCGTTCTGTTAGAAAAATACGATGGGTTTTTGATCCGTTTATGCAATGACGGGTTTGCCCACGACCATTATGGAGATATCCGAAAAATCTGATCCGATTAGATCCTTGAGGAATGAAGCTGTCCGCCTCTCATCAGCTGCCGTTGCTCTTTCTATGACAACCGCAGGAAGATCACCAAAACCCCTATCAGTGAGGAACTTCGCGATGTCCTTTGGCATGAAGTCGTACGGGCGCGGTATTATTATCGCTCTCTTCCTCTCCGAAATCGTTCTGAGAAGATCCGCCTTCCGATCCTCGATATCCCCCGTCACATGGAAGGATATGATGCCGGCCATCTCTATCGCCATGCCAGTTATGCTGGATGCGGCCTGTACAGAACTGATGCCCGGTATTATGTCAAAATTTCTGCATTTTGAGGTGAACCGCCTTATGAGCTCCGATTCCGTGAAGCACGAATCGCCAGTGAAGAGATAGGCTATTCTGTATCCTTTTTCGTAGAGATCGATGACCTCGTCCACATATCTCTGCTGTTCCTTCCAGTGGAATACGACCTTTGGCTTGTTCCACAGCATGCTCTTCGCTATATCTAGAGGCATCTGGTATCCGGCAACGATATCGGATGCAACAATGGCCCTTCTCGCCTTCATCGTCATCAGATCCGGATCAGATGGCCCGACGCCTATGAACGAAATGTGGCCGGAAAATAATTTTCTGCGCCTCGCCGCGGCCAGCGTCACGGATCTGCCGCATGATCTGAACGGCAGGAATATTTTCGAACCAGGGCCGAGCGATCTGATTGCGCATGGTTCAGCCACACCTGGTACACCGAATACGTCTCTCGCTTTATCCGATACGTGCGTCAGCATCTCCGGGTCAATGTCCCTGATATCGGCGGGATCGAACTTCACAAACCTCGTGCCTTTTCTTATTATCGATACGTCTGGAAGATCCTTGATGCTGGAAACGTAGTCGATGTCTTCCCATGCCAGCCCGGCCTCTTCAAGGAATCTTTCAAGGCACGCGGATATAAGTTCAGCATCTGCACTGCTATTGAAGCCGATGCCTATGGAGATATCGTCCGGTATCAGGTAGCAGGTGTTCGCATCCTCTCCCGGCTCGTCAGCCAGCACTATGGCATAACCGTGTTTTTCATCCGAGCTTTCTGCAAAGAGGCGGCGTAGCATCGATCTCTTTTTCGATCGGAATATCACAGGCACGTGTTCGCCGTTGGCTATCGCTGCATTGACCGGTATGATGCATTCCGGGTTTGCGATCGTCGCAAGCAACGATCTTGCGATTTTTTCGACCGAGACTCTTCCACCTGATTCTATGCCGTCTGTGATCACCGCCTGGCCATCGATTATGCCAGCTATATAAGCGGCAAGTTCGTCTGAACCGCCGGCATGACCGGCAGAGGCAGCAACCGCAAACCTTCCTGCATCGTCCACCACAACCACGGGAACGTCATGGTTCTTCTCTATCATGAGATCCGCAGATATCCTGTAAAATCCGGGAAGGGACATCACAAGCACCGCCGCATCGTACCTGCGCAGGTTATCCGCAAGAAACACCTTGACTGGATCGCTTAATATATCACAGCCATCTACGTGATACCTGCAGAAAGCATCCACTATATGCCCGCGAGACCTCATTACTGTGGAGATGCGCGATGCAACTTCGGATCCCCTCTTGGATATCGATACCACGAGCATTCTTCTGATCTCATCGATCATGGCCATTTTTAACACCGCGAAAAGAGTGCACGTATTCTGGGTCATAGAGCTTGCTGTGCTTCACAAACTTTGGATCCACAACATCGCCCACTATTATTAGCGCAGTCCGGTATATTCTCCTCTCGTGGACGAGCGTTGCGATATTTGAAAGCCTGCCCTTTATGACGATCTCATCCGGCCATGTTGATCTGTACACCACTCCGACAGGTGTATCCGGGCTATAGCCTCCATCGATCAGATCCTTCACTATGCTGTCTATTATGTGTATGCCTGTGAAAATGACCATCGTGCTGCCATGCTCTGCCAGTTTTCTTATCTGCTCCCGATCCGGCACGGGTATGCGGAGCGAACCCCGGGCTATGATTACGGCCTGCGATATTCCATCCATAGTAAGCTCAATACCCAGCGAGGCTGCAGCAGATGTCAGTACGCTGACCCCTGGCACGACTTCATAGGGTATGCCAAGGGCCTCAAGGTATGAGGTCTGATCCTTCAGTGCACCGTATATGTGCGGATCGCCTGAATGTATTCTGGCAACATCCAGCCCCCTTTCATAGGCATCCTTTATTATGTCCATTATCTGGTTTATGTTCAGCTCTGCGCTGTTGTGGATCTCCGATCCTGGCCTGGCCAGCTTCAATATCTCCGGGTTTACCAGCGAACCGGCATATATTATGACATCACACGACTCTATCAAGCGTCTGGCCTTAACCGTCAGGAGATCTGGATCCCCTGGCCCTGCACCTATTATGTACACCTTTGCCATTTCAATTCCTCCTCAATATCAGCATCGAAAAATAGTCTCCCGCATCATCTCCCGGCCTGTCCATTATCAATTGATCCGCCATCGTGCATCTCCTAGCATATACCGATACCGAAAATTCCGGAAAGCGATGCCTGGCCTCCCTGATGGCTGAGGATCCGGATGGCACCTTGATCACGATCACGGTATCGAAGTTGAGAGATCCTCTTTTCATGAAGTCCGTGTAGGTGAGAATGGCTATGCTTTCATCACCCTTTGCGAGGTTCATGCCCGCAACGGATGAACAGGCGTCCAGAGAGCTGACGCCCGCCACGAATCTGATCTCGATGCCCATGCCCCGTATGCTATCCAGTATGTTGCTGAACGTACTGTAGAAGGTCGGGTTGCCAAGCACAGCGTACGATACCTTCTTTCCAGAAGACACAGCATCCGCTATACTAGATACGTTAGACCTCCAGGCGCGCTGATTGAGATCCCTGTCACGCGTCATCGGGAATTCAAGATCGATTATATCCTGATGGCTTGGAAAGCCATGCCTCGCAGCCAGATCGCTGATCAGACGACGCGAAAGGCTTCTGTCCGAGGATGAACCTGGGACGAATATAACATCGCTGTTCCTGAGCGTCTCTATCGCTTTTACCGTTACATAATCCGGGTCGCCTGGTCCAAGGCCGACAACGTGCATCATCATGGGGCATCACCTGAAATTATGAACACGGGATTTCTCGCTATCATGGCATAGCCCTCGGACGTCCGCATGCCATTGCTCACCATCACCTGCGTTATGTTAACACCGGAGTATCCACGTGTGTTCATCTCCTCCAGAGATAGGTAGGCAGTGTGGATCTGTATTGCATTCACAACCACCCTGGATGCGTGGTGAACCATCCTTTCTATCCTCTCGAAGAGATCGTGGATCCTAGCTGTTCCACCGCCGACGAAGACAGCATCGAATTCTTCGTCCGAATCGTACTTGTAAACATCCGAGATCACGATCCTGTAATTGCTGAATCTACATAGGTTCCTGCAGTTTCTCATCGTGAGATCGGCCGCTTCCCCGCTGACGTCTAAGCCAGTGACCGATCCATTTTCTCCGATGATGTTTGATATCTCCACGGTCATGGAACCGGATCCGCATCCTATATCCATCACGCGCATACCCGGCCTGATCCTTAGATCGGAGAGGCTGATGATCCGGATCTCCCTCTTCGTCATCGGTATTCCTTCGCTTCGCTGGAAAAACTCGTCCGGAATGCCACGAACCTCATATACCCAATTTTCTCCTTCCATCCTCACTCACCAGTTTCGATATGCCCTGCGACAGGTGATACGCGTATGGCCTGCCGTCTGAATCTATCATGACGCAGGAGAATTCTGCGGATCTGCCATACAGGGGATCGAAGCCTCTCTACGATGCGGCTGGCGATTGCGCCGGCCACAGAATCCAGTAGGCCAATGCTTCTGAGAACGGCGAAGGCACTTTCCACCGTGTTCGATGACAGTATCTTCGATATTGTATCCCTGTCAGCTCCATTCAACGCGGCGTATGCTGCAATCGTCTCAAACCTGGCGTCTGCAATGCGGCTGTGCGTATTCATCACTCCGGCCGCCATCTTCACGAGCTTTCCGGGCAGACCGAACACCACGATCTCCCTGTATCCTTTTTCTATGGCCATCTCGATGGCCGATCCGATGCGATCGCCCGTTAGGATGAATGACGCAGGGTGCAGCCTGAGATAGGATTCTGCAAATCTCATAGCGGTGTTGCCCGGGCACATGACCGCTACGGTACTGACACATCTCCCCGTTTGCAGCAGGTACTCGATATGCGCCTCATAATCCGGGCCAGATACTGGCTCCTCTATTCCGGTGGTTCCGAGTATGGATATTCCACCTGATATGCCAACCCTCGGGTTCATCGTGTCTCTGGCGAGATCCTCGCCACCCGGAACGGAGATGTATACATCGAAGCCGGCGGATCCGGAGACCTCCCTGACCGCGTTCTCTATCATCATCCTCGCGACTGGATTTATCGCAGGATCGCCCCTCCTCACCGGCAACCCATCGGATACCGCTACACCTATACCCTCTCCAGCAAAGATGTTTATCAATCCATCATCGCGGATGACTGCCCTGCTCTCAAAGAGCGCACCATTGAGCGTATCTGGATTGTCTCCGGAGAACTTTCTCACGGCCGCTATGCCGGATCTTGCATCGATCTGCTTCATCATCTCCACCTTGACCTCGATCCTTAGGCCTATTGGTGTCGGTACACCAACATAGTCCGAAATCGTGCCCATGGCGGCCAGGACAGACGCCTTTGCTGCAGCAGCTGCTGCCAGGCCGCTGGTTATGCCGTACTGCTGAAACGGATTTGACTGCGTCATCTGTCTATCGCGTACTTTCGGCCGTAGCCCCTCCTCGTTGCCATCATGTTCCTGTAGACGAATGTCTCAGAATTTCCAATTATCACCGTGGTGAGCATGTCTATATCCTCGATATTCAGATTCGAGAGTGTTGTTATCGTCACGGACTGTCGTTCCCGGTATGCATTTCTCACTATCCCGACTGCGGTCTCCGGATTCCTGTACCTCAAGAATATGTCTACGGCCTTCCGAATATTGTCTGGAAATCTGGATCCGCGCGGATTGTAGATCACGGTGACGATATCAGCCTTGGCAAACGCCTCCACTCTTTTCATTATCGTGTCAAGCGGCGTCAAAAGATCGCTCATGCTTATGACAGCAAAGTCATTGGTAAGGGGCGAACCAAGCAGAGAAGCAGCGGAGGATAAAGCCGATATGCCCGGTATGATTTCGATCTTCACCTCCGACTTCCTCCTCTCCGCCATCTCCAGGACAGGCGCTGCTATGCCGTATATGCCGGCATCGCCGCTTGACACCAGCCCAACCGTAATTCCACCTTCAGCCAGTTCTATGGCTCTCCTGGCCCTTGCAAGCTCATTCGTCATGCCGCTCGATTCAAACTTTGCATTTGGGAATCTGTCTCTCAGGAAGGAAATGTAAAGCGTGAACCCGATTATGACTTCGCATGACGACAGAGCTTTTTCAGCAGCCGGTGTCATATGGTCAGGGTCGCCGGGTCCTATGCCCGCGATGTATATCGTTCCGATCATGCCAAAAACCTCCCAAAACCGTTGACTATCGATGCGGCGATGGGGCTTCCGCCGCGATGACCCTCAACCGATATGTATTCGATGTGGCTGGAAACGAGACCCTCCTTAGCCTTGCTCGCGTTGATGAACCCAACGGGAATGCCGACGATGGGTATGTCGTACCAGCCATTTTCCTCTATCATCCTCATGGCTTCCAACAAGGCTGTAGGCGCATTTCCGATCACTATCACAGAATTCCTGTGATCCTGCATTGCGATCCTGATCCCAGCCGCAGATCTTGTTATTCCATTAACATCCGCCATCTCCTTAGATCTGACATCGTTAAGGTAGCAAACCACCCTGTTCCTTTCAAGTACAGGCCTGGAGTATATTCCGGCACGCACCATCTCGCTATCGCATATTATGGTGCAGCCCTCCTTGAGCTTTGCAAGCATGGATTTGAAGAAACCGTCGCTGTATCTGATCAGTGGAGCTATAGCGAAGTCACCTGCAGCATGGATCGCCTTAACAACGATATGGCGCATTGGGCCGCTGATATCTGGATCGATCATGGAATCGATTGCGGCGAGGCTTCTTTCTTCTATCTTATCGCTGCTGTATTCCTCGCCGGCAGCCGCCATCTCATTGGCGATCTCCGCATGTATAAGATCTAATATTCTGATCCGTAGCTTCTCCGGAGACAGTTTGCGATCGCCTGAATTTATGAATTCGGCCATACCGCCTGATCGTATGCTTACTCTGCCAGGTTCCAGATCAATTTCGTATTCCAGCCTCATCCTTCTCTATCACCCCGTCAACCATGATCATGCGGCCAACAACGATTATGGCCGGCATCCGGATCTCTTGATCGCCAATATGCCATGCATCACGGTAAACCAAAACCCTCTGATCCGTACGCGTGCCATTCTCTATTATCGCAATTGGCCATTCGTAACGGATACCGATAAGAAGATCGCGAATTCTGCCGAGATACCTCGATCCCATCATTATGACCACTGATCCAGAGGCATTCAGGGCAGACCTTATCTCAGCCTCATTGAAGCCTCCTGAAGCATCGCTCGCGGAGACAACGGTGAACGATTCTGATCTGCCCCGGCCGGTAAGTACAATTCCGGCTGCCTCCGGAACCGCTATGGCCGATGAGACGCCAGGGATCACCTCGTATTCTATGCCGCGATCCATGATCATCCGTATCTCCTCGTACAGGTGTGAAAATACAGAAGGATCGCCCTCCTTCAGATGAGAGGCAACGCTGAATTCCGTGCTGTCAAGGATCGCCGATATCCTATCGATTATTCCCGAATGGCCGCCAGATGCCCTGTGGCCCACACGTAAAACGCGCTTGCCAGCGCAGACGGATTCTATGATCTCGTCTGGGACCAGGCTGTCTACGAGAACAAGATCGGATTCTGCGATGGCCTTAACAGCACGAACTGTGATAAGGCCTGGATCGCCCGGGCCGGCACCGACGATATAGTATTTTCTCGATTTCATTGATCCTCAATCATCCTTCTGACAATGGATTCAGGATCCCCTGTTCTCTCGGCGATCATGCGCCTTATTTCCCTGTTGACCGCGATCTTATACATGAGTATTCTCCTGCGCTTCCTGTCCGAAACGGATGATATTATCATCTGCCTGTTTCTGGAGATGAAATCAACAGCCATGGCGTCGTAATCCGTAATTATGGAGTATTTTTTGATATATGCGTCAATTTTCTTCTTAATCATAACGGTCATCGCCGGGCTCTTTCCTCTTGTAGATATGCCAAGGTATATGGGCCCGCGCTGGATGATTGCGCAGAGATTGAGATCGCTGAGGCTCACCCTGTCCGGTACGTAGACCATCCTAGAGTAAGGTGAAACAGCCTCGGCTATCCTTCTGTCAAGTTCCTCGTCCTCCGTTGAGATGAACGTTATTATGGGCCTGACCTCCATGGCCTTTGCTATTCCATCCTCAAACCTCTGTGAGATAACGATGGCGTTTGGCAGATCAATGCGTTCATCGCTGAATGCGTAAATGACGGACGCTTCCCTTGAGAAACTCCTGATCTTCTCTTTAAATTCGCTCCCCCGGCCAATGAAGACAAGCGGATGGCGGTCGATCTTGAGATCGATTATCATAAGGGAAGTAATGATGAAGTTTACTTAAATTTTTTTAAATTAACTTCACTTATTCGTGGAAGATTATTTCGAACGCCATTCCGTATCGATCGATCATAATAGGAGGCCAGAACTATTCCTTAGATTACGTTAATAGGATGTCAGTGCAGAATAGGCACTTATTGCATCGTCCCTGTTGACCACGATCATTGTTTCGTTGGAGCATGAAATCAGCTGCAGTATGTTCACGTTTGCGGCGTATATCCTCTGGACAACGTTCATGGCGAAGCCCGGTGTCGTAACTATTTCCGGAGGAGAGAAAATGTGGATGAGGCTCACGTTTCTCTCTATCAAAGCATCCTTCGGAATGTTCTTCGCCCTTGTCTCATCAACTATGTAGACAACCGAATCCGTCAGGAACGTTACGGAAAGGAAATCGATATCGATCTTCCGCCTAGATGTTATGACAGAAACCTTGTCCTGAAGTGTTACCTTGCTGCGCTTAAGAAGATCGTCCGTGGATTTCCTGTAATCTGACACCAGGCCATCCCTGATCATTTTCTGCAGCACGGATCGTATGGACAGCTGGTTCATGCCATCGTTCTCTTTGCTTATGAGTGCGGCCAGGCCGTTGAGATTGACTATGCCCGTGCTCAATGCCATGTATATCTCCGGCCTTTTCCTAAGGTATTCAAGCGTCTTCTCTTCTACGCTTCCCTTTAATTTTCTATCCATAATATGAAATATTAATAAGGAATATAAATTATTGCATATTGTCTAGAAAAACAGTATACTTTATGCTAATTTTCACAATATGAAGGAAAAATTGTTTATACATAATATAAATTGTTCGCCATGGACAAGGCGCTTCTTCTGTATTCAGGTGGACTTGATACATCGGTCATGATCAAATGGATCCAGGAAAATCTGTCGATGGATGTTGCTACGCTCACGCTCAACGTGGGCAACAGCGATCTGGTTGCCATAGAGGAAAAGGCAAGGATGCTCGGGGCTGATCCTGTCTTCGTCCACGATGCAAAGGATGAGTTTGCTGAAAAATTCATAGCGAAGTCAATAATGGCAAACGGGAGCTATGAAGGCTACCCGCTTTCAACAGCTCTCGCAAGGCCGCTTATGGCTGAAAAGGCGGTGAAATATGCACAGAAGATCGGTGCAAAATACATCGTTCATGGATCCACGGGAAGGGGCAACGATCAGGTCAGGTTTGAGGTATCCATCAGGGCCCTTGACCCGTCAATGCAGGTTCTTGTACCCGTACGCGAATGGAACATGATGCGAAAGGATGAGGTTGAGTATGCAAAAACGCACGGAATACCGGTAAAGCTCGATGGCAAGTACTCAATAGATGAGAATATATGGGGAAGGTCTGTTGAAGGCCCGGATCTTGAAGATATCGGCAAGGGCGTACCTGAGGATGTCTATGAATGGGTTGTGCCTCCATGGAAGGCTAATGCGGAACATACACTAAAAATTGCATTCGATGGTGGCATACCGAGTGAAATTGATGGTGAAAAAATGAAACTCGCGGATCTCATAGTTTTTCTTAACACCTTGGCAGGATCGAGCGGCATAGGCCTCATCGATCACATGGAGAACAGGGTTGTTGGCCTCAAGAGCCATGAGGTTTACGAATGCCCGGCAGCAACGGTGATCACCCATGCGCACAGGTATCTCGAATCGCTGATACTTAACAGGAACGAGGCCGAGGTCAAGATGAACATGGACTGGCAGTTCGCGAAGTTTGTCTACGGTGGGCTATGGCATGATCCTGTTATGAACGCTGTGAATGCGGCTGAGGCCGAATTCAACAGGGACATCAGCGGCGAGATCAAGATCAGGATGTCCCACGGCATAATGTACATAGAAGGTGCATGGGGGAACAGCTTCCTTTACAGCAAGGATCTGATCAACTACAGTTCAATGGCCTTTGATCAGAGGGCGTCCAAGGGCTTCATAGATATATACGGAAATGCCACGGTGCATTCTCACAACAGGAATCCGAAGATGGTAAAGGAGGTGCAGGGTTCTTCGGTCGAATTCTGATGTGCGGCTATGAAAGGTGAAGGGAATTGAAGCTTTGGTCGGGAGGGATCCAGAGGGATCAGAATGCGGATTCCACCGTGGCATTCGTAAAGCGGGACATTGAGGCTGAAATATACCTGATGAAGTACGAGATCCTATCGTTGATAGCCTATCATCTTGATCTGGCACAGAGGCGACTCATCACGGAGGCGGAATCAAAATGCATCATCAATTCGCTTATATCGCTTCTCCAGGACAGCCCGAAAATAGATCCTGAACAGGAGGATGCCCACACCGCTGTCGAAAACGCAGTCATTGAGAGGTGCGGGGATATGGGCCGCAATGTTCGCCTCTTCCTCTCCAGGAACGAACAGGTTCATGCCAACGTCCTTATGTTCACCATCGAAAGGTGCCACAGCATAATATCGATCCTGCTGGATTCCATCAAGGTACTGAAAGGCGCGGACTTGAAGGGCCTGCTGCCAGGTACAACGCACTTCATGCCTGCCATGCCTGTTACAGCGGCAACGTATTCAAACTACATAGAAAATTCGCTGGCTTTGGCCATCAGATCCATCGACAGATCGCTTGCTGATGCATCGGTCCTTCCGTATGGTTATGGATCTGGATACGGCAGCCCCAATTCTGGAAAATTGAAAGTCATGTCCGAGATGCTTGGGATCGGCCCAGTTTTGAAAAATCCGATGATTGCTTCATCCCTCTACCAGTTCACCATCATGCAGATCTCGAATTCCATCGCCGGCCTATCGATAACACTCTCTAGGATAGCCATGGATCTGATCGAATACTACAGGGATGGCTATGTATCGTTATCGGATGAATTCACCACGGGCAGCTCACTCATGCCAAACAAAAGAAATCCGGATTACCTTGAACTTCTGCAGGGTATGGCAGCTGTGTCCTCCTCGGTCGCGGTTATGTCGGCCATGGCGACGATGAACAAGACTTCTGGCTACCATCGCGACTTCCAGATGCTCAAGGATTCATACATCGACATGCTGAATTACATTGAGGAGGCCCTGTTGCGGCTTCCTGATCTATTTAAAGGCTTGAGATTTGAAATAACCGATCCGATGATGCTGCCGGGTTCAATATTTGCCACGGGCAACGCCTGGGAAGACTTCGCTAACACCCATGACTGGAAGCAGAGCTATGCTAACATCGGAAGAAAGATCAGGGAAAAACAAGATCTGAAACGCTACATGCCGGAGGATTACGTCGATATTGTGGAAATGCACTATCTGGAGGAGATAGAGAAAAAATACGGCGAAATCCTGAAAAAATGGGATTATCTCATTGAAAAAGCGGAGGCGTATATCAGCGAATGATCATGGCACGCTGAACGTGAACGTCTTTGAACCAGCGTAATCGGTATGCACTACGAAGAGGCTTCCCCCCATGTCATCCGGATTTCCGTTGGATGCAGACGAGACATACAGATCGCGCAGGCCGTTGCCCGCAAAGACGCATGACGTTATGTTCTGGGCCGGGAAAATTATCTCATCGATCTTCTTCTGCCTTTCCGGATCATGGATGGTTATCCTGTTGCCACCCCAGTGTGCAACCCACAGATTTCCATCCGCATCTATGGTCATGCCGTCTGGATTCCCAACCTCGTTCCTGAAGTCCACCGCCGTGCCCAGTCGCTCTATGTTCATCTTGCCATCGTATGAGTAAGCGTCCACCCTCCTCTTGGGCGTATCTATGTGGTAGAATACCTTCTTTTTTGTATTCCATGCTATTCCGTTTGATATGGTGAGGTTCTCGAGAATGCGCCTTATAGTCTTTCCCGTGAGCACGTACAGGGAACCTATGGGCCTCTTCTCCTCAAGATCCATCGTTCCTGCCACATAATTTCCGAAGGGATCGGCCTTGCCGTCGTTGAACCTCGTGGACTTCTGATCCTTCTCAACTTCGGTCAGGAGCGTATGCTTTCCAGCGTCATCTATGAGGTACAGGCCATGATCGACCGTTGCGGCCATCAGGTCGCGGTCGGTTGGAACGATGGATGAAATCATCCCTATGGATTGGAACGTCTTCATCTCAGAATTCTCGAGGCTTAGGTAGTGGAATTTCTTTCCTCTTATATCTACCCAGTAGACACGCTTTCTTCTCTCGTCATAGGTCGGGCCTTCACCAAGATCGTCGATCTTCCTGAAAAGAATCTCTGGCTCCATGCATACGTATTCCAGTGTGATATAAATTCATGCGCCTTCCCTCTTCCGGATCATTTGTGCGCACATCCACAGCATCACGGCGTGGATGAACGCGGAAAAACGTATACAATATCGCCATCCATCATCGTGTAGTCATCCGGTACCGGCTTCATGTTTACATACATACCTATCTCTATTGGCCGGACGAATGCACTGAACTGTTCGATCAGCTTTGAGCGAAGTTCCGCAAATGTAATGCCTTCTCCGATGCTAAAGGACGATTCATCAAAGCCTAGGGCAGAAGAAAAATGTGATAGAACCCTGATACGTATCCGCATACCCGGACATTCATTTCATCTCGATGACCTTTTCGCTGCCAGTGGTGTTCATCCAATCTATGACCCTGCGGAAATCGCTGAACTTGATGTCTGTCGCAAGCGAATTGGCGAAATGCCTGTAGTAGTATATGCGGGCAGCCATCTGCATCCCTGGGTTTCCTGTCTTTTCCGATACTGAAAACATGTAGGCCAGTGCAGACAGGTATCCGAACATGTTCAGTATGTCCTTAGCGAAGTATTCCATGTTTTCAGAATTCTTGTATGAAACCATCCTCTCACGCACAGAGTCAAAGGCCGCTTTAAGCATGGCGGCATTTTCCGATGAAAGGTTGTCCATGATGTTCCATACTAGCGCGAGGATCTTTTCGTCTATGCCTCTTTTCTGGACGATCTCCAGGAAATCAAGCGCTTGTATGTTGCTCGTCCCCTCCCAGAGGGATGTGACTATCGAATCCCTATGGAACTTTTCCACCGGGAACTCCTTAAGGAATCCCTTGCCCCCGAAAACCTCCATGGTATACCTGGTCACGTAGTCGCTGGACCATGACGCTATGTTCTTTGCCATGTGGGTAAATGCCCTGGCCATGTGGTACTGGTCATCGTAGGGAGGTTTGAGGTGAGACGCTTTGTTGAACATGTCAGCGGCGATCATCGAAAGCACCGTCGACGCCTCAACCTCCGATTCCATCTCCGCGAGATCCCTCAGCATCAGGGGATGGTCTATGATCGGCTTTCCAAAGGCTGTTCGCTTGTTTGCATAGAAATAAGCCTCCCAGAGTGCTTTTCTAGCTATGCCCATCGCCGCTATCGCATCGTCGATCCTGGAGACCTCAAGAATCTCAAGTGCGATGTATATGCCATTTTTCTCATCTCCAAGCAGATAACCCTCCGAATCCTTGAGCACGACCTCTCCTGTTGGTACCATGATGGTGCCGAGCTTGTCCTTGATCCTCCTTATCTCATAGTTCCTGGTACCATCCGATCTCAGCGTGGGAACGAAGAAAACCGATATTCCCTTTGCACCTGGCCTTGCACCCTCCATCCTTGCCGTGACGATAGCCCCATCCGCAAGGCCAGCGTTGCTGGCGAAATACTTGTTCTCACCGTTGAGTATGTACTTATCACCGGATCTGACTGCTGTTGTCTGGTTGGCACCAAGATCGCTCCCTCCCTGTATCTCTGTGTAATAGGTTGCACCGAGCCAGTGGTCGCTGTTCGCGTAATGATTTAGAAATTGCTGCAGCCTGGCATCGCCATACTTCCTGAGGCCATAGGCTGTCTGCCCAGTTAGCGTCAGAGTGCAGAAGAGGCCCGCATCCGATATAAGATATCCGGAGATGAAATGATACATCAGATCATTTTCGCTGGCTATCTTCGAGACCACACCCATGTCCAGAAGCCTGTCGATCATGTTCTGATGCGTCCTCGATATCCATATTCCGTCCGTGCGATTGTCCAGAATGCCCCACATCTGGAGGACCGGTTCTCCATAATGATCTATGAAGATCGAATCCTCGATCATCTCTTCGCTGACGTACCTTCCCATTTCCTGAAGTTTATCATCAATATCATAGCCGAGATAGTTTAGCACGTCCTGCAGTACGATGTCGTCCGAGAAATAATTCACACCCTTGCTCAGAAATATATTTGAAAAATCAAACTTCATAAGGAAAGATCCTGAAATTGCATATAAATGTTATTCGAAGGCGTGAGGTTTCCTATCGTCTTAACGATGCATAATAATTGATCAATATTTTGTATTCGGATTAAATATAGATATTAGAGGACAAACAATATATTGAATGATTACCAATGGTAATATATAAGTAGCGAAAGATTATATAATTGATAATAATTGACCTGTCTGATGTTATCATGGCAAAGTCCCTCAGAAGGAATGTACTGAACTTCAGGGAAGTTATGTTCCAAGGAATTGCTGCGTCTGCGCCAGCCGGGGCTGCGGTTGCAACCATGACTGGATCTGCGGCATTCGCGCTTGGATCGCTCCCACTTGCCGCCGCCGTTGCTTTCGTGATAGTCTTCCTTAACGCGCTGATCATCAGGAGAATATCCAACCATGTCGCTGGCCCAGGCGGATACTACGATTACATCAAGAGAGGTTTTGGATCAGGAGTCGGGTCCTTCTCTGGCTGGATCTATATACTATACCAAATAGCCGCGCTGGCATTCATTTCTCTCTCGATAGCAGTATTCGTACCAGCGCTGCTCAGCTACATCTATGGCATAACGGTTCCATCTTATCTATGGATACCCCTTCTGATAGCCTCAGCAGGCTTCGGTTATGTGATATCGTTCCTCGGGATCAAGGGCTCGCTGCGATATGTCTCCGTGATGGGATCGCTGGAGATAGCAGTCGTAGTATTCATCGGACTTTTCATCGTATTTAGCCATCCCTCAGCAAATACCGTCAGCGTGTTCACGCTGAAATACGACTCCTATGGAGTCAGTGGCATAGCGCTCGGAGTCCTGTTCATGTATACAGCTTTCTCTGGTTTCGGAGGAATGACACCGCTGGGCGAGGAGGCCAAGAACGCCAAGAAAATGATAGGAAATGCCGTGTTGCTTTCGTCCATAGTGCTAGGAGTCTTCTTCGTATTTGCTGCATATGCCTTCACAATAGGGTGGGGCCCAGCGAACATGGAGTCCTATGCGAACAACCTTGTTCCTGGCATAAAGCTTGCCCAGGTTGATATAGGGATATGGGCTGCAATACTCATAACGGTGTTCTATATCAATAGCATACTTACGGACAACGTTACTTTCAGCAACAGTGTAGCAAGAATAACGCTCTCCATGAGCCGGGATGGAATACTTCCATCTTCGCTTTCAAAGGTGCACGATACTAGGAGGACGCCTCATCTGGCGGGCCTCGTCATGGTGTCGGCTGCGGTCGTCATGGGTTTTCTCAGCGTTGAATTCCTCGGTCCGTTCGGCGGATTCCTATTCACAGGTGTTCTCTCAACGCTTGCTGCCCTTCTTGTCCATATGATAGCGAATCTATCGCTGCCTGCTATACTTAAAAAGAGCGATCAGCGGATAGGCGTATCGAACATAGCCCTGCCAGTGCTGGTAACGGGAATACTCGCCTACGTCTTTTACGGAACATTCATATCCATCTCGCTTCCAGTCATAACAGCGTCCGCTTCGTTTGGAGCCTGGGTGATATTCTCAATAATCTATTCATACCTGAAGGGGAGATCCGCCAAAATCACATGGTCAGAAGCGAACGAAGATAGAATGGAGGTCCCAGATGACTGAACCTCCTCATATTTTGTGAGCTACTCCTCAGCTGAAGCTTTGGATCTTCTTCCTGATTCAACAACACGCGACTAATACCATAATGGTTCGGGTATCCTGTTGGCGGTATCTCCATAGGCGTCAATTCGGACCGCACCGCCTCTACTGTTCGATGCCTGCATAGGCATTATAAATTTTTCTATTGGGAGACATTGTCAAAAATTAGTTGATTTTTATCTTTGTTGGAATAGCTCTTAGATCTTTTAATTGTTGATAAATACCATAGTTTTCCCCCTTTAAGAAGAGTTTTGATTAGAAAGGTAACCGGCACTGGTATATCCTATCAACTAAAAATTGACAATATCTATTGGGGGAAGTCCGTGTATTTCCTCCCTAAAGATCGGAGTTTTACTGCTTCCCCCAAACCTCTAACTTTCTTATAATGGATTGTTAGATTTCTGCATCTTTTAGCAAACGACGTTTCTCATAGTATCCCTTGGCTCCCCTTCATACTTAAACTTGATACTACCATGGCGTTGTACACAGTTACCTTCTATCTAAGTGCAGTATCGTAGTTACTGTTATCTGCGTTTCGGATCTTTTCACAGAACCGGATCTCCTGAAGAATGTGGGATTTCTGATCTATCTCCAACCTCAGAGAATATAATAGAGAATATATTAGACAGATAACTGAACCAAGTACAACAGTGCACCGGGTTTCTCTCTTAAAAGTCTATATAATAAATTGATATCTTTCGAATTGGATAAACAACATGGAACAGTCATTAGCCGAGTATTATAGACCAATTTTGAAGTGGGCTGGCGGAAAGAGGCAGTTGCTCCCAATTCTTCTTAAATATTCTCCAGCCAAATTCAACACATATTATGAGCCATTTATAGGAGGTGCTGCTCTGTTGATATCACTTTATTCACTGAACAAAATCAAAAGTGCTGTGGTTTCAGACACGAACAAAGATCTATATAACCTATACAAAACTATGAAGGAAAATCCATTAAAATTGATTGCCGCGCTTAAGGATCTAAAATTCAAAAATAATAGGGAAGACTATTATGAAGCAAGATCATTATTCAACTCAACCGAAGATCCAGTGAAAAGGTCTGCCCTTCTCATTTACCTCAACCGTCACGGTTATAACGGGCTTTATAGGGTCAACTCAGAAAATAAATTCAATGTTCCATTTGGCAGATACTCGAATCCAAGAATGCCATCTTCAGAGAATATAATGGCGTTTTCCAATATTCTAAAGTCATGCACCATATTGAATTTAGATTTTGAAATGGCAGTTTCACATGCAACTAGGGGTGATTTTGTGTATTTCGATCCACCGTATATGCCATTGAATAGGACCTCATACTTCACAGAGTACACAAATTCAGGATTCGATGAAAAGGATCAAGAGAGGCTCTTCAGGGTATATTATGAGCTCTCCAAAAGAGGCGTTTATGTGATGGAATCCAACTCAAGCACAGAATTCATTAAAGAACTATACAAAGATTTCTGCATTATCGAGGTCGATGCAAAAAGAAACATAAATTCAATAGGTAATAGGAGGAATGGAATAAAGGAACTGATTATAACGAATTATGATGTTTGATGATCGCGAAAACTCCGGTCCAAGAATATGAGAAGATTGAAATCAATGGAGGATGATATTTTACAATAGAATGCCTGCATCCATGAAAGGTTGGTCTTCATACAATACTGATCATTCGATAGCAGAAATTATGCGGATTCTGGATCAACTATCCTATTGCGGAGAATTTGAATGAAGATGATTCTGTTACAGTCTCAATAGCTGTGTTATTCATAAATACAATAATATGATCCAATTAATACGTTTCCTCGGCTATAGAATACTGTATGCGAAGATGAAACTAACAGATCATTCGCCTTGATTTTATCTTAAGCGTTTACAATTCATTTATATTTCAAAAGGTAGTTCACATTCGTGAAGCTGGCTAAAGGTAACGAATATCGAGAAGAAATAATGGAGATCCTTTCAGGCAGATCGTCCATAATCATAGATACGGATCCGATCAATGTCTACAATCAAGCCCATCCGCCTTTTTCGTTTCCCATACCAGCGAAGGACGTAATGTCCGTTGCATCAAGACCAGATTTGAGAAATGAAAACCTGATGGTCTTTTCATCCATCGAAGGAGATCTGGCTCTTCTAAAAAGCATGAATCTGCCTGCAAACGTAAAAATAGTGTACGATAACACGGACGGATCATGGGTCAGATATTACCCCTATGCATTTTACAGATCGATAAACGCCGAAGAACTATATGCCAAGATTGACGATTTCGTTGTATTGGATATACGAGAAGAGTTTGAACTCTTTTCCGGATTCATAGAAGGATCTGTGAATATACCATTTTCCAGTATAATGCAGGAACCGGTGGAACTTGACAAGAATAGAAAATACGCCGTTGTATGCGCTCACGGAAACAGGAGCCGTGTCGCTGTGGAGCTTCTCAGTTCCAAGGGAATCGAGGTCTATGACGTTCCAGGTGGCATGCAGAAATGGCTTGAGACAGGCCTCCCGGTTTCATATGAAGAAGATTAAGTCATATCTCGCGCCATCTGGCCTTTTTCAAGGCAATTATGAAAAATACCACATTGATCATTATGAGTATTACCCAGTCAACAATGAACGATGCTCCAGAAAGGTGCACAAACCCAATGGCACTCTGTACAAGCTCAGCACCATAGGTTGTTGGTGATGCATAGGCAGCATATCTGAATGGCATTGGAATATATGTTATCGGATAATAAACCGGTGGTATTGTCGATATAAGCGTCGAGATTATGCCTGAGAATGCCCAGCTCTGTATGATGTCATACGTTATTGTTGCGAGGGTAAAACCAAGCAGTATTGAGAATGAAAACATCAGTACCATTACCGCGACTATCTGAAATACGCCTACAACCGTTGTGTGTATATATATTGACGCGTGGACTCCGAGAACAGCTAGGGCAGGTATCGAATACACTATTTCTGATATGGCCATGCCGATGAGGTACACTGAGGCTGTTGTCGGAGAGCTCACCACCATATCCTGAAGCTTGAAGTCATTCTTCAGATGCGACAGATCCCCCTGGAGGCCTATGCCACTGGATATCATGGACATTATGAGTGCTCCGCCCACTGAAACCGAGAGAAGCCTGCCGTGGCTGGCCAGCGTAATTACAAGAAGGAAGGAAAGCGGCGATAGGAGCGTGTTGACCAGTGTTATGGGAAAATTCTTCATCGCGTATATCGCATTGACCAGTATGGATGCAGCCATCTGGCTAGTCCTGTACACTTTCCCCACCAGCTATTTCCTTCTTAGCTATGCTATAGTATATATCCTCAAGGGATACGGGATTTATTGAAAACCTGATGTTCCTATTTATCAGATCCCTCGCTATGACGTATGCCTCATTTTCATCGACGAAAATCCTGCTTCCCACCTTTATAACTGAACCATTATTTTCAATCTCGATGTTTCCGTTCTCTTTATCTACGAGGCTTATGCTGTACTTCTTCGGTACCATGGATCTTAGGTCGGACATGGTTCCTATGGCCTTCATTTCGCCCTGATCGAGTATGCCTATGCGATCCGATAATCTCTCGGCCTCTTCAAGATAGTGCGTAGTCAGGAATATGAACTTCTCCTTCTTCAGATCCGATAGAATATCCCACAGTTCTGATCTAGATATGGGATCAAGCCCTGTCGTTGGCTCATCCATGAACAGTATATCGGCATCCGATGCCACCAGCGCTGCGACCAGAACCTTCCTCTTCTGCCCGCCTGATAGCATCCTGTTCATTCTATCAGCAACGGAAGCTAATCCCAGATCCGCAAGCACCTCTTTTGCCCTGGCCTTCGCCTCGGAATACCTTATGCCCCTGTATAGAAGAAAGGTGGTGACCGTCTGCATCGGAGTCAGCCATGATATGGCTCTAGCCTCCTGTGGGATTATGGCTATCCTCCTTCGAATGCTATCAGGTTCTCTTATTATATCGATGTCGTCGATGAAAACCTTACCGGAGGTTGGCATGAGCTCGGTTGCAAGTATGCGCACAAGTGTGGTCTTGCCAGCACCATTTCTTCCTATCAGCGAGAAGACGCCATGCATCGGTATCTCGAAGGAAACGCTTCTAAGAGCGGTCTGCCCCTTCGCATAGGTCTTAGACACATCAATGCATTCAAAATATGAGGCCATAAAATCAGATACTTTATTCGTAAACTTAATTGCAAATTTATTCATAACTTTTTTTCTGAGGTTCAATCCAAAAATATAGAAAAATGAAAAGATAATTTTTCAAGTGATTCTTTTTATGAATATGCCTATCCCGTATGTCCTGAAATGCTAACTGTCTTCTTGTTCTCGCTTCCAATCATGAAGAAAGAGACTGAAGAGATTGCTACAGAAATAACTATGAGTGCCAGACCTATGGCTTCCAGTACCCAGTGGAGATTGATCACGTAGTAGATGAGACCAAAGCCGCCTATTACGGATCCGAAGAAGGTGAGATACGCCGAGATCAGCTTTATCCTGGCCGTAGGTGCGTATCTGTATACCAGTATTAGCGATCCAGCAATCAACGGCATCATGAAGAACGCATAGAGCAGGTGGCCATTCGTGTATGCCATATCGTAAAGATAGCCAGGCCCTCCGTTTGGTGGTACACCGGGTGTTGCAAAGCCGAAAAACGCCTCATTGAACTCTATGGCATAACCAACGCCCACCATAACCGCCATGGTTGCAAGCCAGACAAACAACTCTGCGAGTACAACGAGCCTGCTTTCACCATTCTTCTCTGATTTTGCCGCATAATAAAGACCAACGATGGATATCAGCGCACCCCATCCAACGATGCCCGTAAGGGTATCATCGTCTGCAAGACCGTCCATGCCTCCCGGACCGAATGCAAACAGCGTCGGAATGACATATGTGCCAAATGACGAAATTATATAAACATAGGTCATCGCAATGACACCTATGAGGCTTACAACCATTCCGGCATTTACGATGGTTCTCTTTGTGAAATCTAGCCTCTCATATCCAAATGAAATGGCGGCGACAGCCACTATGCCGCCCATAACAGCTGGCAGCATTTCATGAGAATGCGACGTTACAAGATTTCCAAGGAACGTCTGCAATCCTCCCCATGAATTGACCAGCGAATTGAAAAATGGAATGGATGAATATCCAAAGAGGTTTCCGTACTCATACACCATGCCCATAACGGCTGCTATCCCTGCTGATACTGTCGCTGCAAGTATAAGGAAATATGAGCCCCATATACTGTTAAACCTCTTCCTGTTCCTGAATGGGAACATGAGAACTCCGATGAGGAAAAGAACCGCGATAACTACCATCCAGATATCCCTGAGAGCCTGCAGCACGTAATCTGCATACTGAGTTGAAGCCGGATAGAAGAACGCCATTCCGAGTGCTGTCAATACAAGGATCGGTATGGTGCTCATGTTGATGGGCTTCTTTATAATGGCCGGCATATCAAGAAGTTCTGAAGTGTAAAGAATAAGGAGAAAAGCAAACGGTATCATCACTGTGTGGTAGAAATTCACCATGTCGAGTGTGAAATCTCCCAGCCTAAACCAGTTAACTCCCGGCAACAGTGGGCTTATTATAAGAAAGAAGGCTATGAAAGTTAACGTTATTCCTATGTTCAATCTCAGATTGTTCAAGTATGATAATATGCCTTTTTCGGATTTCATGTTTTTCACAATATAGATATCATTTATAAATATAAAAAATTTATGCTTATATGAATTATTTTAAGAAATAATGAGGCATAAATTGACTGATTTCGTTTTATTATTCTTATTTCACATCATAGATCCAGAAATTCTCGTCGAAGATTCCATAATAAGAACTTGTCACCATGCATCCAGTCTTCCTGCGAGCAATATCAAGAAGGATGGTATAACCGATCCGGATCGATGATGAAATAGTATATAGAACATATGCACATACCCATACCAATGGTTCAGATCAGCGAAGCGGAGTATCGCGTTCTAAGGGCTATCCAATCAAGAGGCGCAACGGCTATTGAATCAGAATTGTCAGTAGAAGGCCTTTCGGATCGAGAGATAGCAAGTGCCATTTCCTGGCTGGAGGTCAAGGGTCTATTGGATGTGGAACGCAGGGAGATAAAAACCTACGCACTTTCATCTGAGGGGAAGAGATACCTCAGAGAGGGCCTTCCAGAACTTGTACTCTACAGGAAGCTAAAGGAAAGAGGGGAGATGACGATGGATGAGATCAGGGATCTCATGCCAGACACCTACAGGATAGCGCTGGCCCAGCTCGCAAAATTCGGCATAACACCGAAGGAAGGTAAGCTTATCTACAGGAATTCAGGGATAGAAGCCGCAATAGAGGAAAGGCAGAGATTTCTGCAATCCATGGACCCGAAGAATACCGCCATGATAGATCATTTTAGGCATCGATCGGGTGTCATAGATGAAAAGATCCGGACTGAACGTATTGTCAGGTTAAATGATTCGGCATATGAGGCCATAGCTGAATTCGGCGGCGAAGGCCTGATCGGATCGCTGGATCCATCCATTATAGCATCTGGGGAATGGAAGACGAAGAATTTCAGGAAGTATGACCTGAATTCTCCTTCCTCGGTTATACGGTCATCACTCAAGCATCCCATGACTTATCTGATCGAAGAGATAAGAGAGATCTTTTTGAATATGGGTTTCACGGAGATGGGCGGCCATTACATAGAATCGACTCTCTGGGACATGGATTCGCTCTTCATTCCGCAGGATCATCCTGCCAGAGATATGCAGGACACTTTTTATGTGGAAGCGGACAGCTTCGATATCGATCATCCCGAAATATCAAAGAAAATAAGAAAGATACATGAAAAGGGCTTTGATGGATACTCAGGCTGGGGATACAGATGGTCAGATGCAGAAGCTAGAAAGCTTGTGCTGAGGACACATACAACGGTTAGCACAGCAAGGTATCTCTATGAAAACAATGAACCTCCACAGGCAATATTCTCCGTGGAAAAGGTGTTCAGGCACGAGAGTGTTGACTGGAAGCATCTCGCAGAATTTTACCAGATAGAGGGCGCAGTTTACAGCAAAGATGTCAGTGTATCCACTCTGAAGTGGATACTGAGAGATTTTTACGCCAAGCTCGGGTTCAATGACATAAAGCTCATTCCATCTTACTACCCATATACTGAGCCGAGTCTCGATGTTGTTGTGCGCGTGAATGGAAAAGAGGTGGAACTCGGCGGATCGGGTCTCTTCAGACCAGAGGTTCTGAAGATCCTCGGCCTGAAAGCTCCCGTTATGGCATGGGGGATGGGGCTTGAACGCCTAGCCATGATGTATTACGGCCTAACGGACGTAAGGGATCTCTACAACACCGATTTCGAATTCCTGTCGTCGTTCCGATTCAATATATCCAGAAATGGCAGGAACAATTATGGCAAGGCATGATCATATACTTCAACACCGTCAATTGAAGGTGAAATTTTTCAATTATTTGCAAAGTGAAAAATTTTATAAATAGAAAAATGATAATTTTTAAAATACATCATGATAAAAATTTCAATCATCTTTCTGCCGGCATACGTTGTCTCCACCATTATTTTTTCATTTCTACTTTACTTCATGATGTTCAAAAATCCATTCAGAATTTCGTTCAGGATCGAACGAATTCCCAGAATAAGGTATCAGAGCAATCTCAGCTCTGAGATTGAAAGGTCAAAAGGGAAGCCTTTTTTTGAGTTACTGGAATACAAGATCTTTGCCCCTGGCCTCTATTCAAGGTTCCTCCGTTCAGGGCTAGATTATCGTATCATAAAATTCTGGAAGCGTGCCACCTATGTGGACTACGCAAGGCACCGCCTAATCAATTATTATGACCTATTTGTGATATTCTACTCCGTATCCATGTGGTTTTTAGTATTCCTCCTACTCGTACCATATGGGAAGTTAGGCGATGTTCTTCCAAAATGGGATCAGACGATAAATTATGTGCTGCTCATAGCACTGACGATAAGCCTTCTGGAATCATCTATACTCTATATATCGCTGATATACTCAGGCATATCATCGTTTATCATAACAGCATCTGCGTCTGTGACCGTCGTCAATGTGATAACGCTATTGCCAGCTCTCAGATGGATGGATTCGCTTCCTCTCGTAATCAGAGTAATGTACCAGATAATAATAAGCGTTATAGCGGTAGCAATATCTTTTCTCGTTTATAATATAAGAGAGATGAACTTCAGATACTACCTCTTTTCATACCTTTCAACCATATCATACTCTTCCTTTGCGATTGTCCTTCTTTATTCCATAACAACCAAGGTAATGTCGGTAATCCGATGATCTTTGGCGATATCAAAACTGTCACAATTTTAAAAATGCCAGTGCGGAGGGAGGGATTTGAACCCTCGAACCCCTTCGGGAATGGACCCTGAATCCATCGCCTTTGGCCAGTCTCGACAACCTCCGCGCATCAGAGATTTTCATGCAGGCGTCATTTAATCCAAATCGCTAAATGCTCCATCCTCATTGATGCGTTTCTAGATGTGAAGCGGCAAGCCTGCGCTTACAGAAAATAGTGAGGTTAGTTATGTAGTTTTCGTTTAATGCCGAATCCGCGACACTTGATTGCAAATTGTCCTATTATCCAATATGATCTACTCCTCAGCTGAAGCATCGAAGCTTCCTTATTCATAGACCAGTCCTCGCCCATATGGGCATATACCGCTGATGTTCTATGCGGATCTCCACAGGCGTTAGTTCGGATCGCACCAGCCCCCTTCTGCTCTAGTATAAGTAAAATGACCACGAACTTCTTTATCAGGAAATCCGTATATATCATGCCTGAATGTCGGAGTTTTACTGCGCTCCCAGGCCTAGAAGATCTCTATGAACCAAAAATCCCTCGCGCGAAAAAAGCAGTGGTATCTATGAAATGCATGATAATATAATATATCGGCTTATGATTTCAATTCGTGCTCTCAAATCTTGATTATCTTTATGGATTGAAGAGGGAAGGCATTAAATTTGACCTCGATGTGATGAGAGGTTTTGCTGACATGATCGGGCATCCTGAGAACAGGTTCAAAAGTTTCCATATAACAGGTTCAAATGGAAAAGGATCTACATCGGAATTCATATACTCAATATTAAGGCAAAAATTCAGCGCAGGGATCTATACATCTCCACACCTGATAAAATTCAACGAACGCATAATGGTAAACGACAGTATGATACCTGATGATTACATAGATTCCTTCATAGGAAAATACCGGCCAATGATAGAGGATCTTGCCAAGATCAACAGAAACCCAACATTTTTTGAAGTCACGACCATGATGGCCTTTCAGTACTTCGCCGATATGAAGGTTGACTATGCCTCAGTGGAGGTTGGGCTCGGCGGAAGGCTTGACGCCACCAACATAATTATGCCTCTAGTGAGCGTGATAACGCAGGTGGGCTACGAACACGCAGACAAGCTTGGCTGCTCGCTTACCTCTATTGCATACGAAAAAGGCGGCATAATAAAGGAGGGAAGGCCAATAGTGCTTCAGGATCAGAAGCCTGAAGTTGTGAAGACGATAAAGAGCATATCTCAGGTGCGCGGATCGCCACTGATCATGCTCGATCCCCAAAAAATACGGGGCCTGAATCTATCCGAAGCTGGCACATCGTTCGATTTCGAAGGCATGAACGGGACATATCACCTTGAAACCGACCTGATAGGTGAATACCAGGCTCTGAATGCAGCGACCGCCGTGCTTGCCATAGAAGCCTCTGGAATAGGCCTAGAAAAAAATGACATTGAGAGGGGGATAAAAAGCGCAAGGTGGCCTGGCCGCCTTGAAATAATAAGCAGAGATCCGCTGATAATCATAGATGCGGCACACAATCCACCTGCCGTGAACAAGATGGCCAATACATTCCGCAAGGTATTCACCAAGAAGCCCCTCATAGTTGCCGGTATACTATCAGATAAGGATTCATATGCATACTTCCACGTCATACGCCAGATCTCAGACAGGATAATATTCACAACCCCGGAGGAGAAGGAAAGGGCGGTAGATCCAAAGAAACTCTACGATCTTTACGGCCATCTATTTTCAGAGGCCAGAGTGATCCCTGATCCAATAGATGCCGTGAACGAGGCCGCAAAAAGATCCGACTTCGTCCTGGTCACTGGATCGATATACCTCATAGGTGCCGTGAAGGAGTACTACGAAAAGAAGAGAGAAAAGGTGGTTGCCTGAATCTCTGCCGGCATTTGATCATTTAAGGATTAAATATTATAAACACGCATTTTACGCTTCTCGTAGCAAAAACATTTTGTACTGAGTGTCGTTATTCATGTCTCTATGGATAATCCGTTTGCTCGCTTCGCTGGAACCCGCACAATTCAGGCTAATCTTTCATTGCTGGAGGAAAACTACGTACCGGATTCTTTCCCACATAGGGAAAACCAGATAAATGAAATGGTAACGATACTGAGCAGCATAATGAGGGGTTCCAGGCCATCTAACATAATTGTTTATGGAAAAACGGGCACTGGGAAGACCTCGACGACGAAGTATGTGACGAAGATGCTCGTGGAAGCAGCTAGCAACGTTTCCGTAGTTTATGTGAACTGTGAAATCTATGATTCGCCCTATTCTATTCTAGTGGCAATAGCCAACTCTGCTGGTGAGGAAAAGATACCAGAGCTGGGTTGGCCAATAGACAGGATCTACAGGGAAACGGTCGAAAGAGTCGAGAAAACGGGGAAGTTCTTCATAATAATACTGGACGAGATGGATCGTCTGATCAAGAAAAATGGCGGAGATTCGCTCTACGTCCTGCTGAAGCTCATGACCGATGTGGACTCGGTCAGGGTCTCCATGATCGGAATTACCAACGATACCACAGTCTTGGAGAATATTGATGCAAGGATAAAGAGCAGGCTGAACCAGGAAAGTATAGTTTTTCCGCCTTACAACGCCAGCGAGATAAGGGACATAATATCATCAAGGCTTGATAAGGTTCTTGGGCCAGGTGTGGTGGATGACACCGCTATAAATCTGTGCGCTGCAATCGGTGCACAGGAGCATGGTGATGCCAGGAAGGCCATAGATCTCATGAGGATAGCCATCGAGATCGCCATACGGGAGAACAGAAACAAGATAACTGAGAACGAGATCTATGAAGCAAGGGAGAGATATGAGATGAACGTTCTCCGCGAGGCCATAAGTACGCTTCCACTTCACTCAAAGATCGTACTGCTGAGCGCTGTCGTCACCCAGGAGATCGAGCCAAATTCAGTTATAACCGGAGAAATATATGAGAATTACAGGAGAATATGCGATGATCTGGGCTTCAGCCCTCTAAGCCCGAGGAGAATCAGCGATCTTCTAACAGAGCTAGCCGATTACGGGCTTTTGGTCATGGACGACAGAAATATGGGAAAATATGGTAGAACCAGGAGCTTTTCGGTTGTCCATCAGGCTGAAACAATCAAGAAATACCTTCTAGAAGACGAGAACCTATCAATGTTCAAATCTTCAAAAATGCCAAAACAGACCAGATTCGATACCTAAAATTTTGCTTGTTAAAAATGAAGAGGCGGGGTTCAGTACCAACCCCTTACCTTCATAGCATCTGCGACCTTTTTCACCGCAATGACATAAGCTGCAGTCCTGGGATCTACATGGTACTTGTCCATAGTCTCAAGGACCTGCCTTGCGGCCTTCGTGATCTTGACATCGAGCTTGTTCGTCACTTCCTCGGTGCTCCAGTACTCGCCGTAGTTGTTCTGGACCCACTCGAAGTAGGACACTATGACACCACCGGAGTTGGACAGCACGTCAGGAAGCACGAGCTTGCCCTTCTTGTACAGTATCTCATCGGCCTCTGGCGTTGTCGGGCCGTTGGCAAGTTCAAGTATGATCTTTGCCTTGATCTTATCCGCATTCCTTGCAGTTATCTGCTCCTCTATTGCTGCCGGTATGAGGACGTCTACATCGGATTCAAGCAGTTCCTCGTTCGTTATGGGCTTCGAACCTGGGAATCCAACGACACTGCCTATCTTCTTGCTCCAGGCCAGCAGATCATCGAATTTGAAGCCATTCTCGCTGTATATGCCTCCCTTTATATCCGAAACTGCGACAACCTTTGCTCCGAACATCTCCTCAACGAATTTGACTGCGAATTGACCTACGTTTCCGAATCCCTGCACAGCCACGCGCGCTTTGGAAAGATCTAGACCGATCTTCTTTGCACCTTCGCGGAGTACGAACATGCCTCCCTTACCGGTTGAATCGAACCTTCCAAGTGATCCTCCAACCTCGAGGGGCTTTCCGGTTATGACGTTCGGTGCATTGTGCCTGACTATGTTCTCGTATTCGTCCAGCATCCATGCCATTATCTGTGGGTTCGTGTTTACATCAGGTGCAGGTACATCCACATCAGGGCCGATGAAGTCAGCTATAGCCCTTATGTATGCCCTGCTGAGCCTCTCAAGCTCGCCCTGGCTCATCGTTGATGGGTCGCATATGATACCACCCTTCGCTCCACCATAGGGTATGTCTGCTATGGCGCATTTCCAAGTCATCCACATAGACAGAGCCTTAACCGTAGAAAGGGTCTCCTGCGGGTGGAACCTTATGCCTCCCTTCGCCGGGCCCCTGGCTATATTGTGCCTGACCCTGAAACCGGTGAATACCTTCACCTTGCCGTCATCCATCTTGACGGGCAAGCTCACCTGCAGGATCTTCTGCGGCGAGCTCAGTATCTCCAGGGCCTGCTCATCTAGATTCAAAACCTTTGCAGCCTTCCTCAGCTGTTTTAGCGCGATCTCAAACGGATCCTCTTCCACTTCGTTGTTTGCCTGCGAAGGCTTTGCTTCCTTCGCGATCTCAAGTGGATCAGCTTTTCCTGACATTCAAGTCACCATGTCCATAAGGACAGACCATAATTACGATTATATAATTTAATTTTATCTGAATGTATCTATCACACAATGCGAAATATTTACGGTATATTGAATGTCACGGATCTCCATTTTTTTAATATATTCTATTTCAAATAAACGGAAATTATATGAAAATGAGTTATGAAAATATTTTATCCTTAAGTCTGATTTTATTCACATCAATTATCGAAACACGGTGCCGCAGATATCCGCACTGAATCTTCCTGAATTACCTTCCTGGGAATCCATTCCAACGAGCATTATTCAGACACATAAGATCAGACGCACAAATTTAAGCAACAAAAGCATTACAACACATGCATTTTCTGGAAAAATACAGATTTCTCGTCATCGGACACCGCGGGCTTCCGTCGCTCTGCTTGGAAAATACTGTGGAATCATTCAACGCTACCTTCAATGCCGGCATGCCCGCTGTTGAACTGGACGTCCAGTACACCGCCGATGGCGTTCCAGTCGTTTTTCATGATTTTGATCTGAACAGGCTGGCCGGAAGGAATTCAAGGATAGGCGATTTGAAATGGGATGATCTCTCCAAAATTAGGCTCGCATCTGGATCGACCATTCCACGCCTTTCAGATGTCCTTTCTGCTTTTGAAAATTTCAACTTCTTCATAGAGATCAAGATAGAGAAGTTTGACAACGCTGAGAGGAAGCTTACAGACGACGTTGCCCGCATGGTGATCGACAGGAGCATGAACGACAACGTCGTCATGATATCCTTCAATGCATCGGCCATGCGGTACGTACGCGATCACTACGATGGCATCATCACAGGGCTGGATTTTGAATCCCCAGATGAAGCTGATGACGCCGTAAATAACAATGTTGCACTTCCCTATTACGCCATCATCGACGAGGTGTTCGATAAAATAAAGGAAAGGCCGGTAATCCCGTGGACTGTTGACAGTTATTCAACAGCAGTGCGCCTCAAAGAGATGGGATGCAGGGGCATAATAACTAATACAGGCGACAGGTTCATATCGCTGATAGAGTGATGTCAATGTCTGAGAAAATAGCCGTAATCGGAGCAGGAATCAATGGAATATTCGCAGCATATTACCTTGCGTATGCTGGATACGATGTTACAGTTTTCGAAAGGGGAGACATAGATTCCGGTACATCCGGAAGGTTTCATGGTATGCTGCACAGCGGTGCGCGGTACGCAACAAACGATGAGGTATCTGCCCGTGAATGCATAGTTGAAAACAGGAGAATAAGCAATATAGGGCACAGATACGTTGAGAATACCGGTGGATATTTCTTGGCGGCAAACGATGACGAAGCTGAGTTTGGAGACGTGCTATTTGATGCCTGCAGGAGGGCTGGCATAGACATATCTGAGATTCCGATAGAGGAATTCGCCAGGGACAACCCACAGCTGAAGAACGCCAGAAGGGCCATGCGTGTTCCAGACAAGGTGATAAGATCCTACGAGTTCGTGGTATCAGTGGCCGCAGCTGCGCATCTGATGGGCACCAAGATCAGGACATACTCTGATGTGAAGAAAATCGACATCGAGGGTAATTCCGTGACCGGGATAGAGTATGAAAGATCCGGCAAGGAGATCAGCGAAAAATTCGACGCGGTTGTCAATGCGACAGGCCCTTTTTCCGGAAAGATACTTGAAAGATCTGGGCTCAAGCAGACCCCAGTTATGCCATCTGCCGGCATCATGGTTGTTCTTGAAGGACGCGTTTCCACAGCTATACTGAACAGGATGCGCGAACCATCAGATGCAGACATACTCCTCCCATACTGGAGCAATTCAATACTGGGAACCTCTGCCGTGGTTGTTGAGGACCCGGACAGCTTCAGGCCTGAACCAGAGGATATGCAGATGATGATCGATGACATGTCTGAACTCGTACCGGCCGTTAAGATCATGCCGATCAAGCGTTACTACTATTCAGTTAGACCACTCATAGAGGACGCGGGCGAAGACGCAAGGACCGCCAGCAGGAGCTTCAGGATAGTTGGCGAGGAGGATCTTGATGATACTCTGCTGAGCGTTGTCGGTGGAAAGTTTACCACCGGGCGTTTGGTTGGCGAGGAGATAGCGAAGAGAGTCATGCATCACTTCGGAACGGTGATCGATCTAAAGGATCCGGATCTGGATGCGACGCTGGAAGCCTTCGAGAAACGTTATGCATCGGATCCGATCATCTCACGGGCACTTGAAAGGAGGGGCACAATAGATGAGGAGTACGCCGGCATAGCCGAGGCATATGCGATATCATCCATAATAGGTGGTAAACAATGATATACTCTGGAAAGTTCAGAATAGGCGTACAGGATGAGGCTGCACTGCAGATGCTCCATGATCCGGAAAAGCTAGGCCCCTGCCTGCCCGGGGTCAGTTCATTTGAAAGGAATGATGATGGGTACAGTTGCAAGGTCAGGCTGGACGTATCATCGATGGGATCATCGTACCTTAGCAAGATATCTGGAAAGTTAGCATTCTCATACCTGGATTCGGAAAATCGCACGATTCATGTGCAAGGCAAGGGGAGGATAGCAGGTTCCTCGATATCGTTCGATCTGTTCATATCCGTAAATGGAGGAGAATTGATCTGGAAAATAGATGTGAATTATGGCATACTCATCAAGATGATGGGCGAAGAAAAGATAAGGGACGTAACACAGGCTAACATAGACAGGTCCGTAAAGTGCCTGTCTTCCGTCCTGTGCCAGTGATTCCTATTTCCATCCTATTCTGGAACAGCGCTTGGCTCGTATATGCAGCTAGGATCCGTTCCAAACGGATCGCCTGTGTATGCGAAAGCCCGTGCCCTAGATCCGCCGCAGACCTTTCTGTACTCGCAGAGTCCGCATTTGCCGTGGAGATTATCTGGGTTCCTTATACTGTTGAGGAGATCGCTGTTCCTATAGATGTCCACTATGCTCCGATCCTTCACGTTTCCAACGCTGTAAGGCAGGAACCCGCTTGGATACACCTCTCCATCATGGCCCACGAATATTATGCCGAAGCCGTCTCTTGTTGGTATCACCGAACTTGCATATTCCTTTGACGGGTTGCCGATCAGGCTTACTGTTTCCTCCCTGAGCTCATCAAAGAGGCGCCCGCCTTTGATCAAACCGTTTTTGCCGTACTGCATGGTTATTCTTCTATATATCGGGCTTTCCACCGTCCTTATCCTTATGCCGTAGCCAGTGGCAAAGAGCAGGAATTTGTTCACATTTTCGTATTCTTCCGGTGAAAGGTCTTCGCGATCTATGCCTCTGCCCGTCTTTATGAGAAAGAAGACCTCCCAGACCTTTACACCCTTATCGATTATAAGTTTGAGCACATGGGGCAGATCATGCACGGTGCTCCTCATCACAACGGTGTTGATCTGCATTGAGATACCGGTGGAGATTAGATCTTCTATTGCTTTAACTGTATCATCGTATACGCCTGCTACACCCCGTACCTTCTCATGCACCTCTCTCATTCCGTCAAGACTTATAGAAACAGATGAAACGCCGAATTCCTTGAATTTCAAGATGGCCTCATGCGTGAGGAGATCCGTGACCGCAGGGCTGACCGAAAAAGGTATCTCCTGAGATCTCAGGTAATCCATGATGTCCCATATTCTGTGTTTTCTAAGCATATCTCCTCCGGTTAAGATGACTATAGGATAAGGCTTTCCGAACTCTTTTATGTGCGAGAGAAAATTTATTGACTGATCGAAGGTCATCTCACCTGGAAGCGCATCCAGTATGGCCGAGGCGCGGCAGTGCTCGCATTTCAGGCCGCATGCCTTAGTGGTTTCCCAGAATATGAGGAGTGGTTTTGAATTGAAATCATAACTCATCATTGCCATCGATATCGATGATAGGTTTATAACCATAACCAGTGGTTGCTTGTTCCCATTTTCAGTTATAACGCGATGATCGAAGCGAAGACGATCCATAGATAAGTTATTTATACTCTTTAAGAATGGAAGCTTAGGTGTATCGTTGCACTTTGGAAAGAACCATGCTGAATTCATGATATCTATGTACAGGAAGGAATGGCAAGATCCGGACAGGATAGTTGATCAGCTTCCCATTTCTCCTGGTTTCGATATAGTTGATCTCGGGTGTGGCCCAGGATTCTTCACCCTGCCATTGGCCAGCAGAACGGACGGCAAGGTGTATGCGGTTGACGCTTCGGATGAAATGATAGAGATACTAAAAGAGAGGATCGATGGGCATTCCAATATAATCCCAGTGAAGGCCAGGGCCGAAAATATCCCAATTCCGGACGGCACCGTTGATCTTGTGTTCATAGCCAACGCATTTCACGATTTCGACGACAGAGATGCTGTTCTAGGCGAAATATATCGCATACTCAGGGATGGTGGCTATCTCGTTGATATAGACTGGAAGAAGGACGAAACCACACACGGCCCTCCAGTGGATATAAGGATCGACAGGAAGGATGCCCTTCTGCTCATATCATCGCATAATTTCGACATAGTGAAAGAGATAGAAGCTGGTGCCCACCATTACGGTCTGCTTTTCCGCAAAAATTAAAAAAATAATGTGAAAAAATCAGGCCTTGACTGGGCCTGCGTATAGTTTTTCCCATTCCAGGAGCTGATTCCACCTCTCCTCCACGTATCTCCTGAGATTCTCGATCTCGCCTTCATTCAGATGCTTGAATCTGTCCTGGGCCTTGACGTATTCAGACACGTCGATTGGCTTGAAGCTCTTGTTCAGGTAAAAGCGACCTTCTATGAATTCATACAGCGGGAACATCCTGGATTGGACCGCCAGCCTGGAGATCTCTATGGTCTTTTCAGGTGGGTAGTACCATCCAGTCGGGCATGGGGCGAGTATCTGTATGAACTTTGGACCATGGACTGCTTTCGCATGCTCGATCTTCTTTATCAGATCCTCAGGGTAGGCGACGGTTGCCGTTGCAACATATGGGACATTCTGCGCTATCATCATGTCCGCGACAATCTTCTTATTTTCCTTCTTGAAATCCCTCTCCTTTCCAACGGGCGTTGTAGTTGTTCTCGCACCGTAAGGCGTGCTTCCAGACCTCTGCACGCCTGTGTTCATATAGCCCTCGTTATCGTACATTATGTAGAAGACGTTGTGGCCGCGTTCCATTGCACCGCTGAGGCCCTGCAGGCCGATATCAGCGGTACCGCCGTCTCCTGCAAACCCGACCACGTTGTAATCGCTCTTCCCCTGTATATCCAGGCCCTCCCTGAGCCCGGATATGCTTGCACCTGTGGCTGCAAATGGTGTATAAACCATCGGCACATCAAGCGTCCTGAAGGGCATTGCCCCCGGGATGACCGCCCAGCAAGAAGCTGGAACAGATACAACCGTCTTCTCTCCAAGAGCTTTCAGCACATATCTCATGGCGAGCGTTGCACCGCAACCATGGCAGGCCGTGTGCCCTGGCGCCATGAGCTCTTCCTTTGGTATCGATGTCGGCATTTAGACCACCCTCTTTACGTTTATCCAGTGTGTCCCGGTGGATCCATTCCTTATCGTCTCGGCGATGCTCTCGATGTCCTCTATCCTGACATCCCTTCCTCCGATTCCGACTATGAAGCTGGAAACTGGGATGTTGATTCTTCCGTAGAGACCGGAGATAACCTCTGAATACGTAACTCCAGCTAAGCCGAAGCTTACCGATCTGTCTATCACGCCTGCAGATTTAACGTTCTTAAGGTCTTCGAGGATCTCATCGTACGGGAACGGCCTGAAATACCTTATGCGTATCAGGCCTATGTTGAGGCCATTCTCCCTAAGCCTGTCGATGACAAACCTGGCCGTTGAGGCAACCGTACCCATCGCTATGATGGCGTAGTCTGCGTCATCCATCCTGTACCTTTCAATGAGGGCTCCATAGTTTGTCTCGAACATTTCGTTGAATTTCTGTGTTTCCTCTTTGATCACCTTCCTCGCATTGTTCATGGAATCGATCATGTCCTTCTTGAACTCCATGAACGATCCATCCGGCGTATCGTATGAACCATAGCCCATTGGATTCTCTGGGTCTATTCTGAATTTAAGATCCAGATCTGGCAGATATTCATTCACTAGATCCTGATCCCTCATCGTAACAGGCTCAGATGTATGGGAAAGTATGAATGCATCCTCCATGGACATCAGTGGAAGCATCACGCCGGAATTTTCAGCTATCTTGTATCCCATGATTATGGTATCCATGGCCTCCTGGTTGGATTCGCTGTATACTTGCATCCAGCCGGTGTCCCTCTGGTTTATGGTATCACTCTGGTCTGCCCAGATATTCCATGGTGGGCCAATTGCCCTGTTGACCACGCTCATAACAATCGGAAGACGCTGCCCAGCGACCCAGTGGAGCATCTCGTGCATGTAAAGCAGGCCATGTGAGCTCGTCGCCGTGTATGATCTCACACCGGTAAGCTCCGATGCAAACACCGCAGCAAGTGCACTATGTTCGCTTTCCACCTCTACGTATTTTGCATCCAGCTCATCGTTTGCGATCATGCTCGCCAGCTTCTCAACAATGGTCGTCTGCGGCGTTATAGGATAAGCTGAGATGAATTTGACACGTGCAAGCTTGGCGCCGTAGGCAACAGCGTCGTTGCCTGTCATTATGGTCCTGAATTCATTGACGGACTTCATTCTATCACCTCGAATTCCATATCTATGCATTTTTCAGGGCATTCATTGGCGCATATGCCACAACCCTTGCAGAAATTGTAGTCTATCACAGGATACTCCATCTTTGCAATCCTTTCGTTTGGAGCCTCTTTATTCCCATTTTCTATATTTATGGCGTTATCAGGGCAGTACTTCCAGCAGATCATGCATCTTATGCATTTATCGTACTGTATGGTTGGCCTCTGTATGCGCCAGCTGTCCGTTAGATGATTCCTCGTTGAAACCGTTGACACGGGTACAAGCACCATTTAAATCACCTTATCTCCTCCCTCTTCAGAATCTTAACTGAATCGTAGGCTTCCTTCACAGCATCCATGTTCTCCTTCACCTTTGCCGGCACGTTCTGCCTCGTGGCTTCCAGCACACTCTCAAGGGATACTATTCCGGTGACCCTTGAGAACGCACCCAGCATTGAAGTATTTATGACCGGATTCGCCCTGCTTCCAAGCCCATGCTTGACGGCTATCGCAACTGCATCCACGGTTGCAACATTGGCGTCCAGGTTAAAATCGGCAGGATCTCTGGGTGAGTTTATTATGACAGTTCCGTTTTCCTTCAGCCCCTCCATGACGTTCGAGGTTCTCAGAACGTATGTGTCCAGGACAACAACGATGTCAGGGTTGTAAATCTGGCTCTTCAGATAGATCTCTGAATCATCTATCCTCGTGAAGGCGGTAACAGGTGCGCCTCTCCTCTCCGTACCGAAGAATGGGAAGGACACAACGTACTTGCCCTCGGCAAAGGCGGCTGCAGCCAGTATCCTGCTGGCAGTCACAGCGCCCTGACCACCTCTTCCGTGGAACCTAATCTCATACATTTCTATCAATTGGAAATTTCCCACTAGAATATTTAATTATTCGTGGTTATATCTATACTTTTCATAAGTTATTTATTTATAGATCGTCCGAAAAACTGTATTAAATTTTGAGTAATAACCGAATAAGTAAATTAAACTTTATTATTGATTGACTTATAAATTGCATATCAAATTTGAATAGATTATAAATAAATCTTTCGATTCGTTTAAATATTCGAATGCAATACATATTATCACTTGTTCCTTTTTAAAAATAGTTAGAAGCTACTGGCCAATTATCTCCGATATTCTCCAAGAACCAGAGAATTCAAGCTTAAGAATATAACCGTTATCAAAAATGACTCTGCGTTCATTGCTACCTGTTAACGTATTGTATATGGCCCTCATAACTCCACCATGCGTTATCACTAAGGAGCCGTCTCTACCGCTGAATGCTTGGAGTGTGGCCATAACTCTACCAACGAATTTTGGCCATGGCTCCACCATGGGAATGCTTTCTATCGCTCTAGATGCTATGTAAATATCCGTTATTCCAAATTTCTCCCTTATTTCATCGTTTGTCTTGCCTTCCATCAGTCCAAGATCCCGCTCATTAAAGCCCCTTACAGTTTCTATATGATCTATTCCAAGAATCGAAGCGGCAACCGTAGCTGATTTTATTGATCTGACGAGACAGCTGGAGTATATCGCTTTTATATTCTTGCCGGCCAAGAACCGTATTCGTTCTTCGAAATGCCTCAGACTCTCCTCCGGAATGTCGCTGTCGTTTATACCTTGCCATCTCCCCTCTATGTTCATCACCGTCTTCGCATGCCGCATGAGATAGATGTATGCCATTCACATCACTGTTTCTTCTTGAAACCCCTTAGCTGTGCGTCGTAAAGGAATCCCAACTGCCTTAGGTCTTCTTTGAGCTTGTTGAATTCATCCGTGTTGAGCCTTTTTACGATCTTCACGGTATCGCTGTCAACCTGAAGTGCATCGCCATACTTCGAAGTTATTTCCCGAAGGTTATCCTGTTTTCTTGGTTGAGATTCTTCAACGACAGGCTTTTCCTGTGCTGGGTTCTCCTGTATCCAGTAGTAATACGGCCTTGCAACCAGCTGTAGGATCGCCACCTTAGCTGATATGTCCTGATCGTGAAATTTCTTGTCTATTTTTGACCAAATACCTGAAATATAATCCAGATACGCATCCAAACTGTCCATATTTTAGTATAGCAGACACATTAAAAAAGTGATTTATTGAATCCACTAAGATACCCGTCTGCTGAAGCATCGAAGCTTCCTGATTCATAGATCGCCTTCTGTTTGTACGTATATATACAGTTCTAGATGCCGATTTCCACAGGTGTTAGTTAGGATCGCGTTAACCCTACTTCTACCAAAATATATGTAAAATAACTACGAACTTCTCTATTGGAGGGGGAAGTCCGTGTATTTCCTCCCTAAAGATCGGAGTTTTAATGCTTCCCTCAAACCTCTAACTTTCTTATAAAATGTTCACAGAAAATCTGATTGATAGCTAACTTTTATATGTAGCAGCTCAATTTCCACCGCGTCAATACTATGACAAAAGCGGAGGTTGTCGAGACTGGCCAAAGGCGATGGATTTAGGGTCCATTCCCGAAGGGGTTCGAGGGTTCAAATCCCTCCCTCCGCACACTTCTATTGTCAATACAAATGGGCGAATGAATTGAATTCAGAAAGCTTTCTAGCACATCATACCTCAACACGATCTCTCTATTTTTAGAAAACCTGTTTCTGCTGGCCATCATTCCTCCATACCGCACCTGGGCCCTGGCCAGCAATCTCAAAACATCAAGATCTTTTCACCCTTCGTCATGGCAACGACGAGATTGTACAAACCGAACTGAAACCTATCTATGTCTTCCATGTTCGGATCTATCAAGGAATCCGGGTGATACTTCAGCCTTAGATTAGGATCGATTAGGACAGCCTGGAATCCAAGCATCTTGGTGATACCAGTTAAAGAATTTTCCACAGGGTCCCTTCCACCCTACCAATCACCACGATCCTTGATGAGGCTTTAAAGGTTCAAGGAACATATCCACTGCTCCTCTGTAGAAGTCCTGGACGACTATTTCACCATTCCATGTATCATTAACTCCGCCGGTATTTCCGAATCGATCCCGACTTTCAGGAAAAATCCCTCATTCTTATCCAAGATCTCCTCTGCCTCTATTTTTATGGCCATGTCGAAGGATGAGCCTCCAAGCGATCTACATATTCATGGAACGATCATCGCCGATTATCTCATTTTCGATCACATCAGGAATGATCTCTGTCAACTTTATGAGGCCAATCATCATTCTGTAAATGGATTCGACCTCGGCGTCCACAACAAATTCACAAATCATCTCCATTTTTCAATATGTTTTTCTTACTCTGCTAACATTCACCCGACGATCTTCTGCGACAGGCCAATGCCATAATACGCATCATCTTCAATCTCGGAGATCTTCTTCACAGTATATCAACCTGTATCCTGTTTCCGGATCTATCGTAGGCGCTGTAGTTCTCCAGATTGAATGGGTATCCAACAATTATGTGAACGCTTCCGGTCATAGAAAACATGTGAAGATCTTCATCCGATGGGAGTGTTACTCCTGACGGGTGTGAATGAACCGATCCGACTATCGAGAAATCTATTGGCTTGTTGTACATATAGAAGAGCGTATACCTTTCGCTCTGTATTGTCCCTGGTACAAGAGCAATTTCGTATATTATGTTGCCCTCAGCCCTTAGGAGTGCCCCAAACTCCTTCGGATAGGAATCCTTCGACGCTTCCATTATCATTTGAAGGGTGTTTTTCTTAATTAACCACATGTTTGATTACCTTGTCCCTTATGCGATCGTATACCGATTCCCTGAAAGATAAAAATCTCGCACTATTCTCTGATCTTGAGATCCGGACAGTATCACCGCTTCGCACTGTGTATTCTCGCTGTCCATCAAGTATCAGAATGCATTCCTGGTCTCTCCCGGCAATCTTGATCTCTACTGTGGAATCGGAAGTTACAACTACAGGCTTGAGCCTTGATGAATATGGAGCAAGGTACGAAATTACCATACCCTTCAGCGTAGGCAGCAGCAAGGGGCCGCCAGCTGAAGAGGAGTATGATGAAGATCCGATCGGAGTTGCCACTATGATGCCATCAGACTTCATGGTACTCAGGAAGTGCCCGTCTATGTATATTTTGAACTGCCTTATCCTTGCAATCCTTTCCGTATGTACCACCGCCTCGTTGGTGCAGTCCTCAACACGATCTCCGTTTATCTCCACCTTCAGTTTCATACTTTCGGTGATACGGTACTGGCCCTTTATAAGCTTGAATATTGCCGAACCAACTTCATCCACTTCAAGCTCAGTGAGAAAGCCGAGACCACCCATGTTTATGCCCAAAACTGGCCCTTTTGCCATCTGCAGGGTCCTCAAGACGGTGCCATCTCCACCTATGGTTATAATAACATCTGCTGATATCTGCGATATATCGAGACCTTTGCTGTTGAGAAACTTTGCTGCCTCATGGTCATAAATAATCTCCCAGTCTTTCGGCAACAGATCGATGATGCTTTCGGCTATTCTGGCACATCTGCTACAATCCTTTCTTATGACAAATGCAATTTTCATAGGTGATCCCTTCAGGGTGATGAACCCGGTTCAGGAGTTCGTCTTTCAAACGTGTGGATAATGTTAACCATAAACTTAATCAATTCGGTTTGCAACTATGAACCTATGGATGCTCCGAGATTGATGTATCTGAACCTCATGCTTAGGCGTAATCATTAAATAACCATCAGAATGATACAGATAATGAAACGAACACAAAATATAAACTGTATATTTTTTAGAATTTCTATCATTCTTATGAATAGAATAGCATAAATTCACTCTTCAGAAAACTTTATCTTTTATAATCATATTCAGTTATATGACAAAGGCATCTGATGCGGTTAAAGGGATTATAAATAGCAACAATATTTATACCTTATTACTCAACACAGGCCTTGTGAATTATACAAAGCTCGCAAGAGAGATAAAGAGCCAGGTTGACTTTCTTACCGGGAAGAAGGTAAAGATAAACACAATAGTCAAGGCTCTTACAAACATAGAGATAAAATCCAAGCCCAAGGATATTCTTCTCATCCTGAAACAGTCTATACTGACACTGGAATACAACTACAAGGAGATCACAACGGAAAATAGGAACAAAATACCTGATGATGCAATACTCGTCATAAAGGAGAGCAATGGATACTCCGCCATAATAAAGACCACAGATGGCAATTCACTCGTGATCGCCAAGATCCTTCTGCCACCAGGTTCCTGCACTACCGCTGGTATAACTCTGCTGATCACCGAATTCCTAGAAATAAATGGCGTTTCTGTGAGAAATATATACAGGCTGAGTAAGGAGATCTGGATAATTGTTGATTCAGAATCAGCAGGTAAGGCTGCTGACGCGCTGAACAGGCTCCTTTACAAATCAAATGATAGGGAAAGCAGTCCTGTAAGCCTTGTAGATTGAATAAAAAATTGATTAAATATTATATAATTTCAATGATTCATATTTTCAGTCCAGTTCTGGCAAAACCTGTCCTTCTGGAACATAGGCTGTTTTGAGGCCGGAGATTATACCCCATGGGAAAAATACTAGCGCAGATACCACGGCAACAATTATGGTTGCTGTTATGAATGATACCATTGAGAGGGCCCCATCGCTGCCTATGTATGACATGACCAGTATGAAGACCATGTAGAGTATGTACCATATGGAATTTACAAAATGCTCCTTTATGTGAAATATCGGGCCGAAAACAGCCATGGTTATGGTCAGTATCAGCAATGCATATGGTACAGAGGGCCATCCACTCCAGAAGGCAATCAGCGAGGAACTTACGAAGGCTATGACTGCTATGGCAGTGCCACCCGGTATCATATCCTCGTGTTTTGTTATTGACTGCCTCCTGCTGACGATCATAGACACAGGAGTAACGGCAAAACCTAGGTATCCCGCAACCACCGCATCGGTAAGGAGGGCGTATATTCCTGGAACTGGAGCTGAAATGAATGCAACTACTGCGCCGACAATTACGAACGCTATCACGGCCCAGTATGGTACAGCATAGGTTTCACTCAGCTTCTTCATGGATGATGACATTATCTTTGATCTTGCCGTTGCAAGCAGAACCCTTGCACCACCACCCACGTAAACATAGCCCGTAACGAAGGGCCCAAGGATCGATACTATGAGCACTATGATGAGGACAGGGTATGAGTGGAACGTGCTTGCCAGGTATACGAATGGGTTCTCTGTTATTACGCTGTTCAAAACACCCCATGATCCTGGAGAGATGCCTCCGCCGATAGCCGACCACTTGACGCCCCCTATGAATACAACGGAGAAAAGTATGTATATAAGAGATTGGCCTAGCACAGTATACACTATTGTCCTGCCAAGAAACCTATTCTTCTTCGTTTCAGTCGTCTCCTCTGAATAATCCGGTACAACCCTGATACCCCCGAAGGCGAACATGGCGTACGGAATCGCAAACAGTATGCCGGAAAAACCATAGGGGAGGAAGCTTCCTCTGTAAGCGTAGAAGTTCTGAAACCTGAAGAATACGAAGGCCATGCCAAATGCAGCGAGCAGATAGGCGAGCAATTTGATTATTCCAATGTAAAACGATGATCGCCCGAATGCCCTTACACCGAAATAGTTAAGCGGCAGGAAGAGCAGAAGCATCACCACACCAAGGCCTGCCCCAAGAAGCGTGGGGGCTCCTGTGCTAGCTATGAGGTGTGGATAGATATACTGCAGGCCTTCCACAGTGGCAAGTGCCTCTATGGGCGGAATGAATATATACCATATGAGGCTCGCAAAGGCATTCAGTGCATTAGTGAAACGCCCATGCGTGTACAGCGAATACCTGGATGGGCCGCCCGCCTCCGGATACGTCTTCGAAAGCTCCACGAACGTCAGAGATACAAAAGCGTACATCACTGCACCAATGACCCAACCGAGGACTGCTGATGGCCCCGCAACGCTGACCATAGCCACAGGGGCGAAGAGCGCCCCCGTACCAACGGCTGCGATTAGACCTATCACAAGCATCTGCGGAAAGGTCAGTGCTTTATTTAACTTTACTTCTCCATCCTTGTTTTCCATTCTATCCAATGATTATGACGAAATATATACTTAAAATTTATCAAACATATCCAGTCAAATATTTAGTAATAGAGAATTAAGAAACTATAAGAATTTGTTCCCCAGGGAGTTTCACCCCAGGGGTGGAAACAGGTCCATTTTTACTTTTGTGTAAAAATGTGTAATTAATGTTATTGCACTCCCATATAAAAATCTTTCTACAATACACAAGAAACACATTTATACATCCTCTATGAATATTCTATTTATGCCATTCAAGATCGTGCCTATACTGACACCATTCCGGGGAAACGAGATAGATGGAGAAAAATTCAAGGATCACTGCCTGAAGCTTTTGAGAGACGGAATCGATATGATATTCGTTGCGGGTACGAATGGTATGGGACCAGCACTTTCTTTCCAGGAGAAGAAAATGCTCGCAGAGTACTGTTCTGATATTACTGATAGAGTGATATTCCAGGTTGGATCACTGAATCTTGAGGAAAGCATAGAACTTGCCAGGATCGCCAGATCCATGAATTTTTATGCAGTAGCGGCCCTGCCTCCATTTTACTTTGGTGGCATACCTGAGGAATGGATCATACGCTATTATACGCAGATATCCGAGGTGATGGAGACATTCATCTACAACTATCCCAAGTTCACGGGCTACGATATCAATGCAGACCTTGCGAGAAAGATAAAGAAAAAAGGCGGGAACATCTTGGGGGTCAAGGACACCGTCAGCGATATAGATCACATGATGAGGTACAAATACCTGATCGATGATTTCATGGTTTTTTCTGGTCCGAGCAACTACATCTTGCATGCCGCAGTCAATGGATTAGATGGCGCTGTTGCAGCGGCTGGAAATTATGCCACAGAGATGTTCGTACAGATACTGGACGATACCGCAAGGTATGGAAGAGCGAATCAGATCATCATAGATGAAATATTCGATGCCGCTTCGCGTTATGGGCAGTGGGCCTCAAACTACAGCCTTGTGCGCATACTAAGGGGATATGATGCCGGAGATCCAAGACCGCCATTCTATCCGCTTGACGATCATACGGAGGAGAAGCTCCGTTCAGAGGTAAGATCCATAATGCAAAAATACGGGAGAGAAAGTAAATTATAATGCTATTGCACCTTATGGTGTTGTTACTGACGCGATGAATACTTGCTTATATATCTGTTTGATATGATCTTTCGCAAATAAAATGGAAACCTATCAGGTAGACTTGAGCGAAATTGCCCTCCGCATCAGGAGGGAGATAGTGAGGATGGTCTATAATGCTCAGAGTGGCCATCCTGGTGGTTCTTTGAGTGTTGCAGATATTTTGACGGTTCTATACTTCAAGGAGATGAATATCGATCCAAAGAATCCCAATGACCCGAAGAGAGACCGTCTTATTCTGAGCAAAGGACACGCATCTCCTGCCCTTTACGCTACCCTTGCGCTCCGTGGGTTCTTCCCCGTTTCGGATCTGGCTGGCTTCAGGAAGATAGATTCGCATCTGGAAGGACATGTATCCAGGGAAATACCAGGCGTGGAGGTATCAACCGGATCTCTAGGCCAGGGTCTAGGTGTCGGTGTTGGAATGGCTCTGGCATCACGGCTGAACGGCTTCAATTATCATGTCTACGTGATCCTCGGAGATGGCGAAATGGAAGAGGGGAATGTCTGGGAATCTCTCATGGCTGGGTACAAGTATAAGCTGAATAATCTAGTGGCCATACTTGACAGGAACGGAATCCAGTTGGATGGATACACACGGGATATAATGCCGTTGCACGACATTCATGCCATGGTTGAGAGCTTTGGCTGGAACGTGATCGAAATAGATGGCCACAGCTTCAGCGAGATCGAGGACGCAATAGAAAAATCGAAGAGATCGGAGAGACCGACATTCATCATAGCGAACACGGTGAAGGGCAAGGGCGTGGACTTCATGGAGAACAATCCGAAATATCATGGAAGTCCCCCTGAATCTGAAGATCTATACAGACGGGCAATGAGACAGCTTGGTGAGGAGATATGAAATCTGAGAGCCTAAGAGATGTATACGGCAAGGAGCTTGTCAAACTCGGTTCCTTCGACAGAGACATAGTTGTTCTGGATGCAGATCTTTCCTCATCCACTAAGACAGGATATTTTGCAAATGCGTTTCCGGATAGGTTCTTCAACATGGGCATATCTGAACAGTCCATGGTCACAACCGCGGCCGGCCTTGCCCTGTCAGGGAAGAAGCCTTTTGTGTCCACCTTTGCCATATTCCTTACGAGGACGTACGAACAGATCAGGCAGTCCGTATGCTATAACAATGCGCCTGTGCGGTTCGTCGTTACCCACGGAGGAATAACCGTAGGAGAGGACGGTGCTACGCATCAGATAGTTGAGGATGTTGGCATAATGGCTGGGCTTCCCAATATGAATGTGATCGTGCCAGCAGATTCTGTGGAGACCAGGAGCGTTGTAGATTATCTTGCCGGCGTTGATAAGCCCCACTATGTCAGGCTGAGCAGGGAGAAGTTTCCGGTTATAAACGATGAGGACTATGAATTCAAGATTGGAAAATCAAAGACCATCAGAGACGGTGCGGATTTAACCATAATAGCGGATGGTGTCATGGTGTCAAAATCGCTTGAGGCGGCCGAGTCCTTGAAAAAAAATGGTGTGGATGCTAGAGTTATAAACATGTCTTCAATCAAACCAACAGACAGAGACGCCATAATAAAGGCCGCAAAAGAGACAGGGCATATAGTAACCGCAGAGGAGCATTCAATATACAACGGCCTTGGAAGCCGCGTGGCTGAGATAACTTCAGAATCCTATCCTGTACCAGTCAGGCGTATTGGCATGCGTGATACCTTTGGAAAATCTGGAAAAGCGTGGGAACTCTTCTCATACTTCCACATGGATGTTAAAGATATAATTAACGAAGCTATGACCTGCTTGGAGGAGAAAAACTATGAAAATATTCCTTGACACTGCCAACATAGATGAAATACGTACGGGTGTAAACTGGGGCATAGTGGACGGCGTAACCACGAATCCAACGCTCATATCCAAAGAGGCCGTCAATGGGAAGAAGTACGGTGATATAATAAGGGAGATTCTGAAGATCGTGGACGGTCCGGTAAGCGTTGAGGTGGTTTCAACAAAGTACGAGGGCATGGTTGAAGAGGCAAGAAAGATACATGGCCTCGGAGACAATGCTGTTGTAAAGATACCGATGACTGAGGATGGCTTGCGTGCAATAAAGACATTAAGTTCAGAGCACATAAATACAAACTGTACTCTTGTTTTCAATCCAATACAGGCACTGCTTGCAGCAAAGGCTGGTGCAACCTACGTATCACCATTTGTTGGAAGACTTGACGATATCGGTGAAGACGGTATGCAGATCATAGATATGATACGGACTATCTTCAACAACTACATAATCAAGACACAGATACTCGTAGCTTCTATAAGAAATCCAATCCACGTCCTACGTTCAGCTGTGATCGGTGCGGATGTTGTGACCGTACCTTTCAACGTGCTTAAATCGTTGATGAAGCATCCCAAGACCGACGAAGGCCTCGCAAAATTCCTGGAAGACTGGAAAAAAGTTTCTCCAGATGGAAAACTGATTCTTTAAGGATCTTATTTTCAATTTTTGGATTCGCACTTCCGGTCTCGAGCGATAATAAAAGATAATTGTCCGTGGATAAAATCCATCGGATCCCATTGAATTTTGAGAAATAGTAAATAAAAAATTGTTTCGTTTATCGCTTTATTTTTTCCTTCTCACCATTACGTATCCGATTGCGGCTATTATAGCAACCACGACCACTATGACCGCTACGTAATAGTACATCGAAATTGGCGTTGATATTGAAGTGTATGGTTCAATATCTATGGTGTGGTCAGAGAAGTGCGGTATGTAAATCATCACCAGTGAACCGTTGCCGTCAGCAGTCACATTGTAATAAGCCGTCGTAGTCGAGGTTTCGTTAACGAGTGCTGAAGCTGATACCTGAACAGCTGCAGACCCGTCAAACTTTACTATGAGCTTGGATGCATTGAGAACGCTGCTTGAAACGTAAACTGCTATCACCGTACCATGGGACTGCGATGAATTGACATTTATTACGACACCACTGGAGCTTGCACTCTTTATGACTGCGTTTATGGACGTGTTCAGATCAAGCGTAATGTTGGTCAAAGTGGAGTTCACCTTTTCTATGGCTATCTGCATTCCCAGTTTGCCGTGTTCCAGAGCATACGTCATGGGGGCGAAGTTCTTCACTCCATTGGACAGGCCGGGTGGGGATACAAAGGAAACGATCATCGTACCGTTTGTCTCTGCCGTTATCTGCGTTCCGTTAACGGTGACGTTTCTGGCACCGGCGAAGGTCATCATACCATAGAAGTGTGGAGCGCTGAGAAATACGAACCAAGCGCCACCATAGACGTCCTGCTGCATTGCCATGGACATATTGCCCGCTTCCGCATTGTAATCGAACCTGTCATTGAATGTGAAGTTCCGTTCGGTTATAGCGATGCCTTTGGATACGTTGAAGTGTATAGTTCCATTTACCAGCATGAACGTGGACTGAAGCGCAGGATTGTCGTGGACCATCAAACTGTAATATGCTGATGAATCGTAGAATATATTTCCAACATACATGCCACTGTAAAACTGGAAGCCCTGATTGCCAACCGCCATTGCCGTTATGTTTTTGAATACTGTAAGATTCGATAACCTATCAAAGTAATTCGCAATTGTCTGATTGGTTTTATAGAATGTGAAGTTCAGGAATTTACCGTTCACGAGACCTGTGGTGCTGTTGTATGTGAATTTGTACCCGTTTATCCTGTGCTCGAAGTGATCGATCATGTTCTGTATGCCATTGTTGCTGATTATTGCCACTATGACAACTTTCGGATAGATGGACGACTGAACTGAAAATGTGTAGTTATTCTTGGATTTGGCTGGAGAAACAGTTGATGCTATGGTGAAGTTGTAGCCAGAAACATTGAAATAGTAAAGCCCCACGTAATTACTCATCTTGGTGTCTACTGGTAAAGCCTTCACTGTTCCGGTGAAATTGAGCTGTATACTTGCCGATGATCCATAGGTGGCAAGTATAAGGCCAGTTCCGTCCTCAGTGCTCATGTAACTCAGGTTGTCTATACTGCTGTATTGATTCATATCGTCCATCATTCTGGGGAGCGATGAAAGATTCTCTCCAGAGACCTTACCGTAGTTCACGATGTTTGTCTTGTTGAAACTGATATTTTTTATTACACTATTAGGGAATATATTTATAGTATATTCTCCAGCGGTCACCGCAGTCGGCGTCGGACTGGTGGCAGCCGAACTAGTTATAGCGAAACCTATGACAGAAAAGATCGCCACAGATATCGCCAATATCTTTATGTTCATAGTCGTGCATCCAAATATGTATATATAATGTTTATGCCGTTACAGCAGTCTTATAGTCTCTAAATTTTTAAGTGCATAAGCTTCTATGTTGAATCTCTGTCTAACAAGGCGTGCGAATTCCGCAGTTTTTCCATTATCGCCATGGTTCACCAGGATCTTCTTTGGCTTAGGCTGCATAGTGGCAATATAGGCCAGAAGTTGCTTTTTGGTAGAATGCCCAGAAAAGCCCTCTGCGGTCTCAACATCCATCTTCACCGGATATGTCACATTCTTGCCTTCGCCGGACAGGGTTATCTCCTGAGCGCCACTTTGAATCTTCTTTCCAAGCGTACCATCTGCCTGATATCCTACGAAAACAAGTGTGTGCTTGGGGTCGGCGGACCATGCTTTGAAATACTCCATTACAGGCCCGCCGTTCATCATACCGGAGGTGGCAAGCACGATTGTGGTCTCCGGATTCTCAGCTATTTCCTCCCTCTGTCCCTCGTCTCTACCTTCTTGAATATTGGGCTCAGGAACGGGTTTTCCTTTTTTACCATTATGGCTTCACGGAGCTCTTTGTTAAGATACTCCGGATATGCTGCATGTATCGCCGGTGCCTCCATTATCATACCATCCAGATAGACATCCATCTGTGGGATCCTGCCATTCCGCATGGCATCTTCGAGAACTATCATTACCTCCTGGCTCCTTCCAACAGCGAATACAGGTATCAAAACGGATCCGCCCCTGTCATGCGTTCTGTTTATTACATCAATAAGCGTCTGCGTCGCCTCCTCCCTGGTAAATGAATAGTCATCCCTCCCTCCGTAAGTTGATTCGGTCATAAAGGTCTCAGCTCTCGGGAATTTGTTGTTTGCTGGATTGAATAACCATGTTTTCTCGAATTTCACATCTCCAGACAGAACCACGTTGTATAGTCCGTCACCTATATGTAGATGTCCCGATGCAGATCCAAGAATGTGACCAGCATTATAAAATGTAAGCCTCATGTCCCTGGTTATATCGGTCGTCTCGCCATACCTCAGGGTTATGGTGTGCTTCAACTCTTCGCGTATGTACTTGGATTCGTAAGGGACCTTTCCGCCTTCCATCCTAGCCACTTTTATGTAATCGTTCTGGAGCAGTGCGGCAAGATCCCTGGTAGGAGGCGTCATGTATACCGGGCCATCATACCCGTACTTGAACAGGAGTGGCAAAAGGCCCGAATGATCAAGATGAGCATGAGTCAGTATGACAGCATCTATTGTGCTTAGCGGTTGTACCTCAGGTACATAAAGATAAGGTGCGGCATCCCATGGATCCGCATCTGGCCCCACGTTCATCATGCCACAGTCTATAAGAACCTTGGAATTCTTGGTTGAAACCAGAGTTGCGCTTCTACCCACCTCTGAGTGGCCGCCAAGCGCCGTCAACCTCACCCAGGTCTCACCCACCATCGGTGGACCGGACAGTTTCACGCCTAGGTTATGCAGAAACTCCCTTCTCTCCTGCTTCACCTCTCGCATGAATTCCCTTACTTCTTTGACGGTGCGTGAGTACATCGGCGGTGCACGTACGATGCGTGGAGACCACTGCGTCCTGCTCTTGATCTCCTGTACGTAATCCGTACCTCTCGCCGTAACTATTGAAGGTTCATCCAGCTCAATTATGACCTCTCCAGTATCAGGCTCAAAGTATATGTCCTCAAGACCAGCTTCCTTTGGAATTATCTTCTCAATTGATTCTCTTGCCTGATCCTCTGGCAGGAGTATTGAAGGATCCGACCTTATTGCGATCCTCCTTCTGATCTCCTGGGCTATCTGCCTGACAAGGTCATCTCTCTTCGCGAAGAGTTCAGGATCCTTCGTGTAAACTACAATCGTGGGACCCTCATAGTCTATGTCCGTTATCTTGTTGTCCGGATATAGGCGATTGAATATATTCTTCGTTTCCTCAATGTAGTCATGAAAACCCATAGGTCGTACACCTTTAAAATTTAAAAAATATTGGATAATTTTACAGAATTAATCCGAGCTTCCTGATCCTTGATTCTATCTGATCGGTAGGAAGCTGGACATATCCGTCTTTCCTAGTAATAACCGCAACATCTATCATACCTCCAGATGCTGAATCCCTCTGCTTTGCCGCGCTTATGGCCCTTATCACAAGATCGACACCTTCATCGACGGTCATCTTTTCGCTATACTGCGATTCGAGAACGCCGTATACGAATGGTGAGCCTGATCCTGTGCTGGCATAGATATCCTCAACGGAACCTCCAGCCGCATCTATGGAAAATACGTGGGGAGCTGTATCAATTCCACCCACAAGCAGCTGGACCATGTAAGGCATGTATTTTACCTGGTTGAGCATGTTTGAAAGCAGAGTGGCAACAGCCTCTATTGGCATGTTTACTCTTCTCTGGAGCCTGTAAAGTTCAAGCTCTGCCTTCATATACCTTACCAGTACTTGGGCATCTCCCACAAGGCCGGCTATTGTCATCCCCGTATAAGTGTCGATCTGGAACAGCTTTTTACCATTCTTGTGCATGATGAAATTCTCCATTGTGACACGCCTTTCAGTTGCCATTATTACGGCGTCTTTCAGTGTAATACCAACCGTGGTTGTACCAGTTTCTAAAGTCTGATTCATAACATCAACTCCTTTTAAAAAGGCTAACTCATAATTGACCTATAATATTAAATGTTTTCCATAGCTTTTAGCCGACAAGAAACCAATAATCATATATCCCCGGAGGCTCGCAGCATATGGTATGATTCCGTTGTTCCATTTTAGAGGCGAACTGCTTCTCCAATTAAAGACAGAAGCTTCTGATTCGACCGCCGGCACAGGCCTTCATTAATATAAAACGTGTTTTTCTCAAAGAATTATTGCAGATTGAATATCTTATTTAATCACGCGCATCATGCTGATACTGAGTAATGCACCACAGCCTGATCCAGTGGAATATAAGGAAGATATTTTGCCGTTTAAGAGAGCAGGATCTTGAAGCAGTTCCGAATTGAGCATCATGGTTCCAGCATGCACATTAATCCGGCAAATCTGTAAATATAGAATTGCGATATTGCCACATGGTGCTTTATGCTTCAGACATTATGAGGAAGTATGATAAGATCATGCCGGGTGATACATCGGCCTATGAGGCTGCTAAGATTATGGCACAGGATCATGTTGGTTTTGCAATAATTGCCGAAAATGGCGAGATAAAAGGCATGGTCACGGAGTGGGACTACATCAACAAGATCATAGCACAGGACAGGGATCCTAAGAAGGTTCGCATTGATGAGATCATGAATTCACCGATAATTTCCATAGACCCGGATACCCCAACATTCAAGGTGACCGAGATCATGGCGAAAAATGGCATCCGGAGGCTTCCGGTAATGAAAAATGGAAAGCTTCTCGGAGTTATCACCTCGAGGGACATACTCAGGATATTCAAGGATTACATGGATAGCATCTCTGACATAATCTCAAGGTTCGGAAATCTCTGATCGGTAGATGGATTCCTACAAAATAATAGCGATAACTGTAACAAGCATAGGATCCCTGCTGGCCGTGATCAACAGCACATCGCTTCTGATCTCGCTGCCAACCATAATGATATCTCTGCATACGACCTTTTTCTTCGTAATATGGATACTAGTGATCTATCCGCTTGTGATGACCATAGGCGCACCGCTATTTGGAAGATACTCCGATTTTGTTGGTAGAAACAGGCTATATGCTCTGGGATACCTGTTTTTCATCTCCGGTTCGATCATTGCTTCTCTAAGCCCTGACGTGATGATACTTCTTGTGGCAAGGCTGCTTCAGGGTGTTGGAGGTGCCCTGCTGTTCTCAAACAGCCTCGCTATAATAGCTGACGCATTCAGGCAGGATGAGCTCAAGTGGGCCATAGGCACCAACAGTCTGGTCATAGGCATTGCAACGGCGATAGGACCTCTAGTAGGTGGCATTCTGACCGCAATCAACTGGAGATACGTTTTCGCATTCAATGTACCATTTGGTATAGCGGGATACGTCATGGCCCTGAAGCTGAGGGAGATAGAAAAACGCAAGGTAAAGATAAATTGGAAGCCGGCCATATTTTTTTCCACGTTCATAGTGTTCATAGTAATTTATCTCACGTTCTCGCCTCCCAATCTCTGGCTGAATCCTGTTGAAGTTATTTACCTCCTCATATCAGTAGTCTCGTTTGTTCTCTTCATATTTCTCTCAAGAGGTGGTGACGATTCGCTCATAGACATTTCACTTTTCAGAATAAGATCATTTGCAACTCAATCTGTGGCTACCTTTCTCAATTCGATCACAAGGTATTCTGCGTTGCTCATAGCCATAATAATGCTTCAGGGACCGCTCGGTATTTCTCCCCTGGAATCCAGTATAATGGTGATACCATATGCAGTCTCGCTCAGTCTCTCATCGTACTTGGTAGGAAACATAAACACAAAGAGATTTGAAGGCCATCTTATATACGCCGGCCTTTTTCTTTCCTTCTTCGGATCCGTCGTCCTCTCACTTGTAAGGAATGTAAATGTACCGTTCTACCTGGGTCTGGTCATGGTAGGTTTCGGGATCGGATTGTTTTACACTCCAAGCAACGCCATACTCATGTCCACCGCTCCTCCAGACAGGAGAGGATCTGCTGCCGGTATAAGGACAGTCATTCTGAACCTAGGATCGGTCATTGGTATGTCTATGGTGTTTACGATCGTGGCACTGTACGTACCAGAGACGGCTCTCAGTTCAGCCTTCCTTGGCATAAAAATACCGGGCTTCGAGGCGGTTAAGCTGAGCTTCCTCAAAGGAATCTCCATAACATTCCTCGTCTCAGGCATGGCCAGTCTGCTGGCCTTTTTAGCCGTACTTGGCGAAAAGCTTGCAGAAACCAACAAAAAATGAAAATAGAGAGAAAAAACATCACAGTGAAAGGTGTCCCGGTATCTTCGGGAACGGGTGGGCGTCCTCTATCCTTTCCAATCCGCATATGAACCTAGTGAGGCGTTCTATACCGATACCGAAGCCGGCCGACGGCATAAGGCCTTCTTTTGCAAATTCTATGTACCATTTGAACTGTTCTTCAGTCTGCCCTTTCCTGTGTATTCTGTCTATGATCCTGCTGAGTTCGTATTCTCTCTCTCCTCCTGACAGGGCCTCGCCGAAACCCTCAGGATAGATCAGATCCATGTCAACCAGTATGCCCGGACGGGACGGGTCCTCCCTGTCATAGAATTCTCTCTTCTCCAAAGGAATGTCGATTATCCAGAACGGCTCTTTCATTTCGCTTGAAAGTATATGTTCAAAATCTTCACCGTACTGCTTGTATGCATCCAGGTAAGCTATCCTCTTGAATGGCTTGGAAGGTATCCGCAGATCTCTTCCGAAGAATTTCAGATCCTCCTCATTGCTTCTCTTTATTTTCTTGAACAGGTCTATTATCATATCCTCCCCAAGGCTCATGACTTCATCCCTGCTAGCTCCCTTCATCTCGAGATCCAGCTGCGTAAACTCAGCCAGATGCCTGCCTGTCTTCACTTTGTCCTCCTCTTCCAGCCTTATGTTTGGCGAGAACGTAAAGATCCTATCAAAATGCTTTGTGAGCAGATGCTTGTGGAATATCATGCTCTTAGTCAGAGAATACTTGTATCCATAGTAGTCGATTGTCGGATCGAAGACCGGATGGTTCAGCGGATCTGTAAGAACGGATATTATCACAGGGGGTACCTCTATGAAACCTCTTTCTTTCAAAAACTCGGATGTTATAGACCTAATGGAGCTCTGTACCTTCAGTGCATGGTAAAGCTCCGGCTTTTCCAGATGTTCGCTTATTTCTTCAATTAGCGTATTTATTTCTCCAGACTCCATGAAGCATAGATGAAGATTGGATTTATGAATTTTGTTAACTTTCAATCAACATTTTGTCTATGTTCGTCAGCCATTAAGAGTTTATATAGACATTATGACTAGATTTAAATAATCAATTACCATTAATGTACTATGGATGAGAAAGACATACAGATACTAAATTATCTTATGGAAAATGCAAGGGATAAAATCTCTGATATGTCCAGAGTATTGGACATACCCAGAGTGACCATATATGAACGCATGCAGAATATGATAAAGTCAGGTATTATTAAAAAGTTCACCATCGTTCCAGACTACAAAGCATTGGGAGTTCCTGTTGTTGCCTTCATACTTATAGCATACACTCCAAAGGACGGGCTGTCTCAGCGCGAACTGGCAGCAAAGATAGCCAACTTCAAGGATGTTGAGAATGTCTACATAATTGCAGGGGAATGGGATCTTTTGATTAAGGTAAGGGAATCCTCAACAGAAGCTGTTGGGAATTTCGTTCTGGACAAACTAAGAGAAATGCCAGGGGTTGAGAGGGCACAGACCATAACCGTATTTTCAGAGGTCAAATGATTTTTAATCTACCAGAAATTCCTATATCAATTCATGGGAAATACCATCAATATTTGTGACAAAATAATTATAAAGGGAAGATCTCCATTGAAACCGCGAAATAAAGCCCAACGAAACAATTGAAACAAGAGATTTTCGCAGTCCGATTGAGATCGCAGGAAACTCTCTCAAGTTGAGTGGTTGCGTCATTTAAGTATGAAGAGGATCTAAAGGGATATATTTTGAAATATTAGGCGTTTCAATGAGTTTGGATATAACACAAGCAACCTCATAATATCATAGGGAGAGGGGGCATTTTAAAAATGCTATTTCAGAAATCCGTAATTATGTACCTGATGCCAAAAATCATGATGTTTTATCGCCGTGCATCCTCAATAAGGTTATATTTCAGACGATCTATCGAGGATGATATAGATGAAATATATCCGTCAAGGCTGTCCGCTATTTTCAGATTTGCAGCATCTATTCTCTCAGTTATTATCGTCGTGTCTGCCGGACCGTTTAATTGCTCATTATCGAATACTACGTAGGGCACGTTCATCTTATTCATTTTCCTTATTCCAGCTATAGCCTTTTGCCTTCGTCTTTCCTCAGCCCGTCCTGGGATTATAACAGCGCTCAAGGTCTCCTTTCCCATCGATACGAGGCACCCGAGAAGCTGAAGGTGCAGGGCCTGGGAAAAGTTGCCGCCGAATCCACTCACTATAACGAAAGCAACAGCACTGTCGGCTATTTTCATAAACATTTCTTCATCTTTACGGATGCTGCTTCCTCCGTTCAGGATCTTTATGGGGCCTGACGTGTACCTGAAAAAAGGATTCTTTTCTGAACTCAACGTGTAAAGCGAAATTTTTATCTCTCCGCGGCCATTAGATAGCATACCATCATATGTGCGAATCTGCTGATCGTCGTCCTGTATTATGGCATAGGTATCAACGTTTTTGACCTCTATTGGCCTCATCTTCCTTATAACCCTGAAACCAGCGTTCCCTATAGAAACGACTGCAACGTTGGCCTTCTGCCTGTAGTAAAGTTCCGCAAGACTAGCACGGGAATCCCCGCCACTTTCAAAAACTTCGAATCGCCTTTGTATATGGATCACCTTCCGTTCTTCCTCTCCACTGCACTGTGCTTCACACCTTCAAAGGAGGAGAGCTCGCCCATAAGATCCTTCATATTCTTTGATTTCCTCTTCACGAAATCAAGCAGGAAAACGTCCACGTATTCCCTGACTATGGCACTTATCAGGTCCTTTTCCGACTTGAAGAAGCCCTTTTCTATGACCGTCTTTATAATATTCTCAGTATTTTCATCCAGATCTAGATCAAAACTGGTTTGGCTCTGATCCTTGACTACGGCAACTCTCTTGCTGGAAATGTACGACATTACTGCATGCCTGATAAATTCGGATCTGCTTCCAAATTCTGGATAAGCGTTAAGAAAATTATCTATCTCATTGATGTCTTCCTCAGATATACGCAATGTGAGCTTGACATCTTTGTTGAGCAATTTCAACTCCTCATAAAAGTATAATGCAGATACTATATTAATTTTTCCATCATGTACTGACATTTGTACATTTATCAATCAATATTTGTATTTAATTGTTCAATATAATAATACAAGACCCATCTGGATATGAAAAACATTAGGTTCAAATTAATATTGGACGTTGGCATACATCATGCATGACCGATGATTATGAAAAGCTCCTTGAAAAAGCAAAGAATGTACTTTCAAGTTCAACCAAGAATATAGACCGATTGAAGATACCTGATCCAGAAATAATCAGAGAGGGAAAAGCAACTATTATAAGGAACTTTCAGGATATAGTTGATATAATAAACAGAGATCCAGAACACATCATAAAGTTCCTCACCCGTGAGTTCGGTACAAACATCGTTCAAAACGGCAGGAGACTAATAATAAATAGAAAGCTTACCCTTGAAGAGCTTCTTGATAAGATGAACGAATACATTAATACATATGTGAGGTGTTATGAATGCGGTTCTCTGGATACTGAAATTCAGAAATCTGGCCGCATATCACTTCTGGTTTGCAAGGCATGCGGAGCCCAACACCCGATACACTCTGTACGCGAAGCCAAGGATGATGAGACCATCGAGGAAGGGAAGGAATATGTTGTTGAGATAACCGAAGTTGGGAGCTCTGGGGAAGGGAGGACAAACTATAAGGGTTACACCATCTTCGTACCGGGTGCAAAGAGGGGCGAAACCGTTAAGGTTAGAATAAAGAAGGTCAAGAATGATGTAGCCATAGGTGAAATCATAGAGAGAAGCAAACAAGAGAAAAAGTAATTCCGATCTTAATTTCAAGAATACTCATTTTTTATCGACCCGTCTTTCCTCTCTTATGTTTTTAGGTATACTTATAGGATTCAGATTCTTCAGGAATTCAAGGATCTCAGATCCCGTTATCTCTCCTATTGCTATAGCGGCAAGGAAGAAGACTAGAAGCAATAAGAGCGAAGATCCTAGGAGCTCAAGAAATGGATATGGCTTTATCGTTCTGATTATTGCATAGCCCACAGCGATCTCTGCCAAAGCCGGTACTATCTGCCTAAGAATGCTCACATCGTTTCTGCCCTCCACGCGGTAGTAAAGATAACGGTATATCAAATAATCAGCAGAGGCGGTCAGGAAAGATGCAAATACCGTACCGGCAGGCCCCAACGAAAGTCCAGTGAATCCGAATATGGATCTGGGAACAAAGACAAAATTGAGAGCAATGTTTGCTATTATCGATGGTGTCGTTATCTTTGCTATGTTCCAAGTTTTGCCAGATGCTATAACCGCCGACGTGAACGGTGACGTTATTATGGATATGTAGTTGGCTAGAGCAACGAAAATCAGAATTTCGGAATACTTTCTGTATCCAGCACTGAATATGTTCATGAAATAGACCGAGAATATGGCGAGGATGATGACGAAGGGGAGTATGAAGAGAGAAACGTATTTTTCCAGATCGTAGGAATCATACGTCATATCTATCTTCTTTTGCCTTCTAGCAAGAATTGGCAAAAAGAACCCCGTTATCGCACCCGAGAATGATATAAGTGCAGTGCCCAGGATCTGCGAGGTATACAGGGCACTTGTGGCATCAGCATGCCAGTAGAACTGTATAATTACCTTATCTATGTTGCCGTTGATCGTGGCTATGCCGCTTGTTGCAGCTAGAGGTATTGCCACTGCTGCGAAGTATTTAAATGTAGAGACGCTCGGACGCTGGAGATGCCATGGCCTTCCAAGATGCATCATGAACAGGAAATATACAGTATATGTGAGGGAGTATACCGAAGCTATTACAATTGCGATGTCAGCATCGGGAAGTTTCCATATGTGAGTGTAATAAACAACACCGATGGCAATGAAAAAACCATTCCTTGACAGGGCCTCAACTATTGACGGTAGGATCTGCCTGTACGGTGAGAATGTTGATGAATAATAGGATCTGGGTATCGAAAGGAGCGTTCCTGAAAAGTAATATGGTATCAGCGCTATGATAACCCAGTATTCTACTGGATTCTGGAAGCCTCTGTGCAATACGTCAGTCCAGATGGTCAGCGCAGACAGCGTTATTATCACGAAAATTATGGCAAGCGTTAGCTTGACTGCAAAGAAGGTGCTAGTTGCATCACGGACATCATAGCCCTCTGAAACGCTCTTCGTGTATGCTGAGCTGAACCCTAGCTCTGTTGCAAGAGAAAATATGCCGGTAAAGCCCATACCGAACGCAACAAAACCCCATATTGTTATGCCAACGTATCTCGTTATGAAGAAAAGGCCAAGATACCCCGCAATTGCATTGATTATATTTGCAGTTACTATTATGGGCGACTTCCTGCTCAGCAATATTAGGGGTATGGAAAAAAGAGAATAAAATTATTTCATCATTTCAATGTGCTATTGTCTGTGACTGTTCTCTCAGGAACTGCATCAGGTAGTAGAACGAACCGGTTCCCTTTCCTGAAACACCGCTGAGTTTCCAGCCAACGAAGGGCTGCGAACCAACCATTGAACCGGTGGAACCTCCGCTCTTCCTGTTTGCGTAGAGAACGCCTACCTCTACGTTGTCGAAATAGTACTGTATCTCATTCGGGTCTTCAGTGAATATGCCTCCTGTGAGCCCATAATCCATGCTGTTTATATCTTCTATGGCTTCCTGTATGCTGTTGCATTTGAACACACTCAGCACCGGCAGGAAGATCTCATTCCGTGCAATATAGGCATCTTTGGGCAGATCCGTCACTATTGTTGGTTCAACGTAGAATCCAGGCCTCTTCAGTTCATGTCCTCCAGTGAGTATCTTACCCTTGTTGTATTCAGGCTTCAGCTTGATGAATTTCTCGTATGCCTCCTTGTTTATGACCGGGTTGAGAAATGTCTCCTTCTTCCTTGGGTCATCTGGCTTTATCTGGTCGGTTCTTTCCTTGAGGCGCTTCATGAACTCATCATACACGTCCTTGTGAACATAGAGCAATGAGCATGCGCTGCATTTCTGGCCAGCGAATCCAAAGGCTGCTCTTGCAACTCCTTCCACAGCTTTGTTCAGATCAGCCTTGTTGGACACGATTATGGCATCCTTGCCTCCCATCTCTGTTATGACGACCTTTGGTCCATTGTCGATAGACCTTCTCTGGATGTCTAGACCGACTTCCCTAGATCCTGTGAATACTATTCCCGCAACCTTCTTGTTCTCGACTATGTGCTTTCCTACAACGCTACCTGAACCTGAAACGTAGGCCAGTACCTCTTTCGGAACGCCCGCATCGTGCATCAGGCGAACCCATAGGTACAGCGAAAGCGGTATATCGCTGCTCGGCTTCAATATGACTGCATTGCCCGTGACGAGTGGGCCTGAACTCATGCCGACGCCGATCGAGAAGAAGTTGAATGGAGATATGACGCCAAACACGCCATAGGGTTTCATCACACTCATCGATTCCTCATTCTTGTAGGCTTTGCCCGTTAATTTTATGAAGCCCTGATTTTCTATGAGGTTGATTGCGTAATAACGCATGAAGTCTATGGCTTCATCCACATCACCAATGGCTTCATATCTATTCTTTCCGTTTTCGTACGTAAGTATGGCAGCGAACTTGAACTTCTGATCGCTGAGCATGCCTGCTGCTTTCAGGAAAGTTAGGGCGCGCTTCATGTATCCTATATTGTACCAGTTCTTGTATGACCGATAGAGCATGTCCACGGCTTTGTTAACGGATTCATCCGATGCCAATTGGAAAGTCGCTATCTCACTGCCATCTATTGGGCTTATATCCTTTATCTTTTTGCTCTCAACAATGTCTTCCTTTATTATATTCGGATATTCCTTGTGGAAATAGGATTCCACCTCTTTGAGCGCTTCCTCATACTTTCTGTGGAATTCATCCTCTTTGCCGGCTTCTACCATCCTGACATATGTGTTTTCATTTTCGAATGGCATACCATATTATTGCAAAACAATACATATTATTTTGCAGAATGCTAGACACATACTTTCCATGGCATTCATAGTCAATCAATAGTATGCGAATCGCGATGATCATCCAAAAAAAATGATAAAGAGGAAAAAATATTATTGTTCAAGTTCAGGAGTTCTGATCGTATCTATCGTATGTTGAGATGAGCTGTGGATTTATAGTATCGAGAACGGAGATCACATTGGAAGACACTGATGTGTGTATAATTGGCGGGGCGCTAACGTTTATCGGATAGTGATCGTCTATATAAGTCCAGTTAACCTGTATAACTAGCGCCCACTGGCTTTTATCGGACGAATAGTTGAAATAAACCGGTACGAACGGCTCGTACATGAATTTCAAAAACGTATCATTCGTGAACTTTATCGGGGGTGTATCAGGATTGATCGCACCTTTATATCCCCATACGCCGTCTGTGTACATGTAATTGTCAATAATTATGAACTCCACCGGCTTTGATGTTCGGTTTGTGAAGTGCCCAGATAGCTGCTGCACAATAAGACTGTAATTGGTTGAATTCCATATGTACGAAGCGTACTCAAATGGATCGCTTATGTTGTCGGCTTCTATTAATAGTCCCAACCTGTGATCAGAAAGAACGCTGTAATTTTTGTTTACGTGCAGATCTATCCACTCTATCGCATAGTAATCCTGATACGATATAGCCTGGGTCCCAGAAGGCACAACCACATGCCCGAATGGATAGACCGAACCAGCAGATCCGGCTATTATGACTATCATAACCGCAGAGATCAGTATTTGTGACGCGCTGTATTTCTTCTTTCGATAGCAGAACTTCGTACCTTCAACACCGGTTCCAATTGGATAGTAATATACGGAAGGTGCTGCCGCATTTATGCCGAATGATGGGCCGACAACAACGGGAGATGGCCTAGTCGATTTGATCTTGTACTCTATCTTTATTTCCTTTGGCTTTTTGGATTCGAGATAGCTGACTATTCCTACACCGTCGTATATTGACACTATTTCGAAGATATACTCGAAGAATCTCCCAGGAAGGAGAACATGGCTCATCGTGATGGCCGCATAGATAGCAACCAGCAACAGGATCGATAGCATACCAAGCATAATCCTGTACTTCTTCCAAGCTATTATGTACCCATAAGAGGCTATGCTCACTGAGAGAAGAATGGGGATAAACACGAAGAACGAATAACCACTGAGGTTCACAATATATTTCTGATATATAAAGACGGCAATGCTAGGAACCAGGAATGAAAGGGACACCATAAGCGGTACCGTTGCCTTATTTTCCATTGGCTTCAGCTTGTAGATAAAATTTCTTATCGCTTCCGCATATCTCTCAGGCATGTTGAAAAACGCGTATATCACTGCAAAGTATACAGCGATGACCGCATACCATGGAAGCCCACCAGAACCACTTGATATGAAACCGGTTGTGTCTGGAACGTTTATCAGCCAGTAGGCAAACATGAATCCGGAGAATCCATAGAGAAAGTATTTGTATCTTTCCTCCAGGTATCCCTTGGATATCTTGAGATAGGCTAGAATGCCTATCATCTCCAGCAGATACATGAATGTGGAGAGCTGATGAGACATAACGAGAAGTACTGAGAATACCGCTGTGGGAATTATGAAATACCTTTTCCTGAGTGATATGAGCAGCGAAAGTATTGTCAGAAGCCCAAAGAAGTGCCCGAAAACCAGTATTGATGATATTGATGTCTGGTAAGCCTGGACTGGATTTACAGCTAGAAATGCAGCAGAAACTAGAGCTACCCTCTCATCGCTGGTTATCTCTTTTGCTATGAAGAATATGAATACAACCGTCATCGCACCGAAAAACTGTGGTACAAATTTGAGCAGGATGCTCCATTTTATCCCCGTAATGAAGTAAATGAGTGATATTATCCAGTACATCACGGGAAATGAACCATATCCAGATGTTCCCCACTGTGAAGGGACATCTATTACAAGCAATCTTGACTTTATATAGTCTTGAGTTATGTAATAATAGATGCCGAAATCATTCCCCCAGCCATAGCTGGTCATGGATGGTATCAGCCGTATTATGAGGGCTGCAAAGGCAATAATCACAAGAGCTGACACTATCCTTCTGTTCATTAAAATGAGGATCGCATTCTATATTAATTAATTTTCTCTGAAAAAAATGATTTCGTCAGCATAGGAATTGACGAACCGCTTATTGCCAGAAAAATATTGGTATAAATATTAAGAATACCAATTATAGAATTCATTTTCTATAATTTTTTAACTGCTCGATGTTGTAATTGATCTCGTTGATCTTCTTGCTGAGATCCTGAATTATCTCCTCAAGGATCTCGTTGAAGGACTTGGACAGCCTGTATCCATGTATGGGCCTTCCCTTTCCCTCCTTTTTCATATTTCGTTTGGTGATCCAGCCCTTCCTGCGCAACCATTGCATCGCAATGGATACCTCTGGCTGCCTCAGGCCGGTTTCTCTCTCTATCTCTACGCTAGTAACTTCATCCTTATCCCTCATGTATACTAGGGTGTATGCTACACTCCTTGGGATATCCGCAATCATCAGATATTTCGCTAGTTTCTCAGCATCTTCGCTCAGAACCATATTCATCGTACCATAATATTATATTTCTATAAATATTTAGCTTTTTTAAATAATGATGTATATATACTTTTTGATCGCTAGCCTGAAAAATTCTTTTATACCATCATCGCTACAGAAATTAACATTATCGAATCCATAGGCAGAAAGCCTTTATGATCGTATGCTACAGCTTGACATATATTCATATTGGCTGCAGATTATTTAATGAACAAACACATCAAATTTCATAAAAAATTCAGCTCTTGGACAGAGCCTCCAACTTGCTTATAATTGTATAAAGATCCGTTCTTCCATGAGCAGGAACGTTTGGATCGTTTGCCATCTCGTCCAGCATGGAAAGGACAGTGGCGCATCTAAGATCAAGGCTCTCATTTTCCTGAGACAGTTTTGCTTTTGAATCCTGGGCAACTTTTCTGACATTCTTCGGTACCGTTATGTCCTGAGACAGTTCATCCAGGAGGTACATTACTTCATTGAAAAGGTTCTGATCCACCCTTACCACCCCTCATTTCTCCATTACCCACCCACTGTGATCCGATATGACCAAGCACCATTTCATCATGAGGTGGGTATAAGTGGCGAATGCCATGAAAAAATATAAAACTTCTTAATCTGAGCGTCTCAGGTCAACGTTTTTCAAGATTCTGATCACCCTGAGATAAAAATCAGGGATGAGAAAATCTGTCAGAACTTATCAAGGAACCATCGATGCAAGCTGCTGCTTTATCGATTCCAGGCGTTTTCTCCTCTCCTCCGCCCTCTTCTCAGCATCCTGGTATCTTCTCTTCTCTTCATCCGTTTCCGGCACTATCTGCGGTATCTCTGTCGGCCTGCCATCTGAGTCTATGGCAACATATGTTAGATAAGCCTTAGTTGCGTATCTCCTTATACCGGTTAGGCCCTCCTCCTTAATGACATCGATTTCTATCTCCATGGTAGATTTCGTTGTGTAGTTTATGTATCCATGCAGGATGACCATATCCCCAAGGTGAATCGGAAGAAGGAAGAATAGTGAATCAATACTGCCAGTTACAGTCCTTTTTCTGCAGTGCTTTGTCGCAACGATGGATGCGCAGTTGTCTATCCATTCCATCAGCCTGCCACCGTATAGATATTCATATATATCCATGTCTTCCGGCAGAACCATCCTCTCTACATATGTCTCAGATTCCGATTGTTTCTTGGTTTCCATACCTCGCCATCATTACATGATTTATATTTTTATCCATGCAATTTTGAACTAAAATTAAGGGCACAGACTTCAAAGAAAAATTAGAAAACACACTGAATCCGGTTACATTTGAAATGAATACACCAATATCGAATCCGCTTTGAAAGCGAAGCATTGCAATGGCTAATTTTTCTTTGCCTCTGATGCGATCTGGCTTCCTGCAACCGGATCCTTCACAATTCCCCGCGAATTCTGGTAATTACCGGATCTTATATGATATGGCTTCTCAGCGCTGCCAATCATCTTAACGAAGACTATCTGTGCTATTCTTTCACCTCTCCTAAGGTTAACCGCGGATCCGGCGTTGAAGAAGGATAGGGTGAGATTGCCATGATAACCGGCATCTATGGCACCGAAGGATCCAAAGATACCCTTGCGAGCGAAGCTTGACCTTGTCCATATCATGCCGACAACGTCGTCTGGTATCTTCAGTATTTCAATGGTGGATACGAGAAAGTGCACGTTCTTTCCTATTTCAAACTCCGAATACTGTCTTCCCTCTACATCAATGGCGTCTACTCGCAGGTCGTATCCGTTTGGCGTAAGGCAGCCTCTATCAAAATTTTCTGAGATGAGAAGGCCATCGCTTACCATCCTCATTATGGTTGAATCGTTAAGTATCATTCCGCGGTAAATCGCATCATTTATAAATAAATCTAATTCTGTTTTCGCCACATTGCAATGAATTGAAAGCCAATATCAGCTGATCTCTTTGCGAGTCTTTTCTCCATGATTGCGGTCATCCAATTTTCGGGACAGATAGAGGTAAATTATCATCGCTGAGAAAAACGAAACGAAATAGCTTATATCGACTCCATGCAGCATTGAAGCTAGTGGCATATTTATTATTCCCGCAGGGGACATAAACGGTATCGATACGGCAATGGAAATGATGTATGCATATATTCCCGGTTTCACTATCTTTGGCAGATCTTCGAACTCCTGATGTCTCAATCTCTTCAATATGAAGAAGTGTGCTATCATTATGCCTATCCATGGCGTAATCCAATAATCAAGTATGAATAGGAATGTCTCATAGAAGCCATAAAACCGGAAGAAGCCTATTATGCCAAGTAAAAGCGAAAAAACTGAAGCCACCGCTATTGCAACCCATCTATGGGCCTTAAAGCCTATTGAGAGGAAAGCAAGAGAATTAGAATAGAGGTTTATTGCATTTGCCGATATCCCACCCAGAAACAGGGCTATTAGCCCTATAACCGCATATTTGTTCATGACATTTGCCAGATCTGCTGCCGGAGACCCGGAAGGATTTCCTGAGGCTGCCGAAACCATGAGTCCCACAATCTCCGCAAATACAGAGGCAATCACTGAACCCAGGAGTGTGTAATAGAAGATCGATTTTGAAGGCTTGCTTGATGATACATGCCTGGAATAGTCCGCTGCATAAGGTCCCCAAGACATTATATAGGAGAATGCTGAAGCGAATGTTATACCGAAGGCTGCGGGAATGCTAAACGAATCCACATACTGGTACGATATAGATGCATGGGAATGGATAAGAAACAGGACAAGAAAAACAAATAGCAATCCAAGGACATATGACATGGATCTCTCAAGGATCCTTATAGCTCTGTACCCAACAAGAGCAGTTAGCGCGACTATAGCAACAATGAGAAGCACTATGGCATAATACGGTATTTTCACCATTTGATAAATGGCCAGTGATGCCAGAATCACGTTCACGGTCAACCAGCCTGCGGTATTTCCCCATTGCAGGATGGATAATAGAGACCCCCCTACTGTACCAAATGGGGCACGCCCCATGTACATCTGTGGTACCCTGTAGACTGCGCCCAGCTGGCTCATATAAGCAAGCATTATGCCACCTGCAATGGTCCCAACCGCTATTGCAACGATGGAGTAAAGTATAGGCAACCCAAGATACACAGGAATAAAACCAACCGCAAAGTCTCCAACGGTCAGGTTAGAAGCAAACCATATGTAGAACATGGATGATGGGTGCTTGTCGTTTTCGATGTCTATTTCCTTGTTTGCTTTGCTGTATTTATCGATATCATATCCGAACTCATGTTCGGTGCTCATATCGGTAGAATGCGTCAATATTATTAAATTTTATTATTATCGAATGTGAGCGTCCATTCCCGCATATCACTTCAATGAGGATAGAATCCTTTAACTCCATTTCGTTTTACACGTATATAGTTCAAATCGGCTTGATCCAGCGATCCTTGATGAGATCGGATGCATCAATTACATTTTATTCCCTGAGGCACAGTTTTAAAAGCCCTCGGCTCCTAACTGTATTTTTGCAATTCTGCATCAACGAGGTAATTGCATCTATCTCCGTTTAGGCAGCCGCAGGATCCAAGATTAAAATAAAATACTACCCATACCTATGATGTATCTGATAATTTAAGAAAAAAATATCTGGCTCAGCATTCGCATAGCGAACTGCCCCGCAATGGATAGATGAGTGGTGGCGGAGGATAAATTATGGTGGATGATGCAAATAAGGAACTCACAAGAAAAGTTGAGGCGATACTGTATTCCAGCAGGTCACCGGTAAGCATAAAACTAATTTCGCAAATACTGTCAGCCGATCCTTTGTCTGTAAGAAAAGCTGTAATAAACCTGAAGAAGAACTACGAGAAAAGGGATGGGGCATTGGAGGTAGCATCATACGGCTACAAGTACAGGATACAGCTGAAATCGCAGTACTTTTCAGAGGCTTATGCCGTTTCGCCTCCAGATATTTCAAGATCAGAGATGAAGGTGATAGCGAATATAGCCATAAGCGATGTGGGGCTGAGCGCCACTGCAATAAAGAAGATAGCACACCAGCGGACGGATCAGATATTATCCCATCTGGAGGACATGGGGCTTGTAAAGCTCATCAATAAGGGAAATTCGAAGATATACACCCTTGGGAGGAAATTTGAAAGCTACTTTGGCATCTCCAAGGAGGAATTCGCAAAAAAGATAAAATCAGAGATGACCGGTAAAACGGGCGAAACTGAAGGCGAGGCAAAGAATTAACAAGATCCTTTGATCTAATCGTTTCGTGCACATGGTTAATACCAGATAGAAGCGAATGAATAATATACGAAAATAAGGATTGAGGATCTGATCATTAGATAATTCAATATGTGGATTATGGTGGAACCATATGACAGAGAAGGTTATGATCGTTGGTAGCGGCGGAAGAGAAGATGCAATAGCAATGGCCATAAAGAGATCAGGAGCCATCCTGTTCTCCGCCATAGGCCATGAGAATCCGTCGATCAAATCACTCTCATCAAAGTATCTGGTTGTTAACGAATTAGATTACAGGAAGATCGAGGATTTTGCCGCTGATAATTTGGTTGATATGGTCTTCATAGGCCCTGATCCAGTGCTGGATACGCCGCTTGTCAATAATCTGCTAAGGCGTGGAATCCCCGTGGCGTCTCCTACGATGGAAGCAGCAAGAATTGAGACTTCGAAGATGTTCATGAGGGAACTGATGAAGAGGCATAACATACCGGGAAACGTGAATTTCAGAGAATGTTTCAGCGAAGAAGATTTGGAAAGCGCACTCAGAGATCTGGGTCCTGAAGTGGCTGTGAAGCCAATAGGCCTGACCGGTGGAAAAGGCGTGAAGGTGGTGGGTGAACAGCTTGAAACGGTTGAAGACGCCAGGCGATATGCCATCGAGATCCTAAGAAGGGATGGTGTCGTGCTCATAGAAGAAAAGATGGTGGGCGAGGAATTCAGCCTTCAGGCATTTGTCGACGGCAAGATACGCCTCGTTTATGCCGATCGTTCAGGATTACAAGAGAGCGTATGAGGGTGATGCAGGGCCGAACACCGGGGGTATGGGTTCCATCTCCGATTCAAGCTTCACATTGCCATTCATCAGCGATCGTGCTCCCGAGGAGGCAAAACACATACTCGTAGACATTATCCGGGCGATGAACTCGGAAAACACTCCCTTCAAGGGGATCATGTATGGCCAGTTCATGGATACGCCACATGGCGTTAAGGTCATAGAGATCAATGCTAGATTTGCGGATCCCGAGGGAATAAATGTTCTGACGCTCCTCAAAAGCGATTTTGTTGAAACACTGCACCAGATATATGATGGAAACCTTCAGGGAGACAAGATATTCGAGAGAAAGGCTAGTGTGCTGAAGTATATAGTGCCTATAGGCTACGGTTCCGATCCAAAACCCGGCGAAATAGAACTGGACAAGGCAATATTTGACAGCGGTGTTGACGTTCTGTACGCTTCCGTCAGCGGTGATATGCTCAGATTGAAGCAGAGCACATCCAGATCGCTGGCCATAATAGCCAAGGGAAACAGCATACCAGAAGCATCTGAACTTGTAGATTCCTCACTGGCACACGTTAAGGGAAGCTATTACGTCAGAAGGGATATAGGCCGATCGGATTTCATTCAATCAAAGATCAGGAAAGCAAAGGCCTTGCTAGGAGAGGATAAATTTACCGGAATACAATTATGACCAATATCTAAATAATTAAAACAATTGCATTTCATTCATTAAGTATAACTTTATATATTGTTTGATTATTGAAGCGTATGGCATTTATTTCCATTATCCCTTTTCTGTCTGGCGGTGGAAGTAGCATTTCCGCCGTTTTGACTAGGATAGATACCATAGCCATATCCGTCTCGGCTGTCATCATATCGCTTCTCTGGATACCAATAGCAATCGAATTTTTCAGCTCCGACGAGAGCAAGAGAATGATCGCCAGAACAAGACTCAAGAACGCTGCCATTGGAACATTCATATACATTCTTGCGGTGAGCGGGCTTCTTTACGCCGTGTTCAATTACATCATAACAGGATCATGATAGGTATTCCAACACTGTTATACGATGTTCTCAGGGCTATTGTAGCCATATACCTAGCCATTTTGGATCCGATCTGGCACCTTGTGGTATACTACGGTCTTAACCCGGTTTATTCCTATGGGTTGATTCTCGATCCTGGATCCGCCTATTATTCGTTATATCGATCGATCACGGACCTTGTCTATGGCACAATAATACCGGTTACGCTGATCGTATTTTCACTCTTCATAGCGATTAGATCGTTAATTTCAAGTTTCAGGGCTACCCGGGCGCTCCTCAATCTCCTCATACCGTTCCTAGCCATGGCCTTTGCCTTCAGAATACTGGTATACTTAACCATGATCTTCGAAGATCTCTTCGGATATTTTTGGAAATATGGTGGAATAGACTGGTACTCTATATTTAGCGTTACGCAGATATCAAGCTTCACTTCGAACGGAGCCAGCTCATCGATCGTCCTTGCCTTTATCTATCTCACAAGCTACTTTTTCGCAATAACATCGTTGCTGGCGGAGCTCATATTCAGGGAAGCTGCAGAGCTTCTTCTGATGATCATTATACCTGTGTTTTCGTCCATAGCCTTCATAAGGAAGACCCAGGAGTACCTGATCCGTGCAATGGCTACGTTTGTGGAACTTGCCTTTCTTCCCATACCGATAATGATGGATCTCATTCTGGCCCACATATTCTCTGCCGACCCAATACTGGAACTTGGATTTTTTATTCTGGCTCCTGCCATACCTTCCTTGATTTTCGTTTGGATGAGGAATGTAAGCTTCAGGATGCAGCCTATCAGAATACCGATGGGAATGATCGGCGGTTTCATAGGGGGTCAGATCGATGAGATGATATCGACCTCAAAAGACCGAAGAATAGACTGGAGTGAGGTGTATTCAAAAGATACCTTATACGGGAGGGGGAATTCAGGTTGAGATCCTGGCAGGATAACGTCCTCAGGAATGTGCTAGCTTACACCCCAGAATACTATGGCCTTCCCGTCTCCCTTGTTATTATTTTGATTGCCAGCGCATCGTCATTTCTCATCCTTGCAAGGTTCTTTGGCATTTACGCGATTCTGGCGATTCCAATCTCAGTGGCTATTGTTCATCCAAGGATCAGGCATGTTTTAATAGCAAGGCTGAACAGTATCTTCCGTATCCAGCTGCAAACGCCGGATATAATGAAATATGGAGAATACACGTTGATAAAGATGCACAACATCCCAGCGATTGTGGCAAAGACGGTATCTGCATATGACAATCATGCCGAGAGCTTCCTTGAGATCGCCTCCTTCATAACCGACCTCCTCGCTTCTGGAATAGACGTCACAGCATATTCTATTCCGCATGCTGCGGAAGAAGCTAAGAATATTGCAGAACTGAATGGTAAGGTGTATTTCTCCACATACGTTTTGCTATGGTCACAGGGAAGAAGCGAGCATGAACTGGTCCAATCAATAAATGCAGTTCCACTCGGAAATGAGAGGGCTGGCCTGAGGATCGAATTAAATGATATGGACATCAGCCGGATGCGGATCCTATTCTCTGATTTCCGCATGCGTGCCAGAAAGAACTATATTTCCGGAAGCAGGAATATATCAATATTCAGCCTTGTTGACGCCGAAAAAGCTATCTTTCCGTCCTACTGTGAAGCTCTTGAGATCAGCGATCTGAACGCCGCCGTGAAGTTCAGCGCTAAGCATGTCGACAGAAAAAAACTTGCAAAGACAGCTTCAACAAAGATCGCTGACATAACCTTTGAATTGAAGCAGAGAAATAGCAGGAAGGAAAACACTGATTATCTCAAATCTGTACTGAATTCTGCTGAGATACTATCGAATGAGTCGAGAAAGGATACTCCTGAAGCTTTCCTTTGCAGCCTGGATTTCATGGTTATGAGCAGAACTCCCTACGGGCTAAAGCGTGAGATTTCAAAACTTGACAGAGGCCTCAGAATAGCTGGAATGAGAGCGAGGAATCTGAGTTACAGGGCATCACGCTCTGTCCAGGGCTTCTTTGACTTCACACGCGAAAATACGCCTTACCCCATGGATGCCTCCTCTGCTGCATCATTCTTCCCAGCTTACTTCTCCAGGGAGGAGACGTCCGGAATACTTATTGGCATAAATGAATACACAGGGAAACCGATCTATCTGGACTATTTTTCGCACACATCCTACAATTCCATAGTGACCGGGGAAACTGGATCTGGGAAATCGTATTTTGCGAAGGTATTCTCAAGTAGGGTGTTCAGAGCTGAATATTCAAAACTGCTGATACTCGATCCGCTGAACGAATACCATTGTACTGAACTTGGGCGTTCGTGCATGGAGACGGATCTCATTGGTTTTCTTGATTTGATAAGGAGAGCGATCACCGATGTTTCGTTGTATCGGGCGATTATAATAAAGTATGATCTGATCAGTGCGGAAAAGGAGGCAACATCCGGCCTAATGATAGCAGAAGCGCTATCTCAATTCATGTCAAAGATCGACGGGCGCAAGACCATGATCATAGATGAAGCGAACATGGTGTTGAAGAACGAAGATGCCCTCAGATTGGTTGAGAACACCGTGAGGCATTCCAGGCATTTCGAAACTTCTGTATTCATAATAACACAGAGCATAAGCGATATAATGTTTGGAAATACCATAGAGGAGAACAGCGTTCACAGATTCTTCTTCAGAACAGCATCGCCAGAGGACGACTTTCAAAGGTATATTCCGGGCACCAATGATCTCAGCAAGCTCATCGGAGGAAAGAACCACAACCTTTCCGAATGCTATTATTCCTATGGTGGACGATACGTGAAAATTCTCATTACAGACGTCGATACCACTTTATCTTGAAGATTGAGTAGTCTATCATGTCGCAGTTTCGCTTTCATCCTTAACTGTTGTCAGCATTATACCGAGAATGCCGAAAACCACAAGCACTATGGTAAACGAATACAGGCCAATATCGAACCATGTATCATACATAATGGACCATGCCAAATAGAACGCCAGGCCTATGAATAGCAACGCCGCTGAAATTCCCCTTATCCAGTTCACCATTCACGCAAGCATTATGAACTATCTTAAAAATTTAACTCTTCCTGGTGCCGCAATGCTGCATAGCATACCAGAATTCCTTTGAAGAATAACCTGGCCATTGGAATTAAATACAGGAAAAACAGCCTATTGCATCGAATCCTTTTGATATCTATCTATGAAACCTCTAAGCCCCAGGCTCCCTTCTATTCCGAACTGCGTGATACGTATCCGGCAGAACACGAATATGAGTTTTGCTGATTCCTGCATGAGGCCTGCGTATCTGTCAATTTCCTCGTTCCACAGCGTGAAAATAATTCTTCCACCTATCCAGAATTTTCGATATCTTATTACCCTTTCATCTTTCTGTACGGACTTTTCCCCTATAATGCCGGTGACCTCAGATATGAATGAATATTCGCCATCGGAATTTATATTTGATATGTCTGTATAGAAATTGCCACCGAAGTAATTCTCCATAAAATTCTTCAGGTCGCGTACATCGAATAAAGCTGCATTCCTTTCTAGAAATTCTATAGCCTTCTGCTTGTCCATCTATCCTATTCTTGTATTGAGTGATGCCTCAAATGAACGAAAATTTCAGTTGAGAGAATTCTCCTCTATTTCTCTCTTCGCCTTTTCCTTCTTCTTGACCGCATATCTCGTTATATAACCGGCTATCATATTTATTGTACGCTTGGAAACATCTGGCATCATCTTTTCAAGCTTCTTCTTGTTTTCTTCGAATTTATCTCCGAAAACGTTCGGAAATTTATCTGCAAGTTCTTCAGCAGTTCTCTTGACATTGAATGGTCTGATACTTCCCATGTTTCGAAATAGATAAGCTATATAAAAAGATCACTTGCAGGCATTGGTACTGCAGACCATCACAGGTACGTTGCTGAGCTTCAGTAGCTCACTGCTGACTGATCCGAGTATTATCTTTGTGAGACCTTTGAGATTCCTTGAGCCTGTTATTATGAGATCAACCCCGCTCTCCTCAGCCACCTCCACTATCTTTTTTGCGACAGTCTTGGTACCGGAATCAACGATCTGGAAGTCTATGTCGAGATTTTCATTACTGACAAGCTTTTTGGCCTTTTCGATGATATCCTCGGCCTTCTTTCTCTCATCTTCGAACATGGATTCAGGAACGTACGTATCATATGTTGGAGTGGTACCGATGATCTGAGGGATAACGTAAAGTATGATGTATTTGTTTACCGAGTTCCTAAGATTCAGAGCAAATTCTAGGGCGCACTGGGCAGTTTCGCTGCCATCGTATGCTATCAGAGCTCTCATATATTATTAAAGATATTGACATATATAAATTTATTTGACCATTAATAGTATTAACTTTATCATTTTATTATGATCATTAGCCGTTGATCTGATTTGGGTCATCTTCGTTGAATATCATGCGATCATAGCACTTGCATCTGAACTATCGACTGCAAAACAACCGCTATATGACATCGATGCATCATATCATCCGCTATTTCCCGAGGATTGCATCCTCGATCTGCCAGATCACCGTGAATGGCTATGCCCAATGATATTTGATTTGATCGTTGCCTAGAGTCAACGGTTTATACAGATCTGGAGAATTTCGATGCCAACAGGGAAAGTATGTTAAAATGCCAAATATCAGGATCTATGGGATGATAAGAGGTATCCCAGTTCCCTGAGCTTATCCTCAATCCGATCAAGGGAGGATTCGTCCCCAGCGAACTTCTTCAATTTCAGATGCCTGACCGTCCTCTGAACAGAAAACGCCGCTGAGAATAACCTGCCGTCATAATAGAACATGTCGTATCCTGATCCGAAGATCATCTTGAGATAGTCACTGTATATGAGAGCCAGTATGTCCTTGGATGAAAATATTGCATCCGCAGCTTCAGCTGATACATCTTCATTCGCAAGATCCACCCTGCTGAAGTAGACTTCCTTTGTTTTGAGGTTGAAATATGCACTGCATCCCTCTGTATTGCTAAGAACATGTAGTGATTCCTCCACATTGATGCCGATCATGCTGGCTAATCTTGATGGGGTTATCATTCCAAGATCCCTTATTGCAGCATAGGCAAGAATCTTTAGGGCTTCTTCTTTAGTGTATTTTTGCGCAATCGCCACAAACTTCCTCTCAAAATTCTTGGCTATGTACCTGTTTCTGTAAAGAGATTCAAGTACAGTTTTCAGGGTGCGCGGATTGAGATCCACGTTTCCAGATATCTGTCTTTCGCTCGCCTCGTCCAGTACCATTATGGATCTCATCACAGCCTCCTCATCCTTGTCAAGCCCGCGATCCACCAGCGATCTGTAAACTGCTATTATCTCCCTTGTTGCCATTGCAGGTTTATCGAAAGGCCCGTTAAACTGATAAAGCAGAGATGATTCGTAATAATTCTCCACATTCATCTCCGAAATGCCATACCTCTGAGCTTCTATCGAATCTCTTATTCCAAAATAAATATCGGAAAAAGACTCATATAAATTCGTCTTCTTCTCTTTTCTCTTCAGGGATCTCACGGCCAGGCTAAGCATCTGGGCTTCGTCATAGTTTATTATGCGCCCCTCCGGCCTGGTGATGGCTTCGGCCTTCCGGCCCTCTGTTGATTGCCCAGTGATGACAACGATCCAACCATTCGTATAGATATCGATCAGCCGCCTTACTGCATCGTCATGGTCTCCAGAAGTGGAAAGATCGCTTATCCATTTCACACCATCCTTTTCATCCAGATAAAACGTAGATAACTCTTCTCCGTCCACAACCAGTATCCTATTATAATCAATGTTCTCAACATAGATCTGCAGATACATCATCACAGGATCTACCACAGGTATTACGGATGTTCCGGGAATTTCCACTGGTTTTTCTGTGAAATAGTAAAGGTCGCCCTTAAAGAACACGCTTTTGAGATCCATTGAACGGAGATCCGGATTGAACCAGAAGAATTTTCTTATCTCATCCTGTGTCAATGGGCCAAATTTATCGATAAGGATACGCAGTGCATTTTCATAACCTAGATCCCGCGCATGGATCTGTGTCACCGAATCGCCATCCCTAGAAAGTATGACCTTGTATTCCAGGGATCTGACTATCTGCCGGATGATCTTCTTATCCATGCCGATCTTCTCTGCTATTATCTTCTCGCTTGTAAGTCCTCCTTTCACCGCTTCCAGGACGGCATTCTCTTCTGAGCTTATCGTATGATCTCTCAGGCTGAATAATACATCGATGACCCATCTTGCAGCGTATGTGGTCTTATTTTTTATGAAGTGCCCGCGCAAAACCTGGCCGCTGTTGACAAGGTCATCAAAGGAGTCCAGCCTTCCCTGCAACAGGCGGGCATTTACATTCTCCACATCAAACGCGAACCCGTATATCTCGAAATACTCCTCCGGATCCTTGACCTTTCTTGCCATCCTTGAGAGCCTTATCTTTGTAATATCCTCTACGTTGGCTAAGGCCCTGAGATCCGAATAGAGCATGTATTGCTTGCTGTATACCGGCGTTATGTAATCGTATATTACTGTTCCTTCCGATACCATGGACTTCAGTATGGATTCGATTCTTTCCCGACCCAGAGGTATCTTAATGTCGATCTCATCTATGGTGAGAGGCCCGTATGCGGACAGCGTTAGTTCTATCAGTCGCCTAGCCGCCTGGTCGGCTTCAACAGAAAAATCCCCCTCGTTTCTGTGGAATACTGTAATGCCTTCCTTTATCTTCCTCCTTATAAGGTAAGATGATTCGAGCTTGGCAAGTACATTCTTAAGCACGTTTTCATCAAGATTCAGATCCGATCTGAGATCCGAAAACGAACGGCCATTGCATGCTGCCAGTACCATCCTATCAGTATCATTTAGATCCGCCTTCTTCCTGAAGAGAGTCCATAGAAGAGGGTAATTTCCAGATGACGACCATACTAGGCCTCGCACATAGGCTGAAACGATCTTATCCTGCTCTACTGCTTTTTCCACCAGTTCCCTTATATCGCCCTCTGCATGCTGATAGGGTGAATTGTATCTGTCCTTGAGTATGTCTATATAGGGAAAATGATCGGCGAATCTGATGAGCGATTCCTCGTCCTGAACCTGTGGGATCTTTTTCCGGAAATAGTCTTCGACGTCCTTCTGGTTGTCAAAGATGAAATGTATGGTTTCACCGCCATATATCTTTTCGAGCATTCTGCTCTGCAGATCCCGGAGCATCTTCGACCTGTCTTCCATCATCACTATATCCGATGATCCGGCCATTATCATACCATATGAGAATGGGCTGGTTTCTCTGGTGTAATTCCTTATCATGTACGAATGCGAATCCATGACAGATTTGACATACTGCTCCGCCCTGGGAACATCCATGAGATCTTCCATGATCTCTCTATAGGTTTCCCTTATTATGGAGAAATCTTCGTGCTTCTGAAGCTCGTTCAGAAGCCTGTCGCTCCTGAGCTGCTGCCTAGCCACAGATATATCGTAACCCTTGTAGGATCTCAGAACCATCAGTGATCTGGCGGCACAGTGCCTGAAGCGCTGCTTGAAAAGCTCAGTATTCGCGATGGATCTGCGCACTAGATCCCTGAAGTTTGAAGAATTGACCGTTTTAACGGCTTCCTCTATCGGTATCTTCCTTTCAGTATATATTATAAAACCGTCATCGGTTATGGTTATGCGGGTGTTTGATCCGTACTTATTTGAAATAGCAAGAGCATAGGCCCTGGAAAGCGCATCGTTCACCTTTCTGCCCAGTGGCACATGGAATATGAGGCCGTAGACCCCATCCGATTCCTGGTAGCCTTCGATCAGCGCACGGTTTTCGGTTGGTATACCATATTCTATCTGTGCCTTTATATATGAAATAATACTTCTGGCGCCATTTTCGTCCACATGGTATTCATTGATCAGCATCTCTGTTGGATCCTCTCCAGATCCTATCATGCTAGCTATCCTGTCTCTGAACTGCCCGATCATGACGCCAAGATCGTAGCTTCTTGGGAGCATTTCTCCCGTCCATGAAGGTACCGTTGGCTTCATGCCGGTAACGGATCTGACATAAACCCTATTTCTCACGGTTTTTTCAAATATATATGTTCTGGCACCAAGGACAAAAACGTCCCCAGTTTTAAGTCGTTCAACGAATTTATCACTGAGCTCCCCCACATTCTTGCCCTTCTCGTTTATTGCCTTGTAATTAGCCTCATCCGGAATGGTGCCGACGTTCATGAAGTATATCATTCTTGTGCTTCGCTTCTTTCCAAATGTACCGGCTTCGCGATCGAGCCAGACCTTCGGGTATATCGAAAGACTCTCTAGTTCCCCTGATAGGTAGTCCATGGTCATCATGAACTCTTCATGACTGAGTTCATGAAAAGTGTATGAATTCCTCAGAAGATCGTACGCTTCCTCTATCCTCCAAACTCTCTCAAGGGACATTCCCACAAGTATCTGCGCCAAAACGTCAAGCGGATTCTTCGGAATATCCACCCTGTCTATCTGCCTGCTGTATGCGGCTTTAGTCAGAACAGCGCATTCGACCAGATCGTCCAGAGTGAAAACTATGAAGATGCCCTTAGAAAGTTCATCCACCCCATGGCCCGATCTGCCTATCCTCTGCAACCCCTTGCTGACCGATTTCGGGCTTCCTATCTGTATGACAAGATCGATGAAGCCTATGTCTATCCCAAGCTCAAGGGAAGTGGATGTTATAACACACCTCAGTTCGCCATTCTTTAGCTTGTTCTCTACCTCCAACCTTTGATCCTTTCCCATTGATGAATGGTGGGCCTCAAGACTTTCAATGCCCCTGCTCTTGAGCCGCATAGCTACATGCTCAGTTCCGCTTCTGGTATTCGTGAATATGAGGGTGGTTCTGTACTGCTTCACAAGATCCGCTATGATATCGTACATCCTGTCATTGGCAACCTCATAGCTCACCCTGGTAAGATCCGGTACGGGCGTTATAGTTCTGAGATCGAGATGCTTCTCCCCACGCACCTCCACGATCTCGCATGGCCTCGCTTTTTCTCCTTCAAAACCAACCAGATATTTGGCTATCTCTTCTATCGGAGATTGTGTAGCAGAAAGCCCTATTCTAACCATTCCAGGAGATATCAGATTGAGTCTTTCCAGGTTTGCAGATAGGAGGCTTCCCCTCTTCGTTGATGAAATTTCATGTATTTCATCAATAATCACATACCTGACATTCCTGAGGTTCTCTCGCATCTTGGGTGAGGAGAGTGCAAGAGAAAATGATTCTGGAGTGGTTATAAGTATGTGCGGGGGCTTCCGAACCATCTTCTGCCTCTCGCTCTCTGTTGTATCTCCGGATCTCACGGATATGCGTACCCTGGGAACCTTGATTCCTTCCGAATCCATGATCGAGTATATCCCGTCTAGAGGAAACTTCAGGTTCTTATTTATATCATTGGCAAGAGCCTTTAGAGGGCTTATGTAGACGCAATATACCCTATCCTCAAGCCTGCCTTCCTTTGCAAGCGATACGAGCTCGTTTATGATGGTCAGGAAGGCGGTCATGGTCTTGCCTGTTCCGGTTGGGCTGGATACAAGAACGTTTCTTCCTGAATGTATGAGTGGTATTGCATACTTCTGCGGTTCTGTCAGAGACGAATAATTACTGTTAAACCATTTAGATACATGTGTATCGAGAAACGGGAAGAAATCCTCTATTCTGAATAGCCTGGTTTCTGATTCCATCTTATTTGGTCTAAACTATAGGTTATAATCTTATAAAAAGTTGAGCAGTATTGGATCGAATTTCACACAAATGATGAGGTATTCAATATATTGACGATAAATTGAAGCCACGTGTTCTATGATCGCAATCGATCATCAGAATACGGCTGAAAATGATTCTATGGCCATGTATATTCCAACCACTATTATTATCAACGAGAAGAATCTGCGTAATGTCGATCTCTTCATGGATGAAGAGAGCTTGGCACCAGCGTATCCGCCGAATATGCCTCCGAGAACATAAAGCAGCGCAATCGTTACCAGGACCTTTCCAGCTATTCCGTACCTCAGTGCCGTAACCAGGCCGAATGTCCCGACGGACATTAAAGAGGTGCCCACAGCAAGATTCATCGTTATGTCCGCAGAATAGAGGAGTGCGGGCACGATGAGGAAGCCACCGCCTATACCGAAGTATCCGGAGGCGAATCCGGCCAACACACCGAACACTTCGAGCTTAATCTTTTGCCATAGACCTTTCTTCGGTGGATCAGGAGGATCATCATTATTGTTCTTCTTTGGAATCGCATCGTAATTCTTGCAGGTTTTGCACTTGGTTATGAACATGTAGGCTCCGATCACAATCATTAGGAATGAGAACAAGAAGAGTAGCTTGCCACCCGGTGTTATCAACCCAAGCGTAGTCCCCAGGAGTACGCCCAGAATTCCGAAGACGGTGAATATTGCCCCAGTCCTGAGACTCACATTCTTTTTCCTGAGATGACTGTAAACGTTGATGAGCGCATTTATACCCACTGCAAGTGCAGTTGTCCCTATCACAAGATGCGGATTCTTTATTCCGACAAAGTAGATCAAGAGCGGTATTGCGAGTATGGAGCCTCCGCCGCCTATCAGACCTAGTGAAAAGCCAACTATTATTCCCGATATTATCGAAAAAATGTACTGCAATATTGTAATGTCCATTTTGATCAGCTTTAGAATGTTATAACCTGGTATCCATCATCTATCCTTGCGGCAGTTTCAACCCCACCCATGACCTTCTCTATGCCTTCAAATATCATCTCATCGGTCACCCCGAGGGATTTCATGCTGACGGAACAAACTGTCAGCCTTATACCGAGAGATCTAGCCTTTTGTACCTGGGCAAGAAAAGTGTCAGAATTGTTTTGGTTCTTAAATAGAGCTTCGACACCCCGCCCAAGAAATAGCAACTCAACCTGCGCCTTTGCATTCTGCACCGAGTTTATGGCAAAGTTAAATGCAACCATCTCCGTGTTTATATTCTCTTTGCCAGTGATAACCATAACCAACATTTTCGCCATACAATCACCATCACATCGTTTTATATTTCTTTTGCTTCCTCATGTCTATGATTTTTCTTACATAGGCATGATTTAAGCCGGTATTATTTCATCAAACTTAAAGTTAACGTTACAACGAAATAATGTATATTATTATCTGAAAAATGGCTAAATAAGAAATGGTAAAATATTATTTCCATCTGCTCTCGAGGTTCTTTTTGAGTTCTTCTACCTTGGTCATGCTCACCGGATGGCCAGTAGTTATTTCAACGGTCTTTTTTGAAGTAGTATTTTCTGGAGGATCGGATACAGCCTCCTTTTTTTCTGACAGGCCCAGCTTTTCATAAATTTTATTAACGGCGTCCTTGACCAACTGATATTCATAGTAATCCTCGATGATCCTCCTGATGGTATCTACGTATGTCTCCCCCTGTATCCTTATCAGATCCACTATTTTCTTTTCATCATCGCTAAGGTCAAGGACTATGCGTATTGTCATGCATTATCTACATCGATCTTTCCGCCGCATCCCTGTAACCCAGCGCATTTGCGAACTGCAGATCCTCTGGTTTTATCTTCACAAGTGTGCCGGGTGCAATTTCCTCGAAGCGGTCTCCTATCAGGTTGGATCCTCCCCCTACTGGTATCAGAGAAGTAACCCTGTCAACCTCTCCGCGGAGGTTCAGCCTTATGTTCTCTATTATCCTGTTCGCCAGATCCTCCAGGATCGGCCCTGAAACTTCTGGACCACCTACCTGCTTCTGCCTGAACATTACCGGATGCGACAGTGCTTCCTGCGCCAGATCGAATGGAACCACGAAACCGGTCTCCTTGGCTATCTTCCTTGAAAGTGCTGAAATCGCGTCGCCAACGCCTATCTGAAGGCTGAACGACAGTTCGACAACAGGTTCCATATCCATCAGGTTTATGGTAAGCACATCCGTAGTTCGCGATCCTACGTCTATGACCACCCCGTACCCAGGCTGCTGTTCTATGATACCCTGATTCAGAAGGTACAGTGCAGCCCCGACACCCTGCGGCCTCATTATCAGCCTGGTTATGTTGAACTGCCTTACCTCCCCCTCAGGCCCAGTTACCGTGAGCACCTTGTTCTCTAGTGCCTCTTTAGCAGCCTTGACCTCAAGGTCGAATGTTCCGAGTGGCGTACCGCTTCCTATGACCAGATCTACCGGGCTACCGTCATTGTGTATTCCGGATTCCCATAGCGCTGCCGCTATCAGTGGAAACGCCTCCTTACTAGCAAGCCTGCCATCGCCCTGCGGCACGCGTATGTTGTTTCCGCTTGCATATTTACCGTAGATGAACTTTGTCTGGCCGCCGTCTGTGCTGAGGACGGGTATCTTTCCGCCTATACCCCAGCTCTCGGTCTCCGTCACTGCCCATCTTGATGGGAATATTATCCTTTTACCATCAACGCCTATTACCTTTGTATCACCATAACCTACATCCAATCCTACAACTACCAAGGCATCACCTTTGCCATTACCTTATTAACATTGTCCATGATTTAAACTTATATTCGATCAGAATACCGAAATGATCAAGAAAATATTGAATATTCTGTAATTTTTTTCCAAATGAAAATTTTTGCAATGAAAAATGCAGATTCCAGTGTCCTTTTTCACAGACACCGCGAAATGGCCCATTAACGTTAATTTTGTATCGAATTTTGTCAGAAACTTTCATAGACATGCACAACTAAAAGTGTATTAATTGCCAAATCATTTTAGGATATGAGAGACGTATTCATAGTGGCTGCAAAGAGAACTGCCATTGGAAAATTTGGTCGTTCTTTCTCAAAGCTAAAGGCTCCGCAACTTGGTGGGGCAGCAATCAAGGCAGTTATGGATGAAGCCCACGTAGATCCCGCATCGGTTGAGGAGGTCATAATGGGAAATGTCATACAGGCAGGAAATGGCCAGAATCCTGCGGGCCAGGCCGCTTTCCATGGTGGGCTTCCTAACTCCGTTTTGAAATATACGGTCAATGTTGTGTGTGCATCTGGCATGCTCGCGGTGGAGAGCGCTGCCAGGGAGATCGCACTCGGAGAAAGGGATCTTGTCATAGCAGGTGGAATGGAAAGCATGAGCAATGCACCATTTCTTCTGCCAGCGGACCTCAGGTGGGGCCCGAAGCACCTTTTACACAAGAATTATAAGATAGATGACGCCATGCTCACCGATGGCCTTCTTGACGCGTTCTACTTCGAACACATGGGAGTGTCCGCAGAGCGAACATCCAGAAAATTCGGAATTACAAGGGAAATGGCGGATGAATACTCTGTGCAGAGCTATGAAAGGGCCATAAGGGCAACTGAATCTGGAGAATTCGCCGATGAGATCGTGCAGTTCGAAGGCCTTGACCATGATGAGGGCATAAGGAAGACAACTATGGAGGACCTTGCCAGGCTACCGCCTGCCTTCGACAAGAATGGCATCCTTACAGCAGGAAATTCAGCACAGCTTTCGGATGGTGGGTCAGCGCTTATGATTGCTTCTGAAAAGGCCATAAATGAGTATGGTCTCAAACCAATAGCAAGAATCACGGGGTATGAACAGGCTTCCCTAGATCCCCTAGATTTTGTGGAGGCACCTATACCCGCAACAAGAAAGCTGCTTGAGAAACAGCACAAGAGCATAGATTACTACGATCTGGTTGAACACAATGAAGCCTTCTCCATCGCATCTGTTATAGTTAGAAACGAACTGAAGATCGATAATGAAAGGTTCAACGTAAATGGCGGAGCAGTTGCCATTGGGCATCCGATTGGAAACAGTGGTGCCAGGATCATCGTTACGCTGATGAATGCTCTCAAGCACAGACATCTGAAGACTGGACTCGCAACACTATGCCATGGAGGCGGAGGCGCGCACACTCTCACACTCGAAATGGTGGAATGAACAAAAAACTCATTTAGTCCATTTTGTTTTCTCAGTATTCATAATATTTTTCATCAAAATGGAATCGCCCTGTGAAACAAATTTTGAAGCGAATGCAGCACCACACCGCTTCAATGATATCATAGATATGAACAGGATAATATCTATATCAAGATGAAGCAAAATATTATATGCACAATCTCTTTAGCCTCTTCGTATGGAAGCTGCTGTCAATGATCGTATGACTAGATCACAAGCACACACGATCGTGGCAACCTATCTAGGCTGGTCGCTCGACGCATTTGATTTTTTCCTCATAACGTTCGTCCTGATCGCTATATCAAAGACGTTCGGTGTCGCCCTTGTAGTGGTGACGCTGAGCATTACGCTCACGCTGAGCATGAGATTCGTTGGATCCCTATTCTTTGGGCCTATCGGAGATAAATACGGAAGAAAGATAACGATGGTTATCAGCCTAGTCTTTTTGGCATTCTTCGATACGCTCGTTGCGTTCTCGCCAACAATAACCGTGTTTCTGATACTCAGAGCGCTCTACGGCTTTGGCATGGGTGGAGAATGGGGATCAGGCTTCGCACTTGCCATGGAGTCCCTGCCGGCTAAGGCCAGAGGCTGGGTATCTGGATTGATACAAGGAGGCTATCCAACCGGCTATCTTCTTGCTGCGATTGTTTATCTTTTCATCTATCCAAGATATGGATGGAGGCCCATGTTTTACTTTGCGGCTTTACCGGCGATTGCAGTCATATACATAATGCTGACAACGAAGGAAAGCCCTGTATACAACGAATTTAAGAAAAATGCTTCATTCAAGCAGACGTTCAGGACAATAGGAAAGCACTGGAAGCTCTTCGTATACCTTTCCATACTGCTCGTGGGTATGAACTTCGTTTCACACTCAACGCAGGATCTTTATCCAACGTTTTTAGAGCATCAGCTGCACTTCAGCCCGACATACGTCGCATCCATAGCAATAGCATATAACGCTGCGGCCATAATCGGCGGCATAATATCTGGAATCATATCGCAAAATACCAGGCTTGGAAGGAGATGGAGCGCCATCTCATTCCTGATCGTAGGAATAGCAATATCACCCATATGGGCATTCCCAGAGATATTCGGCAGATCGTCTCTGATCTACATGGCATTTTTAGCTCCGGTGATCATGCAGTTCATAGTCCAGGGAGCATGGGCCATGCCAGGCGTGTACATGAATGAAAGATCGCCTGCGGAAGCCAGAGCGACCATACCCGGTGTGGCTTACATGGTCGGTGTTATGGTTGCTTCAACGGCCTCTACAATAGAAGTGCTCGTATCATCCATGTTCCACGACAATTATTCCTATTCGATGCTTCTGCTTGTTCTCATAGTGTTTCCGCTGACTGCAATAATGTGGTTCCTAGGCAAGGAGAGCAAGAACGCAAAGCTGGACGTTGCTCCAGCATGATCATTTTTGTCAATTATATCATTTTTTCAGCGATACTCATTTGGAAAGCACAAAGCAGTAAACATCAACGTCAGCTATATCGTAGAAATGATCGATTTTCCACCCTGTATCTTTTATTATCTCTCTCAGCTTTTGCCTGTCCGCAAGAAGGTACCTGAACCATTCACTCCTATATTCTCTATATATCACTCTGATTTCAAGTTCACCCGGATAGCCTTTATCGGATTGAAATCCTGCGCTTAATGGATCCGTGGTCTCAGCGATTATCCTCGCATCATCCGATGACTCCGAATAGAACCTGCGAAGAAATGCCATCGCTTCATCTATCGTCCTCATGAGTCCGAAGTTGTTTCCAAGAAGTATCATGGTATCCCATCCTGGTTCAACCTCATCTATGCTCGCAATTTTTGCATTCTTCACTCCGCGATGTTTCATGACCTCTACAGCAAGTGGCGATATATCCAGTGCGGTGACATCAAAACCCTGATCTTGAAGATAAAGCGAATGCCTTCCAGCCCCAGCCCCAACGTCAACTACCCGTCCCTTTGCATATCTAATCGCCTCCCGCTCCATCGATGGCCACTGATCGTGGTCCCGAAAATAGTAGGATATTGACGTCACGTCGATCTTTCCGTTCCGTGTTTCCACCATCTCGTAACTGCATTTGCCATCCGCATAATCCATAAGAGCATGACCGAAAGCATCCTCAGTATCCTTCACAGGATAATGATCGAAGAATAGATAAAAACTGTTTTCATCAGTTCAAATATAAGGGCATTTTCGATTGCATCATAAAGATCGGTCAAATCGCGAATATGGTATTCTGACCTCACTTTTTTATAAAATGTTGACATTATACCAACTATGATAAACGTAGGTCTTTACTACAGGGTCAAAAAGGGGCATGAAGAAGAATTTGAAAGGACCTTTAACAGCGTCATGGCGATGATTAAAAGCTCCGGCATGGGCATTAAGGAAGTCAGGCTGTACAGGGATGTCAACGATCCACAGCAGTATATGATATTCACAGAATGGGAAAGCCTTGAAAAATTCAAGGATTTCATAGCGAGCAGGCCATTCAAGGAAACCACAGAGTATGGCAAATCAATCCTGGAAGAGATGCCAAAAAACAGGATATTCATGAACGAAACATCAATATGATGGTTTCGTCCTGGTTTTTATCTTCAAATATATGAAATATCCAATATAAGCCAGACAGGCTGCAAATATTGCATCTATTATTATTTGGTCAAGTATGACGCTGAAACTGTGTACTGCAGAAGACCAGTATGGACCCGCCTTGAATCCGATGTAGACGAGTATAGTTGACCATATGACAGATCCAAGAAAGGTCATCAGGGCAAAGACCCATACCTTCATCTTCAGCATGCCGGCAGGTATGGATATAAGGCTTCTGATACCGGGTATGAACCTAGCGAAGAACACGGAGCTGGCTCCCCATCTGTCTATCCAGTTTTCAGCCTTGACGAGCGAATCCTCCTTCACGTAGAAGAAGCCAAGGATCTTTACAATTATGGGGCGCCCTATGTAGAGACCCAGGTAATAATCTATGAAAGACCCCACCATCGATGCAACTATTGCGTCTGCGATTATGGCAGCAAATGTGAACGTATGAATATAAACAAGGTATCCAGACAGTGGAAGTATGACCTCACTCGGCACCGGAATGAATGTGCTTTCAAGCGCCATCAAGCCGAAAACTCCTAGATATCCAGATTTTGAGACCACCGCTACGGAGAAATTGAAGAGGGACCCGACGCTTATCGCCGAAAGAGTCTTCTCAAATGGAAGCTCAACGATCTCAAATATTTCGGTTGCGGTCACCGCAACGATGACCAGGGATATGACCACACCATAGAGGTTGAAATAACCGTCAAACTTCATAGCACTCTTTTCCATGTTTCTGAAAGCAGATGTGAATTAGCGATATAAAAATTTGGCTGTACAGATGTGACCGCAAGGATACGCATCTGCATCAGAGCACGAGTTTTTCCTCCTCCACCTTCCTGTTCTTTACCCCAAGATCAGCTGTGTTAATACGCATTCCATCGTACAGCTTGGCTTTTTCCTCGCCATCGTATAGCGCGGCAACAACTCGGCCAATGGCGTCTCCCTTCATTATTCCACTACCGCTGGTTCCCGTTGCCACAATCAGGTTCAGATCCCTAAATATGTACGGATTTCCGTCTATCGTGTTGTAGGAATAATATCCTGCCCACATTCCAGTTATGGATGCGGATGTGATGGGTTTCATATATGCCTGCAGCACCTGGTAAACGTTGTAGGTGTAGAACTGCGGCTCGGCTTCAGGATCTTCTACGAATGAGAAGTCCCGGCCGATGTCGTCAGCCACACCTGCCCAGAACGTTTTCTCACCTGGGGACGGCCTTACGTAAACTCCCTTTGGAAATACTGTGAATGGGAACGATTCGGTGGCAAGCACCTTCTTGCCAACCACGTCTTCTATGAATTCATTTCTTATCTTGAAGAGCTGCCTCTTCTTTGGTCTTATGTGGCTGTCTATGCCAACAGGATCGGTTAGAAAGTTTGTCCATACGTCGGTTGCAAGTATGAAGGTGTCTGCGCTTATCTCGCCTCTGCTGGTTTTGATGCTGCCTATGGTCTTATCCTGCCATATGAAAGGTTCTCCTGGATAGTTCAGGGGCTTTTTCGGTACAAGGTTCAGGGACTGTACTTCGGTATCGAATAGGAATTCAATGTTCCTGTTAACGCACTGGCTGTGATAGAATGCGGCTATCTTGTCCGGTTCCATTATGCCCGCATTGTGCGCTAGGTATGCTCTGTGTATGTCCTCAAGCCCCATTGCCTCCTTAACCTCAGTATCAGGTTTTATCGATATGCCCATGCTTTCCAGCGCGTCAAGATCGACCTCCTCTATCTTCGTTTTCCGGCCTATCTCCTCCATAACATCCGATCCTGAATCATTATCCATCAGAAACAGATAGCCTACATGCTTCATTCCGAGATCTATACCAAGTATCTTTTGAACATGATCATAGAACCTTATTGAGGACGAAGAAAGCTTGAAGCTCGTATCGGATGAGAATACGTCCCTGAATCCGGCTGCGCTTTTGCCTGTATTGCCCTGAGCAAAAGTGTGGAACTTATCTATAACGGCAATCTTTAGATCGCTGTGTTTTTCCGAGAGGTGGAACGCTGTTGAGAGACCGACTATTCCTGAACCTATGATGGCAACATCATACTTCATGTCCTGGGAATAGAACCTGGGAATAAACACTATATTTTTTCAGTGAGTGGCATGCCACTGTTAATGACCTTCAATGGCGATTCAGATACGAAGGAAAGAGTACTCGAATTATTAAAGCGTTGATCAAATACCATTCCACTCTAAATCTGAAGAGTAATATAGATATAGAATGTGCGAATAGCATCGTATAGTTCATGCCAGGAGTCTGCCTGATGTTGAACGTTGTAATCTTGATCCGGTGTTTGTGATGGAAAAGGTTCTATTTCCTTTCAGTGCAGTGGTGGATGAAGATGACCTGAAGATGGCTCTCATACTGAACGCTATCGATCAGCGAATAGGTGGAGTGCTAATAATGGGGCCAAAGGGAGTGGCGAAGTCTACAATAGCAAGATCTTTGACCGATCTGCTTCCGGACATAGACGTTGTCAAGGACTGCCCCTTCAAGTGCGACCCCCACGATCCCTCATCGATGTGCGATGAATGCATAAAGAAGTATCGCGACGGTACCATCGTCTCCGAAAAGAGAAAGATCCCCTTTGTAAACATGCCTGTGACGGCAACGCTGGACAGAGTTGTAGGCAGTCTTGATATCAAGCGAGCAATAGATGAGGGCCTGCGCGCATTGCAGCCAGGTCTCCTTGCTGAGGCCAACCGCGGCATAATATACATAGATGAGGTCAACCTCCTGGATGATTCCGTCGTGGATTCCATCCTTGATTCTGCAGCTTCCGGTATAAATGTGGTGGAGAGAGAAGGAGTCAGCGTGACGCATCCTGCACGCTTCATACTGATTGGCACAATGAATCCAGAGGAGGGTGATCTCAGGCCCCAGCTTAAGGATCGCTTTGGGCTTTCCGTAACCGCTGTGCAGCCATCCGATCCTGAGGAGCTCATAGAGATATCAAACAGAGTCGAGGAGTTCGACAGGGATCCGGAAGCTTTCCGCAGGAAATATGAAAAGATCCAGAATGAGATAAGAAACAGGATAATGCGAGCAAGATCGCTGCTGCCATCCGTTGTAATCGATGAAGATCTGAAGCGTTTCATAGCCGAGGTTGTGATCAAATTGCAGGCTGGAAACAGGGCAATGATCACAGCGGTCAAAGCTTCCAAGGCGATCGCTGCATTCAATGGAAGAGATCGTGTGAACATTGATGACGTTAAGGAAGCGCTGAACCTTGTTCTGAAGCATCGTGTCAAGGACAGCGCGATGATCAGGGGCACAATAGAGAAGGAATCAAGGGATCTTTCCACGAGATCTGTTGAAGCCGGCCCACACAGCGGATACGAAGAAGGAAGCGAATCAAGCGGCAGAAGGGATATGAAGGCTGGAAACGGGAAGGACGAAGAAAAGGATGTAGAGGTATCAGCCGCGTTCGATGAAGAATCAAACAGAAGCGGGAGAACCGGAAATGCTGACATATTCCGGATACTGGATCAGAACCGGCCTGGGGATCATTTTGATTACAGGGCGAGCCTTGTCAACATGATAATGAACGGCCGCCGCAGGATGAAATATGAGGATCTGGCATTCGTATCATCCAGATCAAGGGCATCCATACCGGTGATACTTGCCGTTGACGCAAGCAGATCCATGGAAACCATGCACAGGATCGCCCTCGCAAGGGGCATCGCCCGATCATTCCTTCACTCCGCATACAGGATGCGTGTGAAACTTTCCTACATAACCTTCTATGGAACTGAGAGCCACCTCATGGTGGAGCCAACAAGAAATCTAGATCTGATCGATAGGGAAATATCAAGAACCGTTCCGCAGGGGAAGACGCCTATACCCGCTGCGCTGAAGATGATGTACGACATTTCGAGCAGGTACAGGCAGAGGACGGTATCGATAATGATAACAGACGGCCGTGCAAACGTGCCTCTTGGCAACGACGTAACCCATGATGTAAGAGAATGGTCCGCCAAGCTCGGAACCAGGAGCGATCTCTTCCTCATATCTTCAACCATGGGAAGCGAGAGATTCATGCCGTCTTACAACGAAGATATATGCAGGTATTCCGGTGGACAGCTTATAGAGATGGACGGAAATGGCCATATCGCTCTATACTCCGGCTACAGAAGATACTGAATTCATGTACGGGAAGTCAGGATAAGATTTTTAACCAGCCGTTTATGTCCAGTGGATGTTAAAGAACAGAAGCGTTGTATCAATCGAGGATGTGGACATCGATGACCTCAACGATCTCTTCGATCTTTCGGATTCAATGCTCAAGACAATCGAAAAGGGCGGAAGCACCGACCTTCTAAGGAACAGGATAATGGCCACGCTTTTCTACGAGCCGAGTACACGGACAAGGCTGTCGTTTGAGAGCGCTATGCACCGGCTAGGGGGATCTGTTATAACAGTATCGGACGTTAAAACCAGCTCAGTGGCCAAGGGTGAGACTCTTGCCGATACCATCCGAATGGCCTCATCGTATTCAGATATCATAGTTATAAGGCATCCGCTGGAGGGGGCTGCAAGGCTTGCATCTAAATTTGCAAACAAACCGGTGATCAACGCTGGGGACGGATCGGGTCAGCACCCAACACAGACAATACTCGACCTCTACACAATAAAGAGAGAAACCGGTTCGATCGATGGGAAGACCATAACCATGGTCGGAGATCTTCGCTATGGAAGGACCATTCACTCGCTTATAATAGCGCTGTCGAGGTTCGATGTGAGAATAAACCTTGTTAGCCCGCAGATACTCAAGCTCCCGGAATACGTGTTGACAAAGATAGGCGATCGCAGCCGTATAATGGAATACGACGATCTGTCAAAGGTGATTGAGGATACGGATGTACTGTACGTGACAAGGATACAGAAGGAGAGATTCAGCGATCAGAATGAATACCAGAGCGTTATAGGATCGTATTCCGTGGACAGGGATCTCGTTTCGAGAATGAAGAAAGATGCCATAATAATGCATCCGCTCCCTAGGATTGATGAGATAAAGCCCGAGGTCGATGAACTTCCGCAGGCCAGATATTTCAAGCAGGCCTATTACGGTGTTCCCGTACGTATGGCGCTGATATACCGTATTCTGGGTGATTGATATGGAGAAGACATTAAGGATATCCAAGATAAGGGATGGAACGGTCATAGACCATGTTCCGTCAGGAAAGGGCATACGTGTTATAGGTGTGCTGGGCGTGCACGAGGACGTCAATTACACGGTGAGCCTTGCAATACACGTACCGAGCAACAAGATGGGATTCAAAGATGTCATAAAGATAGAAAACCGATTCCTGGACAGGAACGAACTTGACATGATATCGCTGATAGCACCCAACGCCACGATCAGCATAATCAAGAACTATGAGATAAGCGAAAAATTCCAGGTGGAGCTTCCTTCGAGGCTCATCGGCGTGCTGAAATGCAAGAACCAGAACTGCATCACCAACACCCGCGAGCCTGTAGAATCTGAGTTCGAGATAGTCTCGAAGCACCCTCTTGTGATCAGGTGCGTCTACTGCGAGAGAACGATGGGTGAAAAGGACATTTTCACTTAAACCAAGCATAGGTATTTTTTTATTTTTTCAACCAGATCTACGAAATCCGAGTTGCCGGATATTGCTGGGTGAATTCCAGCCTCCTCTAGTGTCTTAGTTGTGACACTTCCGATCGAGTAAACCGGCTTTCCAGTGGCCTTTATTGCGGGCATGGCGATTTTAGCCTCCATTGATGATGTGACGATGATGCCCATGCATTCCTCTTTAGCCATGTATGGCGTGAGATCCACGTTGGTATTAACGGCTCTGTAATTCCTTAAATCTATGAAATCAACATGTCCCATGATCTTCTCGTTGACGATCTCGTTCGCGTTTGCGCTCCTTATGAGTGCTACCTTCCTGCCCGAGCAGTGTGAAATTATCATATCGGCGAGGCCCTCCGAATCCATCTTCTCTGGGTATTCGCAGTCGTATCCGTATTTGCGCACCTCCTCGCACGTGGACTTTCCTATCCCGAAGTATCTGAAATTTTTCACAGGCGCATTTTTGAAGAATAGGCGCACCCCGTAGGAGCTTGTGAACGCCACGCAATCTACGCCTGATCTGATGAGATCGGTGTAGTCGACTGGTATCGGCTCCAGTCTCGTAACTGGAACGTTCAGTATATCGAAACACGCCCCGCCGGTACGTTGGGCCTTCTCCTCCGGCCTTATGGACAGGACGAAGATCTTCATAGTTTATACCCGTACTCTTCAGGAAGATTCTCCCTGATGTAGGAGACTATGCCGTCCACGTCATCCAACCCGTCCACATGCTGGTCAAACATCATCATGTCCGAGCCATCCATGGCGAAGAACTGTGCCAGAATACGCATACCCTTTCCGGTATGTCTGCTGAGGATTCCCACAGGTGTGGAACATCCAAGTTTGAGGCCCTGCGTTATCGATCGCTCAGCCATCATATCATCGTACGTATCCGCATCGTTTATGCTGGAAAGCACCTCTGATGCCTTAGATCCGTCTTCGGACACTACGGCGATTATTCCCTGATTCGGTGCCGGGACAAACTTCTCAGGATCGAAGGGCCAGTACCTCAGGTTCAGTTCAAGACGATCTATGGCCGCAAGCGCCATAACTATGCCGGCCATCCCCTCAGACCGCATCTTCTCGATCCTTGTATCTACATTTCCCCTTATGTTCGATACCTTGACATCCTTTCTCTGGTAAAGGATCTGGTACCTGCGCCTCAGGCTCGATGTTCCGATAACCGATCCAGGAGGCAGCTTTGACAGTGGATTTTCAGAGACAAGCGCATCCTCGAACCTTCCACGAGGCATAACAGCGGAGATCCTGAGCCTCCTGTCAATTTCATACGGTATGTCCTTCGCACTGTGCACGGCTGCATCAATATCGCCAGAGAGTATCAGAGAATTGAGCCTTTCCACGAACACACCGGTCTTTCCAATGGAATACAGGGGCGATTTCAGGTCAGAATCTCCTTCGGATCTGTATTTCACTATTTCTACTTCATATCCTGCATGCCGGATCGCGGAGGCCACGATCTCGGCCTGTCTCACGGCAAGCCTGCTTGGCCTCGTGCCTATCCTTATGGTGATCATTTGGCAGCCTCGCCTACGGAGAGATCGAAGGCCTCTATGGTCTTCGATATATCATCATCCGAGTGCGCAAAGCTGACAAAGTTTGTCTCAAACTGTGATGGCGGAACGTATACGCCGTGATTCATCAGCCTCTTGAATATCCTGAAGTAGAGATCCCTGTCGGCTTTCATCACCTCATCGTAGTTCTTGGCACTCTCTGCGAAGAAGAACTGGAACATGCTTCTGTATCCATTCACCACGTGCCTGATTTTGCGTTTTGCTAGTATATCATCGATGCCGTTCATCAGCTTCTCCGTCCTCCTGACCAGGGAAGCGTAGTCCATGCCCTGAAGCTTTTTCAATGCGGCGAAGCCCGCCGCCATGGTAACTGGATTCCCAGAAAAGGTACCGCTCTGGTAGACATCGCCAGACGGCGATACTTTCTTCATTATATCCGCCGATCCGCCAAAGAGCCCTATGGGCATGCCGCCGCCTATTATCTTCCCCATGGTGGTCAGATCCGGTCTTATTCCTATTATATCCTGATATGGTGAAAAGGCGAAGCGGTAACCGGTTATGACCTCGTCGAATATGAGCAGGGATCCGTTCTTCTGTGTTATATCCCTTAAAAATTCAAGGAATCCAGGTTCCGGGGTTATGACCCCGGCGTTGCCCATGATAGGCTCCGTTATCACAGCAGCGATCCTGCTGCCGTACTGGCTGAATATGTTTCTTATATTCGCCTCGTCGTTGTACCTTCCAACGACGACCGTTCTGGCAACCTCCTCTGGGACGCCAGGTGATGATGGAGATCCAAACGTCAGCGTCCCGCTTCCTGATCTTATTAAAGAATAATCATGGGCGCCATGAAATCCACCTTCCATCTTCACTATTATGCTTCTCCCTGTATAGGCCCTGGCAAGGCGTATCGCGTGCATGGTCGCCTCGGTTCCAGAATTTGTAAATCTCATCATCTCTATGTTCTTTGACGATCTTCTTATGATATCCCCAAGCCTGATCTCGGCCTCGGACGGCGCACCGTAGATGAGGCCTTTTTCGGCCTGATCCCTGACTGCGCGGACGACATCCGGATCGGCGTGCCCAAGTATGGATGGGCCGTAGGCCAGGCAGTAATCTATGTATTCATTTCCGTCCACATCGTATATCCTTGATCCGGACGCATTATCAACGTAGAATGGATAATCCTTAAAGTATCTTACAGGTGAATTCACACCCATCGGGAAGAGGGAAGATCCTCTCTGAAAAAGATCCTTTGAACCCATAGCCTGCCATTGCAACTATGGATTTAACCAATTTGGAATCTATCCTGAAAATGCGATCAGATCGGCAGAATACCATCTCTTCATAATACAATTACGGAAGCAAAATTCCTTTAACGTGTTGCAATATCCTGAGGCCAGTTCGATGATCATGTTTGAATGGCCTTAAAAGAGGTTTTCCAGTCATGAAGGAACAAATTGGAGGAAAATTGATCTGCATCAGCGGCATCCCTGGAACTGGGAAAAGCACAATATGCAACTTGTTGAATGATCTTGGATACACCTGCGTTGAGGGCAACGCATTGGCGGTAAAATATGGATGCCTTTCAGGCGATGAGGTTGATGTGGACTGCCTTTCGGATCGCATGCGGTCGGATAACTTTAAGGGAATAGTGGCCGCGCATTACGCCCATCTGCTGCCATGCAACATCGTTATAATACTCGAGGCCGATGAATCTGCATTGAGGCAGAGAATGATGGATCGGGGGTATTCTCCAGAGAAGATCGATGAGAATCTGGATGCGCAAAGATCTGATACAATATATGCAGAGAGCCTTGAACGGCTTCCAGCAAACAGAATTTTCAGAATAAGAAATGCTGACCTGAACGTGGCACTTTCCGACATTCTGAGGATAATCGGTGGAAGAAACGGCTGATCACATAGCCCTGGCAATTAGCTTATCAATGAAGTGAGCTTCGATAATCAGGAAATAATATATCTATCTCCATGTTCATGGATAGGCCGTGCGAAAATGCTGGACTCTTACAGAAATAAGGTCGATGGCATAT